>JBILGT010000034.1:0-7398 GCA_044350895.1 Limisphaerales bacterium
TACGACTATTCCATTCCGCATCCAAGTTAAAAATGGTGCTGGTGTCGTTATGTTGAAACCTGCTCCTAAGGGTTCTGGAGTTATCGCTGGTGGTCCAGTCCGTGCTGTTGTTGAAGCTGCTGGTATTCGAGATATCTCAAGTAAAATCTTGGGCAGTAGCAACCAGGCATCAAGTGTTTATGCAACATTTGAAGCTCTTAAAGAAATTGAAAAAATCGTTAAATTAAAGGGTATTAAATTAAAGTCTATTGCACAGTCTGAGGCAGAGTCAGCTCAAAAGATGGAAGTTGAACAAGAAAAAGCTAAGAAAAAAGCTGAAGAGAAGGCTGTTAAAGAAAAAGAAGAGCGTGAAGTTGCTAAGAAAAATGATGCAGCAGTTAAACCAGCAAAGAAAGCTGCTCCTAAAAAAGAAGCAAAACCAAAATCAGAAAAAGTTAGTGAAACTAAGTAAATTTGTTTATGTCAAAACTATCAACCTTACCAGCAATTAAAACCAAATCCAAACGCCGAGTAGGTCGTGGATATGGTTCAACTAAAGGTGGTCACACATCTGGACGTGGAACTAAAGGTCAATTAGCTCGTCAAGGTGCTAAAGTGCCATTATGGTTTGAAGGTGGACAACTGCCATTAATCAAACGTTTGCCAATGCTGCGTGGAAAAGGTTTGCTTAAAGCAACAAGTTTGTCAGTTGCCGTTACTTTAACTGACATTGAGAAAATGGAAGCAACAAGTATTAGCTTAGATACATTAAAACTAGAAAAAATTGTACCGCAACGTGCTAGTCGTGTTAAAGTGATTGCAACAGGTACAGTTACCAAGAAAATCACACTTAAAGGTCTCTCTGTTTCTCAAAAAGCTCGCGAAGAAATCGAAAAAGCGGGTGGTACTGTTGAAAATTAATAAAAATAGCTTACGATAAGAGTCGAGTGAAAAAAGCAATAACTTTTTTTAAGACGATTGTTTCCAATCAAGGTCTTCGCAAGAAGCTTATCTTTACGGCAATCATTTTTCTCGTTTTTAGATTACTTGCACACGTACCAGTTCCAGCAGTCGATGTCGCTCAGTTGAGAACACTTTTCGCTGGCAACCAATTCTTAAGTCTTTTAAATATATTTTCAGGTGGAACGCTCAGTAACTTTTCAATTGTTGCTGTTGGTATCAACCCCTATATTACTGCTTCGATTGTTATGCAACTCGGAGGAATGGTAATTCCAAAGATTAAAGAGTTACAAAAAGAGAGCGAGTCTGGAAGAGAACTAATCAATCAATATACTCGTCTGCTTTCAGTCCCATTAGCAGTTGTCCAGAGTATTTCCGTTCTTGCCGTATTACGCTCCCAGAATCTTCTCACAACATCTGATCCGCTAACATTAATTGGTATTATCTGTACCTTAGTTGCTGGTTCGTTAATAGTGATGTGGCTTGGTGAACTGATCTCCATTTATGGCTTGGGAAATGGTATTTCCATGATTTTGCTTGCTGGAATTTTAAGTCAAATTCCTGTTGCAACAGCGCAAATCTTCGCAGCATCAAGCTCAGATCAAATGCTCGTTACAGCAATTTTTGCAGTGGTGTTCTTACTAGTCATTGGTCTAGTTGTGTTTATGACTGAAGCAGTCCGTAAAATTCAGATCCAGTATGCCAAACGCATCCGTGGAAGCAGAATGTTTGGTGGTCAGATGACCCACCTACCGATTAAGGTAAACGTAGCAGGAGTCTTGCCAATTATTTTTGCAGTATCACTTATGTTAGTTCCATCGTTTATAGCTCGTTTGCTAACAGGATCAGGAAAACCAGAATTTATAGATTTTGGTCGATCATTAGCCATCTGGTTTGAACCAACCTCTACTGTCTATCTCACCACTTACTTCTTGATTGTGTTTTTCTTTACTTTCTTTTCAGCGCTCGTCTTTTTTAATGCTGAAGATCTTTCAAATGAGCTGAAGAAAAGTGGCGCTTTTGTGCCTGGCACAAGACCTGGCGCACCAACTAAAAAATATCTTGAGTTTGTTGTCAGTCGCATTACATTTGTAGGCGCACTCTTCTTAGGCTTCATTGCACTGTTGCCATCACTGGCCCAGATTTTGACTGGTATTCAGTCACTGGCAATTGGTGGTACTGGAGTTTTAATCGTTGTATCTGTTATTCTGGAAACCTCAAAACAGGCTGAAAGCATGGTCATAGAACAAAATTACGATAAGTATATTTAAAAGGAACAATAGATTATGAAACTAGTTCTCATCGGCATTCAAGGCGCAGGCAAATCTACCCAAGGAAATATGCTTGCAGAAAAATATAGTATTCCATATCTCTCCTCTGGTCATATTTTCAGAGAGATGGCCAAAGAAAAAACACAATTAGGTAGATGGCTTAAGGAAACACTCAATGCTGGAGCTCTTGTCCCTGATGAGACCACATTAGAAGTTGTTTTGACATACTTGGAGAAACCAGAGTATGCAAATGGATATATTTTGGATGGTTTTCCTCGAACAGTTCCCCAAGCTGAAGCATTTAATGGTTCAATTGATAAAGTTGTCTATCTAAAAGTTTCAGATAAAGAGGCTTTATGGAGAATTTCAGGTAGAAATGATGCTCGGGATGATGAAACTTTACAGGCTATTCGTAAGAGAATTGGTTTATTCCATGAACTTACAGAACCAGTTATTGAGTACTATCGTCAACAGGGCAAGCTGGTCGAACTTGACGGCGAAATGAGTGTTGATGCTGTCTTTACGGCATGTGTTGATGCTATCGAGTCAAAGTAACGCTACATCAGGTTTATAATACGCATATGGATTCCTCACAAAAGATTAGTGCAATGCGCGAAGGTGGTCACATCTTGGCTCAAATTCGTGATCACTTAGCAAAATTTGCTCGGGTGGGTATGACGTTTGCCGAGATAGAAGCAGAAGCACAGCGTCTCATCAAGCAGCATGGAACAAAACCAAGTTTTTCAACAGTTCCTGGCTATAAATGGGCGTGTTGTATAATGAAAAACGATGGCCTTTGTCATGGGATTCCCAATCAGACAATGATTGAAGATGGCGATATCGTCACCGTAGATGTCGGTCTCATCAACAAAGGATATCACCTCGATACCACTACAACCTTTATTGTAGGGACTTCTACGCCTGAAAAAGAACACTTTCTTGAGATTGGAAGACGATCACTCAATAAGTCAATAAAAAAGGTTCAAGCTGGTCAAAGTGTCTATGCAGTTAGTTTGGCTATGCAAAAGGTCTTACAAGAAAATGGGTGCGGTATTGTGTACCAACTGACTGGTCATGGTGTGGGTGAACGTCTTCATATGGATCCAAATATCCCTTGTATTGCACTCAAAGAGGATAAACGAGTGCTTTTGCATGAAGGACAGACCATAGCAGTTGAATCAATGTATACAGCTGGTGAACCACACCTTAAGCTTGATAAAGATGGTTGGACGTACAGAACTGAAGATGGTTCACTTTCGGCAATGTTTGAAGAGACCGTGCTGGTCACTAAATCAGGATCTGAGATACTGACAAAATAGTCACAATCTGGTATAATACTCTTTTGCTTGAAAGAGAGCAGAAAAAATAAAGATTATGGGTAAAGTTCAAGAACATAAGCGCGCTGCCAAGGCTAGACGCCAAGTAGACACAAACGCACAAAATGAAAATCGTAATGATAGATTTTCAATTGAAGGTGTGGTTGAAGAGTGTCTTCCAAACACAATGTTTCGTATTAAAGTAACAGAGTCTGAAGTCACACAGATGGTGGGACATGAGCTGTTAGGTACTCTTGTTGGTAAAATGAGATTGTTTAGAATCCGCCTTTTACCTGGTGATCAGGTTAAAGGTTATGTCTCTAAATATGACCTCAAAAAGTGTAAAATTACCTATAGATCAACAAAAAATACTTCGCAGTCAATTTAGTCCTTTCAAAACATGCATGTACTGATATAATTCAAACCTGTTCAAAAAGAAACACATTTTATGATCCGTATCGCAGGAATAGACCTACCAGAACAAAAAAAGATCGCAATTGCATTGCGCTATATTTATGGAGTTGGCCCAAAGCTTTCTGTAGATATACTCCGTGAAGCAAATGTCCCAGGTGATAAACGCACCCGAGATCTGACAACAGATGAAGTAAATCGTATCTCACGTTGTGTTGAGCGATTCGCTGTTGAAGGTGATCTTCGACGTATTGTTAATGACAATATCGATCGTTTAAAGCGCATTAAAGCCTACCGTGGACTTCGACATATTCAGAAGCTCCCATCACGTGGTCAACGCACCAAAACAAATGGTCGTACCGCTCGCGGTGGTGGCAAACGTAAGACTGTCGGTGCACTAAGTAAAGAAATGGCAGCAAAATTAGAAGAAAAGAAATAAGTAGTATATGGCACAAACAGCAACAAACTCCAAAGCAAAAACTCAAAAAGCCCGCCTTATTTCAAAAGGTAGACTCTATATAACTGCAACTTTTAATAGTACTTTAGCAAGTATTACTGATGATGAAGGTAACGTTTTATGCTGGTCATCAGCTGGTGAGGCTGGTTTTACTGGTTCTCGCAAATCAACTCCATACGCAGCAACAATTACTGTTGAAAACGCAGTCAATAAAGCTCGCGTATACGGAATGCAACAGATGGCTCTTTTTATTAAAGGTCCAGGACCTGGCCGAGATGTTGCCCTTCGTGTATTAAAGGCACAAGGTATCAGAGTTTCAATGATTGTTGATATGACGCCTGCACCACATAACGGTACAAGACCACGGAAAGCTAAGCACAATAAATAAATTTTATGTCAAGATACATCGGACCACGAAACAAACGAGCACGTAAAGTTGGAGAAGACCTTGGCCTCAAGTCAAATTCAGTTAAGGTTTCTCGAAGACTGCAAATTAGACCAGGTCAACATGGCGCAAAAAATCGTCGTAAAATTTCTGACTTCGGTACTCAATTACAAGAAAAACAAAAACTTAAATACATTTATGGCATTACTGAAAAGCAATTGCGCAAAATGTATTTACAAGCCAGTACTAGTGATGTCGCAACTGGTGAAAGTTTATTGAGTGCACTTGAACGTCGCTTGGATAACACTGTCTATCGTTTAGGCTGGGCAGGAACTCGCGCTGGAGCACGTCAACTCGTTGCTCATGGTCACGTCCATGTAAACGGTAAGAAATTGAGTATCCCATCTTACCAAGTTGAAGTTGATGACGTTATCAATTTATCTGATAAGATTGTAAAAATGCCAGATATTGTTGAAAAGATCAAAGAAGATGCACTTGTTGAATGGGTTGAAAAGAAACAAGCAGTAGCAAAGATCCTTCGGTTACCAAATCGAAGTGATGTCAAAGAGGCAATAGTAGAACAATTAGTAGTCGAGTACTACAGTCGTTAAGGAATAATAACAGTATAAAGTAATACAGGATTCCGGATACAGATTTTTCCGCACAACGGAAAGAGGAGAAACAAGGAGTACACATATATGACAGATAGTCACGCAATGAACATCACCTTCCAATTACGAGAGGAAGTCCAAGGAGATAGTGTTTCCACTATCACTATTGAACCTCTTGAACAAGGATATGGTCATACATTAGGAAATGCATTACGCAGAGTTCTCTTAACTTCCTTAACAGGTTGTGCCATTACTTCTGTTCGTATCGCAGGTGCTGATCACCAATACTCTTCAATTGAAGGTGTCAGTGAAGATATCTTAGAGCTTACCTTAAACTTAAAGCAAGTTCGCATCAAAGCAAACCAAGAAGGCAAAGGCGTTTTACGCGTTTCTGTCAAAGGTCCTAAAGAAGTTACTGCCGGTGACATTGAATGTGAATCTGGTTTTGAAGTTGTTAACAAAGATCTTCACATTGCTACAGTTGCTAAAGGTACCACACTCGAAATCGACATGGTTGCTGAAACAGGTTTAGGCTATGTAGTAGCTGATGAAAAACGCAGTAGTTCAATTGGCGAAATCGTCATTGACGCTTTGTTTTCACCAGTAACAACTGTCTCTTACAAGGTTGAAGCAACCCGTGTAGGACGTCGCACTGACTATGACAGATTGATTCTTTCAGTTAAAACTGACGGAACAATCAATCCAGTAGACGCTGTAAGACAGGCTGCAAACATTTTAATGAAACACTTTAGTCAAGTTGTTACCCCAGTTATGCCTACCCAAGAAGAGCCACAAGCTCAACTTACACCAGCAGAAGCTGAGGCATTACGTTTGACAGTAGAAGAACTTGATTTACCAACTCGTATTGCTAACGCACTACGCAAAGGTGGATTCAAAACAGTAGGTGACTTGGTTGGTATTCCAAAAGCAACAGTCGCTAAGGTTAAAAACTTAGGCGAAAAGAGTGTTGGAATTGTCAATGAAGCATTAGAGAAGAAAGGGGTCACTTTAGGTGAGTAACCTATAGCTGATACCAACGGTTATGAGACATAGAGTAGCAAGCAAACAACTAAATCGTGATACTAAACATCGTGAATCTTTGTTCAAGAATTTATTGCGCGAACTAGTTGAGCACGGCACCATCACAACAACTATAACAAAAGCTAAGGTTGTTAAGCCAATGGCAGACAAACTGATCACCACTGCAAAAGAAGGATCAGTCAATGCCAGACGTAACTTACACCAAGTTTTTGGAAAACGTGATGTTGTAAATACACTTGTTGAGCGAATCGCTCCAGTATTTAAAGATCGTACCAGTGGCTTTACTAGAATTACTCGAATGGGTGTCCGTTCAGGTGATAATGCAACAATGGTACAACTTGCTTGGGTAGATCAAGCTGAAGTTACCGGAACTCTTAAAGCTCCAGTACAAATGACTCAACCAGTCAAAAAAGCTGCTGCTGTAGCTGCTCCAAAAGCACCAGCAAAAGAAAAGAAACTTAAGAAATAATTATGCAAAAAACAACAATGCTCAGAACTGAAGATGTGAAGCGAAAATGGCATTTAACCGATGCTCAAGGTAAAGTCCTTGGTCGTTTTGCTACAGAAGTTGCCTGGAAATTAATGGGCAAACACAAAAATGACTATACTCCACACACAGATGCTGGTGACTACGTTGTAATTATTAATGCATCTCAAATTGTGGTAACTGGTACAAAAGAAACTGGCAAGACATACTACTCATTCTCTGGATACCCAGGTGGTTTGAGTAAGGCATCTTTTGCTGAAGTTCTTAAAAAGAGACCTGATCATGTATTACGAGAAGCAATTAAACGCATGCTTCCTGATAACAAACTGCGAGATATTCGCTTGGGCCGTTTAAAGATTTATGCTGGTCAAGAACACAAGCATGAAAGTCAACTTTCTCAAGCAGAATAAAGGGAATATTTTATGGCACTAAAATTGACAAAAAAGAATACAAAAGTACAGAAGATCGTTAAGAAAGTTC
>JBILGT010000017.1:0-30636 GCA_044350895.1 Limisphaerales bacterium
GTATTGGTCAGAATAAGGTAACTCTTCCTACTGGTGAATACGTAGAAGCAACTGGTCGAAGAAAAGTTGCAACTGCTCGTGTTCGTCTCTACACCACTCCTGGTGAATTTATTGTCAATGAAAAAATCGTTGGTGGATATTTTGCAAATGTCCGCAACGCTGATTCACAATATTTAGTTCCTTTCAAAGTTACTGGAACTGAAAAAAAGTTTGCAGTTGTCGCTAAAGTTACTGGATCAGGTACTGCAGCACAGTTAGATGCCGTTATTCACGGTATTGCACGTGCACTCGTCAAGTTCAACATTGAATTCCAACCGCTCTTAAAACAAGCTGGCTTACTTACTCGAGATGACCGCATGAAAGAAACACGTAAAGTTGGTCATGGTGGTAAAGCTCGTCGTAAGAGACAGTCTCCAAAGCGTTAAAAACTTTCTTTTATTTTGTTTCAGTTGGATTGATAGAGGTTATAAAACCTTTTGCCTTGAGCATAGGTGAGTTCCACAACAAGTTCCTAAAAGTCCACCATAATTGCAGGTCTCCGATTATTTTTTCGTGGAGCAAACTTAATGCTGAGTAGTTTGAGTTTCCATACTGGCGGTGCATATGACTTACCGGTACTTCGTAAAAAGTTGCCCCTAAAAATTCTAATTTTTTAATAAGTTCAGGTAAAATTGATGATTTTTTTGCTGTAAAAGTAACTTGTTTAACATATTTTGCCCTAATCAATCTAAAGTCACAATCAATATCACTGATAGGTAGTAAGAAGAGGGCTTTACATAAAAGTCGGTACGCCGAGCCAATAAAAACGCGCAAACGGGGGTCATTGCGATGCAGTCGATATCCATTCACAATATCAACTTTTTGAGTGTTTTGCGCTTTTACCAGTCGCTCAAGTTCAGAAACAGTAAACTGTAAATCACCATCTGTGTAAAAGATCCATTCATGTTTGGCTGCAGTGAAACCTTTTTTAATAACAGCATAGCCTTCGTTATTATTAGATGCGTTTACAATTTTAAGTGCAGGATACATTCCCTTGGCGTGTAAGATATTTTTCCAGGTAAGATCTTCGGATTTTCCAAAAGTGAAAAGATTGTTGAATGGGATAAAGTATGTTGCTATATATGCAAAGAATAGCGTACTGAGACGCCAAAAAATGAAAAGCCAAATAACACGACTTTTTTTTCATACTTCACTATAGTATTTGAGCAATGCAAATTTGTGTAGTCCAGATATTAGTTTAGCTGCAGTGATTCTGCAGTTTGTCAAGCGAACACCAAGTCTCACCTTCTTGATACCAAACTGCTTGGTGAGTACCTCCACAATTTCAACAGGGTTAGCAGCTGGAATCAGTGATTCCAAATACACAGGGCAGAGTGTTCACCCTATTTCCAATCTAGATAATGGTTCTTGGAATTGCAGCAGAAATTCATCACTTGAGATTTGTGAATCAAGCTTTGCAGCATTTTGTTCAACAAGTAGAATGCCAATTTTGTGGATGCTCCACACAGTAAAAATAACAGTGCACACAAGATTAGAAAATCTCGTCGTGAGAGTACATCTTTTTTGGGCTGTTTTTCTTTTATGTGATTACTATATACCTATTCTGATATATACAAAAGGAAAATCAGATGTGTGCAACTTAAATGTAGCGCAAACTAAAAGTCCCGCCGGAGCGGGACTTAGTATTTCACAGTAATTGTTTGGATTACCAAACTGATTTCTTAAGTGGTTTACCTACTTTGAGGTTAACAACTCGGTGACCTTTGATTACTTGGCGTTTTGATTCATTACCAAATGGGACAACTTGCTTATCTTTAACTGGACTGACATATAATGTGCCAAATCCTGATAAAACAACTTTTTCACCTTTTGTAAGTGCCCGAGTAATTTCCTCGATCATTGATTCAATTGCATCATTTGCTGCCTTTTTTGTAAGGTGAGCTTTCTTTGCAACTACTGTTATAAGTTGAGACTTAGTCATGTGACTCCTTTCGTCAAACGTCCCTATACTAATTGATTTTTCGTAGTGTGAGTGTAAAGGATTGATCTATCAAGTCAAGAGGCGAGTCGTAGTTATAGTGATGCAGGCTCAGAAATTAAATATATTGATACTGCCGCAATAATATTATTCCAGCACCCAACATATCGTAGCCTATATCTCTGATTGTGCCATAGCGTCCAGGTACAAACATCTGATGTAGCTCGTCACTAATGGCATACACGAAGCAGAGTGAAAGTGCAACTTTCCAACGATCTTCAATACTGTCACGCAGCAACGTCAAGCCCACTGCTCGATAGAAAAGATAATATAACACAGCATACACAGTTATGTGGGCCAGTTTTTTAAAAATAAAGTCATGAAAAACTTCAGTGAAAGATGGGAGTACTCCTTGTGAAGAGAGCAAGAAAATAATTGCTGCCCATAAAAAAGGTGGAAGCCACGCATTAACCCAACGTAGTGAAAAACTCGATGACTTTTTTACCATACAAAAGACTACCTGAACTTGTACACGTAATAATTCCACTCAGTATAGCACCCAGCAGTACTGGCTGTGAAAGGCGAACAGATCGAGTGACAAATGTAGCTGAAGCAGTTGAGCTTGCCGCTGAAGAATGTAGTTCAAAACTTTGGAGTGGCTGAAAAATATTTTGTGCTAAAGATTTTATGTGCATTCCTAAGACTTCAGGGTTATGCAGACTACTTGAAGGTGGGACTGTTGCCACATGTGTATCTGGGAGCGGCACGTGTACAGTTGCAGATGATCTAGTAAGAAGTGCTGACACAGATGCTGTGGTTTGCTCAGATGCGACTGTGACTGCTGTATTCGCAGCACGAGGTGTGGGTTCTGCTGCGACCCATTTAGACTGGCTGGTGAGCTGTACATACACAAGACTAGAACCACTTGTACAACTGTCGTATTCAAGGCTGTAGACGGTGGAGCCGGTATCTGTAGTGAGTGTAAGGCTGTCCCCGGCATTGTTCAGCAGGCTACTACTCCAACTAAAAATTTCCCATCCGCCAGCGGGAATTGTTCCTGACAGTGTGCGTGAGTTACCTGATTCATCAGTTACTTTCCAATTTTGAATTGTTGCGGCAGTTGTGCCAGGGTTGAATAACTCGATCCATTCCGATCCACTGGAAGGACACGCCATGATCTCAGAGACTTGCAGCTGTATGGCACTTGCTGGGACAGGTGTGGGTGTTGGGCTTGGACTAGGAAGGGGTGTTGCGCTCGGACTTGGTTGGGGCGTGGCAGTAGGTTGGGGGGTTGTACTGGGCTGGGGAGTAACGCTGGGACTGGGAGAAGGGATTGCAGTAGTAGCTGGTGTTGCAGAAGGTTGGGGTGTGGCAGCGGGTTGTGGTTCTTCTTGTGATGTTGGAGTTGGACTAGGTGTTTCAGTTATTTGCGGCAGTGCAGTGGGTTGCGGTGTAGGAGTGGGTGTTGAAATAAGGACAGGTATGAGTGGAAATGTAGTGGAGTCACTGCCTTTTGTGGCCAGTGAAAGTATATATGAGTCTGTAGTGAGATTACTGCGCTGCCATGACTTTCCTGATTCACTTGCAACATAATTCATTGTTGTGACTTGTTGGCCTTGTCCATTAAACAAGGTGACTCCATCAGCACTATTATTCAGTTTTGCAGCGGTTAGATTGACCACGAGAAAAGATTGCGGTGGCAGGACTTCGGTGGTAAATACAGCGATATCAGAGGGTGTACTGAGCTGGTCTTGCAGCTTCCAACCGTTCAAAGACTGCGGCTCGGCTGAAGTGTTAAAAAGCTCGACCCATTCACTTTCACCTGATGGCGGTGCAGGATACACCTCTGAAATAATTACTGCTGCATGTGCTGTGCTACAACTGTGAAACAGCGCAATACCGGTGATAGAAAGTAGGGTGAGTAATCTACGCATAGCAGGATAGTACGATCACTACCTTGCATAAAGTGTAGAAACATTACGATTGTTTGAGAGACTGTAAATAGTCTGAGAACTTTTGAGCTGTTTGTTGCCAACTGAAGGTTTGGGCTACTTTTTTCTGTAGTGCTGCAGCTAGTTTATGGCGCTGCGGAGCATTGCCCAGTAACTTTTCAATTTTCTCGATAGTATCTGCTACAGTTGGAGTAACAAATAAACCTGTCTCACCATCTATAATTACTTCTTTTATGCCACCATTGTCTGTCGCGATGACAGCACAGCCACTTGCTCCAGCTTCCAAAATACTAATAGGTAAGCCTTCGTGATGCTGTGATGGATAGACGAAAATGTCAGTGTTTTTTAGAACAGCTGCGGCTGCCTTGTGCTCAAGTTGCCCAAGGAAAATAATCTGCTTTGTCGCAGCTGGTTGGAGTTTGGAAAGTTCTGAGCCAGTACCTGCAAAGAGAAAGTAAACATCTGGGTGGGCTGTCGTAATTTTTTGCGCTGCTGCAACTACTAGTGCTGGATTTTTGCTGGGAATCATTCTCCCCAAATAAGAAACAACAATGGCATTTTCAGGTAGCTTCACATCAGGTAGCATTTTTTCTGTTTTAGAATTAAATACAGTATCCACACCGGCCACCATGACAGTACTGGTATGTCCATATGCTGCAAGGAATTCTTGGGTAGTAGTACTCACAACGGTAATATGCTTGTAGGCATGAACGATTGATTTGAGTAGTAACGTATCAAAAAATTGAATACAGGTTTGTAAGAATGAATTTTGATGTGTGGGGTGCGTGGCACAGTGGTCAGTCAGGATTGATTGAGCTCCGAGAAACTGAGCAGCGAGTGGTGCCCACCAAGAATTTTCAAAAAATCGTGTATGCGTGTTCAAAAAATCGTACGAATGCTGCTGTTTCAGTTTTCGTAAAAGCTGAAATAACTCGAGATAGTTGGGGATAGCAAATTGACCAGGCAAAACCTGCAAACAGCCCACACGATAGACTGTCAGTCCGTTATAGTTTTCGACTTTTGGCGCATTGTCAGTGTTGTAGCAGATTACATCTACAGCAACTGAAGGATCAATCTTTTGTAAATGACTATACAACTGCACGATATATTCTTGACTACCGCCAGCATGAGGATAGAAGTATTGTGTGAGGACACAAATTCTCATAAAAAACTCACTCTTTATTGCATTAATTAAAATTGAGCATTGTACGCAGTACACTTTGCGTGCGCTGTGAAAATGCTTACTCTAAGTGGATTGCATCGCCAAATCCAGAGATGGAAAATATAAAATAAGTGTTCAAAACCAGTCTTCCAGATAATTTGTTTGCTCACACCGCCACTGCGATAGTGGTGATTAATGTGATATTCACCAAAAGAAATAGTTGGATTCATGAGTGCAATAAGTTTAATTTCAGGAGAAAGATTCCAACCACCTGAACGTAACTGCATCTTCTTGGCTACAGATTTACGCACAATCCACATTCCTGAAAGAATATCTTGCATGCGGTATCCAAAGAGTACTCGGACCTCAGTATTGAGAATCCATACACCCAGTTGGCGAATCCAAGAAATGGCATGTGTATTAGTGAGCGGAAAACGATTGCAGGAAACAAAATCAAGTTTGTTTTTGAGTAAATAATTTACTGCAGCTTTAATTTGATAGGAAGGATATGAGCCATCACCATCAAGTGTGACGATAATGTCACCAGTGGCTTTTTTAATACCAGCTTGATGAGCATAACCATAACCGATTCCGTTTTCAGTACGGTTTTCAGTTACAACTTTTGCACCGTGCTTTTTGGCAACGGCAGCAGTTTTATCGGTAGAATTGTTATTTACTACGATCACTTCATCCACACAGGACGGCACTTTTTTGAGAAGTCCAGCAATAGATTTTTCTTCATTCTTGCAGGGGATGATGAGAGTGACTTTTTGTTTCGCTATCATTGCGTCATTATAACACTATACTATAAGATATTCAAGGCTAACTCAAGATACAGAGTAGTCTCGACTAGATCTCAAAAACGACGAGCGAGTGGTTCTCAAATACCTTTTTGGCGGTAGAATTTTGTTTTGCTACTGCATCGATAACAGCCCTGTTGTAGCTGGAAAGTGGCTCAGAGCGCCAGATATTGTAGTCAAATGAGAACTGCCTTTTTTCCTCAGCAATCAGCCAGCGGAATGAACGACCACTGAGTACCAATACGTACTTGTCTGGTGTACCTGTAACTGGGTCAAAGGTACTTTTAAGATCAGATAGTGAGCCATCTGCAAAGGCTTTTTTTCCAGAATTAAGGAAAATCTGCCTGGTATCAGCTTTGGCAAATGCTCCACCAGCTGAATTTATACCAGACAAACCTTCCATGAGATAGGCGGTACTGGGGTCTGAGATGATAAGCGTGCGACTTGGAGCGTAATTCTGCTGTAAAAACTCGGCAGCGGCAATGTCATCTGTCGAGACATGTGCTGCGGTGTTATCGAGTAATACATGTTGTTGCCATTGATTGGAATTGCTAGCCAGAATTAGTGCAAACCAGAGGACAGTGGCACCAATCAGTACTGAGCGAAACTTGTTTTGAGCCACCGCATACCAGATTCCTGCCGCCATGAGGAGCTGTAGGGGAAAGCGTGCCAGAGTCAAAAATTTCAAGACATACGGAAAATTTGAAATCAGAATAGCCAAGAACGGCACAAACAAAAACAAGAGTAATTGTGAAAGTACAAACTCCTTTTTATTAGTCCAAAAATACCAAATTCCCAGAGGTGCAAGTAAAAACGTAAGGCCATAGATCTGTCTGAAAAACTTGAGTTTCTCCGCAAGTGTGAAGACATATAAGCCTGCTTCACCTTGATTGAGTGCGCTCAAATCAAGAAATTGCGAGGCAGCGATACCCAGGAGACAGCCAAGTGCGACCACGAGCCAGAGTCCTTTGAGGACGACTGGTTTGGTCAAAACACTTTGAAACTGCAAAAAGACGTAACTAGCCAGGTAGAACGCTGCTCCGAGTGTTCCAATCACAAAGTGTAATAAAACCAGTGCAATTGAGCTAGTTACTACCTCAGCCAGAGGTAACGGGGCTTGTTTTCTAAAGCTAAAAATTAGTCGAGCCAACAAAAGCACCCAGAGCATTGCTGTGAGTGTCTGAGGCAATATAAATATCGATGTAAAGGCAATTACTGACTCAAATGAAAGCGTGCCAATAATACAACTGAGTGTGGCAATATACGTATTTTTTGTGACACTCCAGCCAAAATAGTAGGCAGCAGCGCTGATTGTCAGTACATGCAAAAATGAAAGTACATTCCAATACGTGAGGATATTCTGTGGTGAAAGATCCATTCCCACTTGAGAAAGCGCGAGCATGAGATGAAATGTGGGTGGATAACTGGCAAAACCAAAGGTGTCGGAAATTTGTCCAGTCGAGAAACTGTATGAACCACTTTGAATCAACGTACTCAGTGTCTGGTGCTCATAGAGATCCCAGTTGAGTGCGTAGGGTGCGCGCCACTGCCAGATACCAAATGCCAGGATTGAGAGACCAAGAACTAAGCCCGACACTTTGAAATCAAGCTGGAACTGCAACTTCTTTTTGTAGAGCGAGTACAACCAGATACAAATACCAATTGCTCCCATCAAGTAGACGGTGGGGAAAAAGGTGTTAGTGAAGGTTCTACCAGGCAGAGAAGAGCCTACCACTTGTGCAAATTGCGCAATTCCTAGCAGTGCCAATGAACCCAGAAAAAATGGAAAAACCGCCTGCAAAATCAGGGGATACTCGATTTTTTCTGGTTGCTTGCCAAATAATCCCAATAAAAATGATTCAACCTGTGTGCGGATTTTTTCAACACTTTTGCGAAAATTCTTGAAGAGTGCAGGCTGCACACTAGGCTCAGCTATCACAATTCTAAAAATGGTCAGAACAACAGTCCCAACACTAAGCGGGAAGAGATAAAACAAGATGGCGGAAAGAATGATGCTGAGCATAGTTATCGTGTGGCAATAGCTGGTACATATTCTATTGTAAGCGGAATATTGACGTAGTGGGGCTGTGGTGAAGAAAGTTCTGTAACTAGCTCCACACTGGTATTAACTGGGTTGATAAAGATGATTTGACCAGGCTCAGCAACTACTTTTAGGCCTCCAGGATAGGCTAAATTGGTAATTATGACTTCTCCACCTTCAAGTCTCCATCTGGGGATTTCGGTGCCCAAACCGACTTCTTGACGGAGTTTATTGGCTACATCATTGAGCGTAACTCCATGTGAAGCTGAGAATAACTGCAGTTCTGACTGTTCTTTTTCAGTAAATAAATTTTTTGTCGCAGGGTCATAGACGAAGTCTTCAGGATTAAATTTGAAGGTAATGGCAGTTTCTGTGTACTTTCTGTCTTGAGGAATTGTGAGCCAACGAGTGACTTTGAGTTTGTTTGTGCTGTGAGTGGTAGTGTAGGTAGCGTCTATTGCACTAGAAGAGAAGTGATACCACGGTGTGCGCAGCCCCAACTGGGCGCCAATGCTTTCATAGACCTGGAGCGCATGGGTGCGCTGTGTGGAGTTGGTAAAGTTTTTGCGGGTGAAGTCCTCAACAGGCAGCAACGCATAGCGGATGGTGGCATCCGACAAAAGATAGTCATTGAGTGGAGAAATGGCATACAGCCAGCTTTCCGTATCCATGTAGACGGCAAGACCAGAAGGAAAAGCGGAAACGCGATACGGACCGACAGTGGTCTGGGTAGCAGACTCAGGCAAGTACATTCCAGCAATGCTGAAGAGCACAAAAACCAAGGTGATGCAAAACCAGACCAATGAACGAGGTAGTGACCATTCTCGCAGATTTATAAACTGCATAGAATTAGTATACCTGCTTTAGATACCTTTTTCAGTGAGACACTTACCGTATAAGTCATCAATAGGTTTGACGACAGTGGTGTTTGTGGACTGATCGAAGTACTCAAGACGGTAGTCTTGGGCACAAGCATGACGTGCTTGATTCTTCAAGGCAGATTTAGCTTCGGTGATGCCAAGATACATGACTGCAGCGATGGCAAACAGGCCGAGAGCGATTAGGATTTGTGCGACAGCTTTCATGAGTTGTCTTTCCTTTTTTAGTTAGATTGATACTTAACAAGGTGTCCAGAAGATACAACATAAGTTATATACTCTGGACACCAGGCATACAGGATTGATTTATGCGCCAGGTTACTAGGTGTGCGGTTGCACGCCTGGTGTCTACTACTTACTGCAGCTTACTTGTTCACACCGGGCATATTAGCCTGACCAAACCAAAGGACAACGGTCGTGTGGGCCGGGATATACATGTCCACAGAGTAGACCTGAGCAAAATCACCTTTCGGCAAGCCCAAAATGTATACCATATCCAAGGTCGTGTCGCGTTCTGCGTCGCCCAAGACGTCGATGAAGCTAAGCTCGCCAGGGCCATAGATGTGATTCGAAGTTGTGGTCAAGATGGTCGTGTGATCAAAACAATCGAAGCACGCACGCCCAGCCAAACTCTCTGCATTGATGGTGATCGGGTTCATAGAGGTTACAAACAGTCCCAAGCCACCATTGCTCGATAGCGTGTTGTATTCAGCGTTGGGATCGCTCTCATTCGGATTGTCATACAAGCGGAATTGATAGAGAAGATGCAGCGGCTTGTTGGTCGTACTGACCACATAGCGGAAGCTGATATCTGCAATCAATTCATTGCATGCCAGTTGGCGATCCGCGCTAAACCAGTTCACGATACCCCAAGGCAGATAGTCCCCATGCTCCCCAGCTTTTGGCAGCCGCGCATCGTAGCGGCCCTGGCTCTTGTCAGTCACATGCTTGGTCTCTTTGAGGAGAAAACCACCCCCCGTTACCGGTGAGTAATTACCAAAGCAAGTCTGATTCAGAGTCAGTGGTTGCACATCGCCCATATCGACAGTTTCAGAGGCAGGTGCAGAAGCATGGATCTGACGAACTTGACCCACCACAGTATTGAAAATCGCTGCTGCAGCGCTAGAAGTGCCTTCTGGGCACAACGGTTTGCCACCATAGGTGACGCACGCGCTGTTTGGCGCTGCTGCAACGGGCTGACTCAACCCCCAGCCAAGGGTTACCATCAACATAAAACTAAACCCGATGGTAAGGGCTGCCTTGCCAAATCGGCCAAGGACTTTATTCAGTTGTTCGCGCATTATTTCCTCCGCGCTTGTGAAAGTTGGACGCCCGCCTTTTAAGCGAGAAAAATCTGCCATTATGGCGGACGCCCTTGAGAAAACGTTTGGTAAAACATTTGGTACTTGAAGACTTCATTGTCTTCAAGCCTCACACCGTCAGCAATTATCCTCTCTTGACTCTTGCGAGCCAAAAAAGAACAAAAGTTGGCGGTGTGAGAAAGAAGTGACCTCTTATAGATCAACTCTTCCTCACACCGCAAACGGTGCTTATCAAGCGTGTTGGGAATTGTAGTAAAAAATTAGCGTAAAAATCCTATCCACGAGCTTTCGCTGGTAGATAGTTTCCTGTATGCCTGTTAAGGAGCTTATATCTCTCGAACTTGGTAAACCAAGCACAATTGATACAAACCATTCCTGCGGTGGGCAGTAGCATGAGCGCTAGAATTTGGATAACACCAAATGAAGCAGTCAATGCGTATCTGCACTGAGCAGGTGTGTAGTGAAGAGTCTTCACCACGCAGCTACTCAGATAAGTATTTCAAGGTCTCATTATATCAAATTTAAGTCTAAAGTCAATATTATAGGATTAAATCCTACTGTTCATTTTTACAGCTGCCTCTTCCTCAAGATATAGTTATATCCTCAGGAAGAGGACAGACAACGCGCCTGCCCACTTCGGTCTAAATATTAGGTTTTACGGTAGAAGAAATCGATGTTTAGCGCGCAACCATTGGGAGATAAATCCCGAATGGTTGCCAGATGCGGTTGAACCAACAATTGCTCTGGTCTGCAAGCCAGTGGACGTTGCTGCTTGCGCACGTGGCAACATCAAGGACGGTCCAAGCCGGCAGGTCCGCGCGCGGGTTAAACGTGGCGGTGTAGGTGCCGTTGTCCATGTCGATCAAGCTCCAGGTGGGCGTAATGAGTGCCCCTCCTGCGAGCTGAATCATTTCCTTGGAGCTTGCATTCGTGATCGTGATGTTGACCGCGGTGGCAATCTGGCCTGCAATGCTCACTGTTGCCTTGGTTGCGCCGAGCCAGCATTTCTCGCCAATTTTCCACAATGGGTGCTGGGTGACGCATTGCGTCACGCCAGCGACCGTCCACCAGCGGATGCCCACGGGCTTGTAGGTCGTCTGCAGCTTGCCACTGGCACGGTCAACAATTTGCCAGTCAGACGTCTGCATCGTGCCGCCCTCGATCTGGAACTTTTCAAGACCACTGCCCCCCGTGAGGATGACAGTGATCAAGTTGCGGGCACTCCCTTCCACCTGCATTGCGGCAGGCTTGGAGCTGAACCAGCAACTTGAAGCATCAGGTTCCCACCAGGTGTTCATGGTGGCGCAGGTGCCGCCACCGTCAACAGTCCAGAACGCATGACCAAAGGCATCAAAATTAGTTTGGTAGATGCCCTCGGCCTGGGAAAGCAGCTGCCAGGTCGGGGTGATAAGTGAACCCCCTTGAACCTGGATCTGCTCTTTGCCTGTGGCGCCAGTGAGGCGGACCGGGATTTTATTTCGGTCTCCACCGGCGATCACAGTGTGTGGCGGCTTTGCCGCAAACCAGCAATTGCTTTGATCGGCGGACCACCACTTGTGGCTGGTGCCGCACAATTTTGCGCCGTCGACGCGCCAGTGCTTGAGACCGACGGGCTGAAAGGTGGTGCGGTAGGTGCCAGGGCTGACGAGTTGCCAGGTGGGCGCAACTAGCTGACCGCCCTCGACTTGGATCATTTCACTCCCGGTGCCGTGTTGAATTTCCACGGTGACCTCGTTTCGGTTCTGTCCGTCAATAAAGACGGCCAGATCTGACGCTGAGCTGTTTGGGCACATGTCAGGGGTGCACACTTGAAGTGTTACCCCCAAAAGTGCGCTAAGCAATGTCACTAAAAACGTACTACTAATAAACATTTTCTTGCCTCCGTTTGTATTGAAACTCTGAACTGCTCGAGGCCCTTCATACGTCTACCACCCTTGCAGGTAGTGTTCGCATGACTCGGCCTCCACAGTTCACAGCTCTATTCCAAAGGATGAAAAGAAGTAAAACAAAATTCGCGTTGTCTGTCTGTTAAAGAACGTAGTACAACTCAAAAAACCTGACGCGATGCCAGGTATTTGAAGATGTATTACATGTGTATAGTATAGCATTTTAGCAGCTAAATATCAAATATTATAGGTTAATTTTCACGCGTTTCACACTTGAGGAAAAGCCTTAAAAAGTGTGGCGAGATTGGATTCTACACTTGGTGCAAGCTGAGTATGAATAATAGTACATACACAGAAAGGAGCACCAATGTAGACAACAAAAAACCGGACCCCTCAACAGAAGCCCGGTTCCAGTTTCAATTACGAAAATTATTTAATCTTGTGTAAAGCAACACTTGCACCAAGACCTAAGAATGCAGCAGCTATAATGAATGCGGCAGTCGAAGCATCAATAGCAGTATCAACTGGTCTGTGGTATTTACCACCGACTTGAGCTGCTAAGATTTTTTGGCGTTGTTCTTGTGTGACAGAAACTTCACTCCAAGCAGTGCAAGTTCCATAAGCAGTAGCAGTACAATGTGCTTCAGCTTTTGCTGTAGCAGATTGGCTTTGTTCAGATACTGTATTAGTAGCTTGAGAAGGAGCAACCATATAGGCAACTGCACCTAGAGCAATAAGGGTGGCGAGAAGTACTTTTTTCATTATTTTGCCTTTCACTATTCAAAAAATTGATATAGTTAGTTGTCGTGTGATTAAGTACGTGAAATTATATGGTAGAACAATCACTATGTCAATAGTTATAAGCTGTGACAAAAATAGCAAAATAATGATAGGATAGTGCAATGGGAAAAGAATATAGAGGCGATCCAAATGTATCGCCACGACAGCAAGAACTACCAAAAAATTTAGAAGATTTACAGCTTCATCCAGATGCAAAGTTGTTACTACAGTGCTTCGCATACTCACAGGGAAGAGCCTCACATTTGGGTCAAGCTTTGTATATGACAGGAATTTTACCTCACATTGGGGACATTTTAGGTAATCAAGAAGTACTTGAACAGGTTATGGCAGCACAAGCCTATATTCATCCAAATATGGAGAAACATCATGCTAAGAATGGGTATTCTAATGCAAATGGTGTGGTTGCAATTATATTTGGGGGGATTAACTCATATGAGCGAGCACTGAAATCAAAACCACTCCCACATTCTCCTGAAGTCACTGCTGCACTCGAGAAAGTTGCTGAAGGCTGGCTCTCAATTCACAAAATGTTACTGGCGAGACCAGAATTAAAGAAGCAAGAACCTGCTAGTAGTTAACATGCAGATAGTAGGTACTGTAGCCGTCATCTTTGTGTTGTACTTTTACGTAGCGCAGTTGACCGCTTCCACATTTAATACTTCCTCGATACGCTACACCATCTTTGACAGCTTTGACTGTATAGTCACTTGATTTACTCACCATATCTATTCCAGTGTGTGGACTGCCGCCATATGCACGACGAACACGTGCGTAGTAGGTCATGCCATAGCCTTGAGTAATTCGAGCAGGATCATTAAGTGGCCAGTCCCAATCACCACCAAGTCCAAACGAACTATCAGGTTGGTTATTCCAGGTAATTGTAATTGATTTGAGGTAGGCAGCTGGGTCACGGTTGACGCCATCTTTTACAACTTCAAAATGTAGATGGGTACCGTTTGAACAGGTGCTTGCACCTTGTATTATCGAGGCAATCTTATCGCCTTGCTTCACATCACCTACCTTTGATTCAGCACCTTTTCCAGCGATGATTGATTGAATAGCATTCAACTCTGCCAGAGTTTTAGCGAGCTCCGCCTGGTATTTTTGCTCGTTATTGTTTGTTTCTGTTAAGAGAAACTGCTGCTCCTTACGCTGACCAGTCAAGACATTCTGCTCACTTTGCAATGAAATACGTTTCTTCTCAACTTGTGACTGCTTTTTTTCCTTGAGTTCTTTTTCTTGATCGTACACAATCCGAGCTAGCTCAGCACGTTGCATACCTGTAGCAGTCTGGCCACTTGCCTGGGCAAGATACTCCATTCTGCTTTGAAATTCATCAAAAGAATCGGCGGCTACAAGTAGTGTGAATGGTGAAACGCGGCTTTGCTTATACTGTTCCCTGATTCGCTCTACAAGCATTGTCGACATTCGGTCTAGAGTAACATTGAGACCGGTGATGCGCTCTGAAAGTGACCCAATTTCACGCTCCAACTTATTTATTTCGGCTTCAATCTGATTGATCTGGAGTTCTTGAACGACGATTTTGCTGTTCAGGAGATTGAGGGTACTCGTCAGTGTGATTTTTTGAGACTGTACTTCAGTGATTTTTTTCTCGAGACAGCTTCGCTTCTCAGAAATACACTTGATATAGTCAGATTCATTATCTTTATTGCAACTAATTTGTTCACAGTCCTGGGCAATTGTTGTGTGTGCAGTAAATCCAAAAGTTACAATGAGGAGGCAAGTTATAACTGCCTGTACTACTGCGCGTGGTGTAGTAAATTTGTGTAATACCATGAGTACTGTGCTATTAATTTCTAATTAATCTACCGGCTGCGACTTGTCCGGCAAATGCGCCCAGAAGAAGTCCAATGACGAGGCCTGATCCTAGTTGGATGGCAAAGAACTCAAGTGGTATAGGGAAGAGTGAGACCTCCGAAAGAAAGCTTTGTGCCCACGGAGTAATGTAGAGGAGACCACAAATACTAATGCCCCAACCAAGCAGTGCACCTAAGAACCCGTAAACCATTCCCTCAAGCATAAATGGACGTTTTACATACCATTTTGATGCTCCAAGCAGGCGCATAATGCCAATGGCTCGTTTCTGCATGCTGACACGCATACCAATGATTACCATAATGACAAGGAATGACAGAACGAGGAGAATCACGCCTGAGGCAATGCCAATTAATCTGGTAGTGGATGTCCAGGACTGCAATGTATCAATCACACTTTCTTGGTACTGCACATCTTCAATACCTGAGATTTTTGTCAGATCATCTTTAATCTGGCCAAGTTCGGTAATTGAATTTGAAGAAACCTCTATACTGGCAGGTAAAATATCTGATGTCACCAGCTCAAGTAAAAGTGGTGATTCTTTAAATTCTTGACTGTAGAGCTTTAAAGCATCTTCCTTTGAAGTAACGTGAGCATCAGAAACATAGGGTTTTGACTCCATTGTTTTCTTGGCTGCATCAATCTGTTCTTGAGAGGCTTCGAGTTCGAAAAAAGCAATAATTTGAGGGCGAGTTTCATAAAAATTCAAGACAACATGTGCTCCAACAAAGAAAAATGAGAGGGCAAAGAGAACAGAAAATGTCACCATCATGGTGAGAACTGCTACCAATGCCTGGTATGGTGAACGGCGAATGCTTGAAAGTGCGCTGGTAAATGGATTCATTTTTCAGCCTTTTTGTGAGCTATTTTTTCTTTTACTTCTTTAGACTTCTTTTTTTCAACAGGCTTTGCTGGTGGTTCGTCTAGCTCCTCGACAATTTCTGAGATCTCTGGTTGTGGAGGTTCTGAAGCTTCTTTTTGTTTTTCTTCCGAGCTAGCGGTGGCGGCAGGCTTGGTTTTTTTGCCAAATAGTTTGGACCACCAAGACGTTTTGACTGCAGCTTTTTCCTCTGAAGTATCAAGCTCCTCAGTAACAACGGTTGGTTCGTTTGGTTTCTTTTCTACAGGTTGTGATTTTGTAGACTTTTCGTCTGAATTTTTGTTTACTGTTGAGGTGCCTTCTTTAGTCTTTGTTGGCGCTGCATCGGTAATTAAACTTCCTTTAACCAGTGTCAGTGTCCGTGTCTCAGGATAGGAAGAAAGAATCGTTCTGTCATGAGTTGCGATTACAACTGTTGTGCCGAGTTCGTTTATCTTCTTAAGCAGACGTGCAATACTTTGGGCAGTCTCTGGATCGAGGTTGCCCGTGGGCTCATCTGCAATAACGACTTCTGGACCGACTGCCAGCGCTCGGGCAATGCCCACTCGCTGTGCTTCACCACCAGAAAGCTGACTAGGGAATTGTAATGCCTTTTCAGGAAGTTTAATGAGATTGAGTAGATCAGTGACGCGTCGCTCGATCTCTTCCATAGGCTTGCCGGTGACAGAAAGTGGTAAAGCAATATTTTCCCAGATGTTCATCTCGGGAATTAATTTATAGTCTTGGAAAACCATACCGATTTTTCGGCGATGGAGATGGACGTGTCGTTGCTTAATTTCACTCAGTGCAACATCATGGAAAAAGATTTCACCATCAGTGTAGTCGTACTCTTTGAGGAGCAAGCGCATGAGTGTAGTTTTGCCGCTACCAGAGGGACCTGTCACAAAAACAAACTCACCGGGCGAAATACTAAATGTTATCTCGCGTACTCCATATGAGTCTTCACTGAACTGTTTTGTAACTTTTTCAAATCGGACAATAGACATAAAAAACACGCGTGCAGGTGCGTAATTACAGGTTCAAGTGTAGTTTAAAATAAGACGAAAGTATAGGGGAAAAATAGCCAAATATATAGGGATTTTTTCGATTATTCTTCATCTGCTTCTGCTGGGCGTTCGCCAGAAACATTGAGAACTTCAACGCGTCCTACGTCCATTAGCCAGCCAGCTTTTTGACTTGAGAATGTTTCACCCCAGACTTCGACTTCCATGCCATCAAATTTATCGAGGTCGGTTACTGATGAAGTCATATAGACAGTTTGTGAAGGACCACCGGGGCGCAAGAGACGGTGTGAACCTTCTCCATCAAGACCACCTTTTTCGAGATAACCTTTAGCTTTGTCTTTGAATGTATCTTTATCGGCACTACCAAATGTATCTCCAGCTTTGACTGATCCTGTAGCAATTTGCTCGAGATTGCCTGAGGTGCTACTGCCGCCACCATTGGCAAATAAGCGATGTGTGCCATATCCAGTGCCGAGTCCAGCTGCAATAGCAACTACACTAATTACGATGGTCATGACAAGGGAGTTATTCTTCATAGATGTTTTCTTACCAGCTGTTGCTGTATACGCAGGCTGATTATTAGCCACTAAGCGCTCGTCGTCAACTATTGGTTGACTAGTTTTTGTCTCAGTTGAGCTATCAGATTCTGAAGAGGTGAGGTCGAGTTTGTGCAACATAAAGGTAAAATTATTTTTTAGTAACGGTACTAGTATACCAAATAAATTGTAACATCTTTTGGCTAGACAATATATATCTCTGCTTCAATGAATTGATCAAGATCTCCATCAAGCACGCCGACAGTATCAGTAGTCTCAACATCAGTCCGGGTATCTTTTACTAATTGATAGGGGTGCAGGACATAATTCCTAATTTGACTGCCCCAACTGGCGTTCACATGTTCGCCTTTTTCTTTTTTCAATGTTGCTTGTTGGCGCTCGTCTTCTTGGCGAGCCAACATAGCTTTCAGTTTTTGCAGCGCACGCTCTTTATTTTGCACCTGGCTGCGTTCTTCACGAGCTTTAACGACAATGCCTGAAGGAATGTGTGTTAATTCAACAGCTGTGTTTACTTTGTTAACATTTTGTCCACCAGCACCACCAGCGCGTGAAAAACTCCAAGAAAGATCCTGATCTCTGAGCTCAATTGCAGTATTGCCATCTTCAAACAGTGGGAGGACTTCAATCAGTGCAAAAGATGTCTGACGGAGGCTGTCTGCATTAAATGGACTGAGTCGCACAAGGCGGTGTGTTCCACGTTCACGCTTGAGATACCCATACGCAAATGGCGCTTCAACCATGTATTCAGCTGCCTTAATTCCTGCTTCTTCACCTCGAGATTCTGAAAGAAGACTACATTTCCAGCCTTTTCTTTCAAAGTAGCGGATAAACATTCTGCGCAGCATGTCTGCCCAGTCCATTGCTTCAGTTCCGCCCTGTCCAGAGTGAATAGAAAAAATCGCACCATATCGGTCATATTTTCCACTTAAAAATTGTTGTAATTCTACTTTTTTAACCAACTTCTGTAAGTTTTTAAAGATTGTTTCACGCTCTCTAGTAATTTCAAGGAGTGCCGTTTCGTCTGTTTCGAGGGCACTGAGCTCCTCAATGCTCGTACAGTCGGCAATTGCCTGAGTGAGCATTTCTGATTCCGCAATTTTCCCTTCCAAAGCTGAAATATCTTGCATTATCTGTTTGGCTTCGGCGCGTTGCCAAAAATCAGGGGAAAAGGTTTCTTGTTCAAGTTGTGAATGGCGATTTTTGAGTGTAGCAATATCAAGTGTAGCTACCAGTTGTGTTGCTTTTTCCAAAAGGGAAGTGGTATCAAGTTGCTGGTTCGTAGCCATGCATTTGATTGTACCATGTCTGGTAGACTGTTATTTCCAGGAAACGAGCGTATCTCTTTCGAGGGTAAAACTAAGTGGTCCACCAGCGGTGATCAGCGTGTACGGCGTGGGTTGCAAACCTGACTGTTTTTGAATAAGCAATGGATGATCTGCAATTGTTGCAGAGCTATCTGTGGGCTCCAGTGTCAAAGTGACAGTAGAATGTTGCTCGGGAAGTGTGACAACCAAAAATCCATACTGTGTGATAGTTCCCACTCCATCAAAAACAAGTGACTCGGTATCAATTTTTGTTTCCTCTTTGCCATCAATGACAACTTTCTTTAATTTGTATCGGTTGCTAATAAGAAGCCGTTGATAGTTGGCATATCCATTGGTAGCTAGTGTGAGTCGAGGGTTACTAGTCATTCCGACCACAGGACTCAACAACGTTTTGGATTCAATAGGAGCTGTGTTGGTAAACTCAATGGTGGCAGTAAGTGTGCGCTGAGTTTCTTCAGAAAGTTTGACAGATCTTTGGATGTACCGATTGGCTTTATTAATACCCACATTGGATTCAACAAGGTAAAAAAGTGTAGGTTCACAGGTTGCAGCGTCACAGGGTGCATTAGTGAGATTATTAAGATTGGGTTCAATGCCTACTCGACCAGTTACGCCATATTTTTCAAAAATTACTTGCAGCTCTGGATTAATTGCAAATGCTTGAATATCTTTGGTGCCAATATGCTGTATTAGTGTTTGAATAAGCATGAGTTGTTTATCTGGTGGAAGTTCGGCAATTTTTTGTCGGACGAGCGCAAGTGTTTGTGCCAAAATATGTTTTTTTTGAATACTGCCAGGGAAAAATTCATCTCTATCTTCACGAAGAACAACATGCAGATTGTCTGCGGTTACAGTGTTGCCATAATCTGGAAGTAAGATAGGTCCAGTGGCTTTCAACACGCTTCCGCCAACTGATAAATTAATACTGGTTACTCCTGCAATCATGCGTTTGTTGCCAAGCGCAAAAAACTGCAGCATAGTCTCAGCGCTTTTAGGAAAATCAGGATACCAGTTGGCATCAGGAAGACGAAGCCCACGACTACTACTGGTATATTCGCGGATCCCTGCTGGTGCTTCAACAAATCCAGTAAACTGGCCATCAGCGTCATAAATGTCTTCAACTACAATCTCTTCAAGTGTTCCTTCATTGAAAGTGACAAACGCATACGAACCCGGGAATCCACCTGTTGCGCGAAGTTCATCGCTGTTTTGTAACAGGAGCACCCAAGTCTGCTTGCCAGTTGAAAGGGTTTCCAGAAATGGGGTGAAGTCACCAAGTAGTGCGACAGCTTGAGAAAATTGCAGCTGTTTTTTTTGTGAAATAATTTTTGAACCAAAAAAGGAATTATGAATATGTGATTCGAGGAGATCAGCCTTTTCGTGCAGTTTATTTAAAGGTTCTGTGATTTCTTTTAGGTTGAGTGGTTCACCAGTTTGTGCAAGCGATCCAGAGAGACGAGCAACAAGCTCTTCAAATTCTGCAACATTGTCCGAAAGGGTGAGTCCTACATTCCATGCTTCAATATCATTGCTTTGCCGTAGTGTCAAAAATGAAAATAACTGCACAACTATTCGAGCACGTTTACCGTGAACAGCTGCTTCTTGAGCATTGTAACTTTGGAGCGCTTTGACATATTCTCTTGATTCGAGAAGCGCATATGAAGTTAATCCAGCAAACAACAACAGTAACCCTAGCAAAAAGAAAATGGCGGAAAAAAATGCTGGATGTTTAAACCTAAATGAAACACTTTTCATATGCTACACCTGTAGTATACGACAGTGCGTCCACTCGTTATTGGTACGAGACTGAGATGATCTTGTCGCCTTGGGTAATAGCAAGCACAACATCCATACCTTTGGTTACTTTTCCAAAGACGGCGTGTTTACCATCAAGCCATGGTGTAGCTTCATGGGTAATGAAGAATTGACTCCCACCAGTGTTAGGTCCAGCATTAGCCATTGAAACAACACCTGGACCGTCATGTTTGAGATCTGGAGCAAACTCATCAGCGATTGTGTATCCTGGTCCACCAGTACCCCAGCGTGATTCCATACCAGGTTCTTTGGTGAGAGGATCACCAACCTGCGCCATGAAGTCTGGAATAACTCGATGAAAAACTATCCCATCATACAAGCCTGACTTGGCGAGATTTAAGAAATTCTGAGCAGTGAGCGGAACTTTGTCGGTGTAAATATCAAAGGTAATATCACCCTTTGTTGTTTTGAGTGTAACTGTTGTAGCTGAAATTTTTTCAAAATCTGCAAGTGTTTTTACTGTATTGGCCATAGTCCCTTTCTCGGATGTAGTTTTTTGTGGTGGGCTAATCTGGGAATTTGTCCCAGTCGCACCAGTGTTTTCAATTGAATAGGTCTGTGTATCTGTTGCATTTTGTCCCTTGAGCTTCAAATCTGGGCTTTCATCTTTTGGACCCGTGCAGCCACTTAGGAAGAACACACATAAGATACCACATACAAAGAGTAATTTTTTCGGTACAATCATACTGCTTGAGTATATGCAGCAGCTTTGTAGGCTGCAATAGTTAAATTGAGGTATGAAAAAAGAAGAAACCACTCTATATATTTTGCATGGATGGTCAGTTCATCGGAATAATGCAGGTAAATGGGAAAAAATTAGATCCCACCTTACCAACGTGGGGATCGAGACTGAATTTTTAGATTTGCCAGGCTTTTCTAAACCTCTAGAGAAAGAGTGGAGCCTAGATGAGTATGTGAATTGGCTCGGAGAATCGCTTCCACAAAAACCAGTGGTTTTGCTCGGTCATTCATTCGGAGGTCAGATTGCAACTCGATTTGCCGCTCAACATCCTGAACATGTCGAAAAACTAATATTGATTGCCAGTAGTGGTATTGTTGATCGTAGTTTCAAAGCACAAGCCAAAAGAAAAATCTTCTATATACTTGCACAGATCGGCAAAGTTTTTTCATTTATTCCGTTTGCCAGAAAATTCTTGTATCTATTGGCAGGAGAACGTGATTACTATCAAGCAGCACCGCTGTTGCGCAAAACTATGGCCAATGTCTTAGCGGATGAAATTATTGCAGATCTTCCAAAAATAAAAGCACCAACACTACTAATTTGGGGAGAAAACGATACTGCAACACCGCTGCGAAATACAGCGGTGTTTCTGAAGATTAAGAATTCGAGTCTCACAACTATTCCTGACGCTCGACACTCACCACAATTTACTCATCCAGAAAAAGTTGTATCAGCAATACAAAAATTTATTGAAATGGATGCATAGCATATGTGGCTTACAACTCTAGTAACACTCTATCTAGTACTTTCTTGTGTAGTGCGAGTGAGTCGATGGTTATCGATTGTCCAACAGAAAGAGTACCGCTTCGATAGACTTTCAATATTTTTTCGCACTACGGAAGGACTGCAAGAATTAGTACGATTACCACTTCTCAGTGACTTTTCCAAAACAGGTTTTAAACGACCCAAGTTAACACTGCGCATGATTATTACTGCAGGAGTAAGTATTTACATTTTAATGCTTATGAATGTATATCTGCGATGGCCATTTATTCTGTATCTTTTATTTTTAAATTTATTTTTACCTTTTCTAATAGCAATTATTGCACTTTTACCAACTAAAGTTGTTGAGATATATGCGAGCTATTTGCTACGAAAAGCAGGACAAAAGATACGAAGCTCAAATGCAAAGGTGATCGGAATTACAGGCAGCTTTGGCAAAACAGCTACTAAAATTGTTTTGTCGCACGTCCTAAAACAAAAGTACTCAGTTTTTATGCCGCCGAGTTCCTACAATACAATACTTTCGATTTCTCAAAGTGTGCTGGATAGTTATTCAAATCAAGAAATTGCCGTCATTGAATATGCTGCATATAGAACAGGTGAAATAGCCAAACTTGCTGCTGAGATCAAACCAGAAATAGCAGTCATTACCGGACTCACAGCTCAACATCTGGGATTATTTGGCAGTGTTGAAAATATTATTGCAGCCAAAAGTGAGCTCATCAAAGCATTACCAGCTCAGGCTACAATTTATTACGCAAATGAAAGTGCTTATAGAATAGTAGCACCCAATGACCTGAGCACAAAAAAAGTTATTCCTACAAAAGAAGTAACCGAAATAACTGGCAACCAATCTAAAAATGGGTGGTTAGAAATTACAGTGGGTAGTGAAAAATTACAAACTAAGTTAGTTGGTGAGCAGTACATTGAAACTATCAAAACAGTTTGGGCAGTCGCTCGTGATCTGGGAATGAGTACAGCGCAATTCATTCAGGCCATGCAAACATTTGTCCCCCCAAAGAACTTTACTTCACTTTCACTTTTGAAGACTGGCACGCGGCTCATTGATGATGGTGGAACTTCAAATCCAGTGGGCTTTACTGCCGCACTGCAGATTCTAAAAAAAGTTGATGCACATAAAAAGATTCTGATAACAAGTGGAATTGTAGATCTTGGTGAAAAAAGCGCACATATTCATACAGAGTTGGCTATGCAAGCGCATCAGATAGCAGATGAAGTTTGGTATGTCGGAAGTACAGGTAAAGAATTTTTCAGAGAAGTATTTGGTGAACAGTTGATTGATTCACAAAGTAGTATTTTGCGGAAATTACAATCAACTTCAGCAGATCAACTACTGCTCATTGAAGGAAGAATGCCGGGGTGGTTTACTAAGGTACTCAACACAATGTTGAAATAAAAGTATGAAACATATTTTTAATAGTCTGGGATCAAACTATACATTACCGTTTTCATTGCAAGCGCTGATGTACTTGATCCAACTTCCACCACGACAGAAAATTGTAGCCAAACTTGAATCGGCATGTAAAAAATTATTTCCAGCATTTGAAAATGGGCCATACTTTTTTTATAAAGGTCGCGATGCAATTGAATTTGTTTTGAAGAGTCATTCAATCGGTGATGGTGATCTTGTGCTCACACAAGCTTTTACATGTCATGCTATAGAAGCAGCAATTCGTCGTACTGGGGCTCAACCAGTTTTCGTGGATTTGGAAGAGAACTCACTACATCCAAGCGTAAAAACAATTTCTGCTGTGTATAAGCAACACCCTCAGGTAAAAGCACTTATCATCCAACACACTCTTGGTTTTGCTGCACCGATAACTAAAATTAGAAAATGGTGTACAGAAAATAATATTTTGTTGATTGAAGATTTAGCACAAGCGTTTGGTGGAGTTGACGAATCAGGTGCACTGCTTGGAAGTACTGCTGATGCAATTATTCTGTCTTTCGGGCGCGACAAAATAATTGATGCCGTTTCAGGCGGAGTTTGTTTCATTAGAAAATATAGTGCACACACACATACTGAAAATTTTAGATCACTTACGTATAAAGTATTTTGCACTGATCTCTGGTATCCATTCCTTACCTACTGTATTAGAAAAACTTATCCAATTTACTTGGGAAAAATTATTTTATTTGTTGCTAAGACAATGGGTTTAATTGTTTCACCTGTCAAAGCACGATTTGAATTTAGTACAGCACTGCCAGCTTCTGTGGCAGCACTGTCACTTACCTATTTTGAAACTTTACCAGAACAGCTTGCTCATAGAAGAAAAATAGCTGAGATATACCAAGCAGCACTTGCAGAACTATCACTGGTGAAGAGTGCTGAAATTGCACAGGCAAGTTGTTTGAGATTTCCTATTGCAGTTGCTGATCCCACAGCGTTAACACAGTACTTAGATCGGTGCGGAATTCATATTGGGGACCGCTGGTATAGAAGTGCCGTAGATAGTGGTAAGCTTGCGTATGCAAGTAAATATAAAACAGGCAGCTGCCCGAATGCAGAACATTTGAGCGCACGTTGTGTGAATCTACCAACACACCAATTTATAACTGAGGCAGATGCTGAATATATTGCTGAGTGTATTAAAAAACATCTGAAATAATACTATGGAACACACATACTGTACTTCAAAAACTGAGTGGGAATCATTACTGCAGCATTTTCCACAAGCAAACTTTCTACAATCTTGGAATTGGGGAGAGTTTCAGCAGAGTCTTGGGAAACAGGTGGTTCGGATTTCGGCCCAAGTGGGTAACAGCCGTGGAGTTGCACAACTTGTAGTTGAGCCTGCCAAACGAGGCACATATGCAGCTGTGGCAGGTGGGCCACTCATAGATTGGCAGAATGAAGCTTTTGTTTCAGAATTCTTTTCTATACTGGGAGAAGAAGCACGAAAACAAAACTGTGTATTCTTGCGGTTCAGGCCACAAGAAGTACAGACAAATATTTCATTACAGCTTATTAAAAAAATTTCAGCACGACTTGCGCCCATGCACTTGACTGCAGATTTAACGCTTCAGCTTGATATCACTAAAACTGAAGATGAGCTGCTTGTTCAAATGCGAAAAGGCACTCGGTATGAAATCAAAAAAGCTCAGAAGCTGGGAATCACCACTGAAGTAACGACTGATATTGCCCATATCGAAGAATTTTACCAACACCAGTTAGAAGTGGCGCAGCGACATAACTTTGTGCCGTTCTCATTTCAGTTTTTACACGAGCAGTTTGCCGCTTTTTTACCAGATCAACAAGTGGCTCTCATCAACTCCTACTTTGATTCGCAGCTGCTGGCCTCTGCATTCATTATTTTTTATAACAATGAAGCTGTCTATCATTATGGAATCTCAACAGAAGCAAATGCTAAGTTACCAGGTGCGTATGCAACGCAGTGGGCGGCGATTTGTGAAGCAAAAAAAAGAGGCTGCACTACCTATAATTTTTGGGGCATTGCTCCAGAAGGTAAAACTGATCATCGCTTTGCTGGAGTGTCGCTGTTTAAGCGTGGATTTGGTGGCAGTGAAGTAGAGTACTTACCAGCACATGACATTCCACTGAGTCCAGTGTACTGGGGCCCATGGTTATTTGAAACTATTCGTAAAAAGTTGCGGCACTTATAAAATTTTAAATTTTACTTTTTCGTTCAGCTTCATAGTTCCACAGGTACCGTAAGAAAATTGCTGGAGGATCTTCCAAGAAGAACTGTTGAAATTCTTGATAAATTTCTGTTCGTTCCTGTTGATCGTAGGTTTGTCGACCTTTTTCAAGTAAGTTATCAATACGAGTGTTTTTGTAACCGGTAAAGTTGGTGCTTTCATTTGAGTGCCACAGTGCATATTGATCTGGGTCACTGGGGACTTCTTGTCCAATCAAGAGTGTTTGAAAATTGCTGGTATCAGGGAAGTTGTTGATACGAATTGAAGGATTGATTTTGACATTTTCACAGACGGATTTATCTTTTATTGCGCTACTTTTTTGACAGTTCTCAAAAACCTCTTGTCCAAATTCTTGCCAAGTCTTTTTGATGGCTTCAGCTTCCTGAGCAAAGAGTGCAGTGGTAGTTATTTCAAAAGTGAGTGGTTGTCCAGGTGGTTCTGCAAGGAGTCGTTCTGAACCACGCTCCCAATCTTTATCGTAGGTTTTCCCCCCAGGTAAGTATGCCCAAGAGAGTGGACTGATCGGTCCAATTGCACGCTCTTCGTTATGCTGTTTCTCCAGTGCATATGAGAGTGCTTGTCTCACGCTCTTACTAAAAAGTGGATCACGAGTATTAAAAAAGAGAGCTAAGTACTGATTTTGATTGAGTGATTTGGTCACATCAATACTGGGCCAGTTATAGATATCGTGTTCTCGAGCTAAGTTGGGGAGGATATCAACTTCACCTCGTTTGAAAGCAATAATTGCATCATCCTCAGTTTGATAAAAGCGGTAAATAAATCGTTCACCATTGCCATCAACAACGAGCTCTTTAAGTCGATTACCTTTTTTAATATAGTTGCTGATTTTATAGGGTCCTATGCCAATGAGTGTGGGACGAGAAAGGAAGAGTGGACCTTTGAGCGTGCCTTGTTTCAGTAATGGTTGCGAAACTGAAGTAGGAAATGGTGCAAACGGTGAAGGAAGTTTAAAGACAATATCATTGGGTGTAATGATGGTTTCAACATCGGGGAAACTGTATTGAATATCACTTGGTGAAACAGGCGTACCATCTTGCCAAATAATATTCTTTTTAAGAACAAATCGGTATGTTTTGCCATCTTGTTCAATCGTCCATCGTTCAGCTAATGCTGGCACAATTGAACCATCGGAAGCGGCAACAGTGAGCCCGAGACTCAGCTGGTTGGTAATATCCTTGGGAAGGTTTGTTAAACTTGATTCACCAATAATACCAATGTAGTGGCGCTTACTTACGGCAATCGAGTCAACGAGCGGTGGTAGCAGAAACCAGAAAAAAATTATTCCAATGACGAGCGAGGTGATAATAATGAACCCATGCTTTTTGAAGTAGGCAGTCAGGTACCAGTAAAATTTTCTCATTATGTATAGTATCGCTTATGAAACGATTAAGAGCACTATGGAGTTAATAGTAAATAATGCAGCACACACAATGCTCCCAATAAATACCACTTTCTCAATACCTCGTCGGGTGTGGTAGGTTTCACCACCGCCACCCCAAGCAGCACCCAGTCCAGATCCTTGAGATTGCAGTAAAATGCTTGCAACTAGGCAGATCGAAAGTATGATTTGGATAACAAGTAAAACAGTCTGCATACTACTCCTTAGTTGGCTACTTCTTGGTTTCGTGTTTCACGGATCACCGTGACAGTGACTGTACCAGGATACGTCATTGTATTCTTAATTTCATCTCTAATTTTAAGACTGAGGACACGAACGTCATCATCTTTAGATTTTTGAGGTTTAAGTATAACGCGTACTTCACGTCCGGCTTGGATAGCATAGGCCATTTCAACTTCTTCGTACTTTGTAGCAATTTGCTCAAGACTCTGGAGTCGTTTGACATATTCGTCATAGTTCTCATAGCGAGCACCAGGACGAGCACCTGAAATTGCGTCAGCAATATAGACAACCATTTGCTCTGGACCAGAGAATGGTTCATCTTCATGATGTTGGGCAATACAGTCAACAACTGCTTGTGGCATATTGAAGCGTTTGGCAATTTTGATACCTAGCTCAACGTGACTACCTTCAGATTCTTCTGAAACTTTACCAATATCATGGAGTAAACAGCCGAGCTTGACGATGTTGACATCAATCTTAAGTTCACTGGCAAGCTTGATACCAATACGTGTTTCTTCAAGCGTATGGGCAATCAAGTTTTGTCCATATGAGAAGCGGTATTTAAACTTACCAATCATGCGCATCAAATCAATTGGAAGGTTATAGATTCCCAGCTCATGACAGAGTGCTTTTCCTGCTTCAAAGATGGTTTTATCAATTTCAGTTTTAACCCGTTCAACAACTTCTTCAATACGAGAAGGTTGGATTCGGCCATCTTTAACAAGTCGCTCCAAAGAAATGCGTGCAATTTCACGACGGACTGGGTCAAAACAAGAAAGACGAACTTCAGTAGGAGACATATCTAAATCGACATCGACACCTGTGGCACGCTCAAATGCATTGATGTTGCGACCAGCTTTACCAATGATTTTACCTTTAGCATCTTCGGAAGGGAGTGTCACTACAGAAACAGTGTATTCAGGAACGTACTCAGTAGCACCATGTTTCATGGCATCAATCAATATATCGCGGACAATTACATTTGCTTCTGTTAATGCCTCTTCTTCTTTTTGTTTAATGAGACGTGCTTTTTCTTTTGAAAGAGTTTTGTCAAGTTGATCTAAAAGCTGTTGACGAGCTTCATCTGTGGTGAGACTGGAAAGGTCTTCAAGTTTCTTTAAAAGATCTTCCTTTTGTTTATTAAGTGTCTTTTTAAGACCATCAATATTGACTTTTTCACTTTCTAATCCTGCTTCACGTTGATCGATTTGAGAAAGACGTTCCTGCAGTTTATCGAGATTGAACTCTAATTTTCGTTGCTGGTCATCAAGCTGACGTGTGACTTCTCGATTTTCTTGCTCAGCTTTACTGCGGAGTGCCAGTGCTTCTGCTTTAGCTTCGACAACGATTTCTCGTGCTTTTGCTTTTGCTTCGCGAATTACATCTTGCTCATCAATAAGATGGGCTGGGATGGGTTGTGGTGTAGGTGCTTGCGCTTGAACGACAGGTGCAGCTGCTGGTGTCTTCTGGACAGGCGCAACTGGTTTCTGAGGGACTTGCTGGGCTCGTTTGTCTACTTGTGGCTGTGGTGCTGGTGTGCGTAATGGTTGGACTGGAACGTGTGGACGTTTTACAGGCGCGCCACCAGGCTTGGTTTGGGCACCAAAGAGGGTAGAAAGGTTGCTAAAAAATGACATATCACTCCTTAATTGTGTTCTCGAAAGGTACACATTCGGGAGAAACCGTCGTACTTGAAAGGATGTATCTACTATAACTGGAAACACCTACTACACGGATACTCGCCCTGTAGGTTCTTGCAGATTGCTGATTAGATTTATAGTTCTAACGCCAGTCATATGTAAGTTACTTAATATTATTAATTACTTTCAGTAAGTACTAATTAGGTTTCTCTAAGAGAACACTTGCTCCTCATTGTACTCTTTGCGTGCCCAAACGTCAATGTTAGCCACGCTTTTCTTGAATCTTCTGCCAGATCTCTTTTTGCAGCTTCTTAAGCAAATCAGGATGCTCTACCAGATGTTGTTTGGCTGCTTCACGACCTTGTGCGAGGACTTCACCGTTATATTTGAAGAAACTGCCACTTTTCTCCACAACTTTCTCTTGAACACCGATATCCACAATGTCTCCTGTCAAAGAAATACCATTTTCATCCATGTCAAACTCTGCAACTTGGAATGGAGGAGCGACTTTGTTTTTCTTTACACGAACGCGATGCCGACTGCCAATGACATTTTCGCCTTCTTGAATATTGGCGGTTTTTCGGACATCAAGGCGCAGTGTGGCATAAAACTTGAGTGCATTGCCCCCAGTTGTTGTCTCTGGACTTCCAAACATGACACCAATCTTCATACGAATCTGGTTGGTGAAAATAACAAGTGTTTTTGTCTTGTTGATGGCTGCGGTAAGTTTACGCATAGCCTGAGACATGAGACGTGCTTGGACACCCATTTGAGAATCACCCATATCACCTTCAATTTCAGACTTTGGCACAAGTGCAGCGACTGAGTCGATAACAATGATATCGACACCACCTGAACGGATCAGTGTCTCAGCAATTTCGAGTGCTTGCTCACCATAGTCTGGCTGAGAAATGATTAAATCATTCAAGTTAACACCAATTTTACTGGCTCGGAGTGGGTCAAGTGCATGCTCAACGTCAATGAATGCAGCAATGCCGCCTTCTTTTTGGACATTTGCAATTGCATGCAGACAGAGTGTTGTTTTACCAGATGCTTCTGGTCCGTAAATTTCTACGATTCTTCCCTTAGGATAGCCACCAACACCAAGTGCGAGGTCAAGTGCAAGTGATCCTGAACGAACTACTGGCATTGATTCCATATTTTTGAGGGAATCACCCATAGTCATGATAGAACCTTTACCATAGTCCTTTTCAATTTGTTGCATTGCTATCTGAATAGCCTGCATACGCTGATTTTTGGTGTCATCTTGCGTAGTCTTGTCTGTTGGTTTCACGTCTGTTTTGGACATGTGCGCCTTTCGTATGATTAATAGTCAGCGGGGAAGTAATTACAGTACTCTAATACTAGAGTGGTCCGCCTTGCTTGTATAGTGCAACTGATATCTTGCAAAAACTGTAGGACAAGATATAGAACAAATTTTTATTGAACGCAAGTCTCAAAAGCAGTATGAAATGTGTGTATCCCAGATCTGGAAGAGTGATATTTTTAACACCCACTTGCAGTTTTGATGTTAAAAGATATAGTTAAAGCATTATGACAAATAACGCCGAACAAACCCCACGCTTACAAATTGTTGTTGAAAATGAAACTTTCGGAAATTTTTTAATAGATGTAATGCTCAAAATGCTCAGAGAGAGTGGAGTAATTGCTGTTGAGATTGCAATATTGGCAAAAGAAGGTGAGAATTTCACACATCCTGATGGTGGAGATGCTTTAGTCCCACAGGGGCATACCTATGTAGCTATAGAGCATTCATTTCTACGACAGTTGGGGAGTTTATATTCTGAACCCGAGCCAACTGCTGCACAAGCTTAAATTTTCTCTAAAATGAAGTACAATAGCTGCTGATGCCTCTGAGAGAAGAGGTGTATCGGGGAGTAGTTCAGATGGCTAGAATACTCGCATGGGGTGCGAGCGGTCGCAGGTTCGAGTCCTGTCTCCCCGACCAAA
>JBILGT010000013.1:0-35919 GCA_044350895.1 Limisphaerales bacterium
CGAGTTTTAAGCAATGTAGATTGGTATGGCTCACCCCAGTCGCCAGTCACCTGTATATCAATAGTTTGACCATCGGCTGTCAAAGGAAAGTAACTCAGAACCAAGACATTCATTGTATAAACAGCTGGTACTGCACTTGGAGTAGGGCTGGAATGCGAAAGTGGCGTATTCGCACTTGATTCAGTAGCTGGTTGTATATCAGAGAGAGGAACAAGTGTGGGAGAGAGAGAAGCTAGGGGTAATGCACTCAAACCATGAGGAGTTATAAAAAAATCCAGCAATGGACCACGTAACACAATACCAATCAAAAGTACTATGGTCATTGCGCCAGCAAATATTCCTATTCGCAGCCATTTTTGTTGTGGTTGAGGACTAGACGATGTATTCATTCCGGGCGGTGTGTTGGGAGGAAGATTGTTGGAAGAAGGTTGTGAAGGAATGATAAGTGATGGTTCTTCCATATATAGGCTTATCATACTGTATTTTTTTCATTAGGCCAATTATGAGTATTATACAAATGACTCATACCAGAGCTGACTCACAACTACCGTACTGAGCATATAATCATACTCCATCGCATCTTTGAATGATTCCTGAGCATTGACCCAGTCTTTGAGCGCATCAAAGTCTGCTTTGGCCGCGCGAAACTAGCTAATTTTTTTTGCTATTGCCAATGCCCAAGCATCTTGATGGTGTGGGTCAAACTGCTCGAGTTGCGTGAGTTGCTGAAAGACAACACCATAGGGAGATATTTCGAGGTTCTTCATTTGTGGTAATTTGGGCGAAACGAGGTGAAAAGTGCAACTGCTTGTTTTGCTCGATGAGAGAAATCAGCGTTATTTGCCGTTTAGAAGCTTCATAATTTAAAGATCCCGATGGACATTTGTGGGAGTTACAGCAGTGGCTTACTGTTTAGCTTTTGGTGGAGGAGTATAATTACCAAATCCCAGTGTTTGCTGGATTTCGTCGTCAGTTTTACCGTCGTTAATCAATTCTCTAATGAAGGTTTCAAATTGTTTTCGCTGCCGTTGTTGTTCTACATCTACACCGCCTGCATAGCTTTCTGGCATGCACCCACCCTGTGCTTCATTCAAGCCAGCATCTTGTAAATTTTTAAGAATAGACTCAAGTGGTTCTCCAGCTTCTAAATTTTGTGTAATAAATTGTTGAACTGTCTCATCCAACGTTCCATAGCGCTCCATAACTGCTTCATACGGGTTACGCTCCACCTGATTAAACTGAGCAATTGCTGTGTCTTGAACTTCTGATGCTGTAGTTTGTGGAAGTGCAAGATCTAATAGACGTGCCACACGAGCATCAACATGCTCCGCAATTTCAAAAGTAGTTGTTTGTTGTTCTGCTTTTGACTCCATTGAGTTCCTTTTATTCTTGCTTAGTACCACCCCATTCTACAACGGTAAAGCCTGTTCGTGTATGCATTGGCAACTGCTGTGACGGAATATCAATGGGATTTTGTAGAGGTTTAAAAACCATGAATACACGGATCAAACTTTCTGGCTGTGGTTCCACAGTAAGTGGTGCAATATCTGTATATTCTGTAGTTGCAAAATGAATGAGATTATACGGATTTTCTTGAAGTTCAGGCAGCCAGTAGACGATAAAATCATTGATTTCTCGATCAGATAAGCCTTGTTGCGCAAGTACGTTTTCTAGAAAAGCTGCCGACTCTGCACTTGGAACTACAAAGCCATTAGGAAGAGAGAACTTCGTATCTATAACACCATCCCAGAAAAGATAGTCATATGTTTTTTCACTTCCTGGAATAGTTAGTTTGCCTAAAGGATCTGCAACTACTTGCCAGTGATGAGTATTTGCCTGAAATGCAGGATAGATTGTTCTCAGTTTGCCAGCGAAGTTGAGTGATACTGTGACATTTTGTGTGGTCGGGGGGTACAAGTAAATTACAGGTTTTTTAAGAATGATCATATGACTATATTTGTAGCTATCATATATAACTGCAATTCCTAGCTGATAACATACAAACACAGTAATCCCTACTAATGCTTGAATTAGATATTTTGCCATTCCAAAAGAAGTAATTTTTGTGGGGAAAATTTTATGTGCAATCCAGCCACCAATGGCAAATAGGAGTAATCCTAGATGAAAGAGTATTGTTGTTTCATTAATAATTGAAAGTGATGAACTATACACAGGACTTATTTGCTTATACAACGGCTCATATTGGTAAGTAAGTTCAAAATATGCAAAAAGGCTATTTGCAAGAAATGAACTTATCAGCAAAAACCAACTCAAGAAACGAAAGTTTATCTTTTCCATTTTTTTACTATATCATTCCCTTCATATTGCCTGCTAGAGTATAATATAGTGTATGAACTCAACCAACCCATCGTTGAAAACGTTCAGAGACAAAATTAATTTCATTCTTTCCATTCTTAAGCAGCATAAATCGTATTTAGTGGTTCACTTAGTTTTAAGTAGCATTTATGCATTGCTGGCTGCGATTATTCCATTCTTTCTAAAGTTACAAATAGATCAACTGGAAAAGCAGCAGTCTGTTCTGTACTTTTTGCATGCCAATCCTCTGGTGCTTTTTATTATCTTATTAATTGTTCCACTTATTCTGCAGTTCATTACAAATCATGTACTCTCGCAATTTAAATATAGATATTCGGTGCTATTACATTCAAAAATAATGGTTACAACCGAAAAGTTCATTTGGGAAAAATTAACTAAGCTAGATGCAGGATTTTTTCAAAGTAAGCGTAATAAAAAAATATTAACAGATGCACTTCGTACTTCTTCAACAGTTGATGCCACTTTTAGATTTGTTACTGAGCGTTTCACAAACTCAATAAATTTCCTGGCCATTTTACCGCTCCTTGCACTCGTAAGTTGGAAACTCTTGATCCTTATTCTTGTTGTAGCGATTGGCCAAATTATTATTTCCAAGTATGTCAGATCTCAAAATGAAAGCTACACTATTACAGAGTCAAGAATTAATGACAAGCTTTACAGAATTTATGATTTGCTTGAAAACCAGTTCTATGAAATTAAGATGATGGGGAATGTCGACTTACTTATTGGAAAATATGAGAAGTTAAAAGAAGAATCAGATGCACTTTCTCTAGAACGCGATGCATCAAGAACGCGTTTCATAAGTATCAGTTGGATTCTTGATAACAGTTTATTGCTTATTACCAACATCTTTATCGGCTACCAAGTTATGCAAGGACAAATAAGCATTGGAACCTTTCTACTCGTAGTTTCATATACTCAGCAAATCAATTCATTTTTTTATACAGTTATCAGTTCTATTTCAGAATGGCAGGATTTGGATTACTCATTTACGAGACTTGGTTTTTATTTTTCAATGCAATCACGAATTAAATCTGTAGATAATCCATTGCCAATTCCAGGTTCAGTTAAAAAAATTGAGTTGCAAAATCTTTACTTTTCATACCCTAACCACTCAGAAGACGAGCGTGCATATTTGGAGTTTTTGACAAGCAGAATCAAGAAATTAATTGATGAAAATAATGGCAATGCCAGTCGCGAAATTGCTGAAATCCAAGCTGTTCTCCAGGATACAACCAAACCCAAAGAAGTTCTCAAAGATATTTCACTCACTCTGGAAAAAGGAAAAATTGTGGCACTGGTGGGCAGAAACGGCTCAGGTAAAACAACTATCACACATTTACTACAACATCACTACGAGCCTGCAGTTGGTGCAGTGCTGCTTGATGGCACACCAATATATGAATATAAGCAAGATCAAGTTATTCAACTCTTTAGCTGGCTAACGCAACAACCATTTATTATGGAACGCCAGTCACTAGCTGCAAATTTACTGATGGGCTCGGAACATACACCTGATGCCAAGAAAAAAATGAATAAAATTCTCAAAGAACTAGGACTTGATACCTTGATTGCAGAACTTCCCAAAAAACTGGAAACAGTTGTTGATGAAGACACCTCATTTTCAGGTGGCCAGAAACAACTTTTGGCACTGGCACGTTCACTTATTCAACAACGTCCATTCTTAATTTTTGATGAAGGTAGTAGTCAGCTTGATGCTGAAAAGGAATTTCTTGTACTCAAACAACTCCAGAAATATAAAGAGCATGCTGGCATACTTTTTATCACCCACCGCATGAGTGTGGCACGTAAAGCGGACTACATCTATGTGATTGATGCAGGAAAGATTGTTCAACAAGGAACACATACAGAAATGATTGGTCAAGAAAATAGTCTCTACGCCAAGTTTTGGTCAATGCAGATGGTGGAATAAAATTAGCCGCCTGAGCAGGGCGGCTATTAATTAGTTCTTTGGCACGCGACCTCTGTCGCATGCCTTATTAGTACACGGGCGGGTGCCCGTGCTGCAGCAGGGAACTAACCTACTGCCATCTTTTGTTCCAATTCCAACTAACTTTTTCTTTGTGCCCCTGCAGTCGAGGCAAGGTAAATTACCTTTGCCCCGGCAGTCAGGGCAATTTTCATACTGCTGGATTTTAGCAATTGGGGCCGCAGCGCGGATCCCCAAAACATTTTTACTCAAAATAATGCTCCTTCAATACTCACTCCTGACTTTCAGCAAGTGAGCTAGACTTCAAAGCCAGAGAACGCGTGTGTTCTTGGCTTACAAAATGCTTTTTTAAAGGACGGCACTCGGCTTTTACACCGAGTTGCGCTTGCTCAAGGCAACTGTGAGTATAGCATATTATAGGTCTATTTTCAAGTATTTGCGAACCTGCGATGTTAAAATCAATTTACACATGAGTAAACTGACCCACAAAGACCTTCCCGTTCATTCTTTCAAAACACCAGAGGAATTTTATACTTGGCTAGCAGCACGCCATACCGATCCCACACCATTTTGGTTACGCTACTACAAAAAGGATTCCAAAAAACCCACCGTTATTCACACTGAGGCAATTGATGTCGCTTTGTGCTGGGGGTGGATTGATGGACTAGCCAATGCATATGATGATGAGTCATACCTGGTGCGATTTACGCCGCGCAGACCCAAAAGCGTCTGGTCAAAAATAAATGTGGCAAAAGTTGAGAAGCTGATTGCGTCAGGCAAAATGCAGCCCGCGGGACTTGTTCATATTGAAGCCGCCCAAAAAGATGGCCGTTGGGAAGCTGCGTATGCATCACCAGCCGAGATGCAACTGCCTCAAGAATTCTTAGAACTTGTTAAAACTGATGGGGGGGCTTGGGAATTTTTCCAGTCGCTCAATAAAGCAAATACCTTTGCAATTGGATATCGGCTTGCCACAGCAAAATCAGCAGAAAAAAGAACAGAGAAGATGCAAAAAATCTTCGCAATGCTTACAGAGAAAAAGAAATTTCACTAAGCGTCTTTACCAATTCGTCATCAGTAACTATCAAATCTGCAGCAAGGTTTCCATCAACTATACTGTTTGAAATGCTACTGCCATCATTTTGACGCACAATCTCACGAGATTGAAGTGTAAAATTTTTCTCAAAAGTAATACTCCGTACACTACAAAACTTTTCTAATCCACCATTTCGTGCAATTACTTCTTGCAAAAATTGAGGTGGGAAGTGAGCAATCATATTTCTACAAAAGGTACGACCTAGCTGGAGGTACACTTCAATTTCACTATGTCCACCATGGTACTGGGTCACAATATTTGGGGTCGCAATTCCTTGCTCTGTACATGTTTCAGCATAAAAAAGTAATTTATTTGCTACGAGAAGGTTTCTAAAAAAATCAGAAACAAATTCCGGACGAAGTTCTGAAATGGTTCCAGCAACCCGTGAATATAATCTCCTCGTTGTCGCATCTTCACTTGCCAAACCAGCTCCCAACCAATCAGCCATTTCTTGATGTTTGTTTGCCGCTGTCAGTGCGCCAATCCCTAACCCCAAACTACCTTTCAAAAATTTTCTGCGAGTAACTAAGGTTTTCAATTCGGACATTTTTTCTGTATCAGCTACATGTTTGAGATCTAGAACAGCTAAAACACCAAGAATTGACTGGCCTACCACAATCATATCGTGACGTGCTTCAACAAGAGTTTCTTTCCAGCTAGGTAACGTGCCCGTGGGGAGTGCAATATCTCCAAAAACTACAGGAATCTGTGCCGATGCAAGCTGAGCAATTGTTTTTTCTGTGATTAGATAGAAGTTGGGCAAAGTATTGGAATCATACCCAGTTACAGAGGTGAGCACTAGTTTCAGTCCATCAATATCCATCAATGGGATTTCATCATTCAGTACAAACTCAGGTGCAAAACCATGACAAGGCTTAGGAAATGTAATTGCATCCTGAACAGTTTCGTGATCTTGATGTCGTTCGTAGTGTGGGAAAAAATCACCAACCGGAGTCCTAACTTTTTGCTCAATCGTTTTAACTGTTTCATTACCGAGAAACAGTGCTCCAACACCTGCAAACAATCCTTTAGCTATTGTTCCTAATGTACGTCTTTTTTCGTGATCAATTTCTTTCTCAACCATAGAATAATGGTATCACTAATACCCAATGACGAGCTGTTCAGCTGCTTGCTCAGGTTTGTCTAAATTTAGATTAACGACAACAAGACCTTCTGGTTGCAGTAATTTCAGTGCTGGCAGATACTCTTCAATAAATTCTGGGTACTGCATTAATCGTTTGACCACAGCCACATATTCATCGTTGTCACAAACAAGCACCACTTTTTTAAGATCCGCAAAGTTCATATCATCTTTGTGTGGGTGAACCTTATGTAAAATGGCGTACATTGCTTCAGCTAGTGCACACAGTAGTGTTGCTTCTGTGGGAATTGAAGCCACTGTTCTAAAGGCATTATCTGCTGGTGGAATATATTTTTCACTGCCCACTCCACACAAATAGGGGAGCAGTTCACGGACTGCCAATGGAATTGTTTGTGAACCAAAAGAAATAATACAGTACTCAGGGCTTTGAATAGAATCAGTTCTGGGTGGTAGATCTGTAAACTGCAAACGGTCCTCCCATTCGAAACAGGCAAAGGGATTATCAAAAATAAGCTCTTTTGTCTGATGATTATATACAGCATAGCCCACCTGATACTGGGGCAGAGCTTTGTTTGTTTCATCAACTGATTCACCGACAGTTACATCTTTTTTTTGAGCCTTGAGTTGCATCTCAGACGTCACATACTCATGTACTTTGGATACTACACTGGCTTCATTGAGTGCCATGTTGCTGTGATGGTTCCGATATGCAGCACGAATTATCAAACGACGTGGGAGGCGAGCACTTTCAGGACCAGATCCCTCATGAATGGCATCAACAAGCTTCATAATTTCTGGAGCTTCTTTCAATAGTTGGGATTGTTATAAACAAAACTTTTTCAGCTCCGCCATTCTTCTTTCTCACTGCGACCAATTTTTCCGGCAGTACTTCACGACTATCACAACAAATAATGGTGATAACCACACGATCAGCTTGGAGCGCAAGTGCCTTGTACTCTGCAATCCGCTTTTTCATCTCTTGTAAATCGAGGCTGAGGAGTTCAGAAAAATCTGGTGAAAATAACATATAAGCCTTTCAAAGCGTACCCATTATACGCCTGTTTTATGGAGCAATCAGTAGTGATGAATTTGTTCTAGAAGTGTCGCAACGAAATTGCTATAGTGACTTCTATGACTACTACAGAGAATATAGAATCACAGCATGAAGTTGAAAGACCAAAAGGTAAAAGGATTGACTTTGCAGTGTATGAAGCTACATTTAAAGAGGGGGGGTTGTCTGGTGATACGATTGAGAGAGCTCGAGTAGCTGTTAGCGCATTTAATGCTGCATTAGATCTACTTGAATATGATGGTGAGGAGCTGCCAAAATTGGTATTCGTCAAAAATATATCGACTTCAGAGGGAGAGCAGGTTGCGAATTTTGCCCCACGTGGCATGGATAATGATCCCACTCCAGTTGTTCAAATCTCTTACGGCTCAAATGTCGATATCAAAATGTATCCAGCAGAAGTTATTGGTATTAGAAAGAACACCGCACGAGATGTCTTTAGTCTTGTTGAGACAATTCTATTGAATGCACACTTTTATGTTAACTGAGACAAAATTTCGCTTCCCCCTAAAAAACGTCCTTCACTATGGAAGCTGTTTGTAGGAAATAACACGCAACCTGAAAGGCCGGCTTTCAAACTAGCGGCCGAAAAATTTGCAGAGCAGAATATTCTAAAGGTTGTTGGTCAATTTGCCGACGCAATTAAATATTTCAACTAAAAAGCACACTCATTACCCCTAACAATATCACTCAATTTATATCGACTCATTGCAATATTTTTCTTGATCATGCACAATGAATGCAAGTACATGGTAAGACCTGAATAGGCGATGGTACTTAACTAGCTCCATGTGTATAAAGCATAAATTGTCAGCTATTATTTTTGTTGTGGTGGTATGCCTTAGTTTTGTTGTGCCTCACACAGTGCATGCGCTTGTAGATAGCATGACCTACCAAGGAGCTGTCACAATAGACAACTCTGGGAATGCTTCTACACTTACTGATTATCAAGTCAGTGTAACGATTGATACAGCTGCTCTTATCTCAGCTGGCAGAATGCAGAATGACTGTGATGACATTCGATTTGTGAATTCTGACAACACGACCAAATTATCATATTGGCTTGAATCGGGCTGCAACAGTACTTCAACAAAATTTTGGGTGAAAGTACCTAGTATTACAGGCTCAACATCAAAAACAATCTATGTACATTTCGGTAACAACAGTGCCACATCAGAATCAAGCGGTTCAAATACCTTTATCTTTTTTGATGACTTCAATAGTTTAGACACCAGCGTCTGGACTGCTACCAATGCCCCCAATGCCACAATCAGTGCAGGATTATTAAATGTCACTTCAGGCAGTGTCTATTCAAAAGCCACAGTTGCATCCCAAAGCGGAACAATCACTGAATCAAAAATCGGCTGGACTGGTGTGTATGCTGCTCATGCAGGACTCCAGATCGGAGACTCCACAAATACTTCTAGTAGCAACGGTACAAGTAAACGAGTTGCATACTTCTTTTCGCCCGATGGCGGTGCAATTGCTTCTGCAGGAACTGGTATTTTGCCAGGCTCAGGATACAACATCGTAGCAAGTACACAATTAAAAAATCCAACAAATGGATTAGGTTATACGTTTACCAGTTACAAGCAAGTGATAGCAGGAATTGCCTTCAACGCTACAAAATTATATTACTTCATCGATTATGGCTACTACGCCAATAATTCGTATACCGTGCCAACTGCCAACGGCAGTAACTGGAATGCTCCTTACTATGTCTGGCTGGGACATTTTAGTGGCTCAAATGGAAGCACAACAAATGGATCGGACATCTTAGTAGACTGGGTGCGCATCCGGAAATTTATTACTCCTTCTGCAGAAGTAGCAGGCAACGAACCCACCATCACAGCCAACGTTGGCATCACACCGTCACAGCCACGGAACATCGTAGCAACTGCAGGAAATGCAAAAACACTCGTGACTTGGGATGCTCCTTCATCTGGCAGTGGCATTACTGATAATGTGGTGCAGTACAGTACTGATGGTTCAAACTACAGCACCTTTGCAGATGGGACCAGCACAAGTACCACAGCAACAGTCACTGGTCTCGCCAACGGGACAGCCTACACATTCCGTGTCTATGCCATCAATGGATCTGGAAATGGGCTCAATTCAAGTACGGTAAATGCCACACCTACCACTGCCACACTACATGGATTCTTGATGACAGGCCAAAGTCATACTATTGGCTATAACGGCTACCCAGCCCTTTCGATAACACAAGCCTATGCCAACTTAAAACTCACTTCCGACTACTCAAAGTTTACTCCTCTCATCGAAGATACTGACGTAGTAGATGACCACACGGGAACCACAGAAAGCCCGATGACAGCTATGGCAAACACACTTACAGAACTGGTAGCCGGAAATGCCTACCAATCTGTGTTACTTAATAACGCTGTTGCAGGCTATGCCTACTCACAACTGAAAAAAGGCACCGCACCATACAGTAACGGCATTACCTATGTCACAACCGCAGATACCATTGCCGATACATTAAGCCGAACATTCAAAATTGACGCGGTGGTAAATCTTCACGGCCCGGCTGATCGTACACGAGCCAACGAGTACGAAGGCTATTTGAATGAATGGCAAAGTGACTATGAAACAGATATTAAAACCGTTACTGGGCAGTCCGGCAACATTCCGATGTTTATTGATCAAAGTAGCAACTTTACTGCATACGGGACTGCTACTTCAGATCTGTTAATTGCTCAGTTGGCAGCTTCAGAGAATAACTCAGATATTTACATGGTGGGGCCAAAGTATCAGTTTGATTATGGACCAGACTCGATACACCTCACCAATGAAAGTTACCAACTGCTGGGTGATTATTTGGGTAAAGCACTCAAGCGTGTGTTGGAAGATGGGGAGAGTATTGTGGCACTTACACCAGCTGAGGAAGTCCGCAGAGGCAACGTCATTACAGTTCGATTTAATGTTCCAGAAGCACCACTCGCATTCGATACCACCAACGTACTTTCCAAAACAAACTACGGATTTGAGTTTTATGATGATTCAGGTTCAACCCCTGCAATAAGTAATGTAGCCCTGCTCGGACAAGATAGTGTCAGAATTACATTGGCCAGTACACCTTCAGCGGCAACACAAAAAATTAGATATGCATATACCGGTACTGGTGGCGCTAAGCCAGGAGCCCAAGAAGCTGGTGGTGCACGCGGCAATCTGCGTGACAGTGATACCACTGAAGGTTCTGCCAATACACCACTCTACAACTGGGCAGTTCATTTTGATAAAACAGTTACTGCAGACTCCACCGCACCAAGTCGATCTAATCTCACAGCAACTCCAACAAACACATCAGCCAGTCTGACCTGGGACACAAACGAAGGCTCTACTGAAACATTCAACTATGGTCTCACTTCCAGTTATGGCACGGCGTCCACTCACGACTCATATCCACGCACGACCAGTCACTCAAAAACTGTTAGTGGTTTAACAGCTTGTACTACCTATCACTATCAAATAGTTTCTACAGATTTGGCAGGCAATCAAAACACTGGCAGTGATAGTACTTTCACTACCGCTGGCTGCACTGGTTCTTCAAATGTGACGAATCAAACTCAGAACTCAATTACCACAGCCAGTGGTGGCACTGTCACACTTAGTGAAACAGGAGCTGGACTCGCTCTGACAGTACCGAGTAGTTTTGCAGGAAGTGATGCCACATTCCAAATCAAACGACTGGATAAAGATAGTGTCATTGTTGCAGCACCTGCACGAAGTGGGTATGTTTCACTCGGAAATTATTTCTATGATCTAAAAGCACTGCAGGATGCAGATACCACTATTTCTAGCTTTAACAGTCCACTCACTGTCACCTTAACGTACAGCGATTCCGACATTTCAGGCTATGATGAATCACAAATTACTATGTTGCGCTGGGACGGCAGTGCTTGGCAGACGCTGACTGGTTGCACAGTAGACACAGCTGCTAATACAGTCACCTGTTCAACCACAGCTTTCTCAGTGTTCTCACTCTTTGCTCCAACAAGTAGCGCAACAAATCCACCAGCTTCTAGCAGTAGTTCAACTAGTAGTTCTTCCAGCAGTAACTCAGGCTCAACCACACAAACTTGCAGCGCCACCAGACCAGTTGGGGCTCCAAACTTATTTCAGATTGATCGAGGGCTGACGACTGCGAAACTATATGTGACTCCTGCAAGTAATCCATATACTGGTTTTGTGGTCTACTACGGCACTCCAAATAATCCAGACCAATATGCAGCATCATTCTCACAAAGTAGTACAGGTGGGGTGGTCAGCTTAACGATTGGTGACCTAGGTGCTCAAAATACATATGTCTTCAAAGTGCGACCCACCAACAACTGTATTGACGGCGACTGGAGTAATACGGTAACTGTCGGCAAAGGTGCAAAACGGGGCAAAAGCTACTACAAAAATGCACAGACACAGATCAGTACACAGATACAAAACACAACAAAAAAACTAGTAACACCTGCTATCAAAACAAAAGCGACTGTACCTACGCCACCAGCCGCTCCCACTCAGAAAGCAATCGAAACAAATACTAAAAAGGAATCAGTGCCAGCTCCACAGCCACAACAGACTAACACACCAAAGCCATCATTGATTCAAAAAATAAAAAATGTATTTAAATGGGGAAAATGAACAGTAAAAGATTTGGCAAAATACTACTTGCTGTGTTGTTGTGTACTTCATCGCTGCTTCACTTAAGTATCCACCAAGTTTCTGCTGCAACCACAGTTGAGCAAATCCCTGAATTTACAATTTTGGCGCTAGGTATGATTTAGTTCAGTTTTAGTTATTCTCCAAACTGCTTCAGACTCATCACTGCCCATTCCCAAGCGGTGGAACGTAAATTCCTGGTTTTCCTGAGACGAAGCTGCCATATGTTCTCCGTTTGTTTGAGAATCCAGTGCTCCTGCTAGAAGGCATCTTGTTCTAATGATAATTGAATTTCTTGGATATAGGTCATAAGGCGCGTTACTGTGGGGTCAAAAGTAGAAGGGAGTACCCCCACTATTTTTTCCAGTGAAGTTCGTACCAATGAGGCAGCTTTTTCGAATTTTGCAGTACATACTCTGACAAATTATGTATCAAGGGAGTTTTGAGATTCATTGAGTGCAAAAATATTTTCAGCAATTTGAGGAAGGTGTGATCTAACTGCTTCCCATTGGGCTGAAAGATCTTGATCTCTTTCATGAATCATGCGAATTGGTGCAAGGAGCGAGTATTTGAGGAATTCACGCCGTGAAAGTTGTATAGCTTGTAAATCAAGCCTGTGCTTGCCAAAACTAAAGTGTTTCTCACCCATAGTTGACAATTAATTATAGAGCATTCAAACATAATTATTTACCCAAATTTCACACAATCCTTTACAACCTCTAAAAATTGCTATATACAATTACTAACGCATAAAAGAAAGGCAACTCTATGAAACTACGCAACACTCTCAAACTCAGTCCTCTTGTTGTACTGGCAGCCTTCGTTCTCGCCGTTTCTTCAGCACAAGCCAACTATCAATATCAAAGCCAAAGTGGCTCTACTTTCACCAGTACTTCTGTCAGTTGTAATGGTGGGAACTGCACTGGTTCAAGTAGCTCTGAAAGCTCATTGGAACTTCATCAATCACAATCTACTGGCGCTGGTAGTGGAATGCATAGAGATACAGCACCACGTCATAATCGCAATAACAATTGGAAAGACACTTCTGGTGAAGTATCCCTTAACTGGGACCATCGAGGTGGCACCTGTCACGTTCTCTATGGCGAATCAACTTCACGCGGCTATCGCTATTCCACATCAGCTAGTTGTGATGACGGAGGTATGACCATTGGTGGACTCCAGACAGGTAAAAACTATCGTGTTCAGTTCAAAAAAGATTCTGGCGCATGGTCTGCACCAAAAACCTACAAAGCAGAGTAGTTTACTTAGCCCTCACTAATCTGTTATACAGTACACATGCATCGTTGGTTTTTACCTGCTTGTTACTTCATTTTTGCACTTTTAAGCGTACAAACGCTTAGTAGTGTGGCTCCACAGCTATCAGGCAGACAACTTATATCATTTGTTCTTGGTGCAGTACTGTTTTATATTTTTTCTAAAATATCGTTTCAACAACTACTGCAAGTCCGCTGGTTTCTCTATGTTGCAGCCATCATTATTTTACTCATTCCGTTATTTCTCTTTGACCCCACTCGAGGAACCCATCGATGGATTGATATTGGCGGTGTTTTTACTATTCAATCGTCGCAACTGGCACTTCCGCTTACCATTTTCGTCTTAGTTTCACTCTTTACCAAGGCAAAACACTATTCTTGGGCAGTCTTGTGTTCATTTTTGTTCTTACTTGCAATTCCAGCAGGACTTATTCTGATTGCACCAGACCTTGGATCAACACTTGCCTATGCACTGCCACTCATGGCACTTATTTTAATTGTGCCATTTTCATGGAAAAAGATTGGAACACTTGCTGTACTTGGAGTATTCGGAGTGATTTTTGCCTGGCATTTTATTCTGGAGCCATATCAAAAGGTCCGTTTTATGTCATTTCTTAATCCTGAAAGCTCTGATAACTACAATGCACACCAAGCACTTATTACTGTGGGATCAGGCAAACTGATGGGAAGAGGGCTGGGGCAGGGGATACAATCACATCTTCGTTTTCTTCCAGAGCGTCAAACTGACTTTATTTTTGCATCATTTGCTGAAGAGTATGGATTTTTTGGTTGTCTGGTACTTGTAGGAGCCTATGGGGGACTTATTTACTATCTATTTCTCTCGAGTAGAAGCGTTCATTCACCTGAAGCAAAAATGTACTTAATTGTCTTAGCCAGCGCACTGTTTCTCCAGGCTAGCATTAATATTCACATGAATCTCGGTCTGTTGCCCATTACTGGTATAACACTGCCTCTCATGTCCTATGGCGGTAGTTCTATTTTGAGTCTAGCTATTATGTTAGGAGTGAGTCAAAATATCGTCCAAGGCATTGCTCCAAAACAGGCTCTACATATCTCTTAGGAACATGCTATAATACCCTCTTGTTATGTCATACGCTATTATACAAATCGCTGGAAAACAATATAAAGTTGCACCTCAGGATAAGTTGGTCTTAGACCGACAACCTCAAGCTGAAGGTGACAAGGTCATCGTTACTGATGTTTTATTAGTGGGTGAAGGTGATGCAACAATCATCGGTACACCTCTGGTAAAAGGGGCACAGGTTGTCCTTACCGTTAACGAACATGATCGCGCAGACAAAATTCGTGTATTCAAATACAAATCTAAGTCCCGCTATCGCAAAGTCCGCGGCCATCGTCAACACCAAACCACTGTAACGGTGGAAAGCATTACTGCATAAGCGGTATACTATTTCCTGATGACAGAAACATATATTTTTCTTCTCGGTAATACTCCTGAGTTGTCACTTATCGAACTTAAGAAGATACTCAGTATTGATTCTGTTGAACGCATTCAAGAGAATATTGCTCGTTTGGAGCTTGATACTGCCACTCTTGACCCTGTACAGCTTCTCACCATCCTTGGTGGAACAATAAAAATCTTCAAACAACTCGAGGTTTTACCTCTTGGAACTGCAAAAGAAGAGATTGAAGAAATTCTTGTGGCACATTTAGCTGATGATCATGATATGAAGTCATTTGCAATTTGTGAAATTGGTCGAGATCATCTCGAGCCAATTGAAGCAAGTGAATTAAAAGTTAAACTCAAAGAAATGGGAATTCCTAGTCGCTATATTGACGGTTCCCGCCATGGTTTATCAAGTGCCATACTTTCCCACCAAAAAGTTACAGAGTTGTCAGTACTTCAATCAGATAAAGAACTGGTTTTAACCAGAACAGTGGCGGTTCAAGACATTGATGCATGGACTTTACGAGATCGAGGTAAACCATACGCAGATCGCAAAAAAGGTATGTTGCCACCAAAACTAGCACGAATGATGCTTAATCTTGCATTGGGACCAAACCCTGATCCAGAATCCACTGTACTCGATCCATTTTGTGGTAGTGGTACTATTTTACTCGAAGCGCTTGAGCGTGGTGTAAATGTGGTCGGTAATGATCTTGATGTAGAAGCTGCCCAGGGTAGTCGAGAGAACTTGGATTGGTATAAGACTGGTGCTAATATTTTCAAGACTTCTGCTGTCTTCCAACAAGATGCCACAAAACTAGTTTTACCAAACAACCAAAAGGTTCAGTACATTGTGACAGAACCATTCTTGGGTAAACCAAAACCTCAGCCACAACAACTTGCCAATATTTTTAGAGGATTAGAGAAACAATACCTCGGTTCTTTCAAACATTGGAAAACGCTTCTTGAATCAGGTTCTATAGTTGTTTGTGTATTTCCTGCTGTTTTAGCTTCCCACACAGAAGGCTATCCAGAGGTAACTTTAAAATCTTTGATTGACAAGTTGGCAAAGTTTGGGTACACTACCATCTCTGAGCCAGTGGTTTATCATCGCCCACAAGCAGTGATTTCCCGTCAGATTTATCAATTTGTATATAAACCAGAATAAAATATGTCACACGTCAAAGCATCAGGTTCAGTCCGACAACATCCACAAAGTAGACGCCATGGAAAACGCCTTGGTATCAAGTTATCTGGTGGATCTGTTACCAAACCTGGAATGATCATTCTTCGCCAACGTGGTGCCAAATACAAAGCTGGCAAAAACGTCGGTATGGGTAAAGATCACACTATCTTTTCACTCATTGAAGGTACCGTTGCTTTCGGCAAACGCTTTGGTCGCACCGTTGTTAACGTTGTTACTCAATAATCTTCAGTTTTTTTGTTTAATTACTTTGCTATACTGTTTTCATGGCAGAAACTCAACCTACTAATGTTCATGATCGTACTCAAAAAGTAAGATATGTACATCCTCCACGCATTGATGGAGATGGAAAAATTACACCCGCAGTTGTAATGACTGAAGCCAACCCGGCACCACATTATATGGATGTAGATGGAGCTGAGTCGGATATTACAGAAATGTACCCAGATGTTGAAATAAACGTCACTAGTGCTGAAGAGAATATTGATGCAATTTTAGAGAAACTCAAGCTCAACAATACATCAGATGTACCAATCCCTGTGTTCCTGCTACTCAAAGATTTGGTGTTCAGCATTCTCACGGAACCTTTTGCAAGCCAAGCATATGAAGTTAAAATTTTGCATATTCTCGAGTTATTGCAGGTGAGAGCCAATAAAACTGTATTGAGTGAAGAGTCAAGTTCAGGTACTGTTGAGTACCCCATTGCAGATATTGTCCAAAGCATCAAAGCTTTCCAAGCATTGGGAAGAGAATTCCTATTTTTAAAGCTGCTCCTGACACGTCGATAAATGAACTCATACTAGAAAATTATATCTAAATAGTGTAGTTTTCACAGTGTATGGCAAATCAATCAATTCAACAATTTTCAGTAGATGTTCTGCAACCCAATCCATTTCAACCCCGGGACAAAATCAAAAAAGAAGATATAGAAGAACTTGCTGATTCAATCAGAAAGTTTGGTGTCCTTGAGCCACTCGTTGTCGCGGAAACTCCTGCTGGTTATCAAATTATTGCTGGAGAGCGACGCTGGAGAGCCTCACAAATGGCTGGTCTCAAAGAAGTCCCGGTTATCGTCAAAAAAACCACGCCCAAGGAAATGCTCGAACTGGCAATCATTGAGAATGTCCAGAGAAGTGACCTCGGACCTCTCGAGCGTGCACAAGCCTTTCAACAACTCATTCGAGACTTTAGCCTTACTGTAGCTGACGTTGCTGAGCGCATTAGTAAATCGGCTGCATATGTAAGTAACTGTCTCAAACTCCTCAAACTTCCTGATGCCATTAAAGATGGTTTGGCTGGTGGTATGATTTCTGAAGGCCATGCCCGTGCCATTTTTGGTATTGAAGATGACAGTGCAATGATCAGTATCTACAAGCAAATTTTGCGAGAAAGTGCTTCCGTACGCCGTGCAGAAGAGCTAGCACGCAACTATAAACAGCAAACTTCAACTTCACCAATGGTACGACTGCGTCCAAGTACCACCAAAGCAAGTGATCCTGTCATTCAAGCTTGGGAGTCTAGACTGAAAGAATTGCTCAAGAGTAAATCTGAAGTAAAACTGACTCGTTCTCAAAGAACCACCCGAATTGTAATTACCTTAGTCGGCGACCCACAAGATACTCAGAAAGATCTTGAAAAGATAATTTCATTCTCAGAGAAAAAGACGAGTTAAAAAAACTTCAGGAATCTAATAAGAAGCGTGTTGCAACACTTGGATACTTTTTGCTGGCCAGTAGCGGAAAAACGCACGTCCCACAATATCATCTCGGGTGATTGGACCCCAAGCACGTGAGTCACTTGAGTGCATTCTATTATCTCCAACCACAAAATATTGATCTTGACCCAGAGTCACGACTCTATCGCGGGTGTAATTTCCTGGAAGTGTCATCACGTCATCAGCAATATATGGCTCTTCAAGTTGTACACCATTAACACTTATTCCATTATTCTTGAGTTCCACAGTATCGCCTGGTAAACCAATCATGCGTTTGATAAAGTCACACCCAGTACCGGTAGGACAGTTGGCTGCCTCTGGAGCATGAATAACTACGATATCGCCACGTTCTGGTTTTCCCACTTTATAACTAATTTTATCAGTCAGCACATAGTCATAATTCATTAACGTTGGTTCCATCGACTGACCACTCACTTGATGAGGTTGCATGAAAAATAAGTAGATAACTAGAAAAAGTGATATTCCAATTACCAGTGTTTCCACTAGATCTAAAAAGAATGAACTAACTGAGGATATGATAGGTATTGCCATGACATTTTGTAGTATGCGGTTTCGCCCTTTGAGTTTCAAGGAGTAAATGGTCATAATAGGGTAATGGGTTACACAAAAGATACAGTCGCGGGTTTTAGTTGGCAAAGCATGTTTATTGTCGGATCAACTGCAGTAACTGCATTGAAGCTCGTTGTTTTGGCTCGACTTCTCACACCGCATGATTTTGGGATTTTTTCACTGGTTGCGATTGCGCTTGGAATTACAGAAGCTATAACTCAAACTGGCATCAACGTAACAATCATTCAGTCCAAAGAAAGCATCAACTATTTTCTCAATACTGCCTGGGTGATCGCAATTTTTAGAGGTTTTGTAATTGCTATTCTCGTCAGTATTCTTGGATTACTGATGAGCTGGTTCTACAATGAGCCACAACTCAGTTTCTGGATTGCTATTGCTGCTGTAACTCCAATTATTAAAGGGTTTATCAATCCAGCTATTGTTTCATTTCACAAAAACTTACAGTTTTTCCGTGATAGTACCTATCGATTTTCACTTATTCTTGTAGAGTCGGTGACAACAGCAATTTTTGCATACCTGACACACTCAGTCAGTGCTTTCGTAATTGGTATGATTGTCGCCGCAGTTTTTGAAGTCGCGATTTCATTTTTATTCTTTAGAACTCGGCCACGCTTTGAGTATGTGAAAAACAGAGCCAGTCAAATTTTTGTTAATGCACGCGGCCTCAGTATTGGTGCCTTGCTTTCGTATCTCAACGATAATCTTGATAACTTCTTGGTGGGGAAGTTACTTGGCGTTAATCAACTAGGTTTCTACCAGAATAGTTACTCATTAAGTCACAAACCCACCTTTGGTTTGGCACAAGCGCTGAGTCATAGTACCTTGCCGATTTTTAGCAAGTTTGCCAATAGTGTAGAACGACTCAGACGAGCCTATTTCAGATCGATGGTTGGACTGACAATTTTACTGTTTGCAGTTGGCATACCATTTTTCTTTTTCCCAGAATTTATTGTTCAGTTGGTCCTTGGTGAGAAGTGGCTCGCTGTTGTACCAGCGATCCCATGGCTAGTGGCTGCAGGAATCTTGCATGGATTATCTAACCAAAGTTATACCGTTTTGATTGCCAAACAGCAGTATTTTGCAATGAATGTTCATCGAACACTTGTGGTAGTAGCTTTTGTACCGCTGTTATACTATTTTGGGCAGCAGTATGGACTCTCTGGAGCAGCTGCATGTGTCTTCTTTGCACGGTTACTCAGCTTACCATTTATTGCAGGAAGCGTTTGGAGATCACTCAAATCATGATGAAACTTCCACTTACCATTATTATTCTCACTAATCGAAACGATGATCGATTCATTGCAGCACTCAAAAGTGCTCAGGTGGCTGCCGAGGTACTGGTGATTGATAATCACAGTGGCAATGATTGGGGAACTTTACGTGAACGTTATTCACTCATTGCACTGGAAAAGCACGCACCGATTACAGACTATGCACAGGTGCGCAATGATGCAATCAAGAGAGCAAGCCATGAATGGGTGTTTTTTCTTGACAGTGATGAAGTACTGACAGCGGCTTCAATACCCGAACTTGCTCATATTTTGTCAGAAAATTCCTATGATGGAGTCGTAATTAAACGTTCAGACGTTTTTCACGGTCGAAAACTTGAATTTGGTGAAGCTGGAAACCAGCCTATAGTTCGACTTGGTAAGAAACAACTGATGAGTTTCACGGGAAATGTCCACGAAACTGCCCAAGTTTCAGGCAAAATGCTGGAGTCCAATATTGAGTTACTACACTACTCGCATCCCACAATTTCTGATTTTATTGGCAAAGTCTCAATCTATGCAGAACAAGTTGCTGCAGAGCGGACTTGCACTTGGCCACAATTACTAATAGAGTTACTATTTTTTCCACCAGCAAAGTTTTTTCACGGCTATATTCTGCAAGGTGGTAGTCAAGACGGATGGCATGGGTTAGTATATGCTGCCTGCATGAGTTTACACTCACTGATTGTTCGGATATATCTCTATGAAAAAACTTTTGCAACAGCTCGCACTGCTCGCTAAACAAGCGAAACTCTCTCAGCTCGAAACGTTTATAATTATTGCGCTATTTGCGTTTTTTCCACTTGGCCAGATCACACGTATTTCGTTGAGTCCAGGCTTAGCCATCTATTTTCACGATATTTTGATAGTACTGTGGTTAATTTTTAATCACAAACACATTTTTACCACACAACTCACCACTCAAATACAAAAAATATCTGCCAAAACTGTGGCTATTCCACTTGTAACCGGGTGGATAGCTCTAGGAATGGTTGTAGCGATGCTCCGTTTTCAGGATGTAACTACTTTTCTATTTCTGGGACGAGTAGTACTGTATCTACTTTTCGCCTGGACATTTTGGGTTCGATTTGCTCAGGAATCTTTTATACGTCTCTCGCTTATGATCACTGGCAGTATGTATGCAGGATTTGCGATACTCCAGTATATTTTCTTGCCTGACACACGGTTTCTCACAGCATTTGGCTGGGATGAGCACTACTACAGAATGGTGGGGACGCTACTTGATCCAGCCTTCACAGGGATGTTGTTAATTTTCACGCTTATCACTGTTTATTCTCTCCAGAAACAACTGAGCAATTGGTGGAAATTAGTTCTACTACTCATACTGACAGCAGGTGTTGTCCTGACCTACTCTAGAGCAAGTTACATTGCGCTCATTGTTTCTCTAGTTCTTCTTGCTATCACCGAAATGTTTAAAAAGTTTCCGACGAGAAAACAAGTGCTTATTGCGACTGCAGTCATTGTTTTGGTCTGTCTCACATACTACAGTGCACCAAAGCCCGGTGGTGATGGAGTTAATCTTCTGCGTACGACAAGTATTTCAGCACGTCTTTCTTCAGCTTCACAGGCACTCACAACATTATCTGGATACGAATGGGTACTCGGAAGAGGTTTATTTAGTAAATCAGCAACGGCAGTTCCTTCAGAACTGCAAATAATCCAAACACATGCACGCATGCCAGATAATATTTTTGTAACTCTCCTGACTCAAACAGGAATTGTGGGATTACTACTTGGTAGTTATTTAATGGTGAGATGTATCAGTTATTTTTGGAAAGTGGATAGATATGTTGCGATTGCCTTGGTTGCAGTTTTGCTGCATAGCCAGTTTAATAATTCGCTCTTACAACCATTTGTATTGCTGTATCTGCTACTTTTTATTGCCAGTTCAAGGATTAGGAATTTAATTTAACTTTTCGTTCAATCTCTGTTTTATTGCCAGCCTCATCAACGACTTTAATTTTAAGAACATTTTCTCCTGTATTGAGAGAAAATGTGGTGGAGAACGTACCATCCGCCTTGGGCAAGAAAAACCTGTCATTCAAATAAATCTTGGCAGTAGGTTCAGTTTTACCTGATACTGTGATCAGTTTGCTTTTGAAGTCATATTCTTGATTATCTTTTGGTTCAGACACTTCGAGATCTGGATTTTTTGCATCCATGAGAGTCTTATATTCCTTACTAGTCGAGGATTCATTACCTTTTTCATCAACACTGTACACAGTGAAACTATTTTCTCCTTCAGTAAGTGGGACTGTTGCCGAGAAAGCACCGTCATCACCAGAAGTAACTTCTGGACCTGGTGTCCCATTTATTATCACAATGTTTTTAATACCTGGCTGACTAATTCCTTGAATCGCAAGTTCAGCACTAAAGGTAGCGGTTACGGGAGCAACCAAGACTGGCGCCTGTAAAATCATCGCTTCTTCTTCTGGAAGTGGATTAGTATTCAGAACTGAATTGATAATCTTAATAAAATTGGGTAGAACAAAAAATAAAAAGCCTAAGAATAGTGCTATTCCACCAACAATAAACCATACTGTTTGTTTGAGTAATTTTTTCTGTTCTTTTTTGAGTAGTCTCGAGGTAACACGTTCTGTTTGTGGCATAACATCACCAGGCTTATCTATTGTTAGCGGTTCAGCCGCCTCTTCAGTTTCTGCTGGTATTTTAGATTGTACACTATTTTCCATGGAATATTTTCAATACTATCCCTATTCAGCAATAAATACCAGTGTTTTATTGAGCCAGGAAGGGGATTCGAACCCCTGACCTACGGTTTACGATACCGCCGCTCTACCAGCTGAGCTATCCCGGCACACTTGCGGTGCTGATTATACAAAAGATTGGTTGTATAGTACACGCTGTTATGGCAGAAACACTGAGCGAGTTTCTTATCCAACCTGACGGATATCAAGATGTTGAGCTAATTCAGGACTTTCTTGTTTGGCAGCTCCAAAAAATTGCCCCAGATGTTCAGTCCGAACGCGGTGTACAGCTACTTTCGCTGCTTGCTCGCCAACTCTACCCACCAACAGACCGTGACCATGGCTGGCCACACATTGCTGCGGTACAGTTTCACTTGTCAGAGATTGTTCGTCAGCATGCTATTACTGAAGCTGACTACTATGCCTTACAGTTTGGTGCTGTACTCCATGATTCAGTTCGCTATAACCACTATAGTCCCGCAGTTGCATCCGCTATTTTTACTGAAAAGCTGCTTGCTCCCTATGTCACCCCCGCAGTTTTGGAACTTACCCTGCATGCCATCATCCAACACAGCTCAGGAAAAGACGCGCGTTATAAACCGACGCGTGTTACACAACTTTTATATGACGCTGATAAGGCTGATACCAATAGAGTTCGCTGGTCACAATGGGGATTGGATCCAAACAGATACGTGCTGTGCGGTATTGAAGGTGAATATGCGGTGTATCTTGATCTAGTACTGGGAACACTTTCTACAGTGTATACCTATGATATTTTGCGTCGGAGATACATTGAGCTTGAGTATCTGAAGAACGTATCTCAAATTTAGTGAGCGGGATACGGGAATCGGACCCGCTTCTCCACCTTGGGAAGGTGGCATACTACCAGTGTACTAATCCCGCAGTTAGCAGTTTCGATTGTATCAAATACTACGAGATAGTGAAGTTACTGTTGGGGGAGATTCAGTACAGTTCCTGGATAGATCAAATCAGGATTACTACCGACTGTTTGTTTGTTCAGCTGATAGAGTTTTACCCATGCAAATGGATTACCCAGTTCACGTTGTGCAATTGTCCAAAGACAATCACCAGGCTTAACTTCATAGGTTTTGCCACTGGATTGAACTGCTGTCGAATTATCTGTGGTGATTGAGACACCAGAGGTAATTTTGGAACGATCAGGTAGGTTTGTGACAGTTTTTTGATCTGGAATAGTCAATTCTTGACCAATTGCAAGGCGTTGGTTGTGTTTGAGACCACTAGCTTTTTCGATAGCAGGATATAACCGACCATCTCCGAGCATTTTCTCAGCTACTTTCCAAGTTGAATCTCCAGGCAGAACTGTATATTTTTGAGTACCAGTCACTTGAGGTGCAGCTTGCTGTGGAGCAGGAGTTGGTTTTATCTGCATTGGAGTAGGTACAAGACTTGGTTTTGGAGGAGCAGTAGGTGCAATTTGCGCTGTTGGTGATGCTGGAGCGGCAGGTTTCACTTGAGGTGCAGTAGGCTGTTGAAGTTGTTTTGGTGCATTAGGAGCAACTCGCGCTGCAGGTGAAGCTGTAGCAACTGGCTGGAATTGTGGTTTAGGAGTCGCAATTGCAAGTGGAGTGGCCAGAGGTGTTGGCGTAGGTGATGGAGTAGCGAGAGCGATTGGCTTAATTGTCGGTACTGCTGATGGTGTAGCCAAGAGCGCGGCAGAACTTGTTGCTGCATCAGACACTTGAGTTTCAGGTGAAAAGATCGGAGTTGGAGTACTGACTGCTGCCTGGAAAGAGCGTGCGAATCGGTAACCTCCCCAGATCACAACTGCAAGAAAACCAAGCAAAACAACGAGCAGCCCAATGTTGAGACGAACAAATTTAAGTGATGAAGTGAGCCAATCTTGTTGCATATGCCTTCTGATCTGGTGAAAGATCAAGATGGCGAGGATTATAGCACCCAATTGGGGTGATGCAACGGACGATTTTAAAATCTGTATCTGGCGACCCCGACCGGAATCGAACCGGTGGTCTTCTCCGTGACAGGGAGACATGTTAACCGCTACACCACGGGGCCACAAATATAAATGCGAGAGTAGATTATACGAGGAAATATAGATTTTGCCAAGATGGGGGAGTGACGGGGCAAAATTGGTGGTGATTCACAGGTTTTTATGTTATGGGATAATTTCACGCATTTCACGACACTAAAAGCATGCTGGATCCTTGATAAACGCACATTTTGCAATATTATTTAAAATACATATTTAAGGATTTTGCGCCTTTTACAATTGATTCTGCAATAAATCACTCTCATAAGTACTAAAAGTGTTGTATACTAAATGACAATCAGCTTGACGAAAGGATGCCTATGTCAGTTTTCATGATTCTCTTAGTTGTTATCATTGCAATTGCTTTTTACGTAATTGGAATTTACAACACCCTCCAACGCCTAAAAACTCAAATTGTTGCGGCCATTCAAGAAATTGGTAACCAGCTCAAACGTCAAGCTTCTTTGATCCCAAACCTTGAGGCTTCAGTCAAGGGATACATGAAGCATGAAAAGGGTATCTTCCAGATGCTCACCGATGCTCGTAAATCAGTTGCACATGCTTCTGAAACCGGTAAAGCTGCAGATATTGACGCTGCAATTACCAAGCTCCAAGCAGTGATCCCACAAATTTCAGTGGCTGTTGAAGACAATCCAGAACTTAAAGCAGATGCTTCTGTGACACGCTTTATGCAAGAACTCACCGATACTGCAGACAAATTAATGTATGCACGTCGTACTGTGATTGATCTTTCACAGAGTTACAATGAAAAATTAGTTACCTTCCCATCCAATCTAATTGCTGGCATGTTTGGCTTCACCGCTGAAAAAGGACTTGATACACCACTCACTGGTTCTCACGTCAACGTCAGTAGTAAAGAAATGGAAGATGTTAAAGTTGAGCTATAATCACAACTCAAAAGTGATATGACGCATTACGATCTCATCGCGAGCAACAAGCGCAAGTCTTGGTTAGTTATCTCTGCATTTATTATTTTCATCACTGCAGCAGCATATTTTATGGCGGTTGGTTTTGGCTATGGCCTTGATGTCGTTGGATTTGCACTCATTGCTTCTGGAGTCATGTCATTTGCATCATACTGGTGGTCTGATTCCATAATTCTGAGTATTTCAGGTGCACGACCTGCCAAACGAGAAGAATTTTTCGACTTTTATACTGTGGCAGAGAACTTAGCTTCTAGCCAGCGCATGCCCATGCCCAAACTCTATGTCATAGAAGATACGGCGATGAACGCCTTTGCCACTGGACGTGATCCACAACATGGTGCAGTCGTTGCTACAACTGGATTACTGAACAGGCTGAATCGATCGGAAATTGAAGGAGTGATTGCGCACGAACTTTCACATATTCAGAACTATGACATTCGATTAATGTCGATTGTAACGATCCTCGTAGGTATGATTGCACTGATTGCTGATTGGTTACTGCGAATGAATGCCTGGGGCAGACGTCGCGACGATCGTGATGGAGGTGGACAAGTTCAAGCTGTTCTCATGGTTGTGGGAGTACTTTTAGCCCTACTATCTCCAGTCATTGCCCAACTTATTCAACTCGCCATTTCTCGCAAACGTGAATATTTAGCTGATGCAAGTGCAGTCGGGATGACTAAAAATCCTCAAGGCTTAGCAAAAGCACTGGAGAAAATCAGTGGTGACCAAGAGCCGCTTGAAGCTGCCAACAAAGCCACAGCACACTTATATATTAGTAATCCTTTAAAAAATCGTCATGATGCGGTAGGATGGTTCTCGAGTCTTTTCCAGACTCATCCACCAGTTACTGAACGCATTAAAGTACTGCGTGAACTGCAAGGAATCGCATGAGCACACACATTTCAAATGACGTGATCAAACACGTTGCTGAACTAGCTAATATTCCACTTTCAGACGAACAAGCTGGCAAGATTGGCTCAGCCTTTGATGAAACCCTCGCTGTAGTAGAAAATCTCAAGCAAGTTGATATCACCACGGCAGAACCTACACATCAGGTCACCGGACTTGAAAATGTAATGCGCGAAGATGTAGTAGATGTTTCACGCACGTTTTCACAAGATGAAGCACTGAGTAATGCACACGCCAAACATGAAGGATACTTTGTAGTTGCAAGGATTCTTGATAATGACTAAACCACTGAACACACTGACACTAACTGAATATTTGAATGGGGTAGCTCAGAAAAGTTTTACGCCACAAGATGTTGTCCAGGCAGTTCAAAAAGCTACTGCAGCAAATAAAGACCTCAATATATACCTGACTGAAAATGAGTCTGTTGTGACCGACTCAGCAGCTGCAAACACATTGCCACTCGCAGGTGTGCCACTCGCAGTAAAAGATAACGTTTGCACCAAAGGCATGAGAACGACTGCTTCATCAACTGTGCTTGATACATTCATTCCTCCGTATGATGCGACTGTTGCTGAAAAAGTAAAAAAAGCTGGCGGCAGCATTATTGGAAAAACCAATCTTGATGCGTGGGCACATGGTTCCTCTACAGAAACTTCACAATATGGCAGAACTCTGAATCCTCGTAATCCAGAACATCTACCTGGTGGTTCATCTGGTGGTAGTGCTGCGGCTGTTGCAGCTGATATGTGTATTGCTGCAATTGGAACTGAGACAGCAGGCTCGATTCGTCAGCCAGCTGCCTGGTGTGGTGTGGTTGGGCTCAAACCTACCTACGGACGCGTCAGTCGCTCTGGTGTGATTGCCATGGCTTCTTCAACCGATTCACCTGGACCAATCACCAAAACCGTGGAAGATGCTGCAGTTCTTCTCAATCATATGGCTGGTCACGATAAGTACGATGCGACAACATCTCCGCAAGTTGTACCAGACTTTACAAAATCTTTAGGCAAATCTATCAAAGGACTACGAGTGGGATTGTTGTATCAAGATATTGAAGGCTTAGATATTGTTAACCCACACATCAAAAAAGCGGCAGAAGTCCTTGAGAGTCTTGGTGCAGTGGTCAGTACCGCTGAAGCCCTTGATCCACATTTTGCAATCAGTGTGTACACGATTGTGCAGCGTGGAGAGGTCAGCAGTAATCTTGCACGATTTGACGGAATACGGTATGCCAATGATCGATCCTTCTTTGGAGATGAAGCCAAACGCAGAATTATGCTCGGTACCTATACACTCAGCAAAGGCTATGCCGACCAATACTACAACACTGCTCAAAAAGTGCGAACTCAATTTATCAAGGATTTTGAGAAGTTGTTTACCCAGTTTGATGTTTTAATCAGTCCAACTTCACCATCTTTTGCCAAAAAAATTGGTGCCACTGAAAATTCAGCAATGTTTGGTGAACTCGAGGACATGCTTCTTGAACCAAGCTCAATTACTGGTTTGCCTGGAATCAGCGTACCGTGCTACAGAGACCCAGACACCAATCTATTTTTGGGACTCAATATTATGGCACCAATGTGGCGTGAAGACTTAGTCATTCAAGTAGGCGATGCGTACGAGAAGGCAACTGATTGGAATTCGTGGAGGAAGCATGCATAAACAGTACGAACTTGTCTGTGGTCTTGAAGTCCACGCTGAGTTAAAGACAGCCTCTAAAATGTTCTGTGGCTGCAAAAACGACCCATTTCACGCTGAAAAACCAAATATCTACACCTGTCCAGTTTGTCTGGGAATGCCTGGGGCTCTTCCTGTAGCCAACAAAAAAGCAATTGAGTGGACTATCAAGTTGGGACTGGCACTCGGCTGCAAAATTAATTTGTTCTCAAAGTTTGATAGGAAGCACTACTTCTATCCTGATTTGCCCAAAGGTTACCAGATCAGTCAGTATGATTTACCATTCTGCTACGATGGCCAGATTGAGACTTCAGAAGGTACTATCAGAATTCGTCGTATCCACTTAGAAGAAGATACGGGCAAGCTCCTTCACAAAGCTATAAATGGTAAAAAAGTAAGTCTCATCGATTTTAATCGCAGCAGTGTACCACTGGTGGAGGTTGTGACTGAACCAGATATTAAATCTGCAACCCAAGCCAAAGAGTATGCCAAAAAACTTCGCCAAATAATGCGCTATCTTGATATTGCAGATTGTGACATGGAGCAGGGTGGTATGCGCTTAGAAGCGAATACATCAGTCCGTGAAATTGGTGAAAAAGAATATCCATCATATAAAGTGGAAGTGAAAAACATTAATTCTTTCAGATTTTTAGAACAAGCCATTGAGTTTGAAGTAGTCCGCCAATCACAGTTACTTGATGTTGGCGAATCAATTCCACAGGAAACACGTGGTTGGAATTCTGATGACAATAAAACGTTCAGTCAGCGCACAAAGGAAGAAGCTGCCGATTATCGCTACTTCCCAGATCCAGACTTACCACCAATTAGATTTACTTCAGAACAGGTAGAGAAGTTACGATCAGAGCTTCCTGAACTTCCAGAAGCTAAGGCAGCACGCTGGACGACTACTTTTGGAATCGAAGAGCGTTTTTCACAACCTTTAGCAAGTGAACCTGAAGATGCAGCTGTATTTGAAAAACTGTTTTCACAAGCTTCAAGTGAAAAGTTGGATGGTAATAAGATTGCAAGCAGCATTATCAATAAACGTATTCCATGGCCAACTAATGATTCTATAGCTGCCACTCTCACTGCATTCTCAGCCCAGTTCAAAACAGATACCGTAGATACTGCGGAGCTTAAAGCAGCCATAGAAGCGGTGATCGCCGAAAACCCAGATGTTGTTGATAAGTTCAAAGCTGGTCAGCAGCAAATACTCGGGTTTGTCATGGGACAAACAATGCGCAAACTTTCTGGTGTCAAACCAGATCCACAACAGGTGCGCGAGACCATTGGCAAACTTCTCGAAACCAAGTAGGATGTGAACATGTCTCAAGGTAGTGATTTTGTACATCTCCACGTACACTCGGAGTATTCGATGCTCGACGGGTTGGGTAAGCTTGGTCCGTTGGTTGCTAAAGCCAAAGCGCTTGGTCAGACAGCACTGGCACTCACAGATCACGGGGGTATGTATGGTGCGCTCCATTTTTACAATGAATGCCGCAAGCAAGAAATCAAACCTATTGTGGGTGTCGAAGCCTACATCGCTCGGAATTCTCGCTTTGATAAGCAGACCAAGCTGGGAGGTGACCAAGCCCATATTACGCTACTTTCCAAAAACTTTGCGGGATATCAAAATCTCCTCAAACTCGTTTCTATAGGTAACTTAGAAGGCTTTTCATACCGTCCACGGATTGATTTCGAGGTACTTTCTGCACATAGCGAAGGTGTTATAACCACCACTGGCTGTATGAGTAGTATTTTCAATCGATATCTTCGAGATGGAAAAATTGATGCAGCCAAAGAAGAGTTGCGGAAATACAAAGAAGTTTTTGGAGATCGATACTTCGTAGAAATACAGATTCATCCAGCTATTCCAGAGCTTAAAGAGCTCACCAAGTTACAGGTCCAGCTTGCTCGAGAATTTGATATACCTCTAGTAGCTACAAATGATGTCCACTACGTTGAAGCCTCAGCGGCACGAGCTCAAGATGCACTTTTGTGTGTCCAAACTCGCAAACTCATCTCTGACACCAAGCGTATGACGATGCTTGATTCTCCAGATTTCTACATGCGCTCAACTGAAGAGATGAAAGAATTGTTTCACGACTATCCTGACGCCATTGCTAATACCGTAAAAATTGCGGAAATGTGTGATTTAACAATTCCCACAGGGAATCTCATCTTCCCTGACATTGCTTTACCACCTGGAGAAACAGTTATTTCACAGTTTAAGAAAGTTTCACAAGAAGGCTTAGCAAAAAAATTCCCAGAAGTTACAACCGCTCTCCAAGAACGCTTGGACTACGAAATGGATGTCATCATCACAAAAGGATATGCTGCATACTTTCTCATCACCCAGGACTTCGTGAACTGGGCCAAGACTCATGGCGTGGCAGTGGGTCCAGGAAGAGGTTCAGCTGCAGGTTCACTTGTTTCATATGTATTGAATATCACCACTGTTGATCCAATTTTGCATGGACTTGCATTTGAACGGTTTCTAAATCCACAACGCCCCACACCTCCAGATATTGATATCGACTTTGCAGATACAACGCGCGAAAAAGTGATCGAATACGTGGCACAAAAGTATGGAGATGACCACGTCGGACATGTGATTACCTTTGGAAGAATGGAAGCCCGTGTTTCCATTCGCGATATTGGTCGTGTACTTGGACTTCCGTATGAAGACCCCGATAAAATTGCCAAGCTCATTCCTAACCTACCAGGTAAAAAAACATCGCTACAAATGGCACTCGATACTGTTCCAGAGCTTGCAGAGTACTACAAGCAACCAAAGTTTAAGGAATTAATTGACCTCGCAAAGCAAGTGGAAGGAGTCGTACGACATTCTTCTGTCCACGCCGCTGCACTGGTGATTACTGATAAACCTATCACCAACTACACTCCCGTCCAAAGAGATAGCAAAACTGGAAAAACGATCACGCAGTACGACATGTACGCGCTGGACTGTAACGTTTCTGACGATGCTATCGGACTATTGAAGTTTGACTTCTTGGGACTCAGAAATTTATCAATTATCCAGAGTACACTTCAATTGGTTAAAGAGTCAAAAAACATAAAAATTGATATTGAAAACCTCCCCATTGACGACCAACCCACCTTTGATCTGCTCTCCAGTGGTGAAACTTTTGGGGTATTTCAACTTGAGTCTTCAGGTATGCGGCGCGTGGCACGGACACTAAAACCAAGTCAATTCTCTGACATTACTGCTATGGTGGCGCTGTATCGCCCTGGACCAATGGAACTGATTCCTACCTTTATTGAAGGAAAGCATAGTCCAGAAAGTATTGTCTATCCTGATCGATCACTCAAACCTGTGCTTGAAGAAACATACGGAGTCATGGTGTACCAAGAGCAGATTTTGCAGATCGCCAATTTGATGGCTGGCTATACATTGGGTGAGGCCGACATTTTGCGCCGCGCGATTGGAAAAAAGAAGAAAAAACTCCTTGATGAAAACAAAAAACGATTCATTGAACAATCAGTCATTAAGGGATACAAAAAGGAAGTGGCCGAGAAAGTCTGGGGATTCATTGAAGCATTTGCCAACTACGGCTTTAATAAAGCTCATGCTACTTGCTACGCCATGATTGCTTACCAGACTGCCTATCTCAAAACCCACTATCCAGTCGAGTACATGACCGCTTTAATGAGTGTCGAATCCGCATCTGGGGCGGCAACACGTGACGTCAAAGTTTCCCAAGCCATTGAGACCTGTAAAGCCATGGGAATTAAAGTGCTTCCGCCAGACATTAACAAATCTGGAGCAGACTTTACGATAGAAAAGTACGAAGGGTCACTTGAAGGCTGGGCAATTAGATTTGGCTTTACTGCCATAAAGCATGTCGGTAGCGCCTCAATCGAAAACACACTTGAAACTCGCAAACGAATTGGAGATTTCACTTCATTTACACAGTTTATTTACGAGACCGATGGACGGAAAGTCAACAAGACCACACTAGAATGTATGATTAAAGTGGGAGCGATGGATCGATTCGGCACTCGAGCAGGCATGCTCGAAAACCTCGAATCAATTCGCCAGACTGCTGCAAAATTAGAATCTGATGTGCAAGGCCAAGATTCATTATTTCAGGGAGTTAGTACTGCACGAGAATTGAAGGACACTTTCCCCATTCAAGATGAATATCCTAAGGCAGAGTTACTTTCGTTTGAGAAAGAGCTGCTTGGTTTATACCTTACTGATCATCCAATGGCCCATGCACTGACAGTCGTTGCCAAGCGAGCCAATAAAACAATTGAAGAACTCGATGAAACAATTCACAACGGTCAGACGTTTTTATTTGGTGGTGTAATCTCCAATCTACGAACAGTGCAAACCAAAAAAACCAACAGCACCATGGCATTTGGTAAGTTTGATGATAGCACTGGTTCACTTGGCGCAGTCTTTTTTCCCAAGGCATACAAGGAATTTGAGACCTTGATTCAAAACGACTCAGTCGTACTTTTACGTGCCAAAGTGGATAGCAGAGAAGGGGAAATGCAGCTGGTAGCTGAAAAAATCTCAGTACCATCAGAAGTTGAGTCTGGCCCACAGGCACATGACGCTGATCACGAAATTTTTATTCCTCGCCACACAAAGAAAGAAACACTGGGAGAGCTTGGCAAGCTCCTCAAGTCGAGACCTGGCCACGAAAGTGTCGTTGTGCTTATCCCCAATGGAGCCCAACCACAGCGGATGCTTCTTCCATATGGCGTACTGTGGGATGCCTCACTCGAGCAAGATATTGATAAAATACTCAACCAATAAATTTACCACTTTGCACATTTGATCTACTTAGTATAATGTGATTCCATGCAACAGCATGGTTCAACCACAGACGCAACGTCTACAACAACTCCTACTAAGTTTATTTTTGTCTCCGGCGGAGTCCTTTCAGGACTTGGCAAGGGCATTACTGCCGCCTCTTTAGGGCTGCTGCTCAAGAACAGAGGATTCTCTGTCACCAACATCAAGTGTGAGAACTATCTCAACCTTGATTCTGGCAACATCAATCCTGTCGAGCACGGTGATGTTTTCTTGTGTGAAGATGGGTTGGAAGCAGATCTTGATCTTGGATCATATGAGCGTTTCCTTTCTCAAGAAGTGGGACATAAAAACTTCACAACCATGGGTCAAGTTTACTCAAGTGTTATTCAAAACACTCGTGATCTGCACTTCAATGGTGCGACCGTTGATGCCATTCCATTCGTCCCCGATGAAGTTATTCGCAGAATTAAAGATACTGCCAAAGGCTTTGATATTATTTTGGTAGAACTCGGTGGCACTGCTGGTGAATACCAGAATGCAATTTACTATGAAGCCTACCGCATCATGAAACTCAAGTATCCAGCAGACGTTATTCATGTTCACGTCACATACTTCCCACGCCCGGCACATATCAATGAGCTCAAGTCCAAACCCACCCAACTTTCAGTCAAATTGTTGAATGGCATGGGAATTCAGCCTGAATTTATCGTCGGAAGAGCAGAAGTTGTGATTGATGAGAAAAGAAAAGCTAAAGTGGCTTACTACTGCAACATGGAAACAGATCACGTTATCTCCAATCCTGACTGCGACACCATTTACGAACTGCCACTTATTTTTAGTGAGCAAAAATTTGATGAGTTGGTACTTGAGAAACTTAGCCTACCATCTGGTAAAAGCAACCTCAAATCATGGAGGGAACTCGTTGAAAAAATCAAGAAACCTCAGAAAAAGACAGTCAAAATCGCTATCATTGCTAAGTACATTGCGACAGGTGATTATGAATTGAAAGATTCATATTATTCCTTGATTGAATCGCTTAACTTCGCAAGTTGGAATAACACGATTGGCATTACCTTAGACTTCATCAATGCCGAACAACTTGAAAAAGATACTCCTAATGCCGTTCAGCGCCTGAAAGACGCAGACGGTATTATTGTCCCAATTGGTTGGGGAGAGCGCGGTGTTGAAGGCAAGATCAAGGCAATTACGTATGCCCGTGAAAAGAAAGTGCCATACCTCGGTCTTTGTTATGGTATGCAGCTGGCTTCCGTCGAGTTTGCCCGCAACAAATGTGGTCTCGAAGGAGCACACACTACCGAAGTGAATCCTGATACCAAGCACCCAATCATTCATAGTATTCCATTTGACCCACACTACCAGAAAATCAAAGGTGAAGGTGCCAGTATGCGCCTGGGCGCGTATGACTGTGTCCTCAAGCCTGGTACACTAGTCCACGAGATCTACAGCAAGCATGATGCATTTAAAGACAGTAAGAAGAATCTTATTTCTGAGCGTCACCGCCACAGATTTGAGTTCAATAATGCCTATCGTAAACCTCTTGAAGATGCAGGATTTGTGATTTCTGGCACGTCACCAGATGACTTTTTTGTGGAAATGATCGAATTACCACGAGAAATACATCCATTTTTCGTTGCAACACAGGCACATCCTGAGTATAAATCTCAACCATTGAGCCCACATCCAATGTTTGTAGAGTTCTTGAAAGCAGCCGAAAAGTCAGCATCTTAATAAACCAGTGCTGTGCCTTGCATAATTGAAAAGGCTCGAGTACAATATCCTATCTGTATGGCATTATCATTTACACACACCGATTCAACAGTATCCATTGGAGACACCATTCGTGTTCACCAAGAAATTAGTGAAGGTGACAAATCACGCGTTCAAATTTTTGAAGGTTTAGTGATTGCTATCAAGAACTCTGGATCTGGTAAATCTTTCACTGTTCGCCGCATGGGCGCAAATGGTGTTGGTGTTGAGCGTATCTATCCATTACAGATGCCTGGTCTTAAAAACATTCAGGTTAAAACAAGAGGTGAAGTAAAACGCAGTAAGTTGTACTACTTACGTGACCGCGTTGGTAAAGCTGCTATCCGCATCAAAGAGAAGAAAAACAACACTCCTCGACCTGTTTAATTTTTTTTCATTTTTTTAACTTTGCATTGTAGTCTCAGTTTCAGTATAGTTACTTGAGATGAAATTGGTTATTTTCTTGTACTTACTTTGTGTCTTTTTTCAAACTTCGGCAGTCGTGTTTGCTACTGGCTGTGATTTTACCGTCGGGCAAAATGAGCAGTACACCACTATCAAAGCTGCGGTAACCGCAGCAGAAGTTGGAGATGTAGCAGGTAAAACTATTTGTGTGAAAGATAATAAAGTCTATACCGACAAAATTGTGATTTCAAAGTCTGGCCAGTCAGGCAGTCCGTTTACAATAAAAAAGCATCCTGATTCTGCCAACAAACCAAAAATTAGAGATAACACCCCGTTTACACCAGATTCATATGGCTACACGTTTTTTCATGTACGCGGTGCAAGTTATGTAGTGGTTGAAGATTTGGAAATTGAGCGCTCGGCTGGTGTGGGAATGCAAGCCTCCAACGGTAGTTTTGTGACAATCAAAAGCATCACCATCCATGACACCTTAAATGCATCACTGAAACTGCTGGGTTCTCAACACTCTACGATTGATGGCTGCGTGGTCTATGCAGGCGCATGGGCAGAATCTCCGCAGTGTATTGCAGATCCTGTTTGTGAAACGGTACCCTCAAAAGTTCCTGCCACAGTCAACATGATTGATAGTAATAACACTGTCATTCAAAACTGTACTATCTTTAATTCGTACGGAAACGTGCTCTCAAGTGTCAAAAGTGTTGATACAAAAATTCTGAATAACACCGTCTACGATTCATTTCGTCCACTGATTCACATTGACCAAGCCTCAGAAATTACCATTGAAAATAATCTGGTATATAACACTAGGGGCTTGCCTAGATAACGCCCGAAACCTTGTATAATTTTAGTAATATATTGAGTCGTTTTTGCATATCATTTCTGTGATTAAATCTCCATTCTGATTCTAGCAGGAAGTTACCAAATTGTTTTC
>JBILGT010000014.1:0-35542 GCA_044350895.1 Limisphaerales bacterium
ATTCAGTATGAGATGAACAACACACCCCGAAAATGCCTGCAGTTTCAAACCCCTGCCCAAGCTCTATCAAGAGAACAAACAAACACTATTTTTTAGCATAGTGGTGCTTTTCAACTGCGAATTCGGGGCGGAGACCGCAGCGCACTTGCACGTCGTATATTATAAACTATAGGATGTATGTAGTCAATGCACATCAAGAATATGCAGGTGTAACTATTGCGCCTTATGAGCGCTTTTTTCCTGAAAGTAGTGAACAATTACAGGCACAATTGAAATAAAGACAATCACACCAATAATAAGCAACAGATATTTTTCCACTTTATCAGCAGGCATGAGACTGCCCAAAAAGTAACCACCGAGCGTCATTCCAACTGCCCAGAGGAAGCCACCAACTAAGTTGTAACTTAAAAAAGTTTTATATTCCATACTGCCAATACCAGCCACAATTGGAGCAAATGTACGGACAGCAGGTACAAAGCGAGCCAAAATAATCGTTTTTTTACCATGTTTTTTATAAAACTCTTCAGCATTAGTAATATGTGCTTTGTTGAATAACCATGATTTATCACTGGTAAACATGCGTTTACCATATTTGTCGCCAAACCAGTACCCTACAGAATCACCCAAAACTGCAGCGATAAAGCAGCCAATGCACAACACCCAGATGTTCATGAATCCTTGGCTAGCCAAGAACCCAGCACTAAATAGCAAACTGTCACCAGGGAGGAAAAAGCCAAAAAAGAGGCCAGATTCAGCGAATACGATCATTAGAATAATTGCGGTAGCGTAGGGACCAAACGAGCGAAGTATCTCAAAAAGATCAAAATGCATAAAACTCCTTGCCAAATAACTTGACTAGTATAGTTCAGATTTGAACTTCTCACAACTGAAGGTGAAATTGACGACAACTATTAAATTTATTGAGAACTTGCCGTTGACTTGGCCTGAACTTGGCGGAGTGCAGCCTGGAGGGCAGAGTATTGACGTGTGGGAGTATTATCACCCTTCACAAAACTAAACCGTGTAAATGGCCCTGGGTCACCTTTGAAAACAAATGGCGTCACCGCCACAATGCGTGGATCAGACCAGATGTGTTGCAGGGCATATTGATAGTAACTAGTGAGCCAACGACTGGTTTTGGCAGAATCTTCCCAGCCAGTTTCGGTAATATAGACGGGCAAATCGCGCTCGGCTTTACCTTTCAAAAAGGCCAGTTCATATTCATAGCCTCTGAGCGTATTTTTGCCTTTCGCTTGAGGAGAGGCACTAAATGCAGGATTTGGATAGGAGTGTGAATTCCACCCGCCCAGACCTGTAAAAACCTCAGGATCTGCTGCATACATCGCAGTCATATAACTGAATGCTTCTCGAGTGGCACTGCCATTAGGAGCAGCCAAATCCATTGCAGCAGGCAAAACTACATAGTTTTTACCTTCTGTATTGGCCCAGTTTTTGGTAAAACTCAAGATTTCAGCATATTCAGCAGGATCAATGTTCCCACCCCATTCTTTGGCGTGATTTACTTCATTGAAGACAATGATGTGGCGAGCATCAGTCGGCCAGGTGAGGCGACTCAAAACAGCAATTTGCTGGGTAATTTCACGTTTATTTGGTACTTTCCAGGCGCCATTTTCGGCACTTGTGGTCAATCTGACCAGTGGAATCACCTTTTCTTCTCGAGCAGCATCAAAAAATGCTTGCCATTCTTTCTCTTTCTCGATGTCAGAAAGCGTGAAGGGGATAGTCATGTAGTGCCAGGCTTCAGAATCCTCTAAAGCCACCAGCTCTTTTGCCTGCTGTAACTCTGTAGTATTGAGAATATGTATGCCCATTTTGGCCGTTTCAACAGCATATACCGGCATTGAAGTCGTAGCAATGGCAAGGAGTGATAGTAGGAGGGCAGCCAGGCGTTTCATCTTGTTATAGGATAACATTTTTAGGGTGATTTGTCCAGAAATTTTGCGATTTGTTACAATAGGCATACTAGCATATGAAATCACTCGTGTACTCCATAGCTTGGCTCTTTTCAGCCACCGGCTTAATCCTTAGCGGGATTGCTTTTGCCTTCTTCCTTAAGTACGGCCATTTCACCAGCATGGCGTTCTTCCCGGGCGGAAGTGGCGAAGTCCAGATTACAGCGGCGCAGCAATCTCCCAAACCTGGAGAAAGTGAACTTTCCACTGAAGCTGCCACAGGCGATGCTCGAGTTCCTCTGGTCCAAAACTTCCTGGAACGACATAATTCACCTATTCTCAAGGAAGATCCCGAGTTTGCACAGTATCTAGTCGAGTTGGCAGATGCCAATAGCATGGACTTTAGACTTCTTCCTGCCATAGCAATGCAAGAGAGTAACCTCTGCAAGGTCGTGCCTGAGGGATCCCATAACTGTCTGGGGCTTGGCGTACATGCCAGAGGTACATGGGGTTTTGAGACATACCGCGAAAACTTTGAAGCAGCAGCAAAAATCCTCAAGAAGAACTATATTGATATTGGCCTGACTACAACTGAGCTGATTGAGAAGAAATACAATCCCACCAGCGCAAATCGTGATGGGAGCTGGGCATCAAGCGTAAACCAGTGGATGGCAGAGATGCGCTATGATGATCGAGCTCTTGGGAAACAACTCAAGACGGACGCTAATCTCCTCGAGTTTACCGAAAGTACCTCGAGTGCAGCACCTGTTTCAACACCACTTCCTAAGTGATATAGTAAGCAATATTTCGATTACTATTGACAGTCTTATAGTAATTTGATATAGTAGTTATACCTCAGAAGGTTAGTCCTCACCGGAATATCGTTCTGAGTCGAAAGTATCCCACCGCAAGTGGGATTTTTTCGTTCAAGGGGAGATTTTCAATTATCAGGTAGTTTTGTGCCGAGAACAGGAATCGAACCTGCACGCCTTTTTAAAGGGCACTGGATTCTAAGTCCAGCCTGTCTACCAATTTCAGCATCTCGGCAATACCCATATTTTACACTAAAACGCTCATATTGCTTCTGGCTAGTATCTTTAGTAGCCTTAATAGAGGTATGCAGTTTTCTGTCCCTCACTTATTGACCAAGATTTGGCGCCATGCACTCATCGTTTTATTGATTCTCATTTCTGTCTATGAGCTCTATGAAGCAGTCAAGTTTTTCGTTATTGAGTATCCTCAGCTTGAACTTGAACTGGCTAGTCACGCTCTGACAGAAGAACACATCACAGAACTCACTTCTGGTGCAATCGCTGAGTCACTGACTTCAGCACTCAATATGTTCTTTGCAGTCCGGCTTTTTAAAGCACATGAGCGTATCATGCAGTTTCTTGACCTGATTGGTAGTTCCGGTCTTGTCGTCTGGCACCAGCACGTGATAGAGTTGTTTTCTAATTTTAACTATGTGGCCCTTTGGGAACGACTCTTCCAATACTTCTTCTGAAGCTACTACACCAATTGAGTTTGTTCATAGAGTTAGCTCTCGTGTAAAAAATGTAACGATAAAAATTGGTAAAGGTGGCGTTGTTACTGTAGTGAGCCCACCACTGGTCCCGTCATTTTTTGTTACACAGTTTGTGGAAAAAAACCGCGCTTGGATTGAAAGTAAGCTTTCCGCCATTCAAAAAACTCGCACAGAACCCAATTCAGTTGCACTCTTTGGCAAAGCATATACCAAAAAAATTGCCTACATTCCTGGCAAAACACTGGGGATTTTTGTCGCTGGCAGTGAAATTATTGCCAACACCCCTGAGGCAGCCCATGGGGAAGTGACTTGGGGCAAAAAACAAGACCTGCAGCTGGTGCGTTTTCTCAAGTCCACAGCCAGCACCTATATTGTCACGCGCACGGCACAAATTGCAGAGAAAATGGGCATCAAGTACAACGGCCTGACGCTACGGGAACAGTCGAGCAGGTGGGGGAGTTGTAGCAGCCGGGGAAACTTGAATTTTAACTGGCGACTCGTCCATGCTGAAACTTCGGTAATTGATTATGTGATTGTGCATGAACTGGCGCACCGAGTACATATGGATCATTCACGAAATTTCTGGAATCTTGTGGCCAAGTATGACCCTGATTATCAAATGCACCGTGGCTGGTTGAAACGCAACGGGCATGGGTTGTTTTAGGGTGTTTTTTTCGCCAATTTCTTTTTTTCAATCTCAAAAGTGAAGCAAATTGCTTCATATGCGTACTTGATATGTATGTTGTATAATCATATCCTATATTTTTATGAGGTGTATTTTTTGCCGCTGCATCAATACGATGCTGGTTATTCTATGAGTAACAGGCGGGAAGTACACTCAGCACATTAACAACTTACTACTAGATTTAAAATTAGACACCAAACAAAGGTGGAATTTTCGGGATATAGAGCAGGTATCAGGTTTGATGAGTTACAGCTTTCAAAACCTGAGCTGAACATGCACCGGTGTCCCGAGTGTTCCACCTTTGTTTTACTTTTCTCATGGTGGAGCGGCAAGCTTTACAGTTTTGTTTTCAACCAATCTTTCAGATTCTTAGGAGGTTATGTATGACGTACCAAAAGTGGTACAGGCAGATCGTGCAAGCAGGGCTTTTGAGCCTGCTTATGGTTCTTCTGACCATGGGTGTTGCCCTGGCGGAAGAAGTGGCTATTGGCAACACAAACGATGTTTTCCCTGGTTCTATGCAGATTGTGACGAAAGGAGCAGATGGCAATGGCGTGTATGCCGATCATGCCGCTCAAGCAATGGCCGAAGACGGAAGTTTTGTCTTCACCTCAAACGCTTCAAATTTGGTGACACCGGCTACAACAGCGGGCAAGTATCGATTCTATTTCTTCGATGCTGCTGCCCAAATTGTGACCGCGTTGCCCGAGTTTGGGACAGACGGGTTGGGGAGCGCGCAGATTACACCCGACAAGCAGTGGATTGCCGTGAGTACCTTCGACTATACGTTGAAAATTGGTAAAGTTTTCTTGTACAACACTGCCACCGCCGAGTTGATGTCCATGAAAAAAGCAGATGGCACAACACTGGCGGTGAAGGGATTGAGCATCACTGCCGATGGTAGCATCGTGGCCTTTAGCAGCGGCGAAAAGCTAGTTGCAGCAGACACCAACAATTTGTTGGATGTCTATCTGTGGCACCGTGGTACCAAAGCCATTGAACTTGCATCTAAGAAAGGTGACGGCACGGCTGCGGGGATTGTGTCCTTCGGCGCAATTTCTGGTGATGGCACCTATGTGGCATACATCGCCAGCGGCGCAAACTTCCCTGCTTGTGGTTTTCAGACATACTACGATATCTACCGCCAAAATGTGCAGAGTGGCGAAATCCAATGCGTGAGTGGCGGTGTGGATGACACTGACTATGAGGTGTTTAGGGGTTTCCAGATGTCAGCAGATGGCTCGATGTTTGCCTTCAGTGGCATTTTGGAAGGCATCCAGCCCAAATTCACCAATGTATACCTGGTGAATTTAAGCCAAGGGACAACACCGACAATTGTGTTCGACAAAGTAACATTAGAAAGCCTCAACTTTCACCGCCTCACTGCAGATGGCACTAAGGTCTTGTACTCCAACGGGATCTATACTGATCCCAATAATTTGCGCAAATTCTGCACTTACGTGATTGCCACGGCCACACATTCCTGCACTACGCGCCCAGAGGGCACGCAGGATGGTGACATGACCGCGATTTCTCCAACTGGTCGGTTCTCAGTGATTTCAAGCTGGGATCACAGTTGGATTGGGAGTGTGGCGGACAACCTCAAGCCAAATGGAGATCGTTCACCTGATCTGTTCATCTGGGATCGCGAAGGCGTGAATAACGCCATTAGCGGCAAGTTGACGGGGGATGATGGTACGACGGGGCTGGAAAATGTGATTCTGACTAACGGTAGCCGTGAGAAATATGTCACTGATGCCAGCGGCAACTACACGATGCCATACCTCACTGCTGGGCAGTCGTATGTGATTACGCCCACGCTGAGCGGCAAGACGTTTTATCCCGCGAGCAAGCAAGTTGCGGCGCCAAGTGGAAACGTTGATTTCGGTACCCACCAAAAGTTCACAATCAGCGGGCGAGTGACTGACAAGGATGGCAAGGGCTTTGCTAATGTCGAAATCAAAACAACCTTTGCAAGTTTCGTGACAGACGCCAACGGCTATTACAGAGTTGATGGTCTGGCACCTGGCACATATGCAATTGCACCTGTTATCCGAGGTTATGCATTCGAACCCAGTCAGAGACTACTCACAGTGTCAGAGAACCTAACCAATATTGACTTTGCAGAACAATGCGTTTCCCCAAATACAGGTTTCAACCGATGCATCCTGGAAGTGGGAGACATCTTGCTGCACCGCGGGGAGGATTTTAGTGATCGTGATTATGTTGCAGCACATATCTATATTGGAACCTATTGGTGGCATAGTGCAATTTATGTGGGTGATAACCAGATTGCGCATGCAGTGGGAGCAGTGAGCAATTCAGTTGATGAGGTGAAAGTAGACTATGTGACTGAAGAGCGGTGGTGGGTCCATCTGAAATCTTCTGACTGGGTTGTGATTCGCCCTAACACTGATGCAAGCTCAAAATTAAAGGCAGCTAACTACGCGGTTTATCTTGCAAATAGGTCTGATCCACTAGTTAGATATAACACTCAGAACTCTGAGTTCTACGACAGAGACTCCGAAAGCCCGACCTACTGCAACAAATTTGTCTGGCAGGCGTACTTGCAAGCAGGTCTTGACCTTGAAACAGAGTTCGGTTTGTGGGGGGGGACTTTCAACAAAAAAATTGTTACTGCTGATGATCTCTATTTCAGCACTAAAGTCACCACGGAGGGGGTGCCTGCAAAGTCGACAGTGGTGAATGATAAAAATTCAGGTGATGTTCGTAAGCTAGTTTTCTATCTGATGAGTCCTGCGGATATTGTCCTGGTGGATAACCTGGGTAGAAAAACTGGCCATGATCCCGTCACTGGAATTACCTTCAATGAGATCCCGGATACTCTTTACACTGGTCCTGACAGTCATCCCGAATCCATCAGCGTGCAAGCCAGTGCAAACACTACCTTCACTTTGCAGGTTGTGGGAACTGATGTCGGGACATATACCCTGGCAGTTAGTGACTTGTCAGCTTCATCGGTATTCACTCAAAGCACTGTCAGTGAAACAGTTGTCGGACAGCTTGATCAGTACATTGTGCCAAATGCAATAAATATCACGGATGACTTGATTGAGGAAGTTCCCAGTGAAGTGCTACCTGATGACCGCATCTATCTTCCCTTGGTTCAACGCTAGTAGTAAGTATGGAAAGTACTGAAAACCAGAGCTGAAAGCAGTAATGGCGTAAGGTACTTTACCAAAAGATCAAGCCAGCCAGTCATTTCGATTTGGCTGGCTTTTTTTTATTTGAAAGCTTTTTATAGACGAAATACGTGGTGAGTGCTGTTGCACTAAGAAGTACATAAAGTTGCAAATATTCCATTTTCTTACAAAACTCAGAAGGTGCTGGTGGAGTATATGCTTTCTTAACAGCTAGACAGTTGAAAACTCTACTATCTTGTGTAGAAACTAATAAAAATATTACACTAAATGCATACCAAGAAAAGAAAGCAGTTAGTAAAGTCAAGATAATTTTCTTCATAAAATGACTATAGCATATTGTAGAGCGGTGAACTACATTTTTTTAAAATTAGACCTAAATAAAGTAAAGACTACTTCTTCCGAACTGGCTTTTTACTTTTTTTGAATCTAATTACCAACGCAACAACTGTTGCAGTAAGTAATACGGAAATAATAAAGTGTAAGTAGCCCAAATTACGACAGTTCTTAAGAAATGGTTCACCCATTAGTTCTATAGCACCTGTAGTAGCACATGCCCCATATGGCTCATAAAACAATAGCATAAAGAAAAGTGAAAAATGAACAAAAATAAATACAACTACCGAATATATGAACAACTTTAGAATATGCATAATATCTGTTTAACAATACCTAATTAAAAGTCTACATAACATTTATATAGACTTACAAAAAATACCAATCCAAATAATTGTTTTAACCATGCACCACTTACTATAATCTCAATTAGTCAGTAATAAAAGTGATTATTCCTGCGGTATACTTACCCTATGGTCACTGACTCACCAATCTTCATCACCGCCAAAAAAATCCTGGGCTACTGCACCTTCGCTAGTTATCTGCTTTTGATAGTAGTTCCCGCACTCTTTAATACGCCATACATTTCAAATTATTTGAATACTATAGACATCCCATTTGAGCTCGATGGAGACACCATCTGGCACGTCATTGAATTTTGTGCGATTACCACAGGACTATATATTGCTCTTAAATATTACGAGGTAGCAGCCACTCATGCCTTCAATCACATTGGTCTAGGACGACGTGGAGAACTCTACGCCATCATCTATATCTTACTGGGAATCGGGCTTGCCATCTTTGGTGCCGTTTCATTTATCCAAGACTGGGGAGCACACTAATCTATGCTCATCATTCATGGAGAACACACTGTCAAATCACGAGAGCGCTTAGGCACAATCCTGCAAGCTGCACATGAACAGAATCAGGATGTAGTTCGTCTTGTAGCCAAAGAACTGACACCAGCTCTAGTAGAAGAAACGCTCTTGAGCACCTCGCTCTTTGGCACCGAAAAACTGATTGTGATTGAAGAGCTCCACAGTCTTCCCAAATCTGCCAAAAAAGATGCCCTCATTGAACAACTTTCAGACGTAGGTGACACCCCAATTGTTTTATGGGAAAAGCGCCAGCTCACGCCCACTATGCTCAAAAAATTCAAGGGTGCCACCAATGAAGAATTTAAATCAAGTTCAATACTTTTTCGCTGGCTCGACGGCTTTGGAGCCACCAGCAACAAAGCCCAACAACTCAAAGAAATGCAAGAAATTTATAAGCAGGATGGAGCAGAGTTTTTGTTTGCCATGATCTCCCGGCAAGTGCGCTTACTCATCAGCGCCAAAGATGATGGCCAGATCACTGGAGCTCCATTTATGATTACCAAACTAAAAAAACAAGCCAGCGCATTTACCTTAGAAAAACTGCTTGCCATCCATAAGCAACTCCTCGAGATAGACCACTCTCAAAAAACTTCCGGCAGCCGCCTGACACTCCAACAACAGCTTGACCTTTTAGTACTCACGCTGTAAAGTGTTAGACGTGTTCATACTTTGTCATACTTTTTTGTAGAAAGGAATTATGCAAGTTGATGCTTCCATTTTTAAAGCCTACGACATCCGTGGTGTCTACGGCAAACAACTCTTCGATGAAACCGCTCCTGCTATTGGAAAAGCATTTGCCAAAGTCCTCAGTCCTCAAACAGTAATTGTGGGTCGTGATGCCCGCGTTTCTAGTCCAGTTTTGCACAAAGGAGTGATTGATGGCCTCACCAGTGTGGGTGTCAACGTAATTGATGTCGATATGGTTTCTACAGACATGTTCTACTATGCTTGTGCCACCAAAGGTCTTCCAGGCATCATGATCACTGCCAGTCATAATCCAGCAGAGTATAACGGCTTCAAAATGGTGAAAAAAATCCCATACTTACTTTCTGGTGATGAAGGCATTCAAGATATTCGTGTTTTGATTGAAAAAGATGATTTTCCCGCCCCAGCAGCCACACCAGGTACTGTGGAAAAATGGAGCATCATGCAAGGCTTCATTGAAAAAATGTTGTCACTTGTTGATTACAAATCGCTTAAGCCAATGAAGGTGTTAATTGATACCGCCAATGGTATGGTGGGTCCTTCAGCTACAGAACTGTTCAAACATATTCCACAAGTTTCCATGACTCCTATGTACTTCGATCCAGATGGGACATTCCCCAACCACGGCGGAGATCCTTTGATTGAAGAAAACCGCAAAGAACTGATGGAGCGCGTCGTGGCCGAAGGCGCAGACCTGGGCTTTGCATGTGACCCAGATGGCGACCGCTTCTTCTGTATTGATGCAAAGGGACGTTTTGTCTCTGGTGACTTCATGACAGCACTACTTTCCAAATATTTCCTCAAGAAATATCCTGGTTCACCAATTGTCTACGACATCCGCGCATCACACGCTGTGCCAGATGTAATTACTGCAGCAGGTGGTACACCACTCTACAACAGAGTAGGGCATGCATTCATCAAAAAACGAATGCTTGATGAAGGTGCGGTTTTTGGTGGTGAAGTGACTGGTCACTACTACTTTAAAGACTTTTTCTTGTGCGATTCAGGTCTAGCACCGATGTTGTTCCTGATGGACTTGCTTAGCCATACTGATGAGCGACTTGACGAAATGCTTGATGAACTCGGCAAAAAATACTTTATCTCAGGTGAAATCAATACCAAAGGTGTGGATGGTCCAGCCGTCTTCAAACGTCTTGAAGAAAAATATGGTCCAGATGCCCAACAAGTCCTGCATGTCGATGGTGTCTCCATTATCTATCCAAACTTTAACTTCAACGTCCGTGGTTCAAATACTGAGCCATTAGTACGCTTGAACTTGGAAGCTACCTCCAAAGATATGATGGAAAAAATGCGCGATGAAGTTTTGGCTGTAATTCGCCAATAATGTGATACGCTACAAATACAGTGCACGTTGTATGGATGGGCACGTGGTGCTCGTCCAGTAGTATTAACTATAATAGAGGAGAAGTATGTCTGATAAATTTCTTGACTCACGCGAAAAAATCACTGAGTTAGACAAGAGTAACGTCCTAGGTTCTATTGAACAAATGGGCAGCCAAGTCCAACAAATTTGGGAAATAGCCAAGGGCTTACATTTTGACGAGTCCTACAGCAAAGTCACCAATGTCGTTGTGGCAGGAATGGGTGGTTCAGTACTCGGCACACATGTCATTCAAACAGTTTTTAAAGAAGAACTCAAAGTTCCAGTTACGATTGTGCCAGACTACACACTGCCAGAATTTGTTAATGAAAACACGCTGGTGATTGCTTCAAGTTATTCTGGTTCTACCGAAGAAACACTCGCCGCTACTCAAGATGCCATCAACAAAGGTGCCAAAGTAACTGGTATTACTTCAGGCGGCAAGCTTGCAGAACTGCTGAAGAGTCACAATCTGCCAGTGCTGGTATTTGACCCTACTTTCAATCCATCTGGCCAGCCACGTATGGGACTCGGTTATTCAATTTTTGGTCAAATTGCACTATTTGCGCAAGCAGGTCTCCTCAAAGTTACTGACACTGAATATGATGCTGTTTTAAAAGTGATTGCCAAAGCACACCTGCTTTCTGGCATGAACGTTGAGCAGGAGAGTAATCCTTCCAAAATCTTGGCATTTGAGTTCTCCACATTCATTCCTGTTGTCACCGCTGCAGGTCATCTCGAAGGACCAGCGCACGTCTTTGCCAATCAGCTCAATGAAAACTCCAAGACATACTCAGAGTACCGCGTCATTCCAGAGCTCAATCATCACTTGATGGAAGGACTAAAATTCCCTCACAATCTTGATGGGGCAATTATGTTCTTCCTCGTGGAATCAGATTTGTACTTACCCAGCAATAAGCTCAGAACCACCTTAACTGGTGATGTTTTGGATCAAAATAAAATTGAGCACCGCACCTTGAAGTTGGAGAGTGCTACCAAGCTTGAACAAGCATTTGAGATGCTTGTCTTTGGTGCGTATACATCATTCTACTTAGCAATGCTCCATGGACTTGATCCAGCACCAATTCCTTGGGTGGATTGGTTCAAAGACCAACTCAAAAAGCGCGCATAAAGTTCCAGACTTCCTACTTTAATGTCATGTCCAACATGCTGTATCATGAAGTAGTATGGTCTGCCCAACGCTCATTACTGTCGATCAATTTTTACATTTTCCTGTGAGTCAAGTTGGTTCGCTGGGGGCAGCTTTTGGCAAGCTTTTTAGTGAAGGGATTCCAATTCCGCCAATGGCGGTTGTGCCCCAAGAAACAATGCTGCGTCTAGCTCGTGAAAGTCGCTTGGCAGAAGATCTTGAAGACGCCAAAAGCTGGTATGACCCCAAAGATCCTGCAAGTAAACACAAGCTCAAAAACTTACTACAGCGTAAGATTACGTCACAGTTCTTACCAGATTGGTTCACTCGAGAAATTATCAAAGTTTATAACAGCGATTTTCACAACTCGTTTGTAAAGCTGACACTTTCTGAAGAACTCTTTGGCCACGATGATTCAAGCTACGTCAATGTCTATGGTGAAGCCAACCTGGTGGAATCATTCTTGGAGCTGTGGGCACACAGTGTCGAGCTTAAACTTCTCAAGGGTGAACAGCCGCACCAATCTTGGCTCGCGCCCTCACCGATTCTCCTTCAAGCTCAATATCAACCTGTCGTTTCAGGAATTGCATTTACCAATAACCCAGCACAAGGCTTGAAGAATCAAGTACTTGTCAAAGCCATTTGGGGTGCTCCAGATACCGGGCTCCTTGAAGAACATGCAGATAGTTTTGCCGTTGATATTCGAAGCTGGCTGATCGTCCATCGTGATCTCGCCACCAAGACCAAACAGTTCCAACGCGAATCAGACGGACGGGTAAGTCGAGATGTTCCGTCCAAGTACTACCTGCACCCCACACTGACTGATGAACAAGCTGCCGCTATTGCTCAAGTTGTTTTTGCCATCAAACAAAAGCGTCTCAACCAACAAATTGTCGCCTGGGAATTGACTCGTGAAGGGCTATTTGTCACAAATCTCAAAGAACTCACTGATACCACCAGCCAGCAACACTTGATTAAGAAGACGATCACTAAGCTGTACATTTCCACTGGAAACCCCTACAAGCACACGCCACATTTAACGCGTGAAATGGATGGTGTCGGTGTATTGCGAAGCGAATATACCTACGCCAAATTTGGAGTGCATCCACTCCACGCCATTCACTCACGCCAAAAGCAGATGTTGCAAAAAGAACTGGTTAACACCATCAAAGCATATCAATCGGCACTGCCCTTCAAACCCATCGTCTATCGATCCCAAAACTTCACCTCCAGTGAAATGCGACAGTTACAGTACAGTGAAAGTTATGCACCAAAAGAAACAAATCCATACATTGGATTTCGCGGCAGTATTCAGCTTATTCGGCAACCAGAATTACTTGATTTCGAACTTTCAGTATTGAAAGAAGTCTTACAAACATCAAAATCACAAATTGGTTATATGCTGCCATTTGTGCGGGGTGGGCAAGAGCTTGAATTTATTTTGAGTGAAATAGAGAAGATGGGGCTATTTACATATAGTCAGTTCGGTGTGTGGTTACAAATCAACACTCCAGAAAATGTTCTCAACATCCGTTCATATCCAGTCCACAAACTTGCTGGGCTGTCTTTGAATGTCCGCTCACTCCACGCGCTGCTTCTTGGCATTGATCCTGACAATTCTGAAATTCATGAGCACTACTCCATGGAAACTTTAGGTTTGCTCAAACTCATGGAACAGCTCGCTCAAAGTGTGGAAACACTGCAAGAACTTCGGGAAAACGGAACCCCACTGCAGCTCAATCTGCATCTTGAGGAATTCTCACATGAACTAGTAGCACAAGCGGTAAAACTCGGGTATCATGGAGTAATTGTGAAGCCAGCAGCTACAGCAATTGCACACGCATGTATTGTGGAGGTCGAACAATCACGACTTGCGCATTCAGTATAAACACTGTATTTTTACTTATTGATTACGTACTATGGCAATAATTCAAGGAATATTCGCACGAGAAATTCTCGACTCACGCGGCTGGCCCACCATCGAGTGTACGATGTGGCTGGATACTGGTGGGATTGTCGTTACCAGCGTTCCCACAGGTACTTCAATCGGAAAGTACGAAGCACTTGAGCTGCGTGACAAAAACCCACAACGGATGCTGGGACGTGGAGTTCTGACTGCTGTAAACTACATTAATACATTCATTGCTCCTCGCATTATCGGTAAAGATCCCACCAATCAAGAAGACATTGATAACACGTTAATTAGTCTTGATGGTACTCCTAATAAATCTAAACTCGGCGCAAACTCTTTGCTGGCTGTCTCTCAAGCCACAATGAAAGCAGGTGCACTTTCTCAGAACTTACCTTTGTACTACTACATCATGCAAAAGTATCAGCTGAGCCAACAACTCAGTATGCCCACCTGTGTCTATACCGTTGTAAACGGTGGCGAGCATGGTGCAAATAATCTAGATATTCAAGAGTTTCAAATTATTCCTGCCAGTCACATTTCTTTTGAAGACTCGCTTGATATGGCAGTAACTGTTTTTCAGAAATTGGAAGAAGTTTTAATCCTTAAAGGTGCCATTCACTCAGTTGGTTTGGTGGGAGGATTCACCCCCAATTTATACAGTAACAGTGACGTTTTTGAAATTATGGTCGAGACGATTAAGGCAACGCCATATACATTTACACAAGACTTATTTTTTGGTGTAGACGTCGCAGCCGAACAATTATTCTCAAACGGTCACTACACAATTAAAGATCGTTCCCAGCCATACACTGGAGAAGAGATGTTGGGTTACTACAAAAAACTTCGCGATATGTATAACGTTTTTTATCTTGAAGATCCCTATCAAGAAGATGATATCAATATGTGGAAACGCGTCACCGCAGAAATTGGTGAAACAACCAAGATTGTCGGAGATAGTTTCCTTGCTACCAACAAAGCAAAGCTTGAAAACGCTATTGCTAATAAACTATGTAACACACTGCTCGTCAAACCCAATCAAGTCGGTACACTAACAGAAACAATTGAGGTGATAAAAGTGGCAAAAGCTGCTAACTGGCAAATAGTTATGTCACACCGCAGTGGTGAAACAAATGATGATTTCATTGCGGACTTTGCCGTAGGTGTGGGTGCAGATTATGCCAAGTTTGGTCCAACCAATCGCGGAGAACGCACAGCCAAATATAACAGGTTGGCACAGATTAACTTTGAAGTTGTCCAACACTATCAACAACTTGCACCAGAGCCAACAGAAAAACCTGCCCCTGAACCTGTAGCTGCTGCACCACAGCTGCAAGCCACTGCCTCTGATGCTGCTCAACCACAACCTGTCATGCAGCAACCTGCCCCACCAGTTTCACCGACACCCACTGCGTAATAGAATGTGATATAAGTAGTAAGGATATACCGCATGGCTGACAGTTCTCTTAAACCAATTATTAGTGGCGCACCATTTGACCAGATGAATCCCACTGGCAGATACAAAGGTGTTCGACCTGTTGTACTTCTTATTCTCGATGGTTGGGGGATTGGTCCCGATAATCCAGGCAATGCGATCAAACGTGCCAAAACTCCCAACATCAGCAAGTACTGGCTTTCGTATCCACACACCCAACTTGAGGCAAGTGGCCAGGCTGTTGGTCTTCCACAAGGTGAAGATGGCAACACTGAGACTGGACATCTCAATATTGGTGCTGGGCATATCGTCTATCAAGATCTACCACGTATTAACATGGCCATTGCTGATGGTTCGTTTTATTCCAATCAAGCATTTCTCAATGCGGTAGCACATGTCCGTAACTTCAATTCAACACTCCACTTAATGGGTTTGATTGGTTCTGGCGGTGTCCATTCAAATATTGAACACCTCTATGCATTACTCAATTTCTGCAAACAACAAGGCCTTACCAAAGTGTACATTCATGGATTTACTGACGGCCGTGACTCACCGCCCACATCTGGACTCAGCTATGTACAACAAGTAATGGATCAGTGTAAACAGGCAGGCGTCGGGGAAGTGGCAACACTGATGGGTCGCTACTTTGCAATGGACCGTGACAAACGTTGGGAGCGCGTAGAAAAAGCCTACAATGCTCTCACAATGGGTGATGGCAATCAATGTATTTTAGATCCTATTCAGGCACTACAAGCCCAATATGATCAAGGTATCACTGACGAATTTGTGGAACCAATTTGCGTGTGCAATGAAGATGGCACCCATCGAGTACTAGAAGATAATGATGCTGCCATATTTTTTAACTATCGTATTGACCGTCCTCGTGAATTAACTCGGGCATTTGTCATGCCAGACTTTGAACAAGGTGTCAAACACGTTGCATTTGACCCGTACACAGAAAAGTATGAGAAGACAAATATTCAAAAGCAGACCAGCAGCCCCACCTTCCAACGAAAAAAAATCATCAATAACTTGTATTTTGTGACAATGACCAACTATGAAGATGGACTACCTGTTGATATGGCTTTTCCACCTCAGAACGTGAAGAGCCCGATTGGTAAAGTTTTTGCTGATAATGGACTTAAACAACTGCGTATTACTGAGACTGAAAAAGAGCGGTTTGTTACCTACTACATCAATGGACAACGTGAGGACATTTTTCCTGGTGAACAACGCGTCATCATCCCATCCAAAGGTGTAAAGTCGTATGACCAAGCACCAGAAATGAGTGCCTACGAAATTGCTGATGAGATGATTAAAGCGCTCAAAACTAATACTGTCGACATTGTGATCTCAAATATTTGTAATGGAGACATGGTGGGGCATACAGGCAATTTAGAAGCTGCCATTCGCGCCTGTGAGGTCGTAGATGAAGTCGTAGGAAAGATCGTCAACCAAGTCTTGTTGCTCGGAGGCGTTGTCTTTATTACTGCCGATCACGGTAATGTGGAAGAAATGATTAATACACAAAGTGGAGAAGTTGACACTGAACACTCAGTTAATCCAATTCCATTTATTATCATTGGCAAACAATACAATAAACCAACAATGCTACCCACAGGAATTATGGCAGATATCGCACCCACCATTCTCAAAGTCATGGGAATTGAAAAACCGCCATCAATGACTGGTCGAGCACTTATCTAGTCCACTCCGATCTACTTAGTAGCGAAACTAGATTTTTCTATGTTTTTTCCTCCAATGCTCAAATTGATATAGTTAATATCAGTAAGATCCGATTGCTGGTAGGGGTTGTTTTCGGATATTCTATGTGTACTTCGGGATACGTACGCCCGAAACAAATTACTCACATACTGATACGCAAGGGAGGCATATGGCTGTTACTTTATACAAACGTCAACGTCAAATTGTTGATTTCATAGCACAATACTTACAAAAAAACGGATACTCTCCAACGCTCAAAGAGATTGCAGAGTCACTCGGTGTTTCTTCACTTGCTACAGTTCATGAGCATTTGCAAGCACTGCAACGTAAAAAAATTATTCGTAAACATGAAGGTTCAGTTCGCGGTATTGAATTGCTTGACCGTACTTTTATTAAAATGTCCGAAAGTATTGATTTACCAGTGATGGGGTTCATTGCTGCAGGCTCTCCAATTGAACCTCATCATGATCCTAATGCAACATTTAAGGTTTCACCCGAAATGATTAGTGGCAAGCGTCGCTCATATGTCTTGCAAGTCAAAGGTGAGTCAATGATTGAAGATCATATTGCCGATGGGGATTATGTTGTCATTGAAGAGACACAAGAAGTTCATGATGGTGACATCGTAGTTGCACTTTTAGATAATGGTTTGGCCACACTCAAGCGTTTTTACAAGGAAATGACTCGGGTGCGTTTAGAGCCAGCCAACTCTACGATGAGTCCAATCTATGCTACCAACGTTCAAATTCAAGGTCGGGTTGTGGGGCTCATTCGTAAGTTCCAGTACTAGGTTTTTGTCCGTGCATGCATGGAAATTTGGTATGTACTACCCGCCATGGCAAAACGCGAAGGTGAACCACATACACTAGCTGCAACTGACACCAAAAGAATTAAGACTTCTGTTGAAGTTGCTGGTATTCCTACCGACCAAGTACAACTTAATCTTTCTAGAATTGAAAGAATTTTACAACTTGCCGGTATCACTCGATTTACATTACAGACACGACCTAGTATTAATCATGACGGCAAGTATCGATTAGTCTTTAATGACTTCGATGTTAAACGTGCTTTAGAAACTGAGAAGCCTAAAACAGCACAGTGGTTACCACTCAAGACACAGCTCAGTAGTGACATGCTGCGTAAAGCTCTACCTGAGAATGCTACTCCAGAAGACGTAGCCAAACTACTGCAGAACACACTCCATGACACGCTACTCGTTGCTGCATACAGCAATTTGTTTAGACCCAAACTAATTGAACTAATCACAGCAATGTGTTTTCTAGCCACAACAGGTTTTACGCTCGCTGTAGGCGACTTAGAAGGAACACTGCAAGTCCTCTGTCTATTTGAAGTGCTTAATCTCATTCGCTGCGTTATGAATTCACGAGATGAAGGGAGAGAGAAGGCTGGAGAAGGCGCTCGTTTCTCACTCACCGGACATTCAGTAGGATTTGAGTTCGATAGATTTATATTTGCGATGATATTACTCCAGCTTCCTTTAGTTTCTGTACTGAAAAACAGGACTCTCGGAAACACAGAAACTGAAGACACTCTTGATGAAGATGCTAATTTAGCAAAGTAGCTATATTACTGCTAATTGACTCTCAAATTAATAATGATTGATACATCAAATTATTTAATAATTGCATCAATGTGTATTGAAATGTATCAAAAGGAATTAAACAGTTGCAGCATCTAACTTCGATTAGCTTTTTGAGAGAAATTTTTCTTGATAGGTACTCTTAAATGGCTTTTCATCATAGGCCAATTCTTGGTTTACCCAGCAGCGCAACACATACAGATAATCAGAAAGTCTATTGAGATATTGCAGTAGGACAGCGCGAACAGCCACTTCACGGCTATACGTCACCAGCACGCGCTCACAGCGACGGCAAACTGTCCGGGTAATATCAAGCCAGGCACCCAGTTGAGAGCCCCCAGGAAGTAAAAATTGTGTTGTCCAGTTGTCTGCCATCTTAAGTTGTAGTCCATCAGACCATTTTTCCAAATCTTTAAGTTCTGCATCATCTAGTTTGGCTTTGGGAGAACCTGCCACTTCGGCACCAATAAAAAAGAGGGTATCTTGAATGTGATAGAGACGTTCTTTAAGTACGCTTACATCATTTTTTTTACTATGATTCATAAAGCTTTGATCAACATTGGCAAGGACAACTCCCAGCCAGCTATTGAGTTCATCAAGCGTACCCACCACTTCAAATACAATGGCGTCTTTGGCAAGTCGGTGACCACTGGCTAAACCAGTTTCTCCACGGTCTCCTGTCTTTGTTGAAATTTGAATAAGTGTTTTCTTTGGCATAGGTTCCTTACAGAGAGTATACTATACGACACTCCTATGTCACTGACAGCTCACATCGAAACTGACCCCAATTGTTTTACTACACTTACAGCTGAGTGGTTGGAGCTTTTAGAACACTCACTCACCAACACTGTATTTCAAACACCGCAATTTCTACATACCTGGTGGCTTACATTAGGCTCTGGAACATTGCAGGTTATTGTAATGCGTGATGAGACACAAGCGCTCCGTGGCATCGCGCCACTCTTTCTGCAGACAAATAGTGCTGGGCTGCAAGAACTGTGTTTTGTGGGCTGTGTAAATGTCTCAGATTATTTGGATGTGATTGTGCACAAGGACTTTGAAAAACCTGTCTACGAGTTGCTGTATGAAACAATTACACAAAAAATTGCGTGGCAAGAACTCTATTGGTGTAGTTTGCCAGAAAGTTCACATACCCGTGACTTTTTAAAAACCCACTTTCCACAAGCTGTTGAGTCAGTGCAAGATGTTACGCCACAAATTGCGCTTCCCGCAGTGTGGGAGGACTATCTTGCGCACTTAGATCGTAAACAACGTCACGAAGTAAAACGGAAATGGCGACGATTGGATGAGCTCACTCATGAATTTGAACTCATTACCGATGAAGATAGCGCAACAGCTGCTGTAGATGAGTTTATCGAACTGCACAAAGCCTCTTCAGCAGAAAAAAAGAGTTTCTGGAATGAGCAACACCTCGTTTTCTTTAAAAAATTAATTCCAGACACAGCACAGATGGGCTGGCTCAAACTTTTCTTTTTACAGATTGAAGGTAAACGTGTAGCCACCATGCTTGCATTTGATTACAACAATAAGTATGACCTCTATAACTCTGGCTTTTATCCCGAGCTGTACAAAGAAGTGGGGACGGGGACTGTACTGACTGCCTATACCATCCAACATGCCATTGAAAATAAAAAAGCTATCTACGATTTCTTACGTGGTGGGGAACTGTACAAGTTCCGACTGGGTGCCGTTGCCAAAAATGTCTACGATATCAGCGTCAAATAACTCACTTTTTCCGCCAAGGAGCAGAAGTGAGGAGGGGAGCGTAGACATCATCGGCAATAGCAATGTGCAGGTCTGCGATTTCTTCTGGAGTAGGGGCATGATCTTGGAACTCAATTTGTGGAATGTCTTCTATGATGCAGAGTGGTGTTTGTTCAGCCACTTCACCCATGGTGAAAACAGCCGAAGCAGCGAGTCCTTCAGCGATATTCACTTGGGTCATGCTCATTTCATGACCAAATAAATCTTTTTGACCAATCATGTTGCGAATGCCTTTGAATCCTGCATGAGCGAGTGCCGTACCCATTGTGCCCCATTTAAGAGGAAATGTTTTACTGTCGGTGATGAGCACGCCTACTTCTTTGACATTAAATTCGCGGCGCACCCACTCCCAAATCTGGGCAGCACTTGCATAGGGATGTTGCGGTAACAGAACGTATTGATTGCCAGCATTGGACATATCCACGCCAGCATTGACCGAGAGAATGTCGTGACGAATTGCCAGCATGGCATTGTACTTGGACTCACTTGGATCAATATACTGTTCAGCTTCAGCTTTGACGACAGCATGCTGTTCTTCCTTTGTGCCTGTGACTTTGGGAACCACAGCTCCTTCAGCTAGTGCAATGATCTTGGAAGTGATCACGAGCACGGAGCGCTCAGGAAGTGCTGAAATTGCGCCACGCAAAATGTCTTCCAAATTATCGTGAGTATGTACAACTGGGGTTTTGTAAGGTGTGAGTTTCATCTAGAGGTAGTATACCGCAGAATCTTACATTATTTTTTCACTGCTTTTATTTTAAGAAACTCAGTTGCTCTTGCCTCAAAATCTTCGTCTAAATCTGGTCTAATTCGTACAGCATGCTTTTGCAGCCATACCCTAAATTTCTCGGCATTTTCATCTGTCACTAATTTAACATCTAGAACAAGCTCACTCCCAATATGTGCCATTCCTCTGCGAGCTTGGAAAATTCCGGTCTTGTGTGCATTCAAAATGTCTGCAAGGGTAATAACCCACAGGACAGGATGTTTTCTCTGGCGCCCAAAAGCATCTTTTTGAACATATGAAATAGCAAGAATACCTTCACCCACTGTTCCGTAGAGTTCCCGTTCATCTTCAAATTTTCCACCTCGCATCCAGACAATGTTTGGATACTTTGCCACTAAAGCTTCATAAACTAAGATCTCTAGGCCTGCAGCACTTACTCCCAACTGTTCCTGAAGGTTTTGGACAGAATGGCCATATAGCCAATCCATTGCTTGTTCCGATGAAATTGTGACATTTTTTTTTGCGGCAACATCTTGAATCATTTCAATAAACACTTGGTCTCTGAGTTCTTGATGCGGAGTCGAGGATTTTGCAAACTGTTCTGTTGCAGAAAAATTAAAAAAAATACTGTTATCTGGAATAACCGATTTGGCTTGTTCTAGAGTGACTGTCTGTTCTAAATATGCAGATGATTCTTGCTCGGGCCGTTTCTTTTTTTTAATACCCTCAAAAACAGATCTAAACCATTCCTTCCAGTTATTAATCAAAGAGAATTTTTCAAATGTCTGCTGATGAAATGAAGACTCTAATACCATTACGTCTAATATACTTCATATTGTGCATGTACGGTATAATAGAACATTCCATGAAATTTGAACTTAAAGCACCATTTGTTCCCACAGGAGACCAGCCCGCAGCCATCGAAAAGCTGGTGGATGGACTCAAAACTGGCAAAGATCACCAGGTACTTCTCGGTGTGACTGGCTCTGGTAAGACGTTCACCATGGCCAATGTGATTGAAAAAGTCCAGATGCCCACACTCATCATTGCGCACAACAAGACGTTGGCAGCGCAGCTGTATCAAGAATTTCGTGACTTTTTCCCCAACAACGCAGTCAGTTACTTTGTTTCGTACTACGACTACTACCAGCCTGAAGCATATATCCCAAGTTCTGATACCTACATTGAAAAAGAGGCTACCATCAATGATGAAATTGATAAGTTACGCCTGGCCACTACAGCAAACTTGCTCACGCGCCCTGACACCATTGTGGTTTCTTCAGTCTCTTGTATCTATAACTTAGGATCTCCAGTTGAGTACAGTCAAAACAATATGGAGCTGATGGTAGGTGAAGTCATCTCACGCGAGACATTGTTGCTGCAACTTTCCAACCTGCAATACCAACGCTCAGATGCAGATCTCAAGCGTGGAACCTTCCGCCTGCGCGGTGACATTATTCAAGTCTGGCCAGCCTATGAGGATATCGCCCTTAAAATTGAAACGTTAGAAAACAAAATCACCAGCATTCACTGGATTGATCCGGTGACTGGTTCTCCAACGCTGCCACCACGCTCGCAAGCAGTTGAGCTTGATACTGCCATTTCTTCACCCAATCCTGCTGGAGCTGCCAACTTTAGTCCACGCCGCTTCACCATTTATCCGGCCAAACACTACATTTTGAATCAAGATGATCGCTCTGCCCAATTTGCTCAAATTGAAGCAGACCTTAACTTCCGCATTAAAGAGTTACAAGATCAAGGTAAAGTTGTTGAAGCCTATCGGCTCAAGCAAAAAGTGGGACACGACATCGATATGTTAAAGGAACTGGGATTTGTAAACGGAATTGAAAACTACTCTCGCTACTTTGATGGTCGACAGCCTGGACAAGCACCTTTTACGTTGCTTGACCACTTTGTGGCTAGTGCAGAACGCTTTAATAATGGCAAATATCTCACTTTCGTTGATGAAAGTCACATTACATTACCACAAGTTCGCGGCATGAATGCCGGTGATTCAGCTCGAAAAACCACATTGATTGACTATGGATTCAGATTACCCAGTGCACTTGATAACCGTCCACTCAAACAAACAGAATTTATGCAGAAATTACGCCAGGCTGTCTATGTTTCCGCCACTCCTGAAGCGTATGAGGTTTCTTTGGCTGGGGGAGAGACTGTCGAACAACTTATTCGCCCCACAGGACTCGTTGATCCACCTATTGTGATTCGTCCTACTATCAAGCAAATTGAAGATCTGGTTGTTGAAGTGATTGCGCGCAAAAACATTGGTCAACGGACCCTTGTCACAACACTCACCAAGCGCATGGCAGAAGCTTTGACTGAGTATCTCAATGATCAAGACAAAATTAAGCAGCTCGTTCGAGATCGTCTTGACCAAGTTGCCACTCAAAAGACATATGATACGAGTGAAACCCTCATTCTTGCTGACGGACTTCTACCTGTTGAGAACATGGAAATTGGCAAAATTCCTGATGCGCTCCTTAATGCCAGTCAGCATCTTACACCACTTCCAGATATTGATGCACTTCAGTTCCCTAAAGTGGCGTATTTGCACTCAGATATCGAGACTTTAGAACGTTCAGACATTCTTGATGACTTGCGCAGAGGAGAGTATGACGTGGTTGTGGGAATTAACTTACTTCGCGAGGGATTAGACCTGCCAGAAGTTTCTCTAGTGGCAATTCTTGATGCAGACAAAGAAGGCTTTTTACGTTCTCGCACGTCACTGATTCAGACAATGGGCCGTGCGGCTCGTCATGAGAATGGGCAAGTGATTTTATACGCCGATATTTTGACCAAATCCATGAAGGCAGCCATCATGGAGAGCCAACGTCGCCGCACTATTCAGATTGAACACAACTTGGCTCAAGGCATTACTCCGCAAGGTATCAATAAACCACTGCGTGAACGAATGCTGGAGAAAAAAGAGGAAGACGAACCACAGGCACGTGGTTCACACAAAGGTACCAAAGAAGATCCAGAGCCATTGATTGTAAATCTTAATAAGGGTGAACAAATTGACTTGAATGCGATCAAGCCTGCCGACCTTACACCAAGTGACAAGCAACATTTGGTTTCAAAACTCAAACGCCGCATGCAGCGCGCTGCCTCAGAACTTGACTACGAATTGGCAGCAATTTTACGTGATACGATCTCCACTTTGGAGTAGCTTCCTGTTGTATTTTGTTACACAACTAATACTCGAAAATCTACCGAAACTGAGCTATACTACGGATTCGTTAAATTTGTTGATGCATCTATGAGTACTCAAGATACAATTACGATTACAGGCGCGCGGGAACACAATCTTAAAGATATTTCTGTCGAGATTCCAAAAAATAAATTGATAGTGTTTACTGGTCTTTCAGGTAGTGGCAAAAGTTCACTGGCCTTTGATACGTTGTATGCCGAAGGACAGCGACGATACGTTGAAAGTTTATCTTCATACGCCCGGCAATTTTTGGGAGTGATGCACAAGCCAGATGTTGATCACATCGAAGGACTTTCACCAGCCATTTCCATTGACCAAAAAACAACTTCACATAATCCACGCTCCACAGTCGGTACCATTACTGAAATCTATGACTACATGCGCTTACTGTTTGCTCGGATTGGGCACCAGTACTGTCCTGACTGCAATATTCCTGTTTCAACACAGTCTATTGATGAGATTGTAAGCAAAGTACTTGCGGACATGACTACACGAGCACAACAACGTCCGGTTAGATTGTTGCTTCTTTCACCAGTGGTGCAACAGAGAAAAGGTGAGTTCCAAGGCCTGTTTCAAAACTTGCAGAAGAAAGGCTACTCACGCGTCAGAATTGATGGAGAAATGTTTGATTTATCACAGAACTTTAGTCTGCTAAAGAACAATAAACATGACATTGATGTCATCGTTGACCGCGTTGTTGTTTCCAAAGAACAACTCAAAGATGAGGAAGAACTCAAAAAAACCCGCAGTCGTCTTAACCAGTCCATCGAAGAGTCACTCAAGCTCGCCGAAGGTTTGGCCATCGTTTCATTTATCAATGACCAGACCATGGCATTCCCAGATAATCCAGAAGAAACTGAAGATTTTACATTCAGCGAAAAGCTAGCCTGCAGTAACTGTGGCCGTTCATTTAGTGAACTTGAACCACGACTTTTTTCATTCAACTCACCACAAGGTGCCTGTGAAACCTGTAATGGTCTTGGCTCACTCCTCAAAATTGATGTCAACAAAATGATCGCACCAGCCCTCACACTCAGTGAAGGTGCTGTTATTCCGTTTGCCCGAGTTCTCAGTGGAGATTCTTGGTGGACACGCCTAGTTCAGACTGTGGCAGAGGAGAATGGCGTTGATTTTAGAAAAACTGTTTTTGAAGAAATGGACGAAGCTACACAAAAATTATTCTTATATGGTTCAGACAAAACCTACACTGTTCATGGTGAAAATCGCTTTGGCAAAGCCACCAGTATTGAAGAAAAATTTGAAGGTTTTGTCACAAATCTAGAGCGCCGTTACAGTGAGACTGACTCTCAATACATTAGATCTGAAATTGAACAGTTCATGAACCGCCAGGTGTGTCCCACCTGTCATGGTGACCGCCTGAAGGATGAACCACTTTCTGTCAAAATTCTCGAAAAGAATATTGCCCATGTCACACAAATTCCCATTGAAGAATGTCTCAACTGGAGTGAAGTTCTTTTCAAAGGTGAACACATCACTGCAAAAGAACGGCAAATTGCTGATTCAATCCTGAAAGAAATTATTACTCGGTTGCACTTTTTAGTATCAGTAGGACTCAACTACCTTACCTTACACCGAGAAGCATCAACGCTAGCCGGTGGTGAAGCACAACGTATTCGCTTGGCTTCACAAATTGGAACTGGATTAACAGGTGTCTTGTACATCTTGGACGAACCGACTATTGGTCTACACCAGCGTGACAACCGTCGTTTGATTGAAACACTCAAAAATCTCCAAGAAAAAGGAAATACTGTCGTGGTCGTTGAACATGACCGCGATGTGATGATGGCAGCAGACCACATCCTCGACTTTGGACCAGGAGCTGGCCAGCATGGTGGAAAAGTTATCGCTGAAGGCACCCCTGAAGAATTGATGAAAAATCCTCGATCAGTAACTGGAAAATATCTGAGTCGTAAAAAAGATGTTGTCCGTGAAATTCCTACCAAAGAAGAACGCAGCTATGTCGATCCAGATGATCTGGGTACCAAAGCAACCCAAGCAGAAATTAGAATTGTTGGCGCACGGCATCACAACCTCAAAAACGTTGATGTCGACTTTCCACTCAATAAACTTGTTTGTATTTCTGGAGTTTCAGGCTCTGGTAAATCAACACTTTTGTACGAAACACTCTACCACCATTTGAGTCATCAACTCCAACGTCACACAGATACTATTGGTGGTCCCATTGATTCAATTTCAGTACCAGATGGTGTCCGCAGAGTCACTTTAATTGACCAAAGTCCTATCGGAAAGACACCTCGCTCCAACCCCGCCACCTACACCAAGATTTTCGACTATGTTCGGACACTGTTCACCCAAACTCAGGATGCTAAAGTGCGCGGTTTCCAATCTGGAAGATTTAGTTTTAACGTTAAAGGCGGCCGCTGTGAAGCTTGCCAAGGTGATGGCCAAATCAAAATTGAAATGCAGTTTTTACCTGATGTATACGTGACCTGTGATGTCTGTCATGGCAAACGCTACAACCAAGAAACGTTAGAAGTTCAGTACAAAGGCAAGAACATTGCTGAGATTTTGGATATGACCGTTGATGAAGCAACAGAGTTTTTCAAAGGGAATAATACACTCGGCAAAAAATTGGAAACACTCCAAGCTGTCGGACTTAACTACATTAAGTTAGGACAACCAGCTCCCACACTGAGTGGTGGAGAAGCACAGCGCGTCAAACTCGCCAAAGAACTTTCAACAAGAAGTTTTGAACATGTCGTCTATTTACTTGACGAGCCCACTACAGGACTTCACTTTGCTGATGTGCAAAAACTTTTGACAGTGCTTGAACAACTCGTCCAACAAAACAACACCGTTATCGTGATTGAACATAATCTTGACGTCATAAAAAATGCTGACTGGGTAATTGACCTTGGTCCAGAGGGCGGCAATGGTGGCGGTCAAATTATTGCAACTGGCACACCTCGCCAAGTTGCTGAAGATCCAAATTCCCATACAGGTAAATTCCTGAAAGAAGAGTTTGAACATCAGGCCAAGTAACGTACAATAAATGTATGTTGCGATTTTTTCGTATTTTAGTGCTATCACTTGTATGTGCGGTTTTTGCTTTGAGTGTTTTTGTTGGACAAAGTTTTGCACAGACTCCAGATGCTCCTTTTGAAACAGCACTCGAAACTTCATATGAAGTTAATTTGCAGGGCAACACCAAGATTACTCATAAATTTACCATTACCAACAAATCGCCAACGACATTTCTCAAGCAGTACGGATTAAAACTCCACTCAACATCCATTGAAAATATTGTTGTCAAAAACAACAATAAGGATCTGCAACCTGAGGTAACAAAGCAAGACAATATCACTTCTATTTCAATTAATTTTCCAGATGAAGTAGTGGGAGAAGGGAAGCGTCGCACGTTTTCAATTTCGTACGAAACACCAGACATTGCTGACATCGCTGGTAGAGTGCTTGAAATTCACATTCCACCATTTGGCGGCAGTGAGCAGTACAGTAGTCACAAAGTATTTCTCTATACACCCATTCAATTTGGTAGAGCAATCCGGGTCACGCCAGAACAGACCAGTTTTAATATCGATCCAAAAGGAGTTGTCACCACGTTCGATCAACCATCAGGTGGCGCAATTTCTGCATTCTTTGGTGAAGAGCAGTTCTATAAAATAACATTGCGCTACAACTTGGAAAACGAAAGCTCGAGCACTGGCATAGCACAAATTGCGTTGCCTCCAGATACTGCTTTTCAGCGTATTCATATTTTTTCACTTGATCCACCCACCAATGATATAAAAATTGATGCAGACGGCAACTGGATTGCCACCTATACCTTGGAGCCACAAACCAAGCTGCCAGTCTATTTGACTGCCGCTGTCAAAGTTACTTTAGAACCCAATGGCAAAGTACCTGTTTCTCAGCCACTTCCCAGCCACACTGAAGGTGCAAAATATTGGGAAGTTTCGAATGCATCTATCTTGGAAAAAATCACAGATGCCACTTCACCAGAAGCAATTAATAAAAAAGTAATTGATACCTTGCAGTATTCGTACGAAGCTGTTGAACAAGGCCAAGTCATCAGTCGACAAGGTGCGGTGACAGCATTCGAGAATCCAAACAACGCCGTCTGCCAAGAATTTACCGACACATTTATTACGATGGCACGAGCCAATCAAATTCCAGCGCGCCGTCTCACTGGCTATGCGTACACCCAAAACACAACACTACGCCCACTGAGTCTGGAAAGTGATATCCTCCATGCATGGCCTGAATTCTTTGATACAACCACCAATAACTGGCACCCCATCGATCCAACTTGGGAAGATACAACTGGCGGAATTGACTACTTTCACCAGTTTGACTTGAGTCACATTGTCTTTGCCATCAACGGTACTTCGAGTACAACGCCATACCCTGCTGGTTCATACAAATCTGCAGAAGGCGATACAAAAGATGTTGATGTGAGTTTTACCGATAGTTTTCCATTGATTAAACCTGAGCTCGGTGTAGAAGTTGTTCCCACCAAATTCCTTGGCTTCAAACTTCCAGGACTATATAAGATTGTTGTAACCAACAAAACTGGTCAGGCATGGTACGATATGGATATCAAAATTCAGGTCAGTGACGCAGGAATACAGACCAAGCTTGAGAGTGAAAATACTCGATCTATCTTACCCAACCAAGCCATCACGCTTCCTGTGCATTTCACCACCGGGACTTGGTCGTTGCCAAAAACTGTCCCAGTTGCTATTACTGTAGGACTGCCTGAACACGCAAATTTATATGACTCAACAACAGAGCTCACCGCCGGACCAGCCGTCCTCAGTCAAATCCAAGATGAAAACTTCATCGTTGGCTTGGTCATCGGTATTGCCATCATTGCCTTTGGATCCGGGAGTGTACTGGTTTTTAGACGAAGCGGGAAAAGTACTGTACGTCGGCAAAGCCAAAAACCTCAAACGTCGCGTAACTTCTTACAGTTATTTAAAAAGACTGCCCAACCGGACGCACCAGTTGGTGACAACAGCGACTCAGCTCAAGTTCAAGATCCTGGAAAGTGAACTTGAAGCACTGCTTGTTGAAGCAGAATTAATTCGCACGTATCTACCACATTTCAATGTTGCCCTTAAAGATGATAAAAGTGCGCTCTATATTCACATCACACCAGAAGAATTCCCCCGAGTAGAAATGGTACGCAAAAATGAAGTGATTTCGTATCATTTAAAGGGAACAGTCATCGGTCCATTCCCCAGTGCATACAAAGTCCAAGAAGTCTTGCAAATTGCACGTAATATTTTTTGCTGGTGCAATTTACCCGCTACAGCCCAACGCACCCAAGTCAAACGTCCGTGTTTTTACTATCACATCAAGCTCTGTTCAGGTGCATGTGTTGGCGCAATTTCTGCAGAAGAATATCAACACAATATTGATGACCTCGTGCTATTTTTGCGCGGCAAAACCAAAGAAGTGATGGATGATATTAAAGAAACAATGTACCAATATGCTGAGGCACAAGAATTTGAAAAAGCTGCCACTGCGCGCAATCAAATGACACTCATCAAAGAAGTCACGAGCAAGCGGTACAAGATGAAGCCTGAACTGATTGCCTCGGTCTCACTTTCCTCCAATGAAGCGGAAGATCAGATGATTTATCTGCGCAAATTGTTGCATACCTACCAGGCGGTGCCAGCTAGCTACACACTGACACGTATTGAGTGTTATGACGTCAGTAACATGCAAGGCCAGCAAGCATCGGTGGCTATGGTGACTGCTATAAATGGTGAAATGGACTCATCTGAATATAAGCTATTTAATATCAGAACACTTGATACTCCCAACGACTACCACATGATGAAAGAGGCGCTTTTACGCCGACAAAATCATGAAGAGTGGGGCAGACCCAGTTTACTGATTATTGACGGTGGAAAAGGGCAGCTGCGTGCTGCGTTGTCAGTCTGGCAGTGGGAGTGTCCCGTCATCAGTATCGCCAAAGATCCCGATAGAATTATCATTCCACATCTACATTGGAAAACAAAACTTGATGAAAAAGAGAGTAAGCTCAAAGACTTGCAGTACCATATATTGAAGTTACCAGCCAATCATCCAGCGCTGCGGCTTGTCCAAAAAGCCCGTGATGAAGCACATCGATTTTCCAAGAAACAGTTTACGAGACGCAAACTCAAGCAAATGTTTAAGTAGTATACTTATTCTATGCTTCGACCCGTCGTTCGCACCGCTATCGTTTTATTTCTCCTTGCCACAGTGCTTCCTACTGTCAATTTTTATAATTGGCTTACGCTCGTTATTGCCAGTGTCGTAGTCACGATTTTATTTCAGCTCATTCGTCCCATCCTCAAAATCTTACTGCTACCCATCAACGTCATTACACTTGGTCTTTTTTCTACCGTCATCAATACTGTATTGCTGTATGTCGCCATCTACATGGTGCCTGGATTCACCATTACCCCGATGGAAATCTTTGGAATCTACTTCAATCAATTCTTCGCCATCATGCTTATTTCAGTGCTGATTGGCTTTTTAATGCCCTTAGTGAAACTTTTTATCTAAAAAAAGGTATAATACATAGGTATGAAGCATTTACTTATCGCAGCATGTCTTTTTTGTGCCAGTTTAGCCTGGATTGTTCCAGTACATGCACAACAGCCAGCCGTGACTGGTGAAGTGATTCTCCAAACAGCCACTGGTTCTGCTGAAGATGCTTCACTCAGTGCCGCAATTTCTTCACCATCAGCAGAAGTACAACAGATTATTCAAGAAAAGCGCGATAAAGACATTACTGAAACCGGGGGCGGTCAAAAAAGTAAACTTGCACAATATCTTGATGAGCACCCAATTCCAGCACTCAGTTGGCATAACGCACTCCAGCATGGTATCCGTGGCGCTATCAACCGCGGACTTCCTGCCAACATCGTTGTCTTGATTATTTTGTTTCCAATTATAACCGCTATCATTTCTGCATCACGACATTTGATTGGCCTGCAAGGCTTTGGAATCTACATTCCTGCGGTTATGTCTGTGGCGTTCGCATCAACAGGTATTAGTACTGGTGTCCTCGTCTTTGTGGCTGTCCTACTGGCCACCATATTATTCCGTGTACCACTGCAAAAAATGAAGTTACAGTATCTGCCACGTACGGCACTGTTACTCTGGGGAGTGTCTACATTTATTCTGGGACTTCTGATCTTGGCATCATATGCAGGATTTAGCGCATTCTTGACCTTAAACATCTTCCCACTCTTGATCATCATTCTCTTAATTGAAAACTTTATGGAAACACAACTTTCTAGTACGCGCAATCAAGCAGTCCAGCTTACGATTGAGACACTCTTGATTGCCACCGTCTGTTCACTGCTGATTGGCTGGGAGCCATTACAAAAAGCAGTACTTCTTAATCCTGAAATCACCATTATCAGCGTCGCGTTATTTAATATCTTAACCGGTAAGTATTCTGGGTTGAGACTCCTGGAGTATATCCGCTTCCGTTCTATCATGGAGCAATAAGATCTCATTCTTATGGTAAAACCACACGATATCCTAGGGATGAACGCCCGCCAACAAGAATACGTTTCGCTTAATAGCTCCACTGCTAAGTCGTTTTGTAGTTCCAAATATGCCACCAAAGTTTTCCTCGAAAACAAAAACATAGCCACAGCCAAAATTCATGGCATTTTGACATCAATTGAAGACGTAAATGATTTTGAGTGGATCACACTTGAGAAAAACTTTGTTATCAAGCCCACCAACGGCAATGCTGGTAAAGGTGTAGCGATCTTCCGCAAGAAGCTGGAAGGCAAAGAAATCTGGGCGGATACACTGGGTAGAAACTGGACACTCGATGAAATTAAGTTCCACTGCTTTGATATTTTGGATGGACAGTACAGTACGTATGGTGCGCATCACCACATTCTCGTGGAAGAGCGTATTCCGATTCACTCCACCTTTGATAAATTCACCTACAAAGGCACCCCGGACGTTCGGGTGATTGTCTTCAATCATGTCCCTGTCATGGCGATGCTCCGTCTTCCCACCGAGCAGTCACAAGGTCGTGCCAACTTACATCAAGGCGCGATCGGAGTGGGAATTGATATTGCAACAGGCGTCACGACTCATGCAATTACTGGAGACGGAAAACCAATTAACTTAATTCCAGATACCAAGAAAAAACTGAATGGTCTGAGAATTCCACTCTGGAAAAAAACCTTGCAAACAGCTGTTGAAGCAGCTGACGCCATTGGCCTCGCATTCTGTGGTGTAGATTTATTTATTGGCGAAGAGCGCGGACCATTGATTGTAGAACTCAATGCCAACCCTGGACTTTCTATTCAGCTCGCCAACCGCGCAGGACTGCGCCGCCGCCTCGAGCGTGTGGAAGACTTGAATGTTTTGAATGCAGAGCATGGCGTGAGAATTGGACAAGCACTGTTTGCTGAAAGTTTCTCAGATAAGATTAAGGCAGAAGATGGTTTAATCATTGTCCCACCCCGAGAAGAAATCATAATTTATGATGATCTTCCGGAAAAAAATAAGCATGGGCATGAAGTAGAGGCACTGATGAATACTGGCAGATTTAGAAGTGCTATCTCAAAGCAACTTGCTGAAGAGTTGAATTTGATCAAGATTGATGATTTACTATGGTATCAGACAGAACGTGACGAAACCAAAGCTCCAGTTGTCGAAGTAAGCATAAAAATCAAATCCAGGAAACTTAATACCGCCATGGTTGTTTTGAAACGACTGGACAAATCTCAGTATAAAATTGAAGTGGGACGTCATGATTTGGCAGGTTTCTTGGTGGGAGAAAATGAATGAGAGATACAATAGCTGATTCGCTTCCAACAAATGTCTTAGAACAAAAAAAACTCTTTTTGGCAGATCCAACATACAATCCGCAATTTACCTACAATCGTAGTTTCACAGAACGCGAACTGACCAGATGGGGCAAACCTCGTAAAGATCTGTACGATTACTGTGTGGCGCGACTCAACGAACTACCACCGCTTGAGAAGAATGTCACCAAAGAAATTGTTACTACCGAAGAAATCTTGGCTGGTATTAGAGAGTTCAATACAACCTACCACCTTGAAGAGCCGATTGAAGTGGTGTTTAGTGAAAATCTCATTACTCGCTGCAAAGTCACTGCCACCGCCATTTATTTTCAAACACCTGTCTACTACACTCGAGAACAGTACACCGATTTACTCCGTCATGAACTCGAGACGCACGTTCTTCGCCGACTTAATCACAACAAACAACCTTGGGGACCAGCAGATTTTCCTGATGAAATAATTAGACGTACTGAAGAAGGTTTTGCCAGTCTCCACACCTATATTTTCAGAGAAAACAAGAATATTCGTAAAACATGTTACACCTATATTGCTACCTATCTGGCACAAGAGCAGTCATTTGTGGAAATTTTTCAAACCATGAAAAAATATGGTCTGCATTCAAACACTGCCTGGAATATCACCACCAAAGCCAAGCGTGGTATTACTGATACTTCACAGCCCGGTGGTGCTACCAAAAATGTTTGCTATCTTGAAGGCATTATTGAGGTTTGGCATTGGTTGATGAATCGTGACAATGACCCACGCACACTCTATTGGGGGAGAATCGGAATTTCTCAGATACCAGAATTGACTGGGCAAGTTCGCACAGAAGGTTTACAATATCCAAGGTTTTTGGAAAATCGAGAACTATACTATGAGCAACTCGCCAAAATTGGCGCAGTTAATAAGCTCGATACACTCACCGTGTAGGTAAGGAATCATATGCCAAAACTCAATGCAAGTTCACGCATCATGTATGAAGAAGCAGTCAAAATGGGCATAACCTGCACCACGTTTGACGACGGTGAAACTATTCTCATGGAGTATCAAGGAAAATCTTGGTACACCCGAGGTTCACGTACTTCCTTTCTGTCTTCTGTAGGCAAAAGCATTGCCGATTACAAACCACTCACAAAAAAAATCTTGGCACACTTCAACATGCCCACCGCCAAGTTTATGGTGGTCTCAGAAGAAAGTGAACTTGAAAACCTCAAGTCGTTAGCTTTTCCGTTAGTTTTAAAACCTGTTGATGACCGTCATGGTCGTGGCGTTGTGGTCGGGATCAAGACAGCAGAGGAAGCACGCGAAGCATTTGTAAACTTAGGTAAAAAAGCCTTATTTGAAGAGATGCTCCAAGGCATTGAGTATCGTGTCGTCTGTGTTAACTACAAATTTGTCGCTGCAGCATTTCGCAAACCTGCCCATGTGGTGGGGGATGGCGTTCACACTATTGCACAACTTGTAGAGGAAAAAAACAAACATCCTTGGCGCGGCGCAGGTCATGAGAATAACCTCAGCTTCATTGTGGTTGATGAGATGGTTGAAAAATATTTGGCTGAGCAAAACTACACCGTAGACTCTGTGCCACCTCAGGATACCGAAGTTAAACTGCGCAAGACAGCCAACCTTTCCACTGGTGGTGAAGCCTGGGATGTGACGGCACAAGTTTGCGAAGAGAATAAACAACTCTTTGAGAAAATTGCTAAGGCGTGTGACTTAACCAGTATTGGTATCGATATTATGTGTCAGTCACTTGAGCAACCCATTGTGACGCAGGAAAAAGCAGGTGTGATTGAAGTCAACGCATCACCAGGGCTCCGCATGCATCACTATCCACTTAAAGGCAACCCAACCAATGTAGCAAAAATACTATTAGAATTGGCAATCGCCAAGAGTTAAGAAAGTTACTATGCAAGATGAACGATTCCACTACACACGGTATTCACCAGCAGGCTTGGTGAACGACAAACCAATTCCACTCAGTACACGACTCATTCTCAAAGCTGCCGAAGAATGTGGTGTGAAATGGACAGTTTTACCTGGTACCAGAATTATTGAACTTGAATATAACGGAGTGAAGAAACATTTCCGCTATCAAATTTCCACAGAAACCACCGATATTGGCTTTTATGCCTGTCTCGATAAAAGTGTCACCAATCAACTACTCAGAACCGCTGGCGTCAGTGTGCCAAAAGGTTTCAACCTAACTCGAGAAGATTCCAAGTTACACTGGATGGAAGTATTTAACGCGCTCCGAAAGCCACTGGTTGTAAAACCTACCCATGGCAATCAAGGTAACTGCATTACGATGAATATCAAAACAGAAGAAGAGTATATTTTGGCTGTAGAACAAGCTTTTGACTTTCTCAATGATCCTGAAGCTGGCGTAATTGTGGAGCAAACCTGTAAAGGCAATGAATATCGCATCTTAGCCACTCGAGAAAAAGTTCTTGGTATTTTGTACCGCATGCCAGCCAATGTGGTTGGTGATGGAGTTTCTACCATTGAACAACTGCTTGCACAAAAGAATGAAGATCCACGCCGTGGCCGCGACA
>JBILGT010000041.1:0-3480 GCA_044350895.1 Limisphaerales bacterium
TGCAAAAACATCTCACCAACACCCGAAACTTTTTGTCCGAAATGCGGCGCCGTTTTATTTCTCCGTATTCTGCTGGTTTATCAAACATTATGCGTATTGTACTACGCGTTATCTAGGCAAGCCCCTATTTTTTAAACTTACTTAAGAATACTACCACAAATGGGTTAACTTGAGACTCCAATTTTTGTCGGTCTATAAGATACAGTGCAGCTATATAACTGAATCCACCAGCCACTGCGGCTACTGCAATGCTTGTCCATGTTTTGCCAGTTGCCTCAAGTAAAAGGAATGAAACCAAACCGAGAATTAAACTTGCAAGGAGTTGTCTCCAGACTTGATCCCAGACTGAAATAGGCACAATTCGCTTAACATATATAATTGGTAAAAATGAAGTAAAACTAATTATCAGTGCTGCCAAAGCGACACCATTGAATCCAAAGAAATACATACAAACTGGAGTTAGAATCCAAGTCAGAACTGTCCACATCACCATCAAACGCAGCGTTATATCAATTTTTCCAATAGCATTCAGTGTATTGGTGAGTGGAGTTGAGATCGCACTCCAAGCAATACTCAGTGTAAATGCAACAAAACTAATCAACGCCGGCTGCCATTTTGCATACTGTGGGATGAGATCAATTATTGGATAAATAAATACCACCATTCCCATGATCATTGGAAAGATGAGCAGTGAGATAAAAAAGAGTGACTTTTCAATTGCGCGTCGTAAGTATTCGTGATTATGTTGCAATCTAGAAAATGTTGGGAAAGTTACAGCCATTACGTTCTGGACCGTTAAGTTGTAGGGATACATTGACCAGTTTTTAGCCCACTGAATGTACCCAAATTGATTGAGAGGCAAGTACGAACCAAGCATCAAGTAAAATAATTGATCTTTAACCCGTGCCAAAAGATCATTGGCCTGGAATTTGAGACCAAAGTTGAGCAGTAAATCGAGTGAACTGCGCTGAATACCAAAGCCGATTTTCCATGGCTGTACAAAAAACATAGTAATAACACCACTGACAGAACGAGCGGCAATGGCATAGGCGTACGAAATAACGCCATAACCTTGCCATGCAGCAGCAATCAGTACAACATTAAAAACAATTTGTTCAACAATTTGAGGAATAACTAGTTTATTGAATTCGAGTTTACGTTCCAAAATAATTGACGGAATTGTTTTGAGTGATGCAAGTGGAAATGAAATTGCGAGTGAAAGGAGAACCCAGTTTCCGGCACTGCCAATTTTATTGGTAACCCAATCTGATGTGGTAAGTAGCAGACAGACTAACACTATCGACCAGGATAAAATTTGCTGAATTGTGAACGAACTTTTATAGTCAGCTTCAGTTGGTTCAGTTTTTTTCTGAACCAGTGCCGCAGCCAATCCCACATCTGAGAAAAATATCAGAATACCAATAATCTGAATAACAAACCCAAAGACACCAAAATCTTCTGGAGAAAGGAGCGCACTTAATATTGCAGCTGAACCGAAACCGATTGCTTGCAAAAATATTGTTCGAATAAAATACGAAATCGCACCAGATATTGAACGCTTTTTAACTTCCTCAAATTCAATTTCTTCGTTTGCTGACATACTTATTCTTTACTCTTTTTTAGTCGTGAGTTTATTATTTGAAAAATTGACCAACTTATAAATAAAATACCACTGAATAGACTTACTCTGGTTGACCATTTTCTAACAAATGTATCACCTAATTGTAGTTCCACCATTTTAACCCCTGGTTCAACATTGAGTGTAATATGTCCTTCTTTATTTGTACTTACTGCTGTAGTAGTACCATCAATCTGTGAATGCCATCCAGGATAATATGCCAACGGGAATGTAATATTTACAGGTGCCGCAATTTCTACAGCATACTTTTTGTACTGAACTTTGTTACTTTCAAGTATTACCGAGGTACAAGCTTCCTGTGGGCTACAGTCAAATACAGTTTGTGGGATTTCCATTGACTTACTTATATACATTTGCGACGGTATGTAATCTGGTAAAACTGAACTCATATCACGTTGTATTCTTACTGGATCAGCATAATATAAGCTATTTGAATCTCTCAAATACTTTTCTGGTTTAAAATATGTCCAATTTACTCCAACCAGTACCAGCAAAATTGGTACCGCAATGTAGGGCCGATATTTTTTGAAAACAAACAGTGTCCAAGCTCCAGCAAGTATTCCTATAAAAATAAGCGCCGACGATAAGAATCTCCATGGGAACTGAATAAATTTCAATAAATTCACGCTTTCCCATATAAAAACGGATTTTTCTGTTGAAAATAGTGCTGAGACCAACAAAATAAGTAGATTTCCAACAACAAAAAATAGTACTGGAGTGATACTACGTGAGTTACTTCTTCGAAAGAATTTGTTAAAGAGTACATACGCTACTACACCAAGCGTAATTGCAATTCCAGCGAGTTGTCCATATCCTAAGAAAAATGAAAGTGGATCGTAGGGACCCCACTCAGAGCCACCATATCCCCAGCCTGGTCTAAAGAATTGCCTAATATATAAAAAGTGTAAATGGAAATCAAAATAATTACCGGTAATAGTTTGCTCTACCTTTGTATAACCTTTTTCGGTGAACGCTGGTAACCAATAGAATACTGATAATCCCAAACCAACCATATAACTGATCGCCAAAGAAATAATTCTACTTGCTAAAAATGATTTCACTCGCAGTTCTGGCGGGCGCTGCATATACCTGACGAAAAGATAGATCAGAGAAAACAGAGCTGCAGTAGGTAAAAATATTATTGTTACCAGATTATGACTTAAGAGAAGTGCCGCTATACTAACCATTAAAAGTGGGGTGAACTTCTTACCGTGTTGTATAACGAGGACAGTAGCCAATAAAATCCAAATTGCAGCTGTTATTCCCCAAACTTCACTTATTGCTCCTCTAATAAATAAATTAAGAGCTCGGTATGGTGCTAAAGAAATTGCGGCTGCTACAACTAGCCCTCCCACTCTGCCATATAATTGTTTACCAAGTAAATAACTACCCATAACTGTGAGGAGTCCCGCCAGAAAAAATATAATTTTGACTGATACTACTAATGAGAATCCCAATAGATATGCACCTGCTGCGACATAAAATGGAAGTGGGGCATAAAATTCAAACAGTGGCATTCCATAACCGAAGCCGAAATTACTACTCCAGATCACTGGCAGATGCCCATCTGAGATACCTCGAGCCATTTCTGCTACTCTAGAGCCATGCACAAAATCATGGGTGAATGGAAAACCTTTTTCAAATAATGGAAATACACTGGCTAATAAAATAATTAACAAGCACACAAAAACTTGAAGGGTCTTGTTTCTTAAAAACGACATCCTTTTATTGTAACCTACTTACCTTTACTCTGTCGCATGGTGTTAATCGCACATACATTTCGGAAAGCTGTTGTTAATAAATTGCATTGGGGACAGATATCCCAGTGATGCATGTGGACG
>JBILGT010000002.1:0-101062 GCA_044350895.1 Limisphaerales bacterium
GTCGTAGTTCAAGACAGTATGAGACTTGTTAAACCTTTCGTGCGGGTCGCCAATTAAGCGACAAGGAACTTCGCTACCATAGAACAGTTATAGTTACTGCTGCCGTTCACCGGGGCTTCGATTGAAAGCATCCACCTTGCGGCGGGACTCTCGCAATTAACCTTCCGGCACTGGGCAGGCCTCAGCCCGTATATATCCTCTTTCGAGTTTGCACGGACCTGTGTTTTTGTTAAACAGTCAATCCCATGGCTTTTGCTGTGCCCTATCTTGCGATAGGGAGGGCATCTCTCTAGATTACGCCCAGCTGTTTTGCCGAATTCCTTAAACTACGTTCTCTCGCTCTCCTTAGTCTACTCGACCAGACCACCTGTGTCGGTTATCGGTACGATTTTATACATATCTCCTTGCGAAGCTTTTCCAGGATATTGAAATCATCTGTATCAAGTTTTCCGAAGAAAACTCGACCTATCACACCTCAGATAAACGCCTGAACGGATTTTCCTATCCAGACTGCTTTAGTGCTTTGATTGTACATTCACAGTACAACACAGGTTATCCAATACCGTCCCTCCCCAAGTCAAACGATATGTACAAAGGACCGGAATATTAACCGGTAATCCATCGGCTACTCTCGAGCATTGCTCGGGACTCACCTTAGGGTCGCCTAACCCGCACACGACGAACGTGGGTGCGGAAACCTTGGTCATTCGGAGTTGAAGATTCTCACTTCAATTTCGCTACTCATGCCGGCATTCTCACTTCTGATCGCTCCAGTACTCTCCTCGCGGGGTACCTTCAACGCACACAGAACGCTCCCTTACCACTTATAGGTAAGTTAATACTTATAAATCCTAAGCTTCGGTTAACAGTTTGAGCCCCGTTGAATTTTCGGCGCACGTATCCTCGGCTAGTGAGCTGTTACGCTTTCTTTAAAGGATGGCTGCTTCTGAGCCGACCTCCTAGGTGTCTGAGGATATGAACTTCCTTTACCACTAAACTGTTAATTTGGGACCTTAGCTGTAGGTCTGGTTTGTTTTCCTTTTGTTCCTGGAACTTAGCTCCCAGGTGCTGAGTGCCATGTAATGCTGTACGGTATTCGAAGTTTGACTAGATGCTCTGCCTTGCGACAGAGACACCCGATCAGAGCTCTACCCCCATACAGGTCCGCATGACCCTATACCAAAATATATTTCAGGGAGAACCAGCTATCTCCGGGTTCGATTGGCATATTACCTCTTACCACAACTCATCCGAGCGTCTTGCAGCACACACCGGTGCGGACCTCCCCTCATCTTTCGACAAGGTTCATCCTGGTCATGGTAAGCTCACCCGGTTTCGGGTCATTCACGCGCTACATATTCGCCCTATTCAGGCTCGCTTTCACTGCGGCTCCTCCCAGCATGGGATTAACCTGCAACGCGCAAATACTCGCCGGCTCATTCTTCAATAGGCACGAGATCACTCCTTACGGAGCTTTCTCTGATTGTTAGCAGATGGTTTCAGATTCTATTTCACGGGGTCTTCAACCCTTCTTTTCACCTTTCCCTCGCGGTACTCGTTCACTATCGGTCTTGTTTGGTATTTAGCTTTGGAGTGTGGTCACCCCAGCTTCAAAAGAGAGTTTGCCGTCTCTCAATCTACTCAGGAACACTCTAGAGTGTATTTTGCTTTTACGTACTCGGCTTTCACGATCTTTGGCTGCTTATTCCATAGCATTCTGTTAACAAAACACATCTCATATTGAGGTCCTACAACCCCGGTCCGAAGACCGGTTTGAGCTACTCCCTGTTCGCTCGTCGCTTACTAAGGGAATCTCTTACGATTTATATTCCTCCAGGTACTTAGATATTTCAGTTCCCCAGGTTTCCCGCCACCAATAAATTGGTGACTCCGTACACTTTCGTGTACAGGGATTGCTCCATTCAGACACCGCCGGATCAAAGCTTTTACTCAGCTCCCCGACGACTTTCGCGGAGTGTGCGTCTTTCTTCGGCCAAACAAGCCAAGGCATCCCCCATCTGCATTAGTTTACATACGAAATTGATTTTTTTAAATTTTTAAATTTGAAATTTAAGCTTTTAAAGATGCTGACCACTTCGTTGATTACTCAACGTCATGACAGTATTCTTTTCTTCACTTTTTAAAGAGCAACTAATTTTTGAGTTACTAGTGAGAAGGCAGTCGAATTAACCACCGCTTTCTCACTAACCACCCAATGTGTGGACCCTAAGAGACTCGAACTCTTGACCTCCTCATTGCAAATGAGGCGCTCTAGCCAACTGAGCTAAGGGCCCAATCTCTAACAGATCTAATCTTATTTTTTTAACTTTTGAAATGGGTTGTGAGGGATTATGAAGAGCAAGCGCCACAGCATAATATCATCTTATTTTCCCGAACAAGAATCTATATTATAAAATGTTTTATTCCAATTGCAAGTGGTTATATGGGGGTAGAATTAAACTGCTCTTTAATCAGCGCCAACCACTCTGAACTTTTGAGATAAAATGTCCATATGATCGACTTTTGTCTGTACTGATTTCAAAAGCTGCAACTGGCCAATGAAGGAGCGGACTATTGCATCTTCAGGCTGATTGCCATTTAAAAGGACTAATCTATGTTCAGCTAGGTGTGAGATCATGGCTTCTTCTGAGGTGATGCCGTTTTTCTTCATAATTTTCTGGCGACCATGCTGTATACCTACTTTTGAAGATTTTACTTGGACATCAATTTTTTCAAAGCCATATATATTGTCTGGAGCGAGTGTGAGGGTGAGGTCTACTCCATTCCAATCACGATCACTGCACTTCTGATGAGCTTCTATAGCAGTCACAAAGGGTAATTTCTCAAGAGCTGTATATACAGCCGTCTCGCTTTTATCTCCCAGACGCTCCGCCTGCATGATCTCACTAATAATCTGGTGACGAGCCTTCCCTGCTGCTAGCGCTTCTTCAATCTGCTGCACTAGAACTCGTAATTTGCGTTCTTCAATTGTCCAATCGGTTTCTGATTTTGCTATCTCTAGATAGTCGCCTGGGACCAGTGGACCTAAAGCTTTTCTCCAATTGGATTTTTTGTTTCTTGCTAAGAACTTAAATACCTCAAGTAAATTAACAATTAATCCTGCTACTTCTGTACCTGGTAAAATTGGGAAGAACCGTAATATAGTTGGTTTCACCCACTGATTTAAATCTTCATCATAAATAGAATCATCCGCGCTGTTTCTCTCACTGTTGAGGGCGGCAATAGCTGCATCAACAAGTTCTGTCACTTCAAATCTTCCCACTTTTGGTTCTGCTTCATCACCTATATCGACCACAATGCGACCATTTACCTCAAGATATACCATTCTTCCTGAAAGACGAATATCGAGCCTTGATTCATCAAATTCACGCTTAACTAGCTGTTCAATACGACTCATAATATATATTATATCAGGTAACTATATAGTTACCTTTCAGTAACTATTAAACTACTTAAGCATCACAATAGTTTTGGAGTATAATCGATTTGATATGTTAACAGACATTATTACAAAATTTTTAACAAGCAATACTACTACCTATAGTACGTATAAAACTGGGTTACTTCAAGCTAAAGCGTATCGAGCTTTAAAACAAAGAACCGCAGAATTGCTCAAACCATTTGATCTTTCAACAATGGAATGGGTTGTGTTGGGTTCACTTTCTGAAATGCATGATGGCCTCACTCACACTCAAATTGCTGAGTTAGTTGGAGTAGAAACACCGTTTGCTACAAATTTGGTAACAGCACTTGAAGAAAAAAAATTGGTGAAGCGAAAACTGAATCCGAAAGATAAGCGATATAAAATTGTTATGCTCGTTCCTTCCGCTCGATCTACCGTCGCTACTATTGAGAAACAATTGCGAGCTGAGATGAAACCACTGCTTAAAGGATATAGCCTTACCGATATTGTGGGTTATATGAACGTGCTAAAGACAATTATTTCAAATAACGACCTACTTAATAAAGCAAAGTAAAAAAAGCCGCCCCTTTGCAGAGGCGGCTTCAATTCTCAATAGACCAATTACGACATTAATACTGAGTCAACTACAAATGTGACGCCATTACTGGACATTACATCTGCAATAGTGATTTTTGCAGTATTACCTTTGGCATCCATTACCCCCCAAACATCATTACTACCGGTAAGACTACAGCCGGCGAGCAAGACTGCCAAAGCTGGAACCACTAAGAGTGTTTTTTTCATATTTCTCCTTAACTACTTACTACTTTTCTGCAACATAAATTAATTATGTTACTTAACTATTATTGTAGTTAATGATACTAGAACACTCACTATATTCAAGAAAGAATCGTGTATGAAAATGATAAGAAGACGTATAGAAGATTACTTAATGAAACCAAGTTTTGTGAGTACAGCTTTATTTGCTGCAGCAACTGATTCACCCAAGGAACCACCTTCTTCAACTAAGATGGTTAAAGGATTTTTTCCAGCAAGACTTTGGTAAAATTCAATTTGTGTAGTAAGGAATGATTTCACTAATTCTTCAGGGGCTTCAGCTACCCAATCGGCACTAATAACATAGTTACCTAAGTTATACTTTTGTTCTCCACCACCAACGGTAAATGAAATTTTATTGGCAATATGAATGCCGTGCGGACGAACCATATGGCCCTTCACACCTTCAACAAGTTGCTTTGGATCTGAAAATGGCAAGAATCCAGCATAGGTAATGCCTTCTCGGTCAGCCACAGCTTCAATATGCTGCTGACTACTTGCGGTCACTTGTTCCCAATTACTGAGGTCAAGCTGTTTTTTAATCCAATCATTTTCTTCACTAGAAGCTATGAAAAAGTCTGGACCAAATAACTTTTTGAAAATTGTTGCAACTTCTGAAAAGCCTGAAACTCGGAATCCACTCCCTACAACAGCAAGTCGTGTACCTTCGTTTATTTGAACACCTTCATCACCACAAGTAATGACGTATGACATACATTCCTTTGCCAATTCGATAGAAATGTATTATAACATACATCAAGCTATTTTTCTCGTGTGAGAATGTTGAAATCCTGTGTAAAACTTTTCTTATTGAGAATCACTCGTCATGCCGGTAATAGCTGCGAGATATGCTTTCATATCCTGCTCTACTTTTTCCCAGTCACCATTTGCTGCTCTGATCGCATTAAATAGTAAATCCATATCAATAAGTAATTGATCATCAGTGACGATCATTCGTTGTTTTGCCATAGGAATTCCCTTTCGTTATTTGTAACCCATTGGAAGTTCGGTGAGAACCAAACTTAAGCTCATGCGGCGTTGTTCTGGATCAACACTTTCAACGTTGACTGTGACCTTATCACCTTTTTTCAAAGGAGTCTGAGGGTCAAGCTTAGAAGAATGGATTAAACCATCAACACCAGTCTCAACATTGATAAACGCACCAAATGGTTCAATGCGTGAAACTGTTCCAGTTACACTCATGCCCACTTCATAGCGCTCACCAACTTTAAGCCATGGATCATCGCTTAATTGTTTGATTGAAAGGTTCAATTTACCAGTGCGTTCATCGAGACCAAGGACGCGAACTTTAATTCGGTCACCCACTTTATGATAATCCTTAGGATGTGAAACTTTCTCCCAAGAAATTTCAGAGATGTGAACGAGGCCTTCGACTTGACCAATGGTTTGTTCTGTTTTTTCGCCACTAACAGGGACTTCAACAGTAACGAATAAACCAAATGGCATAACCCCAGAAACGACACCTTCGTAAATTTCATTAACTTTGACTGAGTCAATTGCTTGAGATTTTTGTGCAATTTCATCAGCTTCAGAAACGTGGCGTTCAGAGAAGATAAGACGATTTTTTTCGCGATCAACTTCAATGGTTTTAACACTAATTGTTTTACCTCTGAGAGTTGCGAACTTACCAACTAAGTTTTTGCCAAATTGACTAGAAGGAACAAAGCCGCGAACGCCATTAACGACAACGATTAAGCCGCCTTTATTAACATCAACACCTTTAGCTTCAAGGATTTCTCCTTTTTGCATCATTTCAGCAAAGTAGTCCCAGCGAGAATCAAGAGCAGCTTGCTTTAATGAAAGCAAAACTTGACCTTGGTTATTCTCTTCAGACATAACCTGTGCTTCAATTTCCTGACCAACTTCTAAGTGAGAAATGTAATCACGTGCTAAATCGAATTCTTTATCAGAAACAATTGCTTCTGTTTTACCACCGATATCGATGATTAAAGCTTTTTTGGTGATACCTGTGATGAGACCACTAACGGTAACACCTTTCTGAGGCACAACTAATGTTGCCTTTTGTCCTGAGAGTAACTCTTCCATTGTTTTAGGGGAAGTTACTTTTTTCTGAGGTGTTTCAACAACTGGTGTTGCAGTGACCTCTTCTTGTGAATCTGTTTTCTTTGTAGTTTTTGTAGCCATACAAAATACTAAGCTCCTTTCGATTTGAGTGATGTGAAGTATACCACAGATTCTATTTATATCCTGTACTTTTTTTTAGAGAAGTTAAATAATGGAGTCTATGTTTACACTCCGTACCTTTACGCCAGCTGATATTCAAAATAAAACAGTGCTCATTCGAGTCGATTTTAATGTTCCACTCATTGAGACAAGTAAGGGTTGGACAGTCAAAGATGATCGGCGGATTCAGCGAGCTTTACCTACGATAGAGCTGCTCATTAAGCACAATGCTAAAGTAATTTTGATGAGTCACTTGGGCAGACCCAAATCTGCAACTGATCCAAAATATACTCTTAAGAATGTCGCCGAGTACATCGAGAAAAAATTCTCACTACCAATAACTTTTGTGCCAGCGGTTGTGGGAGCTCCCGTACATGATGCACAAGTGGGACAACAGCCCGGCACTATTTTGCTACTCGAGAACTTACGTTTTTATAGTGAAGAAAAGGCAAATGATCCTGTGTTTGCAAAACAATTAGCTGGATTGGCCGATGTATACATCAACGAGGCATTTTCAGCGGCACATCGTGAACATGCGTCAATTGTGGGTGTTCCTGAACATATTCCTGCATTTGCTGGCCTGTCACTCACTGAAGAAGTGACAGCACTCCAGACCTTGCTTGATGAGCCAAAAAAGCCGTTCGTTGTTGTCCTGGGTGGAGCTAAGATTTCAGACAAAGTAGGTGCTTTGAAGAACTTAAGTCGCGTTGCAGACATTGTTTTAATAGGTGGAGCCGCTGCCAACAACTTTTTGAAAGCTGATGGGTATGAAATATATCGATCGTTTGTAGAAGAAAAAGTGGGAGCTGGCGCGAGTGAAAAAGACTACACTCGAGTGGCGCGGCGCATTATTGCTGAACACAAAACTGAAAAAATCCTCAAAGATGGGTATATTCCACTTCCTAAAATTATTTATCCCATCGATGTTTTGGCTGCGCCAAGTCTTGAAACACATGCGCTGACACGTATTAAAACAATTGATTTGAGCCATGGAATGGCGGATCAAGATGAATCTGCACAACTTTTTTATCTTGATATTGGTCCCAAAACAAGAAAGCTATACAGTGAGATTTTGGCCAAAGCTGGCACCATTTTTTGGAACGGACCAATGGGCGTGTGGGAAAATCCCGTTTTTGCCGAAGGTACTAAAGCTATCGCAAAGACAATAGCTCAAAGTGATGCTCGAACAGTAATTGGTGGTGGCGACACAATTGCAGCAGCACATTTTTTCCATGTTGAACACAAATTTTCCTACGTTTCTGCCGCAGGTGGGGCAGCACTTGAATTGCTTAGCGGTGAAATGCTTCCAGGTTTGAAGCCATTATTGAATAAATGAATTTAATTCATAAATCAATGTTTTGTTTGCTTCAGCAATAATTCAGTTTACATATGTGTTTTATTCGGTTTTAGAATGTTTTACCCCTTGACGGTATGTTTTAAAAGTCTGTATTCTGAACAAGCAGGCCAATATTGGCATTTATTTCGTTAGACAAAGTAATTAATGATCAACGCAGTACCAACCACACCAAATAAACCGATTGATCCAACTCAGCCAGATACTCTTTCAGGTAGTTTAATGGGCGCACCAGGTGTAGTTGCATCGGCGCCTGAGACCGTCATTCCTCCAAAGGTTTTACCTTCACAACTATCTACACATGCGAATAGACCAGCAACAACTCCACATACAAATGTTGATGGATTATCTGAATCACTAGCTTCAAAAATCAATGTGGGTGATTCTGCTACCCAAACTTTAAGTACAGTAGGCTCTGGCATTGTTACTCCACCACCTACCCTTCCTGGTTCATCATCTGAGCCAGCACAACTTCCTAGTGATGGTGGGAAACCTTTCAAAAAAGGTTTCCCGCTTAAAAACGTTATAGCTGCTCTTGTTTTTGCACTTGTACTCGTTGGTGCAGGAGCTACGTACTATTTAACTCAGACAAGCCAAGATCTTCGTCAAAGAGCTTCTACTGGTGATGTATATCCAACAAATACACCAGCATCTACTCCAACTGCGCCACCAACTGGTAGTAATTGTCAGCAAGGTATTTTCAACTGTAGTGGAAGAGCTCCCGCAGATTGTTCCAGCAATGCTGGCCAAGGTTGTTACTACAGTGGTACTGAAAATACTTGTAAGTGTGGCAGTGGTGGAAGTGGTCAACCTCCACAAGGTGGCGGAACTTGTAACGCTAGTAGTGGTAAAGCAACTGTCTGTGCTGGATCAACAGCGCTTAATATCTGTGTCTTAGAGTGTCAACAAAGTGGCAGTCCTGGGAGTTCATGTAACTATGGCTGTAATGGTAGTTGTACCAACAGAACAGTTGCGGCGAACACTTGTCAAACATATGGCAATACTCTCTCCTGTGGTAAGTGGCAAGTTGACGTCCATGGTGATGTCAGTTGTTCAGACTCTGGTTGTTCAAGTAGTGGCTGTGGCGGCGGCGGTACACCCGGAACTGTTTCAGCAAACATTGGTGTTTCTCAGTCCAATTGTGTCAATGTCCCAGGTAAATATCAGACTGGCTCTCCAATAACATTCAATGCTTCAGGAACAAACACAACTCGTACTGAAATTATTATCGCTAAAGTAACAGCAGCTGGAAATGCACTTGATGCTACGTTCAATGCGAACTGTCCAGTTGGTTCAGCTGTTGGTAACACTGGACACTTCTGTAAAATTACTGAAGCAACAAGCACAACATGGACACCTACCGTAGCAGGTAAGTATGCCATCATAGTAAATGGTTATTCGGCAACTTCTAACTGTTCCGGTAATCCATTCTGTCCATATAATGCAGGATCAAATAATCCAATCACCCCGACCCAGTGTGCAGGGGCCTTCATCAGTTGTTCAGAGTCAGACTTCCAGATATTCGAAGTTGTCCCTGCAGCACAATGTACGACACCAACTGCACCTGCAATATCCGCCACTGTGGGAATCTCTCAAGCAAACTGTGTTAACGTCCCAGGTAAGTATCAGACGGGTTCTGCAATTTCATTCACAGCTGCAGGTACAAATACAAGTAGAACTGAAATAATCATTGCTAAATTAACAGCAGCTGGAAATGCACTTGATGCTACGTTCAATGCGAACTGTCCAATTGGTGCAGCAGCTGGCAATACAGGTCACTTCTGTAAAATTACTGAGGCAACAACAGCATCTTGGGCACCTACTCAACCAGGAAAATATGCTGTCATGGTGAACGGATATGCGACTGGACAGAGTTGTTCAGGCAACCCATTCTGTCCATACAACGCTGGTGCCGACAATCCAATTACGCCAACACAATGTAGTGGCGGTTGGGTAAGTTGTTCTAACACCGACTTTAAGATCTTCGAAGTTGTTGCTGCAAACTCATGTACAACACAACCTCAACCTACTGCCGGACCAATGTGTCTCAATATCACTGCTCAGAAGACTTCAGGAGAAGCACTCGCAGCCAATGCACAGCTACAAATTGGTGACCAGATCAAGTTCTCCTGCGGAAATGTCGCTGGAGTTACAACATATGGTTTCAGAGTTAAATACACAGACGGTACTGTCGAAACAGTCCCTGCTGCAGGAGGTAGCACTTCAAATACATTCACAGTAAGTAAGGCAACACCATTTAGTGCACAATGTACGATTTGTCCAAATGGTCAATGCTACCCATTTGATGCAGGAAATTAAGTACTATAGAGAACATACATGTTAAAAAAGATAACTGAACCACAAGCACAATACTTTAAACAAGGCCAACAGCTTAGTGGTGCTGGCTATCCTGCGCAACCAAATATGTCAGCAACTTCTAACCCACCTGGCAAAAAGTTTAATAAGAAAATTATAACAAGTATTTTTGCAGTTGCGTTATTCTTAGTCGTTGGAGTAGCCGGTGTCATGACAGCTCTCAGACAGCAACAGGTTGCTGGACCAGTTGCCCCGAATGCACCATCTTCAAAACCATTAGCTGCAATGGAACCAGGTACAAGCTGCAAATTCTGTGCAGGTGTCTGCGGAAATTTCGGAGCAAATGATGCTTGTGCCGCATCTCCTGTACCACCTACTGGTTATTCATGTGTGCAGAATCCTACTCTGCAAGAGCCATACTGTATTACTGTGCCGAGTGCAAATAGTCCTGTCTGTGCGATGCCATTCACAATTGCGTCTGTTGTTCCTTCACCAAGTCCATCTGCAGAACCTGTACCAATCACTGCGTCTTGTGTCCAAAAGAATGCCTTCTTGGTTGCAACAGGTGGTACAACCACTGAGCTTGCACCTAATGCAGCGGTTTCAGGTAATAGTGTTATCAAATATGAGTTAACTATCCAGACAAGTGGAACCCCGACAAACCCATTGATTGTTGAAGATCAATTAGCTGCAAATACTACATTTGATGAAGCAGCGAGTGTTCCTCCAACTGGAGTGGTATTTGATTTGCAAGCTGGTAACAAGCTTAAGATCACTATTCAGCCATATGCTGGTAGCAAAGTTATTCCTTATTTCGTGAAAGCTACTCAGAAAACACAGCCATATACCTTTGTTAATAATGCAAAGATTTCGAACAATGGCAGTAATGTAGCGGGTAATTCCTGTAGCATTTCACTCAAAACTTCCCCATCTGGTGTAGCAGTGTGTAGTTCTAAAACTGCCTACACAATGGATGCCTCTAACAATAAGACTGCCATCGCAAATAATGGTACTCTCAAAGCTGGCACTGAGTTTTACTACAGGATTAAAGTTGAAGCACCAGGTGAAACTACAGGAGCAGTAACTGTTAAGGACACGCTTCCTGCCGGTATTCAGTATGTCAGTGGTGTAAAACCTGATGGCATCACTACAGCAACTGATACAAATGGTCGCACAGTCGTTACAGCTAACCTCGGAACAATTGGAGCAGAAGCTACAGACGATGCTGAAGCACACTCAGTCGTATTTAAAGTGAAACTGGGAGCAAATGTTGATCCTGCTACCTTGAAGAACATTGCACTTGTATCAACCGCTGGCAGTACTACAACAAGTAGTTGTGACCATAACATCGTTGTCCCACCAGAAGGTGTCGCAAGTTGTGAGTGGAAAGATATGCACACTGCTTCTTACAAAGATAATAAACCTGAAAGTGAAACACGTATCAGTAATGGTAGTAGCTTGACTGAAAACCGCGAGTTCTACTACAGATTCAAAGTAACTTCTACCAAGCAAACAACTGGTGCTGTTAACATCATTGACAAGCTCCCAAGTGCATTAGAAGTTGTCAGTGGACTTGATTTCACCAACAAGAGTGGCCAGATGGTTGCAACAGTTGATGCTTTCACTGGAGAAAAATATGTTGAAATGAAGGTGAAGATTAAGCAAGGTGTTCAGGGAACTGTGACCAACACTGCACAAGTTGATACTGAGAATAGTGGAAAAGCTGCAGTAAGTTGCGAATCTAGCTTCACAGTGCCAAGCTATACCTGTAACAGTAGCTGTGAATCAGATGGGCAATGTACACGAGCCGATGCAAACTTCCGCTGTGTCAGTACAACAGATGGTATGCGCTGCAGACTTGGTTCAAACCATGCATCAACTTCATGCCAAGGAACCACAACAAGTACGCCTGCACCAAGTAGTACCCCAACTGTTGGCTGTAACTACAACTGTTCAACAAATGCAGATTGTACGAACCCAGCACATATCTGCTACCAAACAACTAATGGCGGACGCTGCAGACTTGACTCAAATGTGACTTCAGAGTCATGTACCAGACCAGTTACAACAACCCCAAATACTCCAGCACAACCTGGTCAGCCAGTACTTCCACAGGAATTGCCACAAACTGGACCTGAGGATTGGGCAAACTGGTTGAAAGCTGGACTTGTCACACTAGGAATCGGAGCAATCTTACTCCTCCTGCTCTAACCTAAAGAATGAAATAGTAACCCCCGCACTCAGCGGGGGTTTTTGTTTTAAATGCCTTGTAGGTCTACTACCTATTACACGAGTGATTCAATTGTATTCTCTTCTTCAATGATGGAAAAAAGCCAGGCAATTTCAAGGTATGCTGAATCAGGTATAACTGCGTGACCAACTCTTTTATACATTATTGAGTAAATCCCGTCATGTGAACTTGGTCTCGTGATATACCAGCTTTCGTGTCTAACCATTTGTTCAGTTTCCGACTCCATAAATCTATCAATAAGACGACCAAGACGAGTTGTCGAACGAACATATAGTGTTGTATCACCATGTTCTTTAGAACTCAGAATAAATTCTTGGATATCCTCACTGAAAATCTGCAATGCTTCTGTAAGTGTAACTTCTTGATCTGTCTCCGCTTCAGGAGCCACTGGTGCTGCTAGCATGATTGCATGTCGTTCACCTTGGGACCAACTCGAAATGTACTCATGTAACTTCCGTAAGGAAAGCTGCATTGCCTCTGACTTAACAATAAAATGTCTTGGCAACTTTTTGTAATCAACCGTAACTCTGAAGCCTTGCGCTGTTGCAAAACTCACGAGAAAATCTAGCATCTCTGGTCGTGCTTCAATTGAACTTTCAACTGCAACGTATGCCAGTCTATTTGAAGTTGCTTCTATTGCTGTGAGTACGGTATCTAATACTTGGAGTTTTGTCTGTAAAGTTTGGTAAAAAGCCAGCAGAGATACCTGTGCTTTAGATTCTTCGAAGATAACTTCTGGAGATACACTCGGCATACACCCTTTATGCTTTTGGGTAGTATACCAGATGGTGCGCATACTAGGACTCGAACCTAGAACCCCCGAGGTATAAGCTCGGTGCTCTAACCAATTGAGCTATACGCGCTCGGCGAATATTATAACTGGTGATTGCTAGGTTTTATATACCCGTTCAGTTCGCTGCTAAATAGTGGTACGATGAATCAGTATGACAAAACGTTTGGCAGGTATATTTTCTTGGTTACAGCAGCACTGGAAGTTAGTGGGAATTATTGTTCTCGTACTAGCAGGTGGTGGCTGGTGGCTAGTATCACGCAATCAAACAGATACCGCGCAACTTATTTTCATCAAACCTGAAAGAAAAAATTTGGTAAAGACTCTTGAAGTTGCAGGTATTGTAGATGCAAAAGAAAAAGCTCGGCTCAGATTTGCAGCTGGTGGTAAAGTCGTCTACATCGGTGCCAAAGAAGGTGATGTTGTCAAGAAATACCAAACTCTCGCTACCATCGATCGTGCAGCACTGCAAAAACAACTCCAACAAGATCTTAATTTGTACATGAAGGAACGCTACGACTGGGAACAGACCAAAGATGATGTTAAGGATAAAGCGCTCAATGTGAGTGAGACTCGTTCAAAAGATAAAAATCAGCTTGATCTCAATAATACAGTTTTAAATGTTGAGATTCAGAGTATTGCCATTCAGAACACTGCTCTCACCGCTCCCTTTGAAGGAATTTTGACTGTCTCACCTGCAGTGAGCACTGGTATTCAACTCATCGCTTCTGACTACTTTGAAATTGTAAATCCAAAATCACTCGAATTTATTGCGGATGTTGATGAGGCAGATATTGCTCAAGTGCAAACTGGGCAAACAGCCGAGCTCGTCCTTGATGCATATCCAGATGACAAAATCACGACATTTGTCGGTCCTGTTTCATTTGCCAGTAAACAAGGTGAAAACGGAACAGTTTTTGAAGTAACATTTATGTTGAATCAGGGCGATTTTTCTAAACCACTGCGGTTAGGTCTTAATGGTGACATTGCTATTGAACTCGATTCACGAACTGATGTTTTAAGTGTGCCACTCATTGCCACACGACAGAGAGACGGGAAGACGTATGTTGATGTGCGGACTGGTGAAACAACCTATGAAGAGCGTGAAATTACGGTTGGACTTGAGACAGATGAAAGTATTGAGGTGCTGAGCGGTTTACAGGAACAAGACGAAATCCTATCGCCAGAATAATCATGATACTTGAACTTCAAAATGTTTCCAAACACTACAAACTGGGCGATACAGTCATCAGAGCGCTCGATGATGTCTCTATTCAAGTAAATGCTGGTGAGTTTGTGGCCATTATGGGTCACTCTGGTAGTGGTAAATCGACATTCTTGCAGGTGGCGAGTATGCTTGCACAACCTTCTGAAGGAAACATTTTACTTCGCGATCGAGATGTCACGCTCTATAACGAAGTGGAACGAGCTCGGCTCCGTAATAAAGAAATTGGCTTTGTATTTCAGCAGTTTAATCTCTTGGCTCGAACTTCAGCTGTTGATAATGTGGCACTCCCCCTTGTCTATGCTAAGGTACCTGAAAGTGAACGCAGAAAGCGAGCAATTGCGATGTTAGAAAAAGTGGGTTTGGGAGATCGTTTGAATAACACTCCTGCCCAACTTTCTGGCGGACAACAGCAACGGGTAGCAATTGCCCGTGCACTTGTTAATGACCCTTCCATTATTTTTGCTGATGAACCAACGGGTAACCTCGACACCAAATCTGGAGAAGAAATCAAAAAAATTCTTGAAGAGCTGCACACCGAAAATCGAACTATCATTATGGTGACACACGAAGAAGATGTAGCTGCGATTGCAAAGCGACTCGTCGAGTTCCGTGATGGCAAAATTACCAGAGATGGAAAAAATAAATTTGCAAAGTATAGGAAAAACTTACCAACGTGAAAGACACACTCAGCATTGCCCTCAAAGCCATTCTAACCAATAAAGTCAGGTCTTTCTTGACGACGCTGGGGATTATCATTGGTGTGAGTTCTGTGGTCATGTTGACCTCAATAGGAACTGGGTTATCAGCATATGTGACCAAAGAATTTAATGAACTGGGAGCAAACACAGTACTTGTTTTTCCTGGCGATATTTTTGGTGACAATGGTAGCTTTAGCCGTGAATCTCAATCATCAGCAATAGCTAACAGTAAACTTACCCTCAAAGAGGTAAAAACCTTAGAGCGGATGCGTGAAGATGTTAGTCAAGTTGCTCCCCTTAATACTCAATCCGATATTGTTGAATTCCGACAAGAAAGTAAACGCGCAACAATACTTGGCACCACTGCCAACTTTCCCAGCACTTTCAATATAAAAATAAGTAAAGGCAAATTTTTTAGTGAAGCAGATCAGGATGGTGGAGAACTTGTCGCAATTCTTGGATTTGAAGTCGCTGACAAACTCTTTGGCACTGTTGATCCTGTGGGTAAAAAAATAAAAATTGGTGGGCAATCATTTACTGTGGTGGGTGTGGCAGAAAAAAAAGGCAACAGCTTTGGTGGACCATCATATGATACCTATACCTACATTCCTATCAAAACACTCTTCAAGAAATATGACACAGATTCAATTGTGCAGATCATCGTTAAGACAAAAACAGTAGAAAACGTTGATCAGCATATTAAAAACATTGAGAAGGAACTTGGCAAACGAATGGCCAGTGATGAATTTTCAGTAGTTAATCAGTCAGAAATTCTCGGCACCATCAATCAAATATTAGGTGTACTAACTGGGGCGCTGGGCGGCATCGCTGGTATTTCACTGGTCGTGGGCGGAATTGGCATTATGAATATCATGCTTGTCTCAGTAACAGAACGTACTCGAGAAATTGGTTTACGCAAAGCTCTGGGAGCCACACCGAATTTAATTATGTTCCAGTTTTTAATCGAAGCTGCCGTACTGTCTGCCATTGGTGGAACGATTGGTTTGGGCCTCGCGTTCCTTGGCACACTGGCTATTCAATCATTCATACCTGCAGCAATTACCCCAAGTGCAGTGGTACTAGCTATTGGCGTTTCTACCTTGGTAGGTTTAATTTTTGGAGCTGCCCCTGCCCGTCGCGCCGCAAACCTCTCCCCAATTGAAGCGCTCCGATACGAATAGAAATGGTAGTATAAGAACTAATGCCTATATTGCGAATTATTATCTTAGTTCTCGTTGTTGTTGCTGCTGCAGGCGGATATTTTGTCTATGCCAAAGGAGCCGAACTCCCAGATTCAGTAACTTCCCAACTTTCCTTTTTGCAAGGTACAGCCAGTAGCTCTGGTAAGTTGCAGTTACCCAAGCAGCTCCCTTCGCAGCTAGCCTCACTTAAAGTACCTTCTCTACCCGAAAATGCTGGAGAGCAACTACAAGAAGTTGGGACAAGAACGAGTGAAGTGGGCGCAACTGTGGGAAAAGTCTTAGGTACTGCGGTTAAGGAAGCCTCACCTTCAGCAGGCTCTTCATTACAGGAACGTGCTTTTGACTACGGACGATATCTCTACTGCCAACAAGTTGTACAGGACTATGAGGCAAGAACTAAGAATTGAAATTCTACATATTAATGAGGCATCGATAAATTCACCTTTCCTATGTAAAATGCAGAATTTCATACTTGTATCAAGTTATCTAAACTATGAATAAAATTGAAGAAAAGTTTTCATATGACGCCCATGGTCATTCTAAGTACAGCGACGGCTTGAATGGTCCCTCAGCAATTATTGCAGCTGCTCTTGCACGAAACCTCGACATAATCGGCCTCTCAGATCATGACACCGTTGCGGGACTACCCGCATTTCTTGCTGCCGCAGATGCAGCGAATGCAAATGGGCATAAGATTTTAGCGGTTCCATCTATTGAAGTTTCCACGAAGGAAGGTCATGTTTTGGTGGCAGTTCCAGATCGTGATAAAGCAGAAAATTTACTCACAACATATAAAAGCCATGGTCCGGCACCACATGCTCTCGATTTAATTGAAAAAAGTGTGGAAGCATATGATGCAATTTGCATTTTAGTACATCCTAACTTCAAGCATATTTCGAGTCTTCAGTATGGGGTCATTGATTTTATTGCCAGGACTTGTTCAAATGAAGCCATTGATCACTTAGGAATTGAGATGCATAACTGGATGACAATGGTCTTTCTCAATGAGTATAAACACAATACATATGCCACAAATCACTTTAATAATGAATGGGGATTTGCTGAATTCTCAGGGACAGACTATCACCGTTCTACAGATGTAGGACGTGCTGCTACAGGTGTTGCACTAACTGAACTCACTCCTGAGGCACTTATTACAGCGGTACGGGAAAGAAAAACTTCTGTGGCACAAAAAGGTGAGCAGTCCTTGGGTGAACTAGCAGTTAATATTTCCCTGAGTGTCATTCTACACTTGAGTTCGAAGGCAAAATTAGCGCTAAAGTCTTAGTTATTTATTAGTTATAAAATTAAGACTTGCCGCCACCCATAAGAGCATTCCATATTTTGGTACCAATACCGGGATTTTTTTCAGCTTCTCGTGCTTGTTCTTGAACATCCAAACTTTCATATGTTTGTTCTAGAACTGGCATGTGGTCAGTAAATTTTGTTTTACCTTCTTTTATATCAGACCTCACATGTTCTAGTAGATCTGCAAAAGTAGTATCACCAACTCTCTTGGCTTGCGTAATTCGTTTATTAAGTTCGTGATTCTGCCCATAAGTAAGGTTTCCTTCCATTACTTCAAAATTTCTTCGCTGTTCACCCATAAATCCTCCTACAAATTACTTCTACTTTTTATCTCTGCTTCTACTATGTCTTTATCTTTGCCATATTTCAACCGTGAAAGTTCTTTGATCATCTCAGCTTGTTTCGGATTCATCCGCGCTTCCACAAGGGTCATATCTTTCACCAGAGACATACTAAATGGCGGCACCGGCTCATTCTTCACAATGGTTTTTATGTAGACGTGATATTTTTCTACGTTAGTCAGGTCAGTCTCATTAAAGATTGGCGTAAATTCATGTTGCAAGAAGTTGGCATCAGGCACACCGATACGGAACGAAACAATACTACCAACGTTACCAAACACGGCGTTCTTCACTTCTTCGTCAATCTGTCCTATAAATTGATTGGCCACCGTCAGATTAAGCCGATACTTACGAGCTTCAGAAAGAATGACAGCAAAGTCTTCGGTGGCATAGTTCTGGAACTCGTCTACGTACAAGAAAAAGTCATGACGTTGTGCCATTGGAATATTCTGTCGACTCATGGCAGCTGTCAAAACTTTAGGCACCAAGATAAGTCCCAAAAACTTGGCGTCTTCTTCTCCCAGAATACCTTTGGAAAGGTTACAGAGAATAATCTTCTTCTCGTCCATTGCCTGGCGGAAATTAAACGCACTGTATGGTTGTCCAATGATGTTACGCATTGTTTTGTTGGTGACAAAGCGGCCAAATTTAGAAACGATATAGTCCAAAACTTCAGATTTATGGAAATCACTTGTCTGCGCAATTTGATCAGTCCAGTAGCGCTTCACAATGGGGTCTTTGACAAATGGCAATAGTTCATCAACATACTTTGAGTCTGTCATTGTACGAACCAGCTCAATAAAGGTCGTGCCTTTTTTATACATGATAGTCAACATAGCGTTACGAATTGCGTGCTCAAACCGTGGTCCAATGATACCAGTTCTGTGTGGGTCATAGAGCTTGTACATCAATCCAATCACTGATCCCACCACGAAATGTCGTTGTTCTTCAGTATCAGCTTCCATCATGTTCATACCCATTGGACGATCAAGATCAGAAGGATTAAAGTAAATAACATCATCTGCACGCTCAGGCGGCATCAGTTGCAAAATATCTTCCACAAACTCTCCGTGCGGATCGATAGCACAAACACCATGTCCATTTTCAACATCTTGCAAGATCATTTCTTTCAAGAACTCTGACTTACCGGTACCAGTTTTTCCAATGATGTACATGTGCCGGCGACGGTCATCCAGAGACATAAACACTTTGCGCTCAATACCTCGATACTTGGAAGTACCAAGATACAAACCTTCATTGGGAATATTATTTGGAGCTGGCGCATGTTTGGCATTCAACCACTTAATATGTGGAGTTTCCACAGTTTTGTTAGGGAGATGGAAAATAGTGGCAAGCTCTTCAGTATTAAGAATGCAGGTATTTCTATTGAAAAGCGGCATGTATCGATATAAAAAGTCGATCATGAAAAAGTGTTTCAAGAAAATTGTGGAGCGCTGAAATGAATTATAGGCAGAAGAAAACTGTGCATATGCTCCCATAATATTGTTGAGATGCGACTCAGCGATATGGTCACTTGGTGCAGAGACAACAACCCGCAAAGAAACTCTAAATGCATTCTTCTCTGTCTTTGAACTGACCGCTTCCATTTCTTTGGGGTCGTGTGAGTAGGTGGCTTTTTCAGGATCTGCTTCCCGCTTTTTCTCTGTAGAAATATAGCCGCGAGCTTTTTTCTTCCATCCATTTCCGAGTGGCTGCAAAAGCATCTGTACAATTGCTCCCTCGCCATAATCCATCTTGGCAAGGGCAGAGGTCACCAGTGACAAGCCGTCAGTTGGTAAATCCTTGTAGGTTTTAATAGGGAAGTGGCTCGAGCTTTCAAGATTCAATGAAGCAAAGGCAACTTTTCCTTTTTCACTAAATATATTAACTTCTTCAACTTCTTTCATTTCTGCCGTTGGATAGGCACCATTGATCTGCTTCTCTACCAAATCTCTAATTTTTTTAGGGCAACTGACATAAATTGCAATTTCTTCCTTTAACGCCACAATTTCAAAGGCAAAGAAGTCTTCTGTAGCAAACCAATCACTGCCAAATCCCACTTTCTTGAGTGAATAGAGTCCTGCAAACATTTGTTCTGCGGCATCAATTTTGGTTTCACTATCGCGAGGTACTCTAATCATGAGGGTCACAAAATCAAGCGCATATGATTCTCTGTTTCGATGTTTCCACCACTGCACAATCAAGAATGCAAAAAGAGTACAGACTGAAATACTCACCACAATAACAACCAGACCTATTCCAAGGGCGGTAAGTTGTGCGACTAGTCCATCTAGTTGTGAGTTCATACTATTTCCTATTCACGATAAATCACTTGCCCCACGAACATCTTGGCAAGTTTGTGCCCAAATTCTACCAGCCATCGGACACTGAATGTTGAGTTTTTACGTAAACCCACTTCTTCCTGTGCTTTGCTAATTGGTAAAACTCGTACAATGCGCGGTGGTGCAACAGGAGCGTTCGGTTGAACTGGAGCTTCTTCAGCTATCACGACAGTTTGTGAGTCATCTTGAGCATCTGCTTCAACATGCTCGATGTAACTTTCGACTTCAGGTGGTAACTCTGGTACTTTTTCTTGTTCAACATACTGCATTCCGCCTGGCAACTCAGTACTTGCCACTGTTCCACTACCTCTACCATCAAACGTTTCTTTTTGCCTGCCACCACCTTGCGGCTGTGGTTGAGCTTGAGGTTGTGTGACGGCAATCGGGACGGCTTGTGCGAGAACAGAGGGATCAATTTCAGGAATAGTTGGATCACCTTGCAACACCGACTGCATATTGCCTTGCAACGCTTCTGGTTCTGTGTTCTCTACCTCATTCAAAACTTCTTCAAATATTTGCAGCTTTGCTTCATCGAGGACATCTTCTACTGGAGCGGGCACAACAGTTTGTGGTGCCTGCATCTGTGGAGCTTCCTGAGGTGTATCACTTGCGATATTTGTAATCACATTTGTGGGCTGTGTTGCTGGGGCTGAATCTTCTGGCCAATCACCCATCAATCCTCCAGTTTGGGGAGCAACCACTTGTTGTGACAGCAAATCATCGCCAATGGGTTGTTGTGGAACCAAATGACTATTGGAAAGCAGAGACTGCGTTCCAGGGGAAAGTGAACCAACTAGATTGTGCAATACCCGACCACCGGCAGGCTGGCTGTTTGACATGCTTTGATAATACCATTTCTAGAGGAGTGCTAACAGTCTTGCTACGGCTGTAATGTAACGATGTCACCCTTTTTTACTTTCCATTGAGCGACACTGCCGGCTGGTACTTCCAGAACTTGATTGACGAGCACTTCAGGACTATATAGCGGCAAATCTGAGAGTGTTTGACCAGGCTTGGGTGGAGGAACATTTTCCGTAATATCCACCACCGTACCGTGATCAATCCAGATAAAATCTAGAGCAAATCGCATTTCTTTCATCCAAAATCTGGGAACATAACTCTCGGAAAATACAAACAGCATCCCATCACTGCCAATTTTCTCTCTTCCACTGAGACCTAGTGTAATGCTTTCAGGTGTAGTCACGACTTCGACTCGAAGAATCTGGGCGCCAACTTTGAACGTTATAATCTGTCTGTCGGCATAGGGGAAAACTGGAGCGGGTGTTGACTTCACTGGAACAGTTTTTTCCGCATTAGTTGAGACGCTCCTCTGCCTCGGTGCATAGGTGCTCACTAGTGCGACTATGAGTGCAATTCCAGCGAGTACGAGTAAGACTTTTTTCATGATGTTTTTCTTGTATGTAGTTGTTTACTCAAAAATAAAGTACTTCCAACTATGCAGATGAGTAGCACAATTTGATTAACTCCTAGTATACCGCCAATTTTAACAGCTGTATCAATCCTCAAAAAATCTAGTGCAAACCGCACTACTGAGTAATACAACAAATACTGTGCCAGTACGCTGGCACTCCCTACAGAGTGCGTAGAATTCTTTTTCCCCTGTTGCCACCACAACCAGATGCCAAAGAGTACCATGAGGCACGCTTCATAGGCAAAGAGCGGATGATAGTACGAGACATCAGCAAATCCCGCTAGTCTATTTTGGGGCGGAATGTACAATTTCCAGGGTAGATTGGTTGGTAGTCCATAGAGTTCATGGTTCACATAGTTACCGAATCTCCCCACAGCCTGAGCAAATGGCAGTCCAAAGGGAATGAGGTCCAAGAAAGCCATAATATTTTTTTGTGAAACTTTCTTTAGTTTCATAAGAGCGACTATACCCAGTGCCCCTCCAAAAAAACCACCAATAATACTCATGCCTCCATTCCAGATGTACAGCGCACTCAGATAGTGATCTTGATAGAGATAAAAATCTGTTACAACATGCCAGATGCGAGCTCCCACAATACCACTCACCACAGTAGTAAATACTAATGTATCCAAAAGTTTTTCATGAAATAAGAATTTCTTTGCAGCTCGTGATAAAAAATAGCTGCCAAGAACAATTGCGCAACCAAGTATGAATCCGTACCAGTGAAATATCATGTTAAAAAAAGAAGAAAATAGTTAAAACCAGAATTACCAGACAAAATCCCTGAACTAATCGTAAAACTTCAAGCTGTGAGAGTCGTCTTTTGAGTTGAAATAAAAATTTGTGATGGAATGCATCACTGTTATTTCTTAAGCTAAAAATTTCTGAAAGCAACGTGAGTCCAATTCCAAAAATCATACCGGTTCCAACATAGTTTCCGCTCGAGGTAATAACAAATAAAGCAAGAAACACATAGACCAGCATAAACACTGCTGATCTGGTGATGAGCTGCTTTGGTTCGGTACGGAGTTCATTGTAGTATGGATAGAGAATCTTGCCGTCAATCCACAGCAAGAGATTACCCAGATAAAACCCACTTAAGAAGAAAATAGTGCTATTGATGGTGGCTTCATTGGGAAGAACAACCAGCAGATAAAATGCAACGGCATACACCAGTGGCATGAGATATTGAAATAGTAGTATCCGATAACTTAAACTCATAACAGCTCTATTCTACAATTATTTTTCTAGTACTTCAGTACGAGTTGATCGTACTTGTTGCAAAGCAGCATCAATTTTCATGCGCATGAGTTCGTTTGCCTCATACTCTTCCCACAAGCTTTGTAAGATTTTTTCAATGTCCTCTATTTTTGTGTCTTTACCATAAACCAAGACATGATTGCCCGCCAGCAGTGCTTCTCGTGAAACTTGAATCAATGTTTTTTTGCTGAGTAAATCAAAGCCTGTGCGAGCAGATTCCATATCAAGAGCGTCACTGAATATCAGCACTTGCGGTGCATCTTTCTTGAGTTGATTAATACAACGCTGATTGAGCGAGCACGGTGCTTCCTCAGACATATCTTTGACGAGAACATGTGTTGTCATCACTCCGACTCTAGGGAAAATTCTGAACAGTGATGCAAATACAGGGAGCTCTTTTGGTTCAGTTAATACCGCATCAAGTGAATCATGTAAATCACGTTTTGTTGCACCAATGCCAGGATAATGTTTAATTACGGGAAGGAGCCCCTTTTGCCGAAACTCAACAATCATTTCTTGCGCCACAGCCGCAGTTGTAACTGGGTCATTACTACACGTGCGATCTCTGAGTGCTGAACCACTGGCCGTTAGATCAACTACAGGAGCATAAACTATGTCCACTCCCACTTTTTGTAACTCAAGTGCCGATTGAGCAAATAGTTGCGTCCGCTGCAACGAATCCTTTGTGCATATTTCTTTTAATGAGGGGAGTTTTGTAAACCCTGTTCCAGACAGTCGTTGCACCTTGCCACCTTCGTGATCAACCGCTATTAATGGCATTGGCTCTGCAATATTTCGAATACTCTCAATAACGTTAGTAGCGGATTTTGAAGCAATATTTTCGCCAAAAATTGTTACAAATCCTGGTTTGTACTCACCAATAAATTCCATTGCGCCAGAACCTGAACTCACTTGGCCATTAGTTATAGTCAGCGGCACTGCCATAAGTTGGGCAATATCATCTTTTGTAACCGGTTTCACAGTGGGACTCGGTGAGGCTTGAGTTATTTCAGTAGGTGGTGTCGCAAGCATTCCCATCGGACGAGTAAAATAGCGCCATCCCAGCCACCCAGCAAAGATGGAGAGTAGTAGGATGAATCCAAGTGTGCGCAGTGGCATATTATTTTTTTGAATTTTTTTCCTTTTTCAACTGCTGTAACTTCCACATAAACAGTTTTCCCTTGCTCTTTGCATTCTCAGCATCGGAGACAAAAGAAAGGGCTCTCTCTAGCATACCGCGCTCTTCTTTTTTTGCGAGACGCATATAGAGACTTTTATGCGGCATATCATCAAGTTCCACTGCCAATCTATAGCCGAAATCTTGAAACTCCTGGGTAATAAATCCACCCTTATCTTCTAGTGTATAGGCATCAAACAAAGAATTCAGTGGTAAAAAACTTTTTGAACCTGCAGCTGCTTTAGGCTTTTTTCTTTCAGTCGATTGAAGGTTTTTCATAACGATGTTCAGTAATCAGTAGTGATAGTAGTACGCCCAATCCTCCCACAATAAAGAGAGTATTCCAACCCTGGTTATACCAGAAAAATGCGCCAAACAGCAACCAAAAAATAATTGCCACACTACTTGTTACTACTTCCCTGTACACAAAATAAGAAAGCGCTTGTCCACCTTTGGTACTGCGGAGTGTAATTGCATCATAAAACAGCCAGTACATATTGGAAAATAATTTGTCTAAGGCATCAACAAATGCTATCCCCCAGACCGTTAACTGTTGTGTCCGAGCGAGCCACATGAGTGAAAGGAACCCACCTGAGAAAAAGAATGAGCGCTTGGTCTTTGCCTTATCAATGTAGACACCCATAAAGTAAATGACCAGGAGAGCCAAAAATAGTGAGAATGTGTAGAGATATCCCACCCGATCAATACTCCCAAGTGCAAAAAACACATAGAGTGGCCACAAAAATAAAATGCCATCGTTGATATATCGTCCTGTTGAAGAAATCGCAAAACGTACAAAATTGGGATTTTTAAGCCACTGTCTAAACTCAGCCCAACTTACGCTATCCGCAGTCCCCTCCAAATCCATAAGCAAAATAATCACTGAGCTAGCCAGAATCAATCCAATCGCACAGAAAAAGAGAATGGGAAAGCCAAAATAAAATGCTAGGAAACCACTGGCAGCAGGTACAAACACAGTAAATAACTGCAAGAAAAACTGCATAAACCCGAGATCTTTACCCATATGATCAACATGTGCGTGACGACTGAATAAACTAAAATAGCTTGGCCAGAAGAAGTTGGCTTGGAAGCCTTCCAGGAGTCCTGCAAGAATAATCAGTTCAGGTTTGCGATCCAAAAAGGCAAGTGCTGTAAAAAATCCAATTCGCAGTAAGTATGAGAAAAAGATTGACTTGGTGAAGCCGATTCTACCAATAAACTTTCCAACTGGAATGGCAGTAGCAAAGATTGCCAGCCGCTCACAAATAAAAAATAGAGCCACTGTCACCATCCCACTCTGGATATCATCAAGATTGTACCGATGTAGCCAAGGAAGTGTCTTGCCTATTTGAAATAAATATATTGGCAAAAAGAATAGTCCAACTTGATTAATAACATCACGGAGAACTCGTACTACAAATAAATAGTTCAGATTTTTGTTTTGATCTATTCCTAAGTGTGGCAATTGAAGAAAGAAACGAAACTGCGGCATAGTCACATACTACTCTATACCTAGTAACTTGAGCAACTCCTGGACGATCTGTGGAATAACCTGGCGCAACTTATCCTCTTCAATAGACGTAAATGGAGCAAGCACATACTTACCACCAGGGAATAAAAGTCGATCTGTACCTCTATTTTCAATCCCTACCCGTACATTAATATACAGTTCACTTCCCAAGCACTGAGTGATTGAAAGCAATCCATTATGGACTTTGGGTCCTTTGCCCTGCTGAATTTTATATTTTCCCAAAGCAATATCGAGATCATCGTGAATTACAAAAACGTGTTTGAGCTGCTCTGTTGTGGGCTTCCCTTCACCAAAATACTCGAGTGTTGCCCGAACTGCTTCACCAGAGCGATTCATAAACGTCTCTGGTTTGAGCAGAAAGATATCGTCTTTTTGGGCAAGCTGTCCGTGGACCTTTTTTTGATAGCTGAATCGAGTAGAAAGTGCTACTGCAAGAGCATCTATGACCTTAAATCCGACGTTATGACGGGTTCGTACATACTCACTACCAGGGTTTCCAAGACCAACAATTAGCTGCATATTCACATTGTATCAAGTCAAAAGTATATAATACGAGGGTAGAACTATGAAAAAAGAACCAAAACCGTATTTTTCTATCGTCATACCCGCTTTAAACGAAGAAAAATACTTACCCAATTTGCTCAGTGATTTGTCCAAACAAATCTATACCAATTTTGAAGTGATTGTAGTGGATGGCAAATCTGAAGATAAAACTGTTGAAAAGACGGCAAAGTTCAATAAACGACTACAGCTCCGCTGTGTTGTCGCTGAAAAACGTAATGTCAGCTATCAGCGGAATCTTGGTGGTGGTCTAGCAAAAGCACCCTGGGTAGTTTTCATGGATGCCGATGACCGCCTCCCTGAGAACTTTTTATTGGGCGTGCGCTACCAACTCTCTAAAGATCCTACAGTTGACTGTTTCAGCACTCGATTGACTGCTGGAACAACCAATAAATTTGATAGATTAATTAGTAATGGATTTAACCTTGCTGTTGAATTACAGAATAGTATGGGCAATCCAACCGGAATAGCTGCACTGCTCGGATGTAAAACGGAAGTGTTTCTCAAACATCCTTTTGATGAAAAGCAACTCTTTTTGGAGGACGGCTTCTTCTTAAAAGAACTGACCAGTCATGGCTACTCCTACCATATTTTCACTGATCCCAAATTTATCTTGTCACTGCGCCGTTTCAAAAAAGAAGGCAATTTAAAATTACTCCAAACTGCATTCAAATATCAGCTCCATTATTTACGTGGTGGAGACTTTACCAAACCGCTTCAAGCAAAGGATTATCCCATGCTAGGTGGTAAATACTATGCCGAACTAGACAGCTCAGATCAAGAAACATGGGCGCTGACAATTTCCAATTTTATTAAAGGTGCATCACGCAAACAACTTGAGCAAGCACGAACAATTCTGAACTCCTTTAGAGATATGGAGTTTTAAGTATGCCTACGCTCAGCTGCATAGCTGATTTCATTCCCAGTTTTGATGGTGAAAAATTATCAGTTGTTGTCCAAGGAAACCTCAGTAATCCAAGTAAAACATTCATCTTGCTCAGTGGACTTGGTGGCGGGATTACTGCCTGGTCGTTTATTTGTGAAGAATTACTCACACTGCGCCCAGACATTCGCTGCATTGTGATGGATATGCGGGGACACAGTAGTTCAAGTCATGTATTTCCGGCAAATGAACAGAGTTTTTTTGAAGTACTGGCAAAAGATATTGCGGTTGTCTGTGAAAAATATGATTGCAAAAATCCAATTCTCGTTGGACACAGCTTGGGCGGGCTCGTTCTGCAAACATATCTCCAATTACAACTCACTCCTACCCCGCAAAAAACAGTCCTGATCTGTACTCCAATGGTCACGCAAGTTTTGCCAGAATTTATAGGGGAGTGGGCGTACAAAGTATTAAGTAGTTGGAGCAATCTTTTCAAACACTCATTTCCTGCTATGTCGATTGCCACTCATCTCCAGCATAAAAACTCATTTGATTTTTCACTACTTCGGATAAGTCATGACATTGTCACTGTGGGATTGGTGCAATTTGTTTTGTACTGGCTTTGTATTCTTTCTAGAAAAGGAACTCCAGTAGGAGCATTTACCAATTACACTGTTGAGCTTATTTTTGGAACGCGAGATTTAATTCTTCCTAAGTTCAAGCAAAATCAAATTCGTTCATTTTTGCCTGATAGTCAAGTTGCAACAATTGATTCCTGTCACAACGCTGTGGTGAATGAGCCAGCCCAAGTTGGGGCAATTTTGGCGAAGATCTAGTTATCCGACAATTTGTTTAACGTCTGCTGCTGTGGTGGCATCTTCCCAGCTTTTATCATCTCTAATTTTAATAAGTCTTGGAAAGCGGAGGGCAATTCCGGCTGTGTGGTTTGGAGAACGAGTAACTTCATCTGCAGCAATTTCTGTCACTAGCTGTGGTTGAATCCACACATCAGGATGCAACTCTTTGGCAACTGAGTACAACGGAGGTTGTGTAGCGACTTTCAGAGAATCGCAGCGTTCCTTCAAATCGCGCAGTTGCTCATCACTAATACCTGTTCCAATTTTGGCAATCGTAACAATTGCTTTTTCATCGTTTAGAATTCCCACCAAAAATGCTCCGATACCAAATGAAGTTCTTTTTCCACGTCCCACATAGTATCCCATCACAATACAATCAAGCGTGTCTTTGAGTTTGGCTTTTTCACCTTCCGCATGTTTCATCTTTACCCAGTACCAACCCTTGCGGCCACTTTGGTAGGGGGAGTCAACTTGTTTTATGACCACACCCTCAAGACCTTCAGCGAGTTTTTCCTCGTGGAAGTTTTGGAGTTGTTTTGGGTCTGTGGTAGTAATGTATGAGGTTTTAATAAATTGTTCAGTATCCTGTAAAATATCACCAAGTAGGGCTTTTCGGTCTCGCAGTGGCGTGACCAAAAGTGATTTCTCATCAACTGCCAGCACGTCAAATATAAAGAATTTCAGGGGAATAGATTTGGCAGTTTCAGCAATATCATGTTTTCGCTTACGGGTCATGGTGTCTTGAAATAATAATAACTTTCCAGTCTTAGGGTCGTAGCCAATTGCCTCACCATCGAGAATCACTTGGTCTGCTTTGATATGCTCCACCAGCTGTTCAAGTTCTGGGAACATATGACTCGCGTCTTCCATGTTTCTGGTAAAAACTTTGACGCGTTCTCCATTTGCACTGGCAATTCCAGAACGGTTGATGTGAATCTGAACTCTCAGTCCATCGTATTTTGGCTCAACCATTACTTCATCCATTTTTTCGATCACCTCTTCAGAACTTGCCAAGACTTGGCAGAGCTGTGGTGCCACAGGAATTCCCACTTCAACAGAGTAGTCGGTCAACGCTTTTTGCCGCTCTATTTCAGAAGCTGGAGTTAAGTATGTGGCTGCCAGTTTGCCGATATCTGCTTTTTTTTGATAGGCGGCTTCCAGCATTGCACTTTCTGCTTTTGAACCTGTTGCAGACCAAGACAAGCCATCCAAAAGAGTCATCGTGGAAAATCCAAGCCGCAGTGTACCCACAATCACTCGTGATACAAATTTGGCAGACAGCGGATCAAGCGCATCAAATAGTTCTATGAGTTTGAGTAGCTTGCGCTCCTGTGAACCCTCACCTGCTTCACGAGCAATCTCAGTCAAGGCATCATAGACTTCGATAATGGAAAGTTTTTTATCAACACTTTTATTTGTATTCTCTGTCACTACAGATTCAGCTACCAAACCAATATCACCAAGTTGTTTGTACCGCTTAAGTACTTCAGTTTCTCCACTGGACCAATCAGTTTCACCAAATAAGGAAGTGACTTCTCCAACATTTTCTACCGGAAGACGGATACTTAAAACGCGCGCCAGCGCCCGCAGAATCATTTTTACTGAGAGTTGAAATTCCAGTGACGTGTATTGTGGGACCAACCGACCTTCAAGCAAGTAACTCGCTTGCTGCACTTCACTTGAGTCGAGCTTTTTAAAAACCTCAGCCAACTGCCCTGTCATTTCCAGGCGAGAAGCAGTTTGTTCAAGTTTTTCTAAATACGTAGAGAATTCTGAAAAATGCATGGGTTTAGTGTACCTCTAAAGTCGTTTTTTGAGGAGCGTGATATACTTCGGGCTATATATGCCATTATTTGAAAAAAACATTCTTTCTCAACCACAATTTAGTACAGCAGCTGATGCAAGACCTCGGTTTGAAATGACTGATGCCTTTGGCATGAATAGTGAGCAAACGCATACAGCGAGATCTTTTATATTACGATTTCTTGCTGATAGCGGAGCTGAGCCTCAAGAATTAGCTCGCCTCACTACCGAGCTCAGTGGAGTCGGCAGTTTGGCATACAATACTGTCAAATGGGTAGAGCAAATTTTTGCTACCTATGACGCGCTGTTTCCACAGCTATATCCGGCACCTCAGGCTGTTTTGGAATTTATTACTATCACTATTCGCAGAATCCAAGCAAAAATTAACGAGCTGGATAATTATCTCCCTGATTATATCCAAGAAATTGAGCTGACAAAATGGCTACAACTCCCCCATACCTACAATGACGGAATGTTTGATCAGGGAAAACCCACCTATATTCAGGATATTTTACTGCAGTACATTGTTCCACCACACACAGCAGCTGAAGTTTTAATCAGAAGTGTACTGGCAAAAAGTCTGCAGCCAGAGCAACTCGGGCATGGTGCTGTTGCAGAAAGCTTTAGTATCTTAGGACAAACGATTACGCTGCAATATGATCCAAATGATAGCGCACCAGAAAAATCTCGGTACTATATTTTTGTTGGACTTCCCACACAGCGCGCTGAACAGCGTTTTAGTTTTGACACTACACAGATGCAAACTGTCACTCCAGTACTTGCTCGGATGATTGAAGTGGCTCGCCTTGAGCAAAATATTCAAGAGCAAAAGCACTATGTTATTGCGGGAGTGCGGCCAGGATCAACTTCTTAAGTTGACAGCGTTTGATTGCCACTACTTTTTATAAAAATGTTATCCATTTTTTGCAAAATTCTGCGTCACTCAACCTAAAAAGGTCAAAATCAGACACAGATCCTATTACTGGATATCTTCCTAAATCAAATTTCGTACAGATCTTTTCATTTCGAATAGTTACTTGTGTTCCGGCATCTGCAGGCGAAGAAATGTGAGCTGATTCGCTCGCTTGAGGGGCACATTGGAGTGGGTCTTCATGAATCCAAACTACAGTATCGGGCAACGGTTCCTGAGGGCAACCCCGTATGTATTCCACCCTGCCTAGTTCATATTTTTTATTCCTAAACCCCTCAGTAAGTGTAGTCAGTGTTTTTTTATTGAAATTATTTGTATAAAACAGATACTGCTGAAACGCTACATGTGGTTCACCTGAAGATACAACGATTTTTGAAGCTGCATCGCCATTCAATGCAACTTGAATGTATCGAGCTACTGCTTTATTGCTAAAGAAAAATGCTTCACCGTTGTATACCGGTAATCGATTTACATACAAGTTAACAAACTGAATAATACATACAAAATATATGGCTGCTATTCCCATTACGCCTGCTTTTTTAAATTTAGTTGGAATTTTCTGATATAAGTAATATGCCCCTAAACCGACAAAAACAATAAATACCACAAATAGTAACGAACTTCGTATAACATATGTTGAATTTCCTTTGTGAATGATTGACGGTAAGGGCGCAATCGCCAGTAACCCCAGTAAGTAGAAGCATACTTTTTTATGGAAAGTGAACCCCGCTAGTAAGCCAATAACTAGTAAAATTGCATCAATTAAATAAAACATCCCATGCTGATACATAGTTAAAACATGCGTACCACCTTCTCCATTAATAAATAACTTTTCCACAGAGAATGCGCCAAGGTACGTTGCAGTCATTCGCCGTACGAAATAAAGGGGTTTATTGTATATAAAGTTTTGCTGAAAACCTGGGATAGACTGTCTTCTTTCTTGTTGGACAGCTTGAGTTGCTTTATCTGTATCTGAAAAAATCAGTTCTTGGACACGATTTTTTGTTGGTTGGAATTGTAATGTTACAACGTACAGTATAAAAACGAGCACTGTGAGACTTATTGGTAATACAACTGCATTAAAAGTAGTTGCAGCCTTATTTCTTTTTTCCCAAAAAACATATAATGCAGTGAGAATAACCAGTGGAACCAATAAAATTTTCGTACCATGATAGGAGAGGAATCCACATAGAAATGGGAGTAAAGCAACAAGATAGTTTTTACCCTTATTCTTGATAAAGAGTAAAATTCCGAGCAAATAAAAGAAAATTGCAAAAGTGAACTCAAAACTGGTTCTCCCGAAATACACTGCCCAAGGATTAAAACTCGCAATAAGTCCAATAGCAAAAGCTACCTTTTTATTTTCAAAAAGCTGTTTAGAAATAGAGTATAAAATTACAACTATACCCACTGATAAAAGCGCATAGGGAAGTCGCGCCATAAACAAGGAATTGGCAAAAGGACCGATGATAATTGCTGACAAGTATGGTGGCAGTTCTGCAAGTGAACCTGTTGCACTTACTTCCTTATTCCCCCAAGAGAATAGACCTGTTGGACTCGTATATGGAAGAACTTTTCCTTGAAAATAAATCGATTTGGCAGCGTTTACATATTCAAGCTCGTCATTAGTAATCCCTGCAGGCAGTATGTGTAAAAAGCTAAAGCGCATCACGATAGCTGCTACCAGGATAAGTAACAAATTGCTGTCGATGTGCAATCTTTTGGTAAGAATTTTCTTGAGCTCAAGCATACGAGTACATGGAAGTATATTCACCAAAAGTATAGGTGTATTCCAAATTATTTGCTATCTACAGTTGTTGCTGTTTTATTCTTTGAGCGTATACGTCACACCTTTAGTGACACCTTTTTTCTCAATGACACCTTTGGTGATTAGGTCTTTCATATCGCGCAGAATAGTATCGACTGAGACTTGCGGCAGAACACTCTGAGCATCGTCCGAGCTAACTTCGTCTTGTTGTTGGAATAACTCTAGTAAAATAATTTGTCGCTCCGATAATGCGACCTGTTTTCCCAGTTGTTTTTTGAGTTTCAAATCTTTGGATAGCTTCATCACTTGCTGCTGAATTTTATCTATTTCCAACGCCAAGCCATAACAAAAATATTCCAGCCAATAGGTCATATCTTGATTGGGTGTTTGCTGCACAGAAAGCAGTGCTGAGTAGTATGCCTCAACATCACTGTCAAAGTACTTTTCGAGTGAGAAAAATCGTTTGAAATCATAGCCTAGCGTGTACAAAGCTAGAGTGGCAAATGCCCGAGCGGTCCGTCCATTTCCCTCAATAAATGGGTGAATGTAGACGAGTTGATAATGGGTGATAGCAGCCTGAAAAATAGGGTGGATTTTGGCGGCTTCTCCATCTTGGAGCCAGGCAAATAAATCACTGACTAAGTAGGGGATTTCGACTGAAAGTGGCGGCCGAAAGGCAATGCTGCCATCTCCCGCACTTTTGACAATCACCTGCCGGTCGCGAAATGAGCCGACATACTTATCTTCAATCAGTTTGGAAACAGTCAGTTTATGTAAAATCTTGAGCGTATCGAGGTTGATGAGATGTTTGAACTGTGGACTTTTCTGACGATCAATCCATGAAATAACATTACGGTAGTTGATCACTTCCTGAATATCTCGCTCACGAGCCAAAATACCAGTTTTTTCCTGGACTTCCTGGGTATCAACTGATTGATCTAGACGAACGACAGCTTGCGCCTGAGCCTCAGTGAGATCATTTCCTTCAATTTTTGTACCATAGTGAATGGTACGCGTCATAGCTTCTTCACGGAACTTGGCATCCCATGCAGGTACTAATGGCGATAAATCAATCAAAGCCTTGGCAGACTCAATACGACTGATATACGTCAATAAGTTGGTAGTTATTGAAAATTGTGGTTGAAACATAGCCTGAGAATAGTACTAAGTGTATCATTTATTTTTGCATTTTGTGCAAGGAAAAACTTGATTTGCTCCCCTTTTTGTCCTATAATATTTATTTGTGGTGAGCGTGGGTGGATTACATCGCGTAATTCATACTGCAATCACATGGCAACCGCGCTCATTCTCGGCGATTTAGACATCGTGGATGTTCTCTTCGGAGGAGATGAATACCACTAAAAAAATCGCTCACTCACGGGAGCAAAAAATCTACAACTTCACACTTTCAAACAAGCATCAAGACCTTCTGTGACCCAGGAGATCTTTTTGCATCTGCTTCACTACAGATGCCCTCTCTTGGCACATTTTTCAAAAAAATTCTTTTGGAGATACTTTACGTTGCGTTGTTACTGCTTCAGTGATTCCCACAGAACTTTTGGGACTGCTTCCACCAAATCACTGGCATTGAAAAATGGCCCTACCGACTGCGCCAAATATTCACCGGCCTGTTTGTTTGTATAGCTTCCCACCACAGCAGCAGTGCATGCATCATGAGTGGTATACAAAGCGGCTATTAAACCTGCCAAAACGTCCCCTGTTCCACCTTTTGTCATGCCTGGGTTCCCTCCAGATACTTCAATTATTTCGTCTCCCTGATATACAAAATCATGTGGCCCTTTCAAAACTATCGTGATTCCCATTGCTAGCAATTTCTGTAGTACTTCTGTTTCACTTGCACTCGGCAGATTTTCGCTGTGTTCTATATTTCCCATAAGACGGTGTAGCTCTTGATGGTGTGGCGTGACAATCACGTTGGGAGTTAAAAAGTGTGGCTCCACCATCTGCAATGCACCTGCATCAATCACCCATTTCTTTTGTGGATATTTTTTGAGCAGATAATTAACAATTTTGTGAGTGTCATCATTCCACTCTGCTTCAGTGGGTGGAGTGTCAAAGTCTTGTGACTTAGCATCATGTCGTTCCATCCCAGGTCCAATGAGAACTGCATCTGCCTCTTCCAAATAACTTTCCAAGTCAGATCGTCGCACTACTATCCCATTCCAAAATGCACCTTTAGCTTCCTCAACCAACTGGTTATTGCTAGGTACTGAGGTATAGAAAACCATGTCTACAAATTTACTCGCCACATCCAAACTCCACTTGCTGGCGGCGTGAAATAAGTTTGATCCACCAATGATAAGAAGCTTGCCGTTTTGTCCTTTGTGAGAACTTGCCGCAGGAAGTTTAATTTTGTCTAAATATGATTGCACTGTAGATGACATATGTGGTTATTTTACTATGAAGATGCTTTAAACCTGTGTGGTAAAGTCAATTACTTGCACGCCATCTACCCCGACTTTTTCCTGAACAATTGCCACGCCACTCTGATCTATGGTTGTAATAATAGACTGTGTTTTTCCAAGTAGTTCAGTCACAAGGCCTCTACTATCTTCATCAAGCTCAGACAAAATATCATCAAGAAGTAGGACTGGATACTCATGGGTTTCACCCATAATGTACTCAAGTTCACAGGTCTTAAGCCAGAGCACTGCCAGGCGCTGCTGCCCTCGAGAACCGTACACTGCAATATCCACTCGCTCATCAGTATTTGAACCTTTCTGAGGCATAGTTACATTAAAATCATCTTTGTGAGGCCCAATCAAACAATGCCCTGAAAGAATTTCACGATCAATGTACTCATCCTGTCGTTCCTGAGAAATAATGGAAGGAATGTAGTGGACAGTAAAATCATAAGGAAAGTAAACACCACTGAACGAACCAATAAACTTTGATCGAAACTGCTGCACAATTTCACCCTGTTTAATCACTCCTAAGTTCCAATACTGCAACACAGAACGTGGTTGTTCACCATCTCTGACTGCCTCCAATAATTTGTTACGTCGCTTGACTGTATTCTCATATGTTGTGAGTGCAGACTCATATTCTGGATATAACAAACACAGTGGCATGTCCAAAAATTCACGCCGTCTACTAGGTGAACCTTCTACCAGCCGCATGTCTTCAGGACGAAATGAAACTACTTTCAAAATTCCTGTCGCTTTTCCTTTTTGTCGTCGGACATCATTAACACTAAACAATCTAAATGGAGTTTTTTTTCCTTGCACCACTCCGCGAGTGAGCAGCACTTCCAGTTCATACGTTTCTTTGTCAGCAGTTTTTTCAGGTTCAATGAGTGCATCAAAATCAGAACCTTCAATTTCCACAATTCCTTTGACTCTGCCTAGTTCACTCCCAAATGAAACCATTTCTTGAATTTTTTCAGCACGGAAACTGTTGCCAGTGGCTAAAAGGTGTAGTGCTTCAATCACCGATGTTTTTCCACTAGCATTCAACCCCACAATAATGGAAGTTTTCTTCTTAAATTCTAACAACAATGATGAGTGCAGCCGGAACTTATCCAACAAAACCTTACGAATAAACATAGGGGTATTGTACCTGTAGATTTCATTTCCTTGCCGACTGGTTATAGCATTTACCACTGCCCCTGCACCTACATTTAGTGGTAATTTGTTACTAAAGCCCATTGGTGGTATCTCCAACGTATGCAGAAAGAACAATCACCTATCAATCAAGAGAAAAAAGCTAATGGATTCTTTCGCAGAATCTATGAGTCTATTAAAAATAGGTTCCAAGGTAATAAAGAAATTGAAGAAGCCGCCTCTACTGTTCCTGGAGAAATTAGGATTGTTAATTCGACAGAAAATAAATGTAAAGTCACTGGGCTTTCCTATGTTAATGATAAATTCCGAGTCGATCACCTGAACCTTTTGGATAGGCTCGTTATAAAAGAAAAAAATGGTCTCCTAGTTTTCGAGATTGATTTACGTAACCTCAAAAAACTCAATGATATTTTTGGGCACGACGGAGCCAACATGGTAATCAACCATTTTGTCCAACAGATGTATGCAATACTTGCCTCGTACGACCTCGCTGAGAATAATGCTCACTTTGTACTATACCGTCCACAGTCCGGAGGCGATGAATTTACACTTTCAATAACTGGACCGGACGAAATTCTCAAGAAAATCAAAGCAGAGTTTCCAGAAAGAATTCGGCATATGGAGTATGAAGGCATTTCCGAGGTAATTGGAGCTGAGTGTGGAAGTGCGCTTTTTACCCATGCGGAGCAACAGACATTTGCCCAAGGGGCATTATCTGAGGACAATGGGATCAACCTTGCTCTTGAGCAAAAAGTAAAAGAGCTTGAAAATAATCTTGCTTTAGAAGATAAAGATGTCAAAAATTTATATGGACTTGGTCGCTTTGATAAATTGTCATATCTGTACCAACTTTTGCAACTTGTATGCCTAAAACAACTGAGTGATCAAAAAGTTCAGGAGATTTTGAAAGAACTGGTGAAAGCTGATAGTGATGTAGCAAAATTATTGCAACCCGCCGCTGAAACAGTAACCACTAGTAACAGAGATGCAATTAGTGATAATGGTCTTATAGATTTTTCAGTAGTTGTCGAGGATTTGATAGCACAGTCTGTCGAAATGCTTTCACATCCTATATCTAAAATTGATAATTTAGTTGCTGCACTAGAAGACCAGCCATTTGATAGAACCACTAAGGGACTTAGTAAAGAGTCGCATCACAAGATTAGCGCTGCATTCAGAACTATTCATCAATCATTGGCGGAGAACTTTGGAAGCCGCAGAATGACAACAGCGGGACAAACATGTTTTGGTTATATAACTAGACGTTGCGAGCGCGTTGAGACTAGAATTGATGATTCTAATCGGCTCAGTTTACGTGATTTAGTTTTCTTGGGACTTCTTTCACAAGGCACATTAGCAAAACTTCAAGAATATGTGTTGGAATTAACAAATGCCATTGGTAAAGATGCCCTCGGAAAACATTCAGGTGCAGATACATTGGTAAAGTACGCATTCGGCGCTTAATTTATTACCTACTGTTTGTACTCCACATTAAAAAATGCAAAGCCACTTTGAGGAATTCTCAGATAGCCTGGTGCGCGAAGATTAAATGTTGATTTGAACTCTTCACCAGAAATTGCGATTGAGCCACGGTTTGTCTGGAACGTAACAGTCGCTGTTTGCCCATTTCCGCCATGTGAAACACTCACCCCACTAATACTTGTCACCGCTCCACCCGAGCCATTAGCAAAATTACGGAGTTCTTCTTTAGAATATGGATTGCCACTGCCGCCACCAATATTACACTCATTAATTGTCGTTGGCACAATTCTTCCAGAGTCAGCTCCGTTTGGATTTTTGCGAACAATCCAGGCATTAATAATGTCAGCCATTTCTTCTTGTGAAAGCCAAGGATGGTTTCGACCACAGTTGGCACCACTACTAGAATACCCATTGCGGTACCATGATTTATAGAACCACGGACTTTTGGCAATACTTTCCCAGGCTCGGTTAGACCAATCGCCACTTCCTGATTTGTCTTGAGTATCCCAACCACTCTTTTTGGAATATCCCCCGTGTGTGGAAGCGTACTGGGTTGAAACAGGATTACCACCACCGTCTACGAGCACCCACCCTTTTGTTTCGTTAACGGCACTTTCCCATGCGCCACCCTTTTTACTATTCTTGAAAACTTGGCAACTTTCTGTTGTACAAATTGTTCGCTGCCCATTGTTCGTATATTTAATGGCAAAAGTTCGAGCTGCGATTGCTTGAGCTTTGAGAGCGTTAATATTCCAGCTTCCTGGCATTTCATAAATTCCTTGTAGGTATCGATCTTCAAATGAAATTTTTCCAACACCTTGCACATCAATGTCACCCATTTCGCTGTAGTCTTTTTTGATTGTGGCATCAGGATAATATGCTTTCAAAATATCTTCCACAGACTGCCCAGCATCAGCACGGGCCTTTGCGCCGTATTGGCTCATACCATTTCGGTGCGTATATGCTCCAAAACTAAAAACTGCAAACGAATTACTTGGTGCTTGAGATTTGAAAGCAATCGATGCATTAAAATCATCAGCCAGTGGAACTTCTCCGACTGAAGTAATTGAAGTACCGGAACGTGCGGAAAGAATTGCTTCCTGTTTGGCATTAAGTTCAGCAATTTTGCCCGTTAACTCTTTTTGGTATGCCTTAGCCTTATTAATCTCAGCAGTAAAGAAGTCTGCTTGAGCATCAAGTTGCTTTTCCAACCCAGCCAAAGTGACTTGCCGTTGCTCCAAAGCCTTTTTATCAGATTCCAGTTTTGAGATATCTTGACCGACAGTATTAATGAGGTTCTGGTTCTTCTCACGAAGACTTGAGTGATAGGTCAGACCTTTAGTGAGATCAGCTGCGTCATCGCTGCTAAACACAACGAGGAGCGGTGAAACAACCCGAAGCTGTTTATACTGGCTACGCACTCTTTCTGAAAGAAGCGTGTAGTACACACCTAGCTCAGTTTCTCGTTTTTCAATGTCTGTGGCGAGCAAGGCGGCATCTTTTTTGGCCTTTGCAATGCCTGATCTCGCACTAGTAATTCGCGATTCTAGGGTTGTAACTTCTTTCTCAAGCGGTTTTGTAGCATCTTCAGAAAGTTTTTTTAGGTTTTCTAGGTCCTGAATATCCTTCTCTAACTGCTCGATTTCATCGAGTGCTTGAACTGAAAAATGCATTGATTCAACAAAGTATTTACCACATAAAGAAAAGGTGCTAAATATGAAAAAAAGCAACAACACAAAACGGGCAGTACGTGTTCGAAAGCGAGGCATCAATGCCTGTAGTGTAACAGAAAATGTCCCCTATTTCCTTTCTTTTCTTAAATGAGGTAAAATACACTGTAGAAGCATCCTGAAAACGAACTCCAAGACAATTGGTGTTTTTTGTTGCTAGTAAAAAGATATGAAAAGAATACACAAATTTATAGTGAGTGCTAGTCTTTTCTTTGTTTTGATCCTCCAAAGCTTTATACAACCCCACACTGTCCGCGCAGCTGAGGCATGTCCTGGTACAACTGAAGGTTTTGGTGTTGAGCTACCACCCTATACCACAGACCTAAAACATACCGTTAAATTTGATACAACAAATTGGAGTAAAGATTACAAATATTTTATTGTGATTCGTTCAAGAGAATATGTTCCAGATATTGGTACTCGCAATGTAGAAGCAGATTCACCAGCATTTAAATTAGGAGCCGACACGTCTGTTTCAGATAGTGATGGGAAAGTTACTCTCACAGGTTCCCAATTAACATACGAAATAACATCAAGTTGGGCACTGCAAAATCGCAATAATTCTTATGATTATCAAGATAAACATTATGTAGAAATCCATCGATACGCAACTGTTGCGATTGGCAACACCTGGAACTACTTCTGTAGCGGAGGAACGTACACCACTTCACCAGGCATCAAAGGCTGCAAGATTACTGTTTACCAGAATCGCTCTGATCAAGGTGGACAAGCATGTTATCTAGGCGGCAGCAATAGTTGTATTCAAACAAGTAGCAGTGAACAGGTGAATGTTCGGGTTGATAATTTAAAATACTCTGACGGCAAGGTTGTGGATGGTCTTGAAGTAAGCTTTGTGTTTGGGCAACCTGGCATGGGGGTAGCACCCGACTCTTTCCAAACAATCAGGAATGGTTCTGCTGCCGGTGCGTTTTACCCAAATGGGAGAGGCACCTTTAGTATTCAACTGAGAATGCGTCGCTGGGGCATCAACTATGATATTCCAGGATGTTACAGAGAAATCGAAGTTGAAGAAGTCTGTAATGATAAATGCAACAAAACTGAGACAAGTACTGATAGTACTGAGAATCTTGATATAGTTTCTGTTTTTCAAATTTGTTCTCAAATTAGTAACACTGAACTTAAGGCAAAATGTGAGGAGTGTGCCGGTGGCCCAGATGGTCGTAAGGGTGTTTGGACGGCGGTGGGGTGTATTGAACGCGATCCACAAAATATAGTGCAGCGCTTTATTGAGATTGGGCTAGGTGTAGGAGGCGGTATCTGCTTACTAATGACACTGGCCGCAGGCTTTATGATTACCACTTCTCAAGGTGATCCGAAACAGTTCAACGAAGCTAAAGACATGATTACTTCAGCAATTGTTGGATTATTGTTTATAATTTTCTCAGTGTTCATTTTACAATTTATAGGTGTGACAGTCCTGCAAATTCCAGGATTTGGAAGCTAATCATATATCTATGAACAAATTACGACTCTTTATCTTCACCACACTGATATTTTTGTTTACGTTCTTTATTCAAACTACTACCGTGCATGCTGCGATAGGTGCTGACTGTGGCAATCATGGAAGATGTGGGGGTACATCAGATGGTTGTGGTGCAAACGAAATTTGTATTGATGCTACCGTCTGGGATACACAAGGTGGTAAGTGTGAAGCGTCAAACGGACGCTGTGAGAATCGAGATGATTCAAGGAATGAAGTCTGCGGCTATACTGATGGTCTCCTGCATGGCACAGATCAATGGTGTGGAGCCCGCGGCGGCTGCGCCACAGGATACCTGTGTAATAGCACTTCTAAAAAATGTGAGCTTAATAATGGGGATACTGCTGGAGGCGCCGTTGGCTCAGCATGTGCAAATATCCAGGAAGTATATGATAGCCAGTGTGGCTACTGGACTTCCAATCAATGTGGCGCAGCTGGCGTTTGTCAGACCGGGTATCGCTGCGTTGCTGTGACCTCAATCATTAGCCGAACTGGCTATGCCTGTAGACCAGATCCCACAGATGAACCCAATAAATGTCCAGGGTCTCCTACACAACCTGCAGTTGCATTGAGCTGTGGTGAATCTTCTGACAACCCAAATGCAACGTGCAGTTGTTCAGGCACTGGTGCTGGACTTGTTGACTTGGCCTACGGCAAAAAGTGTTGTGGCTGGAAACTAAATGGTGGAGCTGACTGTGGTGCAACAAGCCCCACTACCCCCCTCCTGTGTGGCCAAACTTCTGCAAATAGTACGGCAACCTGTGGTTGTACAGGAGCAACTCTCACTCGGAATACCAATGTCGACGCAACAACAGAACGCAATCAAATGTACTGTTGTGGGTGGATAAACGGCAAAAGTTGCGGAAGTACCAAACCAGCCACCCCAGTAGATCCAGCAAATCCTGTTGATCCTACAGATCCTGGAACAGGTGGTGCTGATGACACGACAACTTTAGATATTTTTGCAGGTCCGAATTCTGAAGACTTTAAACTACTCAATCCTATTGCAAACTTCAGTACTGATGCCGCAGCGCGAGCTTCATTTACCTCTCCTGGTGGAATTATTTCGCGGGTGCTTCTCTTTGCATTTCCAATTGCAGGATTAATCCTGTTTGTAATGCTAGTCATTGCAGGATTCCAGATTGTAGCTGGGGCAGCATCAAGTGGCAGTAAATCAATTGATGCTGGTAAACAACGTGCCAGCAATGCACTCCTTGGCTTTGTGCTACTCTTCGTTGCCTACTGGGTAATGCAGATTATTGAAACAATTTTTGGAATTACGATTCTCTAAAATTTATCAGAAAAAGTTTTATAGTTTACTTGCCGAATCTTCGTTTGCGTGATGCATATTCTTCTAAAAGTTCGTCAAACTTCTCAGGGGTAAATTCTGGAAAATAAAATTTTGGGAATGCTAACTCAGCATACTCACTTTGCCAAAGCAAAAATCCAGAGCTGCGGTGCTCACCACTCGTGCGAATAATGAAGTCTGGATCAGGGATACCTACTGTATCAAGTGCTTGTTCAACTTCTTCTTTTGTAATTGGTTTTGTTGTAGTCGTTACCCCTGACGCTTCGCGTGCTGCAACCAAACTATTTACGGTTCTTAAAAGCTCATCTCTTCCACCGTAGTTCATTGCAAAAATGACGGTGATACCAGTATTATCTTTGGTCAGATCAATTCCCCGCTGTATTCGTTCCTGGATCTCAGAATCAAATTTAGAGATATCACCAATTGTTTTTACACGGACATTTTTTTCGTGGAACTTTGGTACAAATACATCAAAAACTTCTTTGAAAAGATCAAGCAAGTATTCAACTTCACGTTTGTCACGCTGCCAATTTTCAGTACTAAAAATCCAAAATGTTATATAGCGAACACCTCTAGCATGAGCGTGATCAACGAGTGGCTCAAAAACAGCATCTACAGCTCGTCTGTGGCCCAACAAAACCTCCAGTTTATGCTCTCTCGCCCAACGTCGGTTGCCATCACAAATAATTGCTACATGTTCTGGAAGTGTGTTGTCAGACATAGTTACTTTGTAATTGCAGTTCCTACTACAGTATCACCAATAAGAGAGTGAAATAATGCATCTTTTTTTAGGCCTGAGATAATGCCCACCTGCATTCCTGCAGCAGCAAGTTTCATTGATTCTTCAATTTTATGTGCCATGCCACCAGTTACATCAAATCCTTTTGTGACTCCAATTAGCTTTTCCACTTCTCTGATATTTTCTTCAGTGATGTGCGGAATTACTGCGCCAGATGCATCAAGTACACCCGCCACTTCAGTGACATGAATAATTTTCTGAATACTGTATTTATCTGAATCAATAAAGTGCTCAGCAATGTATCCTAGTATTTTTTCAGTAGACCAAATTGTACATCCTTTAGTACTATCCACTAATACATCTCCACCTGTAATTGGGACCATGCCTTTTGCCAGATATTCCTCAAGGACATCGCCACACCAGTGTTTGGCTTTGTCTGAATCAGTTACCATGGAATTACTGAAGTAAAAACTTACTGCGGGGATTGAGTGTGCCAAGAACTCTTGCACCACAATTCGATTGAGTTGTGCAGCACTATCTTGAGTTACCGCCATACCCATTCTACTGTCTTCATTGATGAATCCATCCATTGTCTTGTAACGCAGTGCAGGTGCATGTGCGAAACTACCTTGACCATGTCCCACAATATACAAACCACCAGTTTGATGTTGGGCACGAACAATTTCAGTCACGAGCTGTTTGAGGACATCTGCTCGTACCATCATCGGAACTTCTTTATTTGTGATGATTGAGCCACCGAGTTTGATGAGTGTAAGTTTTTGTTTCATTCAGTTGCTCCTTGTTGTAATAATCCTTCGGCAAGAATTCTTTGTGCAGCAATATACACATATGGACGTAAAATTTTTGGACCTTCTGTCTCAAGAAAATCTGGTAATGCGATGGTTGCAATAGTGATACTTGGGTACTTATTTTTCAAATACACCAGCTCCGCTTCTGTCAAAGTTACTTTATGACCTACAGCATCAAAGACAACGGTTCCAGGTTTGTTGACTTTACGTTGCTCCACCCGAACTATAGGGAGACCATTGCTTATTCGATTCAGGGTGAGAGGTAAACCACGCTCCTCAAAACTTTCACGAACAATTGTAGTCCTCATATCAGCATGTTCACCATCCTCTACACCGCCACCAATCATGCAAAACATTCCTGCTAGCAAACTCACCCATTCTGAGAAAAGTTCAGAATTTGGAATTCTCTCCTGTTTTCCGGCATCTTCAGGATGAACCCCAAAAAAAATTGTGCCGTCATTAGTTGGATTCATCAGCCAAGCATATGCTCCCAAATGTATTTTTTCTGTGGAATTAGACATATTATTTTTCTCCTAAGTTTTTAGACAATTTCAGTAATAGGTCATTTCTCTCTAGCATAATCACAAACCAGGGCGCCCAGTCTTTACTCACTGCTCTATCACACACTTTTTCCCAGCTCACCCACTCAATTGCAGCAACTTCATCAGGATTCGGCGCAACAGTTCCCTCAAACCACCCCATAAATACTTGATCAATTTCGTTTTCACTAAACTCATCGTTACATCGTACTTGGTACTGAAACTTCTCAACTGGGTGCAACTCAATTGGCTTTCCATTTTCATCATTTGTAATACCTAATTCAGCTTCCAATCTTCGCCGAGCGCAGGCTTCATAACTTTCATCTGGCCACACATTCCCACAAGCAGTATTTGCCCACTGTAATGTACCCACAATTTTTTTGGCACTTCTCTGCTGAATAAGCAGTTCATACTCGCCCGAAGCATTTTCTCTAAACATGAAAACAGAAATTGCCCGGTGCAGTTTTCCTTCGCCTCGATGCGCCTCAAGTTTATCCATTGATCCAATCACCACATCGTCAGAGGTCACCAAAGTTACAAGATCAGTTTGTGGAATTTGATTAGACAAGTTGTTCATGTTCCTCTGCTTGATCTACTAAAATAAATAGCGCAGGAAGCAACAATCCTGCTTCAGGTAGTGACGCTTTCGCTTTTGGTATTTCTTTTCGTTTTACCAATTGATCAGTAGATAACTTATAATTACCAGGATATCCACCCCATAACAATTGTTCTTTATTTCTCCAACATGACCGTTCGATTGACATACATAGTATTAGTCGCAAAAGCATAGCAAAATCATGCACTCAAAAATAAATTGAGAGAGGTTACTCGGAAAAAGCTATCCAGAAGCGGATCAATAAGTAAAACAATAAAATTTGCCAATATACACAAAAAAGCACCAACCAATTTGCAAAAAATGGGATCAGATCACAACCAAAAAAGCTGGTAGTTTGACAAGAAAAAATAAACCGGACTGCTGGCACAACCAGAAAAAACCAGACAATTTTTGCCAAAACATACACGGCCACTGGCAAGAAAGTCATCCAGGCAAATACTCTCTCTCGAGTCAGCGACTGCATTGTTTGATATGGGTGCAGTAACAGACCACCAGTGATCTGTGCAACAGAGTATATGAATGAAGCAAGGAACGCGCGGTTGTTCATAATTTGATCCAGTTCAATGCTTCAAGACCAAATGCTGTTAAACCAGAGAGTACGGCGAGTACTTGCCAAGGATAGTTGCCTACAAATGCCGCAATGGAATCAAGTTTATCGGGAAGGACTTTATTTGAGTGGAGTCGCGCCTGCATCTGGGCTTCAAACTGCAGCTTTGATAAAAAATCCATTTTTTGTGGTTCTTCAACGGGTTGATCCATAAATTATGTGCTCTCTTGCTCCAAATATAGTAATCTAAATTGCTCACGTGCTCTGAATAACTCAGATTCCACTGATTTTACAGTTTTCCCCAGTTCAGTGGCAATTTGTGCCACTTTCTGGCTATCAACGTACTTTTTGAGCAAAAGTTCTCGAGAATATTCATTCATTTTTTTGAGTGCAACTAGGACACGAGCTGAAACTTCATGAGAATCTTCCACAGGACTTGAGAGCAACAGATGTGATAAAGCAGTGGTTTGAATTGCCTTTTTGGCATACATTTTTCGATAAAAGTCAGCAACTTCATGTTTTGCGATAGCAGACATCCACGTCCAGAGACTCGCACTACCGTTATACAGGGACAAATTTTTTAGACAGTTTAAGAAAGTCTGCTGTGTCATTTCTTCAGCATCTTGGCTATTTTCCACTCTACTTTGAATGAATCTGAGGATTTTTTTATGAAAATGGTTAAACCAGTACTCGACGGCATCTCGATCACCGAGTTTCAAAAGCTCTACTAGTTGCATTTCACTTTGTTGGTTCATACTACAGGAAGTATACTTTATTCTAGCTACACCGTATAATATCATCCATATGTTTTTTCTAGTACAAAAAGTATATGCTGCAGGCTGCTCAGATCTAGACTATGGTTCTCCCGAACTTAATTTAGGCAGAGTGCTTTGCTTGAGCGACAGCACAGCTGTTGAAGATGTCTATAAAGATCCAGCATTTCTTGTCAACTTAATTGTTAGCAATTTATTTGTTTTTGCTGGAATAATAATTTTTCTTCTTATTTTTTACGCTGGATTTAAATTTATCTCTCAAGGAACTAAGGGCAAAGAGGAAGCAAAAGGGATCATTACTGCCGCTGTGACTGGCTTAGTATTGATGTTTGCAGCATATTGGGTCCTCCAGATTGTAAAAACATTAACGGGGACTGACGTTGCACTCTAAATTATGAAAACAAATATAGTACTCAAAACTATTAGCTATATCTATCTTTTTGCTGTTATTATCAGTGCATTTTTCTGTATCCCAGGCCTCACCTTCGCACAAACTGCTGAAGACTTAGGGGTTGGAACAATTGCAGCCCCTCCTGGCGTGGATAAATATAATGCTGCCGCACAAGCGCAAGGTGCCGATATTGCGATCGTTTACTTTATGTCGAACATGATCAAGCTCTTTACGGTAGTTGCTGGAATCTGGGTAATTTTGAATGGCATTCTTGCAGGCTACTACTTTGTGCAATCAAGTGGAGACGCAGGCACCTATGAAAAAGCCCGTAATCAAATTACTCAAAGTGCCATTGGTCTTGCAATGATTGTACTTTCATATATGTTTACTGGGCTTGTTGGTTTACTTTTCTTTGGAGATGCGGGTATATTCTTAAATCCAAGGTTAAAATAGTATGAAACAGTTTATACTCAGCATCGTTGTTGCACTCTCAGTGCTATTCTTCGTCCCTACAGTGGCGCAAGCACAATCATGTCCTAGCAACCGGACTTGTAGTGGCGGTTGTACCGCTGTGGGCCAATGTGTTGGAAACAAACGATGTGTTAGTGTACAAGGCGTTATTTACCCTGGAACAGTTGATTGTGGTTCTGCCCAACTTGGCGGAGTTAAGCCACCTCCAGCTATTACTAGTTTTAATTTTCAAACTGGCTCTGCATCAGGCAATGGCATCATCCTCTTTTTATCTAGATTGATCAATCTTTTTGTCATAGTGTGTGGAATCTGGACAATGTTTAACTTTTTATATTCTGGATACATTCTAATTTCTTCTCAGTCAGATACTAAAAATCAAAGTGAAATAAAAGATAAATTAACAATGACAGCCATTGGCTTGGCTATTATTGCCGGAGCATACATAATCGCTGGACTAATCGGTCTTATTTTCTTTGGAGATGCGGGATATATTCTCAATCCGCAGCTCGTCAGCGCACTTGATAGAGGGTAATATGGCTGGAAGATAGACTTTCTTCTGTCATATGGGTATAATTACAGGCGTACATTATGATGATATACATAGCACAAAAACTTACCCAGTTCGGTTCTGGTTTTGCACCAGTTGTTGATACTGCATGGACAGATGGCTCAGATACAGAAGCAGGGGTACTTACCAATTTAGAAGCATTCATTTCACAAATCTTGGGACTGATTACAGTAATTGGTAGTTTGTTCTTTGTTATCAACTTTCTCATGGCTGCCTTGAGCTGGATCACCGCAGCAGGTGACAGCGGCAAAATTCAAAAAGCTCGCGACCAGATGATTCAATCTACGTTGGGACTTGTTATTATGGTAGGCTCTTATGCAATAATTGGACTTATTGGATCAGTGGTTGGTATCGATATCTTACAACCAGGCCAAGCATTAAAGATGTTGATCCCAAGGTAAATTTAATGTCATTAAACAAGTTACAAAAGACCATCTCATCAGTTACAACAACTACAGCACTTTTAGTGAGTAGTTCTACTTTGGCACTCGCTCAAACAGGCATAACCAATCCAGCAATTGGCATTTATGGTAAAGACCCAAATGCGGCCAAGGCCGGCACTTCATTTGCGGGGTATGTCGCTATCATGTGGAAAGCTATGATTTCAATTGGAGCATTACTAGTTCTCTTATACTTTGTATGGGGTGCAATCGATTGGATAACAGCCGCTGGAGATAAAGGTAAAATGGAAGGTGCCCGCAATAAAATGCTCAATGCCTTTATTGGTTTACTGCTATTGGTCAGCTCATACACCATAATTGCATTCGTTGGCTGGCTATTCTTTGGAACTGAATTCAACATCTTACAACCAATATTTATATTTAATAATCCATAATATTTATGCCAACACCAACAAAAATAGACTTACAAGGAGGCGCAATCCTCGCACAAATTCCAGGCACTGAGAACATGGAATCGCCAAATGCCGGCTTTGCCCGTCTTATTGGGAATATTCTTGCCGCAGTCATGGTTGTTTCATTACTCCTTGTTCTCTACTTTTTAGTAGTTGGTGCAATTGAGTGGATTACGGCAGCTGGCGATAAAGGTAAAATTGATTCAGCACGTAACAAAATGACAAATGCTGTTATCGGCATCATAGTTTTATCTTCCGTTACCGCACTATTTGCAGCTGTACAATATTTCTTAGGTGTCAATGTACTTACATTTTCATTTACCCCGTAAGGAGCGATTGATTCGCATACTTTAGAGTCTGGGTAAATCAAACTGGTACTTGCAAGCACTAAAAGTATATTGCTAAGCTATTACTTGACGGAGAGCATATAATATAATCTAGTGTAAGATACACTTACAAGGAGCAAGATGATTGGTAAATTAAACACGGCATTAGTAGCCAGTACAGTAACTGGATTTTTAAGTGCACCAATTGCATTTGCAGTGGAACCTACTTCAGGAGTTACTTCAGCAGTTGGCACAGTCACAGCAGGAACTGGATGGGCAGATAACATCGGTGGTTTAATCACTAGTGTCTTAACTATCGTCATGGTTGTTGCTATCCTACTCGTCTTACTCTACCTCATCATGGGTGGTATCGAATGGATCACATCTGGTGGTGATAAAGGTAAAACTGAAGGTGCTCGTAACAAAATTACCTCAGCTATCATTGGTATCATCATCTTGGCAGCAGCTTATGCGCTCGTCCAACTTGTCGCCTACGTATTAGGATTTGCAAGTCTGAACGCAGCTCTCGAATCATTACCTAGAATCGGTACGTAATAACAATAATAATGAATTTAATTAAAAGGAGTTACATGTTAAATAAAATTCAAAAAGCAGCAGCAGCAACTGCGGGAGTCGCAGCCAGCTTACTAACCACTGCAGTAGCATACGCTAAAGATACCAGTGCTATAGGCACAGTCACACCAGGTACAGGTTGGGCAGATAACATCGGTGTTTTAATCACCAGTGTCCTCACCATCGTCATGGTTGTTGCTATCTTGCTCGTCTTACTTTACCTCATCATGGGTGGTATCGAATGGATCACATCTGGTGGTGACAAAGGTAAAACTGAAGGTGCTCGTAACAAAATTACTTCAGCTATCATCGGTATTATCATCTTGGCCGCATCATATGCACTCGTCCAACTTGTCGCCTACGTCTTAGGATTTGCAAGTCTTAATGCCGCCCTGCTCTCATTGCCTCAAATCGGTAAGTAATATTTTTAAAATTAGAATTTCAGAAACCCCCATCTTGTATGGGGGTTTTTGGTATATTAGGTGTGTTTGTTACACATTTGACCCACTTTGATGTATAATGTAAGTCTAATGAAAAAAGCCGTTATATCACTTGTATTAGTACTCATATTTAATTTTTTAGCTGTATTTAGCAATCCCATAGTATTCGCAGCAGACGAGGTAAAATTAGTCAAAGATGGTAGTACCTACTATCTGAGTACTGAAGGTTCTGCATCCACCACGCGCAGTGGACAAACCTATCGTCTTGTTCCTGTTGAGCAAACCGCCGCAACCAGTGCTGCAAAAACAGCATCTCGTTCAGCAGTTGTTCCGCCTCCTGGATATGTAGGTAATATTGGAGAGCTTATCAGCTTCTTACTTAAGTTGGTAATGATTGTGGCAATTTTACTTATTCTTCTCGCCTTTATCACCGCTGGTTTTGAGTGGATTACATCTGGAGGTGACAAAGGTAAAACTGAAAGTGCCCGAAACCGCATTGTCGCAGCTTTTGTTGGTGTACTCATCTTATCTGCCGCATACGCATTAACACTACTCGTTGCCTATGTTCTTGGTTTTGATAGTATTGATGATGTTTTTGGCAGCATTAAGCGAATTAATCCATAGGTCACAAACTCTACATTCACTTCTTGCTGTTCTATCAGGTATACTATAGAGATTCAAAATCTATGCGCCGTAACACATTTACCTATCAAGTAATTTCATTTTTTAGAGCTGCAATCTTCAGTGTCGCACTACTTGCAAACGTCGCTGGCCCAGTCTACGCCCAAACCCAGGCTTGGTCAGGTGTGTGTGTCGGCCCAGCTCAGATTAATGCAGCAACGAAAGCCAATGATGTTGCTACTATCCAAGGCGTTCAGTGTCTACTTGCCAATGTATTTACTGTGATCATAACAATCGTCGGTCTGGCAGGATTTGTCATGTTTATTGTAGGTGCCTTTAGATATTTGGTTTCTGGCTCAAATAGCAAGGGTATTGAAGCCGCCAAAAATACCATTCAATACATGGTGATCGGCATTATTGTAACGCTCAGTGGTTTCATCATTCTGAATATGATTTCTTCATTCACCGGAATCGACGTCATTACTCGATTTGTTATTCCAAGTTCAGATCGTGGTACTTCTGCAGATGACTATCCAATTCCAGTTGGAATGTAATGCTTGTCGATTCTCCCCGACAAAATTATAAATTACAGCACAGCATTCTCTTTCAGCTAAACCTCATGAATTAGGTATAATACAACTATGATCAAACTCACGGGTATGAGGTTGTTTTTTTTGTGTGTGAGTTTTGTCGTGGGATTAATTAGCAGCGCCACATTAGTCTACGCGCAATCCAGCAATTTTGCTTCCTTCAAAGAAGATCTCGACTTTGTCCGTTCTCAAAGTGCTGCGGTACTTCTCTTTACACCACTTGGCTCCAACCCTGATCCTAACTTCAAAAAGCATGCGCTCAGCATGCAGCAAGTTCAAACACTCTGTGGTCAAACCGGAGACTGCGGAAACCTCGGTATTAACTTTGCCACAATGTTTAAGAAAGGTCAGTACGACAAGCTCAAGCAACTTAATATGCACTGGGCACTCGAAATCGCAGAGAAAGGTCGTGAAGCCAATGCTGCATCCGCCATTAATGAAAATCCCGATGCTCGAATTATTGTCCGTATTGGTGTAGCTGGTAATTCTGGAGGATTTGCTGACTACAACGGGAATGCAGCAGATTATATCGAGTTTCTTAAAAATCTTTCTGGTCAGGTGGGTGGCAAAGAATTTTACGCCATTGCAGGTCCAAATGAGCCAGATATCGAAAAGTGGATTGATCCCAATTGTGGAAGTGCACCGGGAGTTGAGTCAGCAGATTCACAGAAATTTTTTGATTGTGTGGGGCCAAAATTAACGCAGTATATGAACGCTGTGTGCGCCGCCAATCTCCCCAGTAATATCAAACTCCTCACTCCTGCTTTCAACATGACTTCATATAGCTTCCCCGGAATTGTCGCAGCCATGGAAAAATCAGGGGCAAACTGGAAGTGTTTCGCAGATCGCCAAACTGGTTTTGCAGGCAACCTCTACCCTGCCGGAAAAGCCATGAAAGCATACTGGAATGATGACTACACAGGAAAAACAATTCAATTTTTACAGAGCAAAGGTTTGAAGGTATATATAACTGAGACAGGACCACACACTGCAATCAGCGCCCAAGATGTAAATGCTACAGCCCATGATTTTAGCGAGTTCTACATCCACCCAATCAAAGGAATTACTGGAGGTGATAAAAATATCATTCGTGATGATTTGGTTCGGCAAGGCTATGAAGCACGCTGTGCGGCCCCTGGATTTAATATTGAACTAGGTCAAGATGGCATTGAATGGATGGAAAAATATCTTAAATGTCGCGATGATGGCAAATGTAATGATGGAGATGTTGGCGATGGAGCTTCTTTTGGAGGAGAGACCATTCAACAATTTACAGCCACAATGAATGAGCATACCTCCATTGGTCAAAGAGTGCTTTCAATTCTATCAATCGACTATCGAGACTCACTGATCCCTGTTTTTAGAGATGTTGACCAAGTCCCACAACTGAAACGGTCACTTGAGGATTATTTTGGCTACAGAGAACCCGCCAACGACCAATATAACCTTGCTGAACTTAGATCTTCAGCTATAAATTCACTCCTCACAACCAACCAACGATGCACCCAATCTGCTATCTCACTCTTACAAAGAGACGAAATGTGTAAAAAGCTACAAGATCCGACTAAATGTGCGCTGTACGAATCAAAAGTGCCTGAGACCCAACTTACCGTAAAACAACTTCTAGATGCATACAATGCTTATGCAGGAATTTCCACTGACCATGACGCCACGTGCTCAAAAATAACTGGAGGAGCTGATACAGAACTGCGTCGTGGAATGCTTAATCTGCCACTGCAAATTGATAACGCGTATCGCCTCGCATTTCTCGTTACCACAATCAGAACTAGAGTTCCGCTGGCTGGAGATATGATGAACTTGTTCCAACATCCACACCGTGGAGAACTCAATGAAGCCCCCGATCCTGCCCACGTCGTAATTGTGACAGCATTTAAAATACCTGATATCACAACAAATAAAGGCACAATTGACACACAAGGTGAACCAAAAAGCGGTCATACAGACTTCAATGACCCAGCTATGTTGACTCGCGATGTACTTATCCCAAGTACCATCAAACAAGAACTCGACAGGAGAGGTGATCTTGAACGTAAGAGATTACTCAATATGGGTCAAGTGATTGCAGACCAGGATCAAGATGATAAAACAATGGAAATTGCCTGTCGCATCAAAGGTGTTGGTGGACAACAATGTCTCGATCCTTTAACTAGTGCGCTGGTGGATATTATCAACGCACAATCACTCATTGAGACTGAGAATGAACAACTTATTGAAAAAGCTGTCGGGACAGATGTCTATACTGCTGTAGAAAAAGAACAGATGTTCAAACTCAACTGTGACGATGCTCCAACTGAAGAACCCACCTATATATTTGATCCAGGTGAGCTACAGCCACTCAACAATGCCGGCCGCGTATTCAAAACTGACTTTGGCGTAGCGATTTTGGAAAATCTTTTCACCGATGAATCACACATGAGACCAGGAACTTTTGAGTATGATCCTACCTATGCTGATACTGAGAGTAATAAAAAATCAGCCCCCGGTGGTTTCCACTGGGGACTTAAGTCAGTTTTCCATGTCACTAGTGACAACACGTTTGGACCAACAGATACCAGCCGTTCTGTGAAACATTTCATCGTCTACCCTGAAGGGTACGACCTTAAAACTGTTGAAGCGGTTATGTCGGGCACATTCTTTACGACACAACAAATTGTGGCATTGAGGGATAAGGCTCTTGATTATCAACGATTCATGATTAAAGACGACAAAATTTTATTTGATGGCGGCGAAATTTCCCACTCATTTACCGACTATACAGTGGAATACGATGAGGGCTATTGCGATACAACCTACTATAATTCTGCTGGAGAACTCAAACGTACACCTCCTTGTCCCACAGGTTCATTCGGCTTCAGACTTTTTGCCAGTAAAGATCCCACTTCAGCAGGAATTCTGGGAGGTAGACTTGGATTTTGGATGCACACCATTCAGCTCACCCTGCAACGAGCAGAAGCACTCACCCACAAATATCTTGAGAATTGTACTAGTACTGAAGATTTCTTGCTAGATCAATGCGGAGGCTCTTCAAGTAGCCAAGTAGGTAGTGATGAAGACAAAGATGATGACTTTGATAAGCTCCAGCCATTCCCAATCACCTACTGGAATGGCAGCGAAGTCACATTCAGACCACCAAATCGAGAAATGTGGGATGCAATTATCAGTGCTTCAAGTCAGCATGGTTGCGATCCGTGGCTCGTACTCGCCACTGCTCATGCTGAAAGTGCCAACTTTGTAAATGAATCTTCACCAGGTAGTAATGGCGAGCAAGGACTCTTTGGGTTTACCCCTGCTGAATGGGAGAAATGGAAAACTGAGAACAATTCACCTGCCAATGCAGATCACCACATGTCTCGTTGTGACTACTGGCAGCCTACATCCTTTTCTGCCCGCACACTTGATTTCAGCTCCCCCACCAACATCCGCTCTGCTGTAGATTCTGCGTGTCGCAGAATCCTTTGGACTGGGGCGCAAAGGCAAAGCAGCACGCAACAAAAGTTTTTGTACGATTTCAGTAGCTCAAACAAAGCTTACAAGAGTAACCCTTGGAATGGAGTAACTCCTGATGCTGAGATCTGGACTAACAGTACTAATCAAGCAGACTATGTCTTCCGTTTATGGCAAGAGCTTTTGACAAAAACCGGCAATACTCCAAAATCACAACCTACTGGATATCCATATGCTACTTGTATGGGAGAAGCACCAAAACCGACTGTCATAGACACCAACGCAGACGCAGCCGACTACAAAGGTCGCACTACTCTTCCAGCCACCGGACAAGCAACATACTATAGTGCTGGGGTGATGAACCAAGTGCTCAACTATCGTGAAGGTGGAGAGATTAATCCAAATCTCGTGGATACTTGTGAAATTGCATCCACCGGGGCACTCAAAGCACAGTTTGATCAAATGCAGGCTGAAGCAGATCGCAATGGCACTGGTAAATTTGTGGGTTGTGCAGCAATGCTGCGTTTGGGTGATGTACGATTCAGAGATAATAAGGATAAGAATGACGTTCGGGTCGTATGGATTCAGCGGCCACCAGGAGCTCCTTCAGATATTCCAGAAGTGATTGGGCCAATTGCAATTATTGACGTGGCGGCATCTCAGGACTATGCACGGTTGCGCGCAAAGGGTTGGATTATTGACTTAGACTTCCACACCTTCCGCAGATTATTTGAGTGGCAAGGCAGTTGGAGACGTCCACAAGAAGGCATTAGAGTGTGTGACACAAGAGATCAGTGTTTACTTGGAAGTTAATTAAAATTTCAATTAATTAGATTCGCTTACTTGGTGAGAACTCTGGTGGTGGTGAAATACTATTCTTTTTGTTAGCTGGCTTCACAATTTTTGACTTATTGTTTTTTTCAGGTTCACGAAGCCCCCCTTCAACGGTGAAACCAATATCTGTTTCCACTGGAGTCGCCTTTTCCTGACTGTTTTTCTTAAAGTTTCGACGCGCACCAAATCGTATAAGTTGCGCCACTACTTCAAAAGTTTCAGCAGAAGTTGTTACTGAACTTAAGTTCTGAGTACTGTTTTCAATCCCAGCTAATAAATTTGTAGCCACTTCACTTTCAATGGATATTCCCAAATTCTGCAGTAGTTGGGCAATTACTTCACTACTGGAACTCACTGAGCCTGAATCGATTTTCACTGTCCCAAACGATGTCGTAAAGTTGTTAATAGAAACAAGTGAAGCAGTTTTGAATAAGTCCTCATATCCAAAGTAGAGTTGTTCCAAACTTTCGAGATCAGTTACACCCACTAAAAAAACTGCATCTGCGACTGCGCCAGTATATGTGAATTCAACTTGTGATGCATCAAGCGGTGGGAACCCTGCTTTTGGCTTGATGGTCAAATAAAATTTGCCCGTATCCTCACCAATGTGATAACTCACCTTATCCACTTGTTCTGGAGAATATGCAAAACTTATTCCCAGATTTTGATTTCCCATATCGATTTGCGTTTGCTCAATACCAATCAATGAGGCATCTGTTCTCTCCTCTATTTGCGGCGAAACGAGCCGCACCGACTTTTGTGCAGCAGAAAATGCTAAATACAAACTAGCCGCAACTGCACGATGATCAAATGATGTTTGTGAAGGGTGAATAACCAGAATTGTACTGGCAGAATCAAGTATGTTTTTAAGTTGTGACAACTGTGTTTCATCGAGCATAGAATTCAATCCCTATAACTATGTATATTTGTTATCACACTATACCAATCGTTGTCTACATACAAAAAAAATTCCCAAGTTACTTTACCCTTTGCATCATACTTTTGGTATACTACACACATCATGTTGAAACGGATACTTCTGACCGTGTTTTCTTTGTTTGTGCTCAACACAAGTATTGTGAGTGCTCAAGGTACAGCACCTACCCCAACTCCTGGTGCTGATGCAGACAACAATGGGTACGTTGATAACCCATACAGTTATAATATAACCACCGATGAGTATGCCTCATATAAAAAAGCCACTCAAAATTGTGAGACCCCTTCCCTAGAATGTTTGGTCAAGTACACTACTCGCTTTGCAGCTATGGAGTGGGCACTCGATATCGCCTATGGTCAAAAAATTGCTGACAACGGGCGCAGTGGCGGCGTCTTTGCAGGAGTAATGGGACTTGTAAATGAGATGTACAAGAATCCTGCGGCACACACAGCTACCTATGTGGCTGACGTGATGCACACAGCTGGTTTTGCTCCAAAAGCATATGCGCAAGGTCTGGGTTTTGCGTCCCTTGATCCAATTTTGAACTTATGGAAAGTGTTCAGAAATGTAGCGTACTTCTTCTTCATTATCATTTTCATTTTCTTAGGCTTTATGATTATGCTGCGCAAAAAGATCAGTGGACAGGCAGCAGTCACTGCTCAGCAAGCAATTCCATCAGTCATTATTAGTTTGATTCTCGTCACTTTTTCCTATGCCATTGCTGGTTTCATGATTGATTTAATGTATGTACTGATGTTCCTTATTGTGGGCGTATTTGAAGGAATAACATCGAGTATCGAAGTGGCTGGACAACAAATGACTGGCGCGACCCTAGTTAACCTCAACTTTATTGGATTGTTCGCATTTCTTTTTAAAGCAAATACTGATGCCCAGGCAATTGGAACTAACATAAACATTTCATCAAGTATTATTGAAGCAGCGGCAGATAGCTCTAATGTGGCAACATACTTAGGTGGTGTTATCGGTGGATTGACACTCACCTTGATCATCACGGTTGCTGTTTTAATTGGTTCTGTCAGATTATTCTTTGAATTACTCAAATCATATGCATCCATTATTATGTATGTTGTCACTAGTCCATTAGTATTAATGTTTGGAGCACTTCCTGGTAACGATGTATTTGGGAAATGGATCAAAGGAATTATTGGAAACCTTCTTGCCTTCCCCACAGTTTTATTAGTGTTGATAATTTTCATTGAATTTACCCATCAAGGTGGTAGCGCTGGCGGCGCAACTGCAGGATTCATGCCACCATTTTTAATTGGAAATGGCAGTGCTGCAAACATGATTGGGCCACTACTGGGTCTTGCTATTATCTTAGGACTTCCAGACATTGTGAAAGAAGTTAAAAAAGCGGCAGGTGCTGGAGAAGGTGGAATTGGCAGCATGCTTGCTGGCTTTGCTACAAGTAATTTGAAGTCAGGAATTAGATACTCGCCGATTACAGGGCGCGCGGCTGGATATATTGGCGGTGCTGGAGAAGGAATAGCTAGAGCGGCGTATAACGGTGACTTCTTGACTAGACCAGGTGTTGCTTGGGACAAAATCAAAGGTTATGCTGGAGTACGAGGTGGGCAAGGTGCTGACTTCGGAAAGAGATTCGCGTCTGGTGCAGAACAGGTTTTTGAAAACAAATGGATGGATCCTAATGCCTGGGAAAATGTCATTTTGTCTCAAGGTAGAGAGAAAAAAGCTGCAGAAATCAAGGCGCGTCTTGAAAAACTTGACAAACTCGGTCGTACCCCAGGCAGAAGATCTTAATCTAGTTCTCAATTAAAAAAATTCACGAATATTATTAAGAAGCTGACATTTTCATCTTTTACTCTAGTACTTAGAGGGTCAAATAGGTCTAGTGTTTAACCTCAGCCTTACCAGAAGCATCTTTCTCTACTGCATGCTCGTGTTCGTATGGTGGTTTAAATTCCCCTTCAGAATATAGAGGGATAGCTCGTTTAATGCTGTGAGAAAGATCATCATCTTCTTCTGTTTCAATTTCCCATAACTTACGCATATAGAACATCTTATATCTATCACGAGGTCCTGCGATACAATAAGGTGGTGCGTTTCGCAAATCACCACCCATCAATCTTACAATTTCCTCGACTACATATCCAGGCAAACCACCAACTAGAACATATTTGCTCATAAGTTCTCTATATAATGAATTTACTTTATGCCGTAAATGCCCGGATTCATAATTATGCAAAAGATCTGTAATATACGCACAAGTCAGTGGCGCAAATAACAATTGATGCTTTCCAGGAACCAATTTTGCCTTGCCCATATAATCCTTAATCCAAACTCTTAATAGTCCTTCAACTGCACCCTTATCCATATCAGGATCCATTGGTTTTTCAAATGCATCAAACAGTCCTTCTAGTTGGGTGCTGGCAATTTCGAATTGAACGGCAGAGAAATTGGGTGATTCATGTCCACCAAAAAGAATATTTTGACCAAACATTGCATCCAACTGGGCAAGTCTATACTCTTTTTCATCCTTAAATTTTTTGTCCTTATACTTTTTATTAGCTTCCTTTAATTTTCTGTAATTAAAGTAGCCTTGGTGCTTAAATTCCTCTACGAAATCATTGACAGCTGTATTAAAGGCTGACTCTGTTATTCTTCCAGAAGTTATATCAGCAATTAACTGCCGTTTGCGCGCTTCTAGTTCCATTACTTGAGACGTCATTTCAGGCAATAATGGGAAGATTGGTTGATCAAGGTCAATGATAGCTCCTTCAAACAAACGTTTTTCTCTAGCTGGTGTCAAAGCATGAAGTGCCTCAGCATCATCTTTACCATGAAGATGCAGGTGCAGATCCAAATGATGTCTCGGCATAAATAACTTGCGAGCTTCGGTTATCCAAAGTGGTAATTTATCGTGCTTCATAAGTTCCTGCGCTGAGAACCTGGGGGCTGGTGGCAAATTACTAAACCGTGTAAATAAATACAATTCAAAAAGGTCATGTACTTCTTCAGCACTACGAGCTTTATTAAGCCAGTTGTCATCAAAACTTTGAGCCACAAGTGCAATAAACTGATCTCGATCCACGAATTGGAAAATTCTCATGAACCTGGCTCTTGAGAGCCGATCATATCTAGTTGCATTGTATAAGTCCAAGGAGAATCTATTGGAGTAAGCGGATTCATCTTTACGAAGTGTTTCACCTGGAGAGAATCCATGACCACGAGTAGTACCACGACCTAAATATGGTTGATATCCAACAGATTTTGCACCAAATGCTTTATAATAATTTAGGAGTGCAAGTCTTCTAAATATTGGTATGTCAGCAAAAACAAGTTTAATAATTGATGTAAAATCATCAGCAACGTGTTCATTAAGTACTCCATATGCAAATGGTTGATCCAACTTAGCTATTTTACTCAGCCGAGTTTGGAACTCATGGTCAGGCTCCCCTTGAATTCTTACTACCTGACTTCCACCCACGACACGATATGCTTGTTCTACTGGATTTTCATCCATAATTTCATCAATGCGCGATTGATAATCTGCTGTGGTTTCACCTTGGCGTTGTGGGACTAGCTTTACGACTGCAGCTCTATCGCCAGCTTGTATTGCATCTCTCGTTTTTCTCAATCTCTCCTGATAGTCAGGGTGAGTTTCCCTTTGGATCATCCTAATATTGCCTGAATGATCAGCTAATCTGGCTCTTGTGGCATTTGTTGGATTTCCTGCGGCATCAATTATTTGGTCATGTATAGCTTCTACTAAATGGCCTTTACCGACACCACCGAACTTTTCATTATCCTTAATTCGTGAAGTAATAAATCGCCACATAGCAATGGCGCGGACATCAACAGCAACACCATTTTCAAAATCCTTAATACCAACTGGTCGATTTGGATCTTTAAAATATAGCATTGCAAGTGTTTGCGGAGTACCGCCATTACCAGCAAACGGTTTAATCATATGATTTAAGTTATGTGCCCAATCTTTACTACGGGATGTTCCATCAATGGCAGCGGCAGTAGTAGCAACACCATCCTTCAAAAGACTTTGTTGGTAATAATCTTCGACTTCACCTAAGCCAGCTTCATACCGATTTTTTAGCGCTTTAAAACGATCACTATCATATATAGCTGTTTGATCCATTAGCTCACTTACGACTTCTTGAATTGACATTGTCTGAGGATCCAGAGGTGTCAAAAGTTCTCTGGTGTGTTGTTGAATTAGTTGCTGTGCTCTTCTTTCAAACGCATCAATAACTCGATCTTCTTCTCCAACACCAGTTCTATTAAGGACGCCCGCTGTTTGTAATCTGTTGTATTCGGTGATGAGATTATCTCTTAGTTGTTTAAGCTCAGGCATCGACATGCCCTCTTTCATCATTGCTTGTCTACTTTCTGGAATCTCAGCAACTAATCCTTCCCAGACTACTAGCTCCTTAGAGAAGTCAATTTTAAATTTCTCAACATTTCTAGTTTGAGTAAAACGATCAACCAGAGCCTGAATTTCACCTATTCTTTCAACCAAAGCGCGTCTACGATCAGTAATGACATCTCTTTGCTGTTGATTGTTTCTGTTATATCCAAGTGCCGTAGTAGGTAAATTTGTGACAGCTTGATCAAAATTGGTCAGAACCGTAGTAGCATCTTGCAAAGCTTGCTGTGCTGCTATATCAGTTGTAATACCTGAAAGGTCTTGATTTACAACTGTTTCAGCAGCAACGGCCCATGGTTCAGTAGCAATTTGTTTCTGCCAAGTATTAAATGCGGTTTCTTGGAGGTTCTCTATTTGCTGAAGTATTCTCTGCTGTAAGGTTTCAGCTCGTCTGATGAGCCCCTGTGCGATGAGATAATCTCCCGTAGCAGGATCAAATGTTCGTAAATCCATACGTTGGAGAATATTGACGTAGTATTCAAGCAGCTGTTGAACCGTATAGTTCTCTTCCTTTCCAGCAACATCAACGGGACGAATTGTATTTCGGGGATCATATGAGGCATTAGCTAAGGCTGTTTCAACTGCGGTAATTTCTTGTTCAAAGTCAGTCACTAGCTTATTGGTTTTAGCATAATATGCCGCTTCTGGGGATGTGGCTGGGTTCACAGTGGCTTGAGCAGGTCGTGCTTCAGGTATCAGGCGACGCATGCGATTAATTCTATTTTCAATATTCGTCATCCCTTGACTTATTATAGTTCGGTCGTCTGAAGATAATTTCAAGCCTAAAACATCCTCTGCTTCAAGCATTATATTTGATTCATACTCAGTGATAATTGCATTGATCTCATTTATTTGATCTTGATTTATAGTAGCTGGAGTAAGTTGGGCTGCAAGGATGGCTTTAGCAGCTTGATTCAAATCTTGAAGCCTTTGTGAAACCTCTAAAAATCTTTGTCGTTCAGCTGGTTGGGTAACGTCTACAAATTGTGCGGCATTGATTTTATTTTCAAGATGAGATAAACGTTGGAGCATTGAAAGTAGATTGCGCATCACATTTATATCTTGTTCGTCACTTATTAGTCCTTCTAATCCTTGTCCCAGTACTTCAAGTACATAGAAAGCATTTCTATACTCTATCCCACCATTTACAGAACCAGCAAATATTAAGATTTCAGCATATGGGTTAAAATCAGGGCTATTTAAAGCTTGTTCTAATTCATCCATTATTAATCCATAACGAGTCACTTCTGACGATCTACTTAGTCGACGAACTATTTCATAGATCTGATCCCGTAGATCTTCAAGCAAGTGAAGCATTTCATTAAGTTCACGTAATATATTGGGATCACTGGCTACAATGTTTAACTGGTCTTGTATCCCTTGTTCCAACTCAATAAGCACATTAAAAGTATTTTGGTACCCCATTGGACGAGTGTTGGCAGCATCTGCTGGAACCTGGATGACATCATATGGATTGTAACCTGGATTGGTTAAGGCTGTATCTAAAGCATCTATCACCAACTTGTACCGTTGCCGCTGTAAAGCTCGTTCGCGCTCTCCATCATCTCCTGGGTCACCATCGGGAGCTGCAGCTAATTCAGCAGCCCAATCAGCTGCAAAATTTTCTTCCGATTCTCCTTCTTGCTGTTCAGTCAAGCTTGCTCTGCGAATACCAGCCAAGAGATCTCTATACCGTTTTACAAGATCAGGACGTGCTACAAAATTGGCGATATGTAGTCGACACATGTTATTGAGGTCCTGCAAAAATACTTCTGCATTATGTGCATTAGTAATGTCACCCGCATTTAGTGCTTCTTCTCCAAGTTCTAGCGCGCGGTCGCAAATCCAAAAAATTGCATCCAAAATTTGTTTCTGTAAGTCGGCTTTAGTTTCTTCAAATACATTAAATTCGCCTAAAGTTTGCGGTTGATACTCAGATATTTCTTGATATCTTCTCGTTAAATCAGTAACAATACCCATGGAAGCGCTAATATTTGCTACATCCATAGCTCCAACCACAGTCGAAACTCTGTTTAAATCACGATCAAGAGCTTTCTGAAGCTCTTCAAGTGACTGGCTGTATTGCTCAACCTCTTTTACCATACAGCGAATTATACTATTTTTCTTCACATAAAACGAGCTTGTTTAGGTACAATACCGTTCTATGACTTCGCAACTCCACTCGCTATGGTTCTCAAGCACTGTTTTGCATGGTGATAAATCTGGCCGCCAGATAGGTTTTCCCACAATAAACCTTGATCCCAAGGCTATGCCGCTAGGTTCTGAAGAAGGTGTGTATGCATCTGAAGTCAGAGTAGCTGACAAAATATATGTTGGAGCACTTTATTTTGGTCCTCGCAGCGTCAAAAATGAGGTTTTTAATGTGCTTGAAATCCACATCCTCAATTTTTCACAAGAAATTTACGGACAGACAGTTTCATTTAAGGTTGGTACATTTATTCGTCCAGTGATACACTTCACAAAACTTTCAGAACTTAAAACACAACTTGCTGAAGATATTGCAGCAATACAAAAGGATGAAACGCTACATGCAAAATAAATTTTCAAAAACACAATTGGTCGGACCGGCACTTATTGCTGTTGCGGCAATCCTTTGGGCATTGGATGGTGTACTACGCAGAAGTCTTTTTGCGCTGCCACCAATCGTAATTGTGTTTTATGAGCACCTAATTGGGAGCATCATTTTACTGCCACTTTTGTGGAAACAGCTCACCACTGAAGCAATCACCCGCAAAAGTCTCATGCTCGCATCAGGAATTGCCTTGTTGAGTGGACTACTTGGCACGCTCTGGTTCACCACAGCTCTGGTTAAAGTCAATTTTATTTCGTTTAGTGTCGTCTTTTTACTACAAAAACTACAACCTATTTTTGCAACTTCAGCAGCTGTCGTGCTCCTCAAAGAGAAAGTTTCCCGAACGTACGTCATGTGGGCGGGACTCGCGATGCTTGCTGCGTTTTTTGTAACGTTTAAAAATGGCTATGTCAGCTTGGCCACTGGAGAAGGCACAATTGTTGCTGCGCTCTACGCTATAGGTGCTGCGGCCGCCTGGGGATCGTCAACTGCCCTCTCAAAACTGCTCCTTAAAGAACATTCAACTGGTATGGCAACAGGACTTCGATTCTTTCTCACCACAATATTTGGATTTATCGCTGTACTACTCTTTACTCAGCCTAATCAAATTATGTTGGTAGATGGCTCTCAAATCCTCCGCTTTGCAGTAATCGCGCTTTCTACGGGTATGGTAGCACTGTACATCTACTACAAGGGTTTACAGCGCACCCAAGCTAAAATTGCCACCATTATTGAATTAATTTTTCCTATGTTGGCTGTTTCGATTGACGCAGTGGTGTACAAATCATTTTTGGCTCCCACTCAAATTATTGCTGCGCTCGTGTTGCTCTTTGCAATCTATAAAGCTTCACAACTCAACGCCCAAAAGCAGTAGTTTGAGTCAACTAGTACTACCACTAATACTTCACTACACAGAATGCGGGTGTTCCAGGTATAATTATCGGTATGGCATCCGATACTCAACCTCGGCAGATTGTTTTTGTGGCTGGAACTACTACTTCAGTAGATGAGTATCCTGTTGATGTAGACCACATAAAACAAATTGGTTTTTACTCCTCTGATGATTTTATTCAGTTTAAAGATCTCTTTTTAGAGCTCATCAATTCTCTCCATCTTAATGATCAAGGTATTTACGAACTATATCCCGGTCAAGAAATCAAACAGATTCGCATTACATATCAAAAGGATGGCGGAAATTTTCAAAAAGTTTCACTTCGCACTACCGATGGATTACCTGGTGACCCAGGAATACCAGAAAAACGGGAACGACTTTTCTTCTGTGACTTTGTCTATATTTCACTCGGCATCGCCAAAATCCTTCGAAAGAACTATCCCAAATCTACTGAAACACTGAAAGACTATACCGACAGCTTCGATATTGAGAAACAAATTAAAGAATGGGGAGCTGCTGGAGAGAAGCAGTATCTTTCCCAACGAGCACTGCAGTGGGAAACTCCAGCAATCAAAGAGTTGCTTACTGAAATTTTTACGGCGTTTCAAGATATCACTGTAGAACTTAAAAAAGAGCCTGTCCAAGAACCACCAGCTGAGGAATCAGGTGAACGACGCGCTACAGAAGCTGATGCTCTACTTGTCTTACCAGAAGTTTTGACTGCAGGAGTCACTCCAACTGTAGATGGTGGTGGCGATACAGCTGATACTACTAGCACACCTACTAGCACAAGAACTGAATCAATTGAAGATGAATCAAGCTACGTAACAGCGCGACAATTTGTTTTGGGGTTTGCGAGAACAACATTGATTGACGATGTCTTGAGGCGCAGTGGTCTAGATCCTGATTCTTTACCGCCTGAACTTCGAGGGCGATATGATGAGCTCTTCAGAATTCTTGAAACAGAACTAACTATTGTGCTGAGAAATCTTTCTGATGAAGAACGAGAACGACTTGCTTCTGGCGATGTGAGTCAAAAAATTTCCGTCTACTATTTACTACTCCGCCAATTATCAGGTAGTCCATCAGCACGTTTTTATGAGTTGTTTGTAGAATTTTATGAAACAGAAGTCACACATCTAGTTGAGAACCAACAAACAGAAGCGGCCCAACAACTTGTGACCGCAGTAACTGCCCAGTTTAGCGAAGTAGCACAAGAAATTCCTGAGCTTCAAAGAATTCATGATAATTTACTAGCCTGGGAGCGTGAAATTTTGAGTGCAGCTCCAGTTGCAGCAACAACTGCTGAGACTGATGATGAAATCGAAACACCAGCTACTATTGTAGAAGCAACTGATGAAGTTGAAATACAGATCTCTCGCCTCCCCGATCCGCCAGTTATCATTCCAACGTTCCAAGCGCAAGTCAGTGCGCTTCCTCAAGTCCAACAACTTACACAAAACGAGCAGGCCAGCATCCCCAATCGTTCTGGCCACGTTATTTGGGGAGCAATGGCTGAACTATTTTCAGAGGAAGATCTTCGTCGAAATAATATTCCACCAGAGCTTTTTAACGCTGTTTCTCAGACTGCTTATGAATACCTCAATGGACTTTCTGCGCAGGAACTTAAAAAACTTGCAAAATCACCAAGTAGTTTAATTCGTCATATAAAAAATGTTTCTGTCAGACTACAAACTGATGCTGTTTTTAGTGAAACATACGGACAATACAAGTTATCCTATGCTACACCAGCAATTAATCGTACCGAGCGAATTGAAGTTGAGACACAGTGGGCTTCTGAGAATTTGAAATACGAACTTTTCAGTGCCCACGACATTACGACATCATTACTCAACCAATCTGCAAAATTAACCAGTGAGTATCGTGATGTTGAACAGAATCTTGAAGCAAAAGTTTATGGTATTTTCCTTACATTTAGTACTGATTATCTCCAACTTTTATACTTCAATCCCAACGAGCGACGTACCTTAATCATTCGAATACAAAACACACTCAATGCTGATCCTCAGTTTTTAAGAGAATTAAGTGAGTTTTACAACGAACTAATTGTCTATTTTGCTGAACAACAAAGACTTGAGGAACGTGAAGACCTTGTTGAGAGTTTAAAAAGTACTAATCACTCATTTTTACAAGAAGAAGGCACTTTTCGCTATATTGTCAGTGATGTTCAACTATCAGATTCACACAAATTATTTATTGAGCAGTTAAAAAAGAGCTTAAACACTGACTCCCCGCCAATCTTGCAAAACACTGCAAATGTGCTCGACGCCCTGATCATTGCACATGGAATCGAAGAAACTAACCGTCTTATTCAAGGGGTAAGTCCACAACTACTAGAAATGACGTTTGGATTACCCACAGGGATCATTACTGATGACAACCATCGGTCGATTAGAGAAATTTTGGGTAACTACATAACTGTTCGTGTTTTCAACCTTGCACCAGGTGAAATTGCCGATCACAGAGCCCTATTAGTACCAGGTCAGACTACTATTCCTACAAATGCCACTAGTTTGCAGAAACACTTGGGACCAGTACATAATCTTGCAAAAATAATTACTGAAGATGGTTCTGAAAAAACGACTCTTGCACTACAAGGCGGAGTTAAGAAAAGAATTGATGCATTAGAAAAGGTTTTGGGACAAAAGTGGAGAAACTTAGGACTTGAGGAACGTGCAGCAGTTTACTTGTACTTTGATAAACCGTTTGATGCTTCACTTAAGCAACGTCTAAAAAGTAAGTCAGCAGATTTGGAAGCTGACAAGCATATTTTAGGCGTCTTCATAGAATTTGCAGGTTTTAACGATCGATTATTGCCAGAGCTTGTCACTGATGCTCGGCTTAATGGATTTCAAAGATTAACTGGTGGAATCCCTGTTGAGACTAAATCGGGTGATGATATTACTGAGTTTTACAAAATCACCCGTCAAGCTGAAATACTTGAGCTTGAAGTTTCACTACTCGTACTAGACGAACTTTCAGCATTAGAGCGGGAACAACTTGCAGCACAGTACCAGATGTCTGCTGCGCAGCTTGAAGCTGCTTACCTCACCGCAATCACTACCAATCAAGGAATGCACTCACTTCCCGGGCCAGATGAGATCACACAAGTTGGAGGTGATCAACAACCCGCCCAGCCTGGACAAAACTTGCCTGAGAGTACTACCAGAAGCCCACTCAGAGAGCGACTGAAAAATGGACTCAGAAAAAAAGCCACAGGAGAAATAACTAAGAGACTTGGTGCAGCAACTGCCGAAAAAGCCCTTTTTGGTCTTGGAGGCAAACTGGCTGGTTTGGCATCTGGGGTTGGTGCTGCAATTGCTGCAGCTGCATTGATTAAGGACGTTCTCACTGAACTTTGGAATAACGAGGGCTTACGAAATCTACTCGCTGGGGCATTAACTGTCGGTTCAGCAATTTTGCTTAATATTCTTGGAAATGTGGCGGGACTTTTAACTTTTGCTGCAATAAGTTTTGTGGGAGGATTTTCTATCCCCGCTCTCTTAGCTGGATTAGCTGCTGGTCAAGCAGCAGCCATGGCAGCACCTTGGGCACGCTGGTTTTCACAACCACGCACACCACCAAACCCATTTGGTTTCTCAACTGGTAGTGAGCAGTCAGCATCAGGAACTCCATCATTAGCTCAAATGCGTGGAAAAGCTCCTGGGGCGACTCCCCAATCGTCCATTTCACCTACTCCAGAATCAACCACAGCGACTGCAAATAGTGGAGTAACACCAGATGGTTCAAATGCTTCTGTTTCTGCTACAACCCAATATAGTACAACTTCAACAACAGCCGCTACTGCTTCTGGATTGTCTCAACTTGCTGCTATACCTATTGCTATTCTGGCTCCAACAATGGGAATTTTCACCGTTTTCATATCAACAATATTGGTTGTCACTGTTATTGCAGGAGCATTTTTAGTACCAGTTCCTACAAAACCAAATTCTCGCAAGGTAATTGATGGACTTGGACAACAGTCCAGTTCCAAATACGTCACTATCACAAAAACTCCTTCAATTGGAGCTACAAAAGGAGAAATTCAAAATAGAACAGATGTTCCTGTTACGTACACAATTACTGTTGAACCAAAGCCAGGATATTCAATAAAAGTTACTGGCGTAAAAGATGAATTTTCTGGAATTGGTGGGCAAACAACAGACCTGCAATCAAAACTTGATTTTTCAAAATTCCCCAGTGAACCAATCAAGGACTCTTCATTTTCAACAAGCTATACGGTCAATACAGGCACCAATTTGATTGATGCACTTATAATGAATGCTGTTACAGCAACCTTTGATGTATACGATTACACTGGGTACGTAATTGAAACGGGTGAAACATATACCGCAACAGCAACTATTTATATTGGTAATCCAAAAGTAGGCTGTTGGCCAACTAGTGGTGGTGTATGGCAACTGCCTGGTGGTAGCTTCAGTCATAGCAGATTGGATGCATACGACATTGGAAATGAAATTGGAACTCCTGTGTATGCGCCATTCCCTGGAGAAGTATGTGATAAAGGATATGACACTGCAGCAAGCGGTGGATATGGGCTCCACGCCAGTTTGAAGTTCAACCTAGGTGGCGGAGATCTCGTCCTATTTTTTGGTCACTTTGTTAAAAGTCCAAAAGATTTAATTGAAGGACTTGATGCCCGCGGATGTAAGACTGTTAATGCTGGAACACTCATAGGACTGATGGATGACACAGGTTTTTCCACAGCATCTCACTTACATTACGAACTGAGACCAAATACAATTGGGGTGAAGCTCAAAGATTTGCATCCAGATGGTCAACAGGTTATTAATTCATTCAACAGTGGAAAAAGGCCAGTGATCGTCCGAGACTGTTTTGGAGGAACAAAATAATGGAATACGTTATTCAAGAGCAACCCACTCAACAGTCCCCCAAATGGCTTCCACGACTGGTTGTTATTGGCGTCATTGTCCTGGCTGTAGGATACTTGTTTCGTTGGCTCACTCCAGACGCCGCCCCCGCTCAGCCACTTTCTCAGTCGAACTACGATAATTCACAAAGCACTTTTGAAAATATGGTGTTCACGGGTACTGCACCAGCAATTCCCAGCAAACTACCTGTTGCAACAGCAACTGAAGTGAAGCGAGTTAATCAGGAAGTGGAACTCACTCTTATTTCCAAACACCGACTGCAAGGTTTTGAAAAGTATACTGGAATCTGGATTGGACCTGAATACAACCTCACCCGAACAAGTAGTCCTGAACTATACGTTTTAACAAAAAAAGCCGTGGAAGATGCCACAGCTCTCGAAAGTGGTATTTCCACTGAGCAAGCGGTACGAAGTGCCACCAATTATGTATCAGAAGTTTTTAAGAATGAAAAGTTCGTTTCATTTCCCGATAGAATCCGTTATTTTGAAATTGGTGATCATCCACATCCTGAAATAACAGAATCAGAAGAAAATGCAAATACTATCGAAATTTCTTTTGGCTATAAATACGGTCCCTACCCTGTTTTTTTTGACAAGGACTATACTTTTCCCGTCACAATCATTGTTAATTCTGAATATGAGATACAAAAGATGACATTCCAACCATATTTTATGCAGTTTCAAGAAGGTCAAAACTTTTCAACGGTTACTATTCAGCAAGCACTCGGGAACATTATGGATGGAAAAGGAGCGCTCATTAAAAGTACCTACGACGGACACGGAAACCCATTATTGAGTGACATAACTAAAGGCAGTTTAAGTACTGTCTATGTTGAATATCGAGTTGATTCCGATTCAAAAACACTACTGCCCTACTATCGCTTTACTGGTCAACTGGAAAATAACGAAGGAATCACCTTTTATGGTGAAGTGGTAACGCCAGCCATTCAAACAGAACAACAGTAAATCATGATAAGATACTAAAGAAAAGAATCGTGAACTTCATGTTTGCCCATCATGAAAGAACATCCAATACCACAAGATATTACTAGCTATCGCTTTCACATTGTTGGAAGCATGACACTCAAACAATTTGGTGAAGTTGCAGGTGGTGTTGTTATCTGTTTTATACTCTATCAGACAAATCTTCCCGCAATCATCAAATGGCCACTCATTGCTATCCTTTTTGGAGGCGGACTTGCTGCAGCTTTTGTTCCTATTGAAGAGCGTCCCTTAAGTCACTGGATTGCAACATTTTTTAGTATTCTCTATAAACCAACACAATTTTTCTGGAAACGTGCCTACAACATTCCTGCTCCGTTTTTGTTTAAAGGTAATAGTGATAATATGCTGCAAATGCAGGAGCTCGACCTTACTCCTGCGCGACGGCAACGAATTAAAGAATTTATTTCTTCAACAGGAACAACCGAAACTGTCGGTGAGTTTACTAACGAAGAGCAATCTCGCATGTCCGATATTCTCAATATTTTCCAGACTCAAACAACGATTGGAGTTCGAGAAGAACATACTGAAGTCATTCATAAACCGAATCTCACTGTTCGAGTACGAAGCATGCGGCAATTTGAAATTCCTAGTGAAGAAGTTGAAAAAGAACATTTTACAGTAAATTCGCTTGATAGTGTAGAAAATTTGGACTCTACAATTGTTTTACAAACTGACGAACCTACAAGTAGCTCATACAAAAAGAACAGCTACCTCGAGTCACAACAAGTTGCACAGGGGCTTGAAATTCCCGAAATTCAACCTGTTGATCTTGGCATAAAGAACACTCCAGAAGAAGTATCAGCACTGATTCAACAACAAAACATCAATCCTACAGAACGTGCATACCTAGAAGACACACAGCCACATTTCAAAATAGAAAGTGCTTCTGAATCTGTTCATTTTAACAATCAGCTTCCCTTTCCCAGTCAACCAACTGTTGCAAATAAACTGGTCGGTATGGTTCTCACTCCAAATAATGATTTGGTCCCAGGAGCAATTGTAGAGATAAAAACTGCAAATGGACACGTATCAAGAGCAGTAAAAACTAATGCATTGGGACAGTTTTTCATTACTACACCGCTTAATAATGGCGACTACGTTGTGTCAGTAGAAAAAGAAGGACAGACATTTAGACCAGTTTCAATTCAATTAGTTGGTAAAATCGTAGAACCTTTGGAAATCCGGAGTAGCTAATTGCGACAGCTTCCAAAAGAAGCTACCATTAAAAAGCAACATATGGCAGATATTATTCAATCAACAACACAACAATTCTTGGATATTTACGATATCACCAACAACTTTGTGGTAATGAAAGACGGCACTGTATCGACAATATTAACTGTTGATGCAATGAATTTTGGTCTTTTAGCAGAAGAAGAACAAGATGCCATCATGTACGCCTACGCAGGACTGCTCAACTCACTCAACTACTCTGTTCAAATCATTATTAACTCTAGAACAAAAGACGTTACGTCATACTTAAAAGTGCTGCAGGAACAGGAAACTACTGCAGAGACCGAGACACTCCGTCGGCGCATCAGAATGTACCGGGAGTTTGTCGGCAACTTAATTCATGAAAGAAATGTTTTGGATAAAAAGTTCTATGTTGTCATTCCTGCCGCAGCCGTTGAAATGGGATTTTTAGCTCCAGCAAGTGTGTTACCTGGAAAAACCAATGCGTTTGATATCAGTTCAATTGAGCGTTCTGTCATAATTGAAAAAGCTAGAAATCTGCTTGACCCTAAGCGAGACCACCTCATTGCGCAGTTTGCACGTATTGGATTGTTTTCAAGACAGCTTTCAACGCAGGAAATTATTCAACTGTTCTATGTTCGATACAACCCAGAAGCGGTTGAAGGTCAGCAAATTGGTGAAAGTAGTAGTTATACCACTCCGCTTGTAAAAGCGAGTATACAGGGAAATTTTATGAATACCCCGACACAAACGGTACCACAACCTCAAGCTATACCTGAGGTGCAAGCTTCGCTTGACCCAGTTGTCACACAATCAATGCCAGAGATGAGCATGCAACCAGCACATCTTGAACCAGTTCCAGAAATTCATATTGCTGCTGTTGCTCCTGAAACTGTTGCAGCTCCATTTACACCTACAGAACCACCGGCTGCACCAGTCATGCCACCAATGGCAACTATGCCGCAAATGTCTCAACCACCAGCAATTGAGACACCCATTTCTCCAGTAGTTTCACAACCACCAGTGGTAAATACACCACCTATGCAAACTATTGAGATTCCAGCTGCAACTCCACCTGTACCAGAGAACACACTAGCCAGCACTGGAAGTCTCCCGTCCGAAGCTGAAGTACAAGCTGATTTAAATACAACACTACAGTCTCTGGGGACCACACCAGATATAACCAGTGTTCCACCAACCCAACCAGCGGCTGATCTGCCACCGCTGCCAGAGATTTAAAATGACTTTTTTAATAAAGCCACTTTTACTCTGAGGTAAAATACAAGTACAATAGAAACCAATGCCCAGTTTATCGTCGTTACTTCCAACGCTTCCGTTTCCATTTGGCCAAAAGAAAAAGCCTGAGAATTCGCCATCACCAGAGGAGCTGCAGGAACAGAAAAACTTGGAAAAGTTACAACAGTTTTCTCGAGGCCTAGTTACTATCCAAGATATCATTGCTCCTGAAGCTATTGAGGTTGATTTTACGTATCAGAAAATCAACTCTACCTATACTAGAACTCTGTTTGTAGCTGGCTATCCCCGAACTGTCCCAGCCAACTGGCTCGCGCCACTCATCAACTACCCACATCAGATTACAACTTCAATGTTTATCTTTCCGGTAGATTCAGCTGAGATTCTCGATAACCTCAAACGCAAAATCACTGAAATGGAAGCTGAAATTCAATCAGATTTACGTGCAGGTAAGATTTCAAACATTAATACCGAAGTTAAACTAGAAGACGCACGATTCATTCGCGAAGAACTAGCAAAAGGTGCGGAGCGGTTTTATCAATTTGGTCTGTATGTCACTATTCAAGCCAAAGATAAAGAAGAACTCGATAAGATCACTAAAAGCATTCAATCAACACTCGGTTCTCTCTTAATCGTATCCAAGAAAGCTACGCTGCAAATGGATGAGGGATTTAAGACAACGTTACCAATGGGAGTTGATAAGTTGCTCGTCACTCGAAATATGGATACCACGTCACTCGCAACAACATTCCCGTTTACTTCATCTGAACTTACGATGGAAACAGGCATTATGTACGGCATTAATGAGCATAATGACTCGCTCGTTATCTTTGACCGTTTCAAGATGGAAAACGCCAACATGGTTATCTTTGCTAAGTCAGGTGCTGGAAAATCTTACACCGTCAAACTAGAGATTTTGCGCCAGCTTATGTTTGGTGCTGAAGTGATTGTTATGGACCCTGAACATGAGTATGAAGATATGTCTGTAGCCGTAGCTGGAACGTACATTAATTTTACTTTTAATTCTGAAACAAAGATCAACCCTTTTGACCTCGCCAATCTCTATGAGGAAGGTGAAAATGAACTTGGGCAAAAAATTATTTCATTACATGGTCTTCTCAAAGTTATGTTGGGTGATATGACACCACAACAAGATGCTTTACTCGACCGCGCCTTGGTAGCAGCTTATAAAGCTAAAGGCATTACTCCAGATCCAGCAACACAAGTCAACGAACCACCACTCATGGAAGATGTCTATAAAGCTTTGATTGGTATGGAAAATCGAGATGCTGATGATATTTCAGCCAGACTAGAAAAATTTATCACAGGTTCATTCCGAGGAATTTTCGATCAAAAATCAAACATTGATATTAAAAGCCAATTAACGGTCTTTTCAGTTAAAGAAATGGAAGAAGAGATGCGTCCAATTGCGATGTACATCATCTTGGACTTTATCTGGACTCGTATTCGCAAAGACCTCAAGAAGCGCCTTCTTATTATTGATGAGGCCTGGTACTTTATGAAGCATCCTGATTCAGCTTCATTTATCTACTCAATGGTAAAGCGTGCTCGTAAATATTACTTGGGTATTACCACCATCACGCAAGATGTTGAAGACTTTTTGCACACAGATTACGGTAAAGCAATTGTGACAAACGCTTCCATCCAGTTTTTGATGAAGCAGTCTACAGCGTCAATTCCGGTTCTTGCAGAAACGTTCTATCTTTCACAAGGTGAACGACAACTGCTCGTCACAGCAGATGTTGGTGAAGGAATTTTCTTTGCAGGGCAAAATCACGTTGCGCTTCGTGTTGTGGCTAGTGAAGAAGAACACACCTTAATTACAACCAACCCTGAAGAAGTACTACAAAACCGCCGTGTTGCAGAACAAACCAGAATTCAAGCTGCAACTGATTTGGCTGAGAAAAAACCATCATATCCGATGCCACCACGACAGCCTGCTCAAAGAGAACCAGCTGCACAAGCTGCAATGCCTGCCGTCTTAGTCAAAACAGCTGATACAACTTCTGCTGCTGCGACTGGTCGACCACAGTACATGCCAGATTCAATTGATAATTACAAACCACCTTCTAAACCAATCAAACAATAGCTTTTCCTACTTGCGTGCTGTGTAAAACACTGTGTATAACTATGTGACTCGTCTAACGATTTAAGTAATCTGGGTCTAATTTTTCTCTGGAGATGTTCTTTTTATGCAGCAATCAACACTTTCTAATGAAGAAGTTTCTACAATTTGGCAACAGTACTGCAACTTACTCCAAAAAGAGATGTCTTCTGCAGTTTACAACACGTGGATTCTCTCAAATCCCATTACAGAAATTGAGGTTATAGATGACACAAAAGCCGTTGTCACCATTACTAGTCCAACAGCTTTCCACTCCACAAACCTCAAAAAGAACTTACATATGCAAGTCAAACAAGCATTAGATGTTCTTCTACAAAGAAATTGTGAAGTTTCATATTTAGTGGGTGATCCACAAAAGAAACGAGAAACTCCAAAAGAACCTGCTACAGGATTCACACAAGTGGTTTCAGCTTCGTTTACACAGCAACAGTTTGCAGCTACTTCTACTCCACCGGCATTTGCCAATCACACACAAAACCAATCCCCGCGGGTTGAAGATTTATTTTCTGAGAATACGATGATGAATGCAGCAGAAGAACGTATTCAAATGCAAGCGCGCGGCATTGGTTTGAGAATTGATTACACCTTTGCCACGTTTGCAGTCTCCACCACCAACGAAATGGCACATGCAGCAGCTACAGCAGTATCAAACAGACCAGGTCAGTCATACAATCCACTCTTTCTATATGGTGGTGTGGGTGTCGGCAAAACGCATCTCATGCACGCGATTGGCCATAATATTTTGAGAGCAAATCCGAATGCCAAGATTATCTACTGTACTGGTGAAGAGTTTACCAATGACATTGTGCATGCCATTCAAACAAAAAAGGCTAGCCACTTCAAAGATCGCTATAGATCAGCAAATGTTTTATTAATTGACGATATTCAGTTTATTGCTGGTAAAAACGCTGTCCAAGAAGAGTTTTTTCACACATTTAACGCACTTACCAAGCAATTTAGCCAAATAGTGCTTACTTCAGATCGGCCACCTCACGAAATAACATTACTTGAGGATCGGCTGAGATCACGCTTTGAAGCTGGACTGATGATTGATATTCAACAACCATCATTTGAATTAAGAACAGCAATAGTCCTAGTAAAAGCCAAAGCACAACAAATCGCAATCACCATAGATCTTGCAAAAGTGATTGCTTCAAAAGTCGAGAGTGCCCGAAAGATAGAAGGCATTATCACGAGTATTCGATCCGAAATTGAACTTAAACACCGAGAGCTCAACCTAGAATTGATTGAAGATATTCTGCAAGTAGAAGTCGAAGTTAAACGACCTCGGATAAAAGTTGCTCCTGCTGATGTCATTAAAACTGTGGCTAATCACTATCACGTTAAGCAGTCATCATTAAAAGGTTCAAGTAGGCTTAAAAGTCTTGTTACAGCGCGTCATATCGCGATGTATTTACTCAAAAAAGAGCTTTCTTTACCACTCACCGAAATCGGTCGTTGGTTTGCAAGTCGTGACCACACTAGTGTGTTACATGCAGTGAAAAAAGTCGAAAAAGATATGGCGCTCAGTGATGAATTGCGTCAGGATGTGTCAGCACTCCAGATGACATTGGCTGCGATTTCAAAATAACCCAGGAGTTTTTCACACCTGTTGAAAACTTTGTGAATAACTTATGCATAACCTAGTGGACAGAATGTGCATGATTTTTACTGAATGTGTGCAACAGAAAGTTACTCACACAGCTGGACACAGCAATTCACATTAGTTATTAACATTCACAAGCGGCGTGAGTTCACATATAATCCACAGTATTGCAACCAGATCAGAAAGCCGTCCTTTTCAACAAAGCGCAACTAGCCTACTATTACTACAACTAAATTTATATATATAAAGTTTTATGCAAATTGTCGTATTACAAGAAAATTTACAGCACGCACTTAACTATATTCAAAAGGCAATTCCCGCTAAAGCACAGCTTCCCGTACTCTCTTCCATTCTCATAACAACAACAGAATCAACCTGTACTATTGGAGCAACTGATTTGTACTTTGGGGTGAGAGCTACAATGCCAGCTCAAATTGAAACTTCCGGAACAGTCGCTGTACCTGGTAAAGAGTTTAGAGAGATAATTGGTTCGCTTCCAGCTGGTGAAATTAAACTAAGTTTTACTGCAAGTACCTTGACAATAGTTGCAGGGAGAACGACCTGTACACTCCAGTGTCAAGAAAGTGATGAGTATCCCCCATTCCCTCAAGTCACCGGTGAAGTTGCAACACTATCCACCAAAATCCTCGAAACGATTTCCCAAGTGGTCCTCTATAGTGCGTCAAACGATCAAGCTCGTCCATTACTCACAGGAGTTCTCTTCAATTTAACCGCAGAATCCACCCGAGTTGTCACAACTGACGGATTTAGATTATCAATTGCTGATTTTTCACCAATGCCTGGACAACAACCGATTCAATTCATACTGCCCGTTCGTGCCGTCAGTGAAGTTTGTCGTATAGCTGCCCAACTAAAGAGTGAAACTGTTGTTTTCACTGTTTCAAGTGAGTTGAAGCAGGTTTTTATTACCTTTGATGGCATTGAAGTATATGCCCGAGTTCTAGAAGGTGACTATCCCCCATATGAAAAGATAGTCCCTGCTCTCTTTACAACAGAAGTGGTTCTATCTAGTGATGAACTACTTGAACAGGTAAAACGAGCTACAATCTTTTCAAGAGACACATCAAGTATTGTGCAACTCGAAATTACTCCTGAAAAAGTAGTCGTAAAGGCAGCCTCTTCAACACTCGGTAACTATTCAGGTGAAGTGGGTAATGCGCAAATCACCGGAAGCGGTGGTACTATCGCATTTAAATCAAAGTATATTCTCGACTTTTTACAAGCTGCTAAGCAAACTGAAGTCTGGTTTGGCATGAGTGATAGTTTAAAACCAGCGATGTTTCAGTCAAAAGAACTAAATGGATATAGATATGTAGTTATGCCATTCCGTGTAACGACATAGTCTGCTATAATACCTTTTCTGTTATGACAAAACGTACCTGGAACCCAAAAAAGAAAAAACGAGCTCGTAAACACGGCTTCTTAAAACGCATGCTATCAGTTGGTGGCAGAAACGTTTTAAAGCGTCGTCGTGCAAAAGGTCGTCAACGACTTGCTGTCTAAATAGTAATGCTTGCAAAACAATTTAACTTTAAGCTTCGTTCAGATAGAGAGTTTTTCTCCAACGCTTCCAAAACTCGATTACATCCGTTTACTGTATTCTTGCAAGAAGTACCTAGTTCTTTTGCTATTACTATTCTCGTACCAAAGCGCGTAGTTGCGCTTGCTACAAAAAGAAATAGAATAAAAAGGCTTTTGTATCAGGAATTACAGAAGCATCTGGATGCTTTACAAGAACTGCATCTGCACTGTGTAATTGTTCTACAATCTCAAATTCCAGATCAAAAAGTGAGCATAGCTGTTGATAAATTAAAAATGTATCTAACAGCGGTACGGGCATGAAATTACTAGAAAAACTATATATAATTAGTAAAACAGTACGATATATATTTCTTTTTTCTGTATTTGGTGTTGTTAGTAAATGTAAACATACACCTACTTGTGGACACTACTTTGTCCAAACAATAAGAAAAGAAGGAATTTTACAAGGAATATATAAGGGAGTACCACGTATAATAGCCTGTTACTGAGGAGCAATACCGTATGCAACCAATTATTGATGTCATATCAAACTTTATACTTTTTCTCTATCAGCTTACTGGCAATTTAGGTGCTGCGTTAATCCTCTTCACACTAGCCATTAGGTCAGTTCTCTTCCCACTCACTCTTTCTTCACTGAAAGCTGGCAATAACATCAAAAAATTACAACCAGAATTAAAAGAATTACAGAAAAAACATAAGGGCGATAAAACTGCTATGCAGCAAGCCCAAATGGATTTGTATAAAAAATATAATGTAAATCCCCTAGCCGGCTGTTTACCACAGTTACTACAAATTGGTGTGCTCATTGTTTTATACCAAGTATTAGTAGAGTTTTTAGCTCAATCAGAAATTCACGGAATTCAAATTAATCCATCATTTTTGTGGCTACAACTCAATCACCCAGATCCAACCTACATTTTGCCGGTTCTAGCTGGTGTCACTCAATTAATACTTTCTCTCATGATTGCTCCTGGTGCCGAAAAGACTGATGAAGTTCCAAACCAGAGTAAAAAGAAAAAGGTTCAAGAAGAAAACAAAAAAGAAGAAGATTTTGCTGAAATGGCGCAATCTATGCAGCAGCAGATGATTTTTATTATGCCTGTAATGACTGGTATACTAGCACTTCAGTTTCCAGCTGGTTTGTCACTGTACTGGGTAATCACTACCCTCTTTAGCATTGGACAACAGTGGTATGTTTCTGGCTGGGGTGGCTTAGTCATGTACTTACAAAGAATACAAAATGTAATGACACAAAAACGTGTTTGAAGAAAGGAATAGTATGACAATTGATACATTTGTTCGCAATTTATGTGAACACTGTGGAGTTGATTCAGAAGTTTTAGAAGTTTCTGTTGAAGATTCTTCAGAAATGATGATGATAACCATTTCACTTCCAGAAGAAGATTCTGGTCGTTTTATTGGTTTTCATGGAGAAACACTTGAGTCAATTCAACGAGTGCTTCGGGTGATCTTCTCTGAAGAATATCCTGAAAAGAAAATTGTGCTCAATATTAATGAGTACCGCCAAGAGCGTGAACGTAAATTACAAGAATTGACAAAAAATGTGGCGGAGCGTGTTCTCGAAACAGGCCAAACCTACACATTCCAGTCTTATTTACCTGCACATGAGCGTTTTGTTATTCACTCAACTCTAGGTGAGCTTCCAGAAAATGAAAAGCTTGAAAGCGTCTCAACTGGTGAAGGCAAAGAACGAAGATTGAGTATTCGCATGAAAGCGGAATAATCTATGGATATTCAGATATTCACTGATGGTGGTTCACGAGGAAATCCCGGTCCTGCAGCAATTGGTGTTGTCGTCAGATCAGCTGATGAAGCAACGCTTTTTGAAGTTGGGAAAACCATTGGTGTCGGAACCAACAACGAAGCTGAGTACCAAGCATTTCTACTTTCACTAGAATGGCTAAAATCCCAAACAACTGTGTCTCAAATTACTTCAGTTACCTGGAAACTTGATTCCAAGCTTGTTGTAGAACAACTCAACAAAAAATGGAAAATCAAAGAGCCACGAATGCTACAGTACGCGCAAAATTGCTGGAAAGACTTGAGTGCTCTGACTCATAAATATGTGATCACACATATTCCTAGAGAACTCAATTCCCAGGCAGATGCGCTTGCTAATCAAGCCTTAGATACACAAGTATAGATTGTTTGACCTATACGTATCCAAAATTCTTTCTTAGAATAGAACGGGTATACGTATGGCACTGAATCAATTTACTACTGAATTTTTCGAAACAGACATAACCATTGTTGTTTTAGACACAACAAATATTTTTGCCGAGCATTTTCAGACAATTCTTGAAAGTAAAAATTTGCAGGTTTCCATTTTTGGAGCTGAACCAGATCTCATTGCTACCAAAACTGATCTACTTTCCACCGCGTATAAAATAATTCTCTGTCTCTCACCCGCTGCTTATCCTGATTCTTTTGAAGAACTACTGCAATCATTACAACCATTTCAAGAAAAATTGGTTGTAGTAATGCCAATTATTAGTGGAACTCAACTGCAAGTTCCTGGAGAAATTCCTTTTTTCACTGAGTTTTTAAGTTCTCAAAGGAAGGTGTTGTCAATTTGTAATGATATTTTGCCTCAGTCAGCTTTTATTTTTGGTCAAGACCTGATAGTTCAGCCTGGAGAAGGACTACTTCTAGACTTGTTTTCACAGCAAATCCAAAAGGGATTTGTGTTTGCTCCTACTGTTTCTTTTTCACCACACACACTTCCTGCTTTTATTGAAGCTGCCACAGAACAACTATTTCAAGCATACAGAACGAGTACTGTAATTCGAGGTCGAACCAAGGCTGCTTTAAAAATAGCTCAAAAAATCAGTCACCAATATGAAGGTTACTATTTTTGCGATGTTGCGCTCCAACCAGTGGATGCCGTTGAAGTTGAAACAATCCCTTTCACTGTCAAAGAAGTGGTTGTATCAGAAGAAGATGACGCTGTAACAGCTTGGTATACCAAACAACTTCCTTCACCAGAACAGCCCCCGTTTTTTAATGCCGCACAACTATCATTTTTAGGAACCCACCAAGAAACAGATATCCCAAACACACAATTACCGCCTGCAAACTATCCTTATCAAGACGTGACTTTGGAAGAAATGCCATCTCTAGAACCAGAAGTTCCAGACGAACTTCTCCCAGCTATGCCAGAAGAAATCGGACTAAGAACACAAGATATTCCTCAAGTAGCACTTACCCCACCGGAAAACGAAACGGCGATGCCATTCTCTAATACGCCAATTAAAATTCAAAAAATTGATTTTAATGTCAGTTCAGAAATTCAGCGTATTTTTGCCGAAACACGCCAAGAAAAAAAGACTGAACGAGTTACTTCTCTCGTCAAAGCTCAAACACGTATTAAAAAAAAGTCAAAAAAAAGAACAACACTTTTTTATGGTGGACTAGCATTTACTGGTATGGGATTGGGTGTGTTACTACTCATGACTGTTTTTATGATGAGTTTTTACCTACTCAAGAACTCGCTGCTTTCAGTTATGGCAGCTACAACGAGAAATGAACCAATCGCCGCGTCACAGTGGAGTCGGCTGAAAGGTTTTACTAGACTGGTTGCTGCTCAAACCACTAGTTATAAAGCCATTGTAAGTTTGCCACAAATTGAAGAAGCAGAACACGCAGTCACTGTCAGTAGAAAATTAAGTGAACTTTCCCAGAATCTTTCGGTGAGAGATGAAGACCTTAAAAGCTTAGTTTTAACTGTATTAGGTAGTCATACTGGTAACATAGACGAACTAGCCGAAAATGTGGGTCGTGAATCACTCACAGCGCACGAAAACCTTGAAACAATAGAAAACGAATTGAGTCAGATAGAATTTTCAGATTCAGGTTCTGTAGATGAGTTGGTAGCAACATATCAAAAGCAAGTTGAAGACCTTAAAAAACAATCCTTTGTTCAACAACAACTCCAGCCCATCCTGCACCCGGTTTTTGGACAGTCACAAAAAAGAACATATGCAGTTCTCTTCCAGAACAACCAAGAATTACGACCAACGGGTGGCTTCATTGAGGCAGTGGCATTGCTCACTTTCGACAAGGGATCACTCATAGATCACAGTATCTATACATCCTACGAAGTTCATAAGAAATTGCCTGGTGAAGTCACCGCTCCGGCTGAACTTACAAAGGCAACTGGCGAAAAGGTATATTTCTTCCATGATTCAAACTGGAATCCAGATTTTCCTAAAGCAGCAGATCAAGTTAAGTGGTTTGTTGAAAAAGGGTTTAACACCAAAATTGATGGCGTTATTGCTGTAGATTTATATGGCATTCAGAATATTCTCGAATCAACTGGACCACTAGATCTGCCTGAATACAATGAAGTTATTACCAGTAAAAATCTACTTGAACGAATGGAGTTTCATTCTGAAGTGGTGCTGGTTGAATCAGCTAAAAACCAGGACTATCGTAAGTTACTCTTCTCTCGTCTCCTTGAAAAGGTACTTGCTCTCCCCGCTGAAAAAGTTGCTTCGTTCTTAACTGCACTTCAAACCTCTTTCTCACAAAAAGATGCGCTTATTGCACTTTCTAATCAAGATGAACAGCAGCCGTTTCAGAGCCTTGGCTGGAGTGGAGCTCAAATTGTGCCACGCTGCCCAAGTGAGTTCTCTGGCAGTTCTTGTCTGGTTGACCCATTTATGCAGGTGGAAGCAAATGTTGGTGTAAATAAAGCAAACTACTACTTAAAAAGGAGTATAGATCATACTATTTCACTGTCCTCTACCCTTGCTGCTCACCGAAGAACTATCAACTTTGAAAATACCGCGCAACTTGATGCTTGGCCAAAAGGTCCATATAAAAACTACATGAGATTTTACTTACCTGCCACCGCTTCCAAACCCACAATTATGGTGGGTGGTGCTCCCCTAGCTGATGCACAAATTACAAAAACTCAGGAAAATGGACAGACAGTACTTGGTTTTATGGTTGAAGTCCCTATTCAATCCAAAAAACAAGTTGTGCTCGAATACTCAATTCCGCTCACCACCACAAGTGAGGCTGACTTTTCATATCTGTTCTTCAATAACAAGCAACCAGGCACAGGTGAAACACCATTCCTCTTGAGAATACTCCCTGCCCCATCTCTACGCCCACAACTAATTGCTCCTCAAGCATCTGTAGCTGCTGATGGCATTGTTTTCACCAAACCAAGTGATGAAACAAGCATCTATGGTATCCAATTTAGTCAAGCAAACTAAAATAAAACTGATATAATTGATCATCTGGCTTGTGCAAAACAAGAAAGTATATTAGTAAATACATATTTATTACACATCAAAACATATGACAAACTCACAAAAGGCAATTCTCCACGTGCGCGAAAGATCTATTACTGGAAAGAAAAGTAAACAACTGCATCAACAGGGCTTTATTCCTGCTAACGTATTTGGCTTAAATCAAGAATCTGAATCAATCGAATTACAAACAGCAGTCTTTAAAAAACTCCTGGAAGTGCAGGGCGACACTACGCTTTTGTACTTACAAGTTGGAGCAGATAAACAAATTCCTACCTTGATTGGTGAAATCCAATACAACCCAGTTACTGATGAGCCAATTCACGTTTCCTTCAAGAGAGTTAACCTTAAAGTCAAAGTTACTTCCGAAATTTCTGTTGAAACAGTTGGTACTTTTGAAGTTCCAGATGCAACAGTCGTTCTTACTCGTAATATGCTTGAAATTGAAGCATTACCTGCTGACTTACCAGAAATGTTTGAAGTTGATATCTCTGGTCTAACTGAAGTAGGGCAGACATTGCATCTTTCAGATGTGGCATTTGATCGAGATAAAATCACTGTTCTTTTATCTGAAGAAGAATTAGAAGCTCCAATCGTTATCGTCCAAAAGGTTGAAAAAGAAGTTGAAGAAACTCCTGCAGAGACCACTGAAGGTGCTGAAACACCAGCCGGAGAAGCTGCACCAGCTGCTGAAGGTGAAACACCAGCAACTGAAGAGAAAAAAGAATAGTTTTACTCAAGTAAAATTAAAAATTAAAGACCTCCCACAAGGAGGTCTTTTTAGTTGTCATTCCTACAAATAGGGGAGTCTAAATTAATATGAAATGCGCAAATTGCATGAGATTAGAATTTACTGCTGAAGAAAAGTAGGTCTAAGATTATTTTGTAGAATTTGTCGAAAAAATCTCGTTGTTAGGATCGAGTTTTTGAGCTTCTTCCCAATAAATGTATGAGTCTTTCTGGTTGTGAATAGCTCGCTCCAAAAGTGAAACGTTAATCAATATATCTCGATGTTCAGGTTGTATTTGTAGTATTCTTTGGTATTCATCAAGTTTTTTTTCAAGATCGTTCCGAGTGAAAACAATGTTCTCGTGGGGTGTTTTAGTTTGCAGTTCTACTTGAGTAATCTGTTGTTCATAAATACGAGCCTGAACAGTTTTAATGTTTAATCCCACACCGCATAAAATAAGTAAAAAGAGAATAAAACTCCAGAGAACTGGCAGGATATGAATGACGTAGTAGGAACTGAGATCAAGAAAAAAGAAAAATAAATACAAAATAAGACGGGCACGCAGAATCACAGAAGACATTCTGTAAATTATACCCACAAATCAGGGGACTGTGTAGTTAAGAGTTTTTAGGCCACTGTGAAGTGATTAATAGAGTAGGGGAATCAACAATTTCTTGTCGTATTTCCTGCCAGATTTTTTCGGTCACAAACGGCATAAAAGGATGTAACATCTTGAGGAAAGTTAGCAACCCTTCTTTGAGCATCTCAAGCGAAATCTTACCTTGTTTTTGTTTTTCAATACACTCGTCACAGAACCAGTGCCAGAACTCGTTGTACAGTACGTCAGCGGCCAGACCAAGTTTGCGCTGTTGGAGGTGATTTGTTACTTCTTCCACAATTCTTGTCAATTTTTCCATGAAAATAGCATCATCTGAAGCAGTTGAAAGCTCTGGCTGCTTTTCTTGAGACTGCATAGAAATAAACCGAGCAGCATTCCAAACCTTATTAGAAAAATTACGCATTGCTTTAAAGTCTTGCTCAGCCACAGATTTATCTTGTCCAGGTGTAGATCTGATGACGAGTGCCATACGGAGCGCATCAGCACCAAATTTTTCTACTATCTCAAGTGGGTTGATGACATTTCCTTTGCTCTTACTCATCTTTTGACCTTTTGAATCTCGAACAAGTCCATGCAAATATACCTCTGCAAATGGAGATTTTCCTGTTAAGTAAATGCCCATGATCATCATGCGCATCACCCAAAACGGCAAAATATCGTAGCCAGTTTCCATGACAGTAGTGGGGTAGAAGTTTTTAAAGTCATCGGGCTTGTTGGTTTTTAACGTTACCACAGGCCATTGTGCTGAAGAAAACCACGTGTCAAAGGTGTCTGTTTCAGGTAGATATAACTTCTTGTCGGAAGGACGCTCTGGCGAGATAGAGTAGGGGACTGAAATGTCAGCAAAAAGTTGTTGCAATCCTGCCTCAATTTCCTCAAGGGAATACTCGTTTAAAAGATCCCTTAAAACCCCTTGCTTGAGTTCTTTATTTGGTGTCACAAAAGAAATTGTTATAGACGATTCATAACCGCTGACTTCATACCAAACAGGAATGCGAATTCCCCACACAATTTGACGACTGATATTCCAATCTTGGAGATTCTCGAGCCAGTGGCGAAGAATCTTTTCTCGACCAACTCCATGCACAATAGTTTCTCCAGAATCAAGCGCTTTGAGCGCAGCTTTTGTTAAACTCTTCTTATCTTCGTTCACTTTAATAAAGAATTGGGGGAGTGGTAATGGTTCTAAAACGCGACCACAGCGATAGCAAGTTCCAATTCTGTTCTGATATTTGTCATCAATTCTGTCGATTAAGCCTTTTTCTTGCAGATCTGCTACAACCATTTCTCGGGCAGCTTTTGCACTCATTCCTGCATACTTGCCAGCCTCTGCAGTCATTTTTCCGCGACGGTCAACAGCAATTATCAGGGGAAGTTTGTGCTTCTTTCCAACTGCAAAGTCATTGAAGTCATGAGCGGGAGTTAGTTTTACAATTCCCGTTCCAAATTCAGGATCAACAAACTCATCAGCAATAATTTCCATTTCGGCATCAGTGAGCGGATTTAAGACTTTTTTACCAATTAAATGCTGCGTCTTTTTATTGTTGGGATGAACTGCCAAATGTGTGTCAGCCCAAATAGGTTCTGGCCGCGTTGTGGCAAGTGTAATAAATTCGGTCGAATTTTCAGCCATACGGTATTTGACATAGAAAAGTGAAGATGTCTGGTCAACGTGATTTACCTCAAGTTCTGAAAACGACGTTCCGCAGTGCACACAAAAATTAACAAGGCGCATATCACGATAAACAAGTTTATCTGCAGCAAGTTTTTTAAATGTTTCAGTCACATACGTCACTACGTCGTCATCGAGTGTAAAGGTAAATCGGCTCCAGTCAGCGCTGGCACCCAATTTCTTAATTTGATCCACAGCAATACCAGAATTTTCTTGTACATAGTCCCAAATTTGCTTGTAAAGTGTTTGTCTGTCAAAATTAAAACGCGATTTATCAATCTTTTTTAACTTTTTTTCAAACACAAATTGTGTTTCAATGCCTGCGTGATCTGTGCCTGGAACCCAGAGTGTTGTATCACCCATCATTCTATGAAAGCGTGTCATGACGTCTTCCAATGAAACGAACATTGCATGACCGATATGCAATGGATCATTAGCGTTTGGTGGCGGCATAATGATTGTAAATGATTTGTTTGATCCGTCTTTTTTTGAACTTAACTGTGTATCGGGATTAAAAGCATCAGCTGTTTCCCAGAGTGAATACATTTCATTTTCAGATTGTGTGTGATCGTAGCGTGCTTCCATAGTGAGACTAATTATAACACTCGAGATAGGCGGTCTTAAAAGCTTTTATTGAAAATTATCTTAAAAGATGTAGTCTACATGTATAAGGAATACCGCTATGTTATGGTTCTTTGGGATTATCTTTTTTATTTTGCTCATTTCTCTTCGTCAAGTAAATCAGTATGAACGTGGTGTTCGCTATACCATGGGTAGATTCACTGGCCTTGTCGGTCCGGGCTGGCGAGTAGTTGTTCCTATTTTTCAAACCATGACAAAGGTCGACATTCGTACTCGTGCCATGGACGTCCCAAAGCAAGAAACAATTACCAAAGATAACGTATCCTGCAAAATGAACGCTGTGATTTACTTTAAAATTGTTGATGCTTCTCGCGCAATTAATGAAGTGGAAAACGTAATTTGGGCAGTTTCCCAGCTGGCTCAAACCACCATGCGTCGTATTGCTGGTGAAGTGACATTGGATGAACTGCTCTCAAATCGCGAAAAAATCGCCGCTCAAATTCTACAAATTGTGGATGTCACCACCGAACAGTGGGGTGTCACAGTAGAAACTGTGGAGCTCAAAGACATTGAATTGCCAGAAAATATGGTGCGAACCATGGCCAAAACAGCTGAAGCAGAGCGTGAAAAGCGCGCAACTATCATCAACTCAGAAGGAGAAGTGGTAGCTGCTCAAAACCTGTCTCAAGCTGCAGCCATGATGGCTCAAACACCAGGTGCTTTGCACTTACGTACACTTAATTCGATCAATGATATTAGTTCTGATCAATCCAACACTGTGGTCTTTGCAGTACCTGTCGAAATACTGCGAGCAATAGATGGAATTACTCAATATATGGGTCAGAAGAAGTAGTTAGCGTTTGTTTTTACGCAGTGCCTGAATAAGCGACCTCAGCTCATCATAGAGTATGAGCACTGTGGGTGTGATGATGCAGAGAATAAATCCCCAGGGTGATTTTATAAACCGAATGATATATCCAAACTTGGGTATCACTCCAATCACTTTGCCAATTACTTTTTCTTCAGTTATGACTTCTACGTCTGCAGTTTGATTGGCATCACCTTTTGTTACAAATTTTCCTGGATTTTTGGACTGCACTTCTTGAATACGGTGGGTGACTGTTCTGTCGTTTTCATCTTTGAAAGTAACCACATCTGCTTTTATATACTCAGGCTGTTTCTTAATGATGATGGCATCTCCAGTCATGATGCTTGGTTCCATTGAGCCAGATTGAACAACGTAGGTGCGCCAGGGGACAGTGTTGCGAAACCAGCTTACCAACTTGTAGCTAATAAATCCAAAAAACAAGGCAATCACAATGTAGACCACAATGTGTTTGAACGTAGTTTTTTTCATGAAGTTTATCTACCAGGAAGAATCTGTCGTAGGTTAAATGTAATATCAAATGACGTACTATCACTTTGCACTTCATTGCCAAAATCTTTTCCTTCAGTGGTCCAATCAATACTGACAGTAACGCTCTGCCCTGGTGGAATTGTCACTTTTCCAGCATTTGCTTTCCAGAGTGCTTCATACTGAGCTCCGTTTTCTGCTGAAAGGTCACTCGTGAAAATTGTCCGTTCTTGATTGTTTTCCTTGAGCTTGATGACTGTTTGAATATTTTTGCCCAGCTCACCCAAATTTTCACCTGGATTGGCGCATGTAGTATCTTCAAGAGCTTCTGGCTCATTGCAGTCATTCTCAAAATTTTTAACATTGGAAAGCGCAAAACTAAATTCGCCCGGTAAACTTCCTACATTATTAATCACCCAAGATTTACCACCAGAAACTACGTTTTGTGCACCAACGCCACTTACTTGTAGACTCTCGGCTTGTTGATTGTTAATTCCTTCAACAGTCATGTCTAGCGTACCAACTACAAAACTACTCTGGGCTGATTGTTCGCGGTCCACAAAAAGCGCTTGCGTCGTCATCAGTCCAATGACGCCTACAAGTGAAATCAGAAATAAGCTTTTGAGCAGTCCAAGTTTTCGCAGCATGGTTGTGGGTTGTTGTAATCTTCTCATACTTTACCTATTCCGCCCAAGCACCAGAAGTTACTGTGTTCTGTAGTGTCTCGGTATCTGTAAAATGACTTTCTGGACTTTGACTGACAAATGAAATATTAAATGCACAGGTTTGGTTTTTTAGTGCTACATCTTTATTATTGAACTTCACAACAAAGACAAGATCTTCCCATTTTTCTTGATCAGATAACTCACCAGAAAATGAGAGATTCATGAGATTTCCTGAATAGACAGGACTCCAATCTTGCATAATAACCCCTTCGAGACTTTGACAGAATGTATCTGAACCAGCTGTTTTTTGAACGCTGACAGAGTAGGGGAATTCAAGTTTTCCACTATTCTTAATTCTCACTGTTTCTACCTGGAATCCACTGGGAATCATTCCAGTGACTGAGAAGAGGAGAGATTTGGAGAGCTCGTTGGCAGTGTCGTTGGTGGAGAAATCTAATGTTGTTGCTTCAAATCTATTGTTATGAACATCTTCCTGATCAAACAAATCAGCATCAGTGAATTGGGTGTACGCGGAAAACACTGCTATTAAAAACAAGCTGAGTTTAAATAGAAGTCCGAATGTTGGTCTCATGTTTAGGACTGAGTATTGTCATGCTTTTTTGGTTTTTCTTTAAAAATTTCACTACCCACGATCAAGATGAGTGGAATGGCGATAAGTAAAAACATACCAAATGGCTGCTGACTGTGAACGAGCAGATATCCAGCTTTTGGAATTCTAAACTGGTATTTTCCTACGATATTTTGTTGCGTGATTGGATCTGGGTCGGTGGCTTGGTTGTTATCACCTTTGGTGGTGAGCTTGCCCTCATCATCACTCAAAATACGGTGAGTGACGGTTCTATTAGCAGCATCGTGGAACGTCACAATGTCATCTTTTTGATACGCATTTTGTGGTTTGATAAAAATAACATCCCCAGTCATGATTGTGGGCTCCATTGAACCTGACTGGACGATAAAACTTCTGAGTGGGAGTGGACTTGATTTGCTATTTGAAGCAGTTGTTGCAAAGCTAACGAGCACAAATGCAACGTAAAAAATCCAGAAAATACTACTGATAAATTGAAATGCTTTTTCCATATTATTTCTTTAAAACGCTAATACGGAGGGCTTTCACCCTCCGTATGCTTAGTACTCGTCGATCCACTCCTCAACTAAGTTAAGAAGGGTTTACTTGTGTCAAATCAAATTGTGCTTGGAAACTTAATCCATCACTTTGGATTTCGTTGCCATAGGTAGCTGGGTCGTTTGCCCAGTTCATTTTGACTTTAACTGTTGCTCCAGCAGGAACTGCTACTGTGCCAGCGTTAGTATTCCACTGTGTAGCATATTGGCCTTGATTTGAAGTTGCCAATGTTGAGGTTACAACAGCATCTTCTTCATCATAGTTACCATCGTTGTCGGTATCAATTTTGACAACAGCTGTGGTAGCTGCACCTAGTTCACCGAGTGCATCTGCTGCACAAGCTGGCTCTGTCACTAATTCTGGCTCATTACAACCATTCTCAGTGTTGGTAATACTGTTAAGACGGAATGTGAGATTGCCTGGAACAGTACCAGCGTTTCGAATTGTCCATTCCTTTTCACCGGTCACAGTGCCATCTACACCGATGTTATCAACATTGATACTTTCAAATGCAGTGCCGTTTTGGCCATCTACAGTCATATCCAATGTTCCAGCAGCAAATGTGTTTGAAGCTGAAGTCTCTGTATCACTGAAGAGAGCTTGGGTAAGTGCGTAACCGCCTCCGATGAGTGCTGAGACGATGATGAGAAAGAGCAGGGCTTTCTTTTTCATTGATGAACCTTTCTTTTTATAATATGTACATATTTATTTTTTTATGGACGAAATACTACACATTTTAAGTGTAGATAAAGTCCAATAAATATGCATTTTTGATTGACCGATCAGCTCAACTAATCTGGATTTTCAAAAAATGGCATATTTATATTCATTTATAAAAATAAATAAAATAAATCACTTACTACAATACTTATAATTGAAATAGGTAGTCAACTAGATACAAATAGCTATTAACTAGATCATTTGCCTTCTGATGGGTGTTTTTTGCGTCTACGTTTGATGATGAAAAATATAAAAAGCACTAGTAATAGTATAATACAAAAATGTATGTAAAATGTGCGTAGCATGAATCTATTATTCGCCTTTTGTGTGGGGTTATCCACAGAACTATCTACTTCAGTTTGAGCGCCGAGTACTTTCCCTTCATTTTTTTGACCAATTACTTCTTCTGTATTACTAAGATTCCCATGATTTTGATTTTCCTTGGGTGTGGGAGGTACTTTTTTTCGTTCCAAGATAACTTGCTTCGATGTTGGCCCAATGGCGCATCCTGAGCGAGCAGTAATACTGAAAAAGTAGTTTTTCTGTGGTGATAATCCTTGGGGTGAATACTCGGTTGTGTTCCCGACATCAATGGTGGGGTAGAGCAACTCGCCATCGGTAGTTCCAAAAGTGAGCTGATAGTTTGTTGCATTTGGCAGCGAGTTCCATCTCAGTTTTGTAGTAGTGAGATTATTGGGGTTTGGAATACTTGTAAGGTTGAGAGTTCCTTTTGGTGGTGTGTTGCTGCAAGGTTGAGGTGTTGGTGCTCCTGGATTCTGTGATGGCTTTTGAGAGGGAAGAGGTGCGGGTTCTTTGATAGATTCATCACAACTAAAGCTGAGGTCAAAATCAACAGTTGCAGTGCTCCCTTGGTACTCATTCCCTGCTGATTTATTAAATAGTACATTCCAACTGTATTCACGCATTGTCGCTGCATTGAGTGTATCAATGTACAGTGGAGTTTCTGTTGTGAGTAACTTTCTTAGTGGAAAAGCGGTCAGTGGGGTATCTTTGGAAGTAACAGACAGTGTTAACTCATCCGACAAATCACTCTCTGAGTATGAACCGCTATGACGGGCTCGTACTCCCAGTTCGCAACCTTCGTCTTTTCGCTGATTATGAATACTCACTATTCTGTTGACGCTTTCGCCAGGAACCATATTGTCCGCAGTAAAGAATGGAGCATCAGAAGTAGAACTTTCACAAGCACCCTTCTGAGTACAGCGAATCACAATGTGCTGTTGGTCTGAAATAGCAAAAACACGATTGGGAACGGCTAGGAAAATAACACAACAACACAGAACAGTGGAAAAAAAACGCCAAAACATGGTGCCAGTATACTCGATTCTAAAAGGTTATATACCTTTGAGGTATTTCGCAGACCAAGGTCTGTAGTTGGATTTATATTCTTCTTCACGAATTACTTTTCCATTTTTATCTTTAACTATATTTTTGAAGCTTGCTTGTATTCCTGCTGCTGCCCAGTCTACTTGTACTGTTTTACCAGGAGGGAGACTTGGATCGGGAATATATACTGGGGGTGGGGCAGCCTGGAAATTCCATGTTTTATGATCTACGATTTCTGCGGTTCTGCCATCAGAAGTTCCGTATAGTTCAAAGAACATATAGAGGTTTTTACTGTCAGCCTCTCCATATACTAAAATATGATGTCCTGTATCATTTTTAAATCTGAAGTCGGTCTCCCCTGAATATACGGTGGCATCAATTCCTGGCTTGCGATCTAGCTCGTAGTAACTTACGCGGTAACTATGTGGCAGTCTTCTCGTCACTGGTAGTCCAGCATTTAATACTGATCTAAATAGTGTTGTACTAACCTGACACACGCCGCCGCCATCTCCTAGAACTGTTCTGTTTCCTTGAATAACGTAGGCAGATTTAAAGCCAGTTGCTCCAGAGACCTCTCCGAGATGTTTGTTAAAGGAGTACTCTTCGCCAGGTTTGATAATGTCGAGAGAAATTCGTGATGCTGCCAATCCAACATTGTGAACGCGATTGGGAATGCTATGCGCGTAATAACTTTCTCCAAACCCAATCCGCTCGGCTACTCCAATATCATTGGTTTGTGAGAGTGACTTCTTGGGCGGTAGCTCAGCTAAAATTAATTTCTTTTCAAATTCAAGTTTCTTGTCATCAGTATTAGTAGTAATTTCGTTCAAAATAGCAGTGAGTTCTTTAAGGTTCTCAGCTCTGTTGAGTGTCAGTCCATTTTTTGGCGGAATAAATTTTTTGACAGTACTGGTTGCAGCATCATACTCAAATACTGGTTCCTGTGGGGGGCGGTTCACTTGTTTCTCCCAAGTTTCAAAGAGTATCGTTGTTTGTTTTTGATTGATTCCTGTAGGCAGTGCTAAAAGACTGACCAGTTGCTTATCTGAAAGGGTAAGTGGAACGCCTTCTTTGGTAAATTTGACTGTTTTGCCTACAAATTTTTTACCACGCTCAAGACTAGGGTCAACCTGGTCTGCCGTAAGCACTGCACCGACACTAGCCACGGGTGCTGAAAGCTCAAATACACCGCTTTGGATGTTTTCCAATAGTTTTTCTTTTGTCTTATCAACGTCAACGGCTCGTCCAATTTCTCCGGTGTCAACAGTCAAAGATGCGGTTGCACCGCTTGTTTTTAAAATGAGCGCAGGTTCAATAGGAGGAACAGCAACTTTATCTTGAAGATTCGATATAAATGTCTCCAATTTTTCAGGACGGTATGAAATACGTAGTGAGATGTGTTGTGGTGTAAAGTATCGACGTAACACCGTGTAGACGCGCCAGTGAAGCTGAGTTGTTTCTGGTATTTTAACCAATGTATTGACTGCTTCAGCAGTTTCATAATTGGCACCCAAGTTTGTTGAGCTAGTTGCTACCAAAATATCGTCTACTCGAAGTGTTACTGTGTGAGCTGGAGGAGTGGTGAACTGCTCAGTCAGGATCTTTTTCGCCTCTGAAACTTCAACATTCCCAAGTGGTACGCCTTCTATAGTAGTAACTAGTGGAAGATGCGATTTGGCATTAAAGTAAACTAGTAGTAAAATACCGCTGATGATGCAGCTAAAACCAGCAAAAGCTAAGCCAATTGTTGTTGCTTTTGCAGTTTTGGTAGAAAGAATAGTAAAATAAGGTTTGTATTCCGACATACATGCTCTGCTTGTGTTATCATGTAGTAAGACTACTAACACAAATAGCGTTGTTTACTATTGTGTCAGAATACCCCGTATCATACCAGCAGTAGTCACCGTATGCCCGCTCCATTACCGAAACCTGCCACACCACCAGCTCCTAAACCAGTTGCTCCTGCAAACATGGCACCTCCTGCAATACCTCCACAGCAACCACCACAAGTTTCTGGTGTAAAAAATGTGAGTCCTACTAGTCCTGTTGCAGGCCGTACTTCAATTCCTCCTGCTCGACCAGTTGTTCAACAGCCACCAGCTGTGGTAAAACCACCTCAGCCAGCTGCTCCTGTTGTCACTCAACCCACTACTGTTCCAACTCCAGTTGCACCTTCAATGCAATCTCAAGCTCAGAAGCAAGTTTTTCCCACAAACATGGCCCCTCCAGCTATACCACAACAACAATCACCACAGATTTTGGCACAACGTCCACCAGCTGCACCTGGAACTATTCCTACTCCAGCTGGATCACGACTGCCAGTACGACCAGTTGCTCCTGGAGCGCCCCAGCAACCAGTGAGAATTCAACAGCCACCGCAAACATTAACAGCACTTTCTTCAATGGCAAGTAATCGCCTCCCAACTGGTGCAGGTACTCAAGGACCAACTACTCCTCAGACACCACCACCAAGTAAAGGAGGAACAAAAGCTACTCCCGAAATGCCACAGAAACCTACTGTGACCGCAACGCCACAAGCTCCCAAATCTCCTCAATTTGTTGAAACTAAAAAATCACCACTCAGATTTTTGCCAATAATTGGTGGTGTGATTCTCTTACTCTTTATCTTGGGCTTTGTTGCATTTAGATATCTCGGATTAGGTGGTAGTTCAACCTCAAGTGTTAGTAATTCTGGTACAACCCCAACTGGAGGTCAAACAGGCGGTGTTTCTGGTGGAACAACTTCAGGAACATCTGGACAAGCCGCACAACCTACAACTAAGAAAGTGACATTAGAATATTGGGGTTTGTGGGAACCATCTGAAACTATGGACTCTATTATTAAGGATTACGAGACAGCAAATCCTGGTACTACTATTAAATACAATAAACAGTCACATAAAGACTACAGAACTAGATTGCAAAATGCTTTGACTTCAGAAAATGGTCCCGATATCTTCAGATTCCATGCTTCATGGGTGCCTATGCTGAAGCAGAATTTGGCTCCACTGCCATCCTCAGTTATGTCGGCCAATGAATATCAATCCACCTTCTATCCTGTGGCGGTCAGTCAGCTTCAAGTGAATGGTCAACTTGTAGGTATTCCACTTATGTATGATGGAATTGTTCTGTTTTATAACACCGATGTATTCCAAACAGCAGTGCTTGAACCACCAAAAACTTGGTCGGATTTACGTAACGCAGCAACAAAGCTTACGGTAAAAGAGGGAAGTACTATCAAGAGAGCGGGTGTTGCTCTGGGTAATACTTCAAATGTTGAGCACTTTTCAGATGTACTTGCGGTATTGATGCTCCAAAACGGGGCAGACTTAACCAAGCCGAACTCTGCTGAAGTTCGCGATGCACTATTGTTCTATACCAACTTTATTAAAACAGATGATGTCTGGGATCCCGCACTGCCTACATCAACAGTTGCTTTTGCACGAGGTGATGTCGCGATGATGTTCGCTCCTTCCTGGAGAGCTCACGAAATTAAGTTAATGAATCCAAATCTTAAGTTTTCTACAGCGCCACTTCCACAGCTTTCTGATAAACGTGTAGCTTGGGGAACGTATTGGGCAGAAGGTGTGAACCCTAAGAGTAGTAACAAAGATGAGTCCTGGAAGTTTACAAAATATTTAAGTTCCAAAGACGTACAGCAGAAACTATTTGCTTCACAATCTCAGACTCGTACGTTTGGAGAGCTGTATTCACGTCGTGATTTGGCAGATGTTATGGCAAAAGATCCCCTGCTGAGTGCATTTGCTCAAGATGCACCATATGCACAGAGTTGGTATCTAAATTCATATACCCATGATGCTGGTGTAAATGATCAGTTAATTCAATACTACAGAGATGCAATTAACAGTCTCCTTGAAGGCAAACAGATGGAAGATGTTCAAAAAACACTTGATCAAGGTGTGTCTCAAGTTATTCGCCAATACGGCATTACTGCACAGCCCGCCAAGTAGCATGCCACTTTTCCCAAAGCGAGATGCTCGTGTTCTGAGTATAATCCAGCTACATGAAATCACTTGAATATAGACTATTCCTGACGCTCGCCTATACAGCGCAATTCTCATACCCACTTTCCGCAGTGCAACTATTTAAACGTTGTGTTGGTAAGAAGCAAATAACAGTGTCTGAATTTATAGCAACACTTGAGCACATGATTGATGCCCAACGAATTAGATACTCAAATGGTTACTTTTTCCTACCTGGAAATGAACATCACATTCAGATTCGCGAGCGACGAATGTTGGCATCCCAAAAAAAATATGGGGAATTAAAAATTCTGCTAAAGTTTTTACAAAAAATCCCCTGGGTGATTGGAGTGGCAATCACTGGTTCAGCCGCTATGCAAAATGCTGAGTCTGAAGATGATATCGATATTTTGCTCGTGACGATGAATAATCGGTTGTGGTTGGTACGACCGCTTGTGATCTTTTTTGCTTTTTTGCAAGGAAAGCGAAGAACCTGGTCAAGTGAAGAAGAGAATAGCTGGTGTTTTAATTTGTGGTTAGAACCTCGCACCCTTGCGCAACCAAAGCCAAGTCACTCGTTGTATGTGGCATATGAAGTTTGCCAGACTGACTGGGTACTTAATAGATCCCACACAAAAGAGATTTTCTTTGCAATAAACAGCTGGGTACAACACTACTTGCCGCAATATTATCCAAAACCTTCAATCATTTCAATTCCGCAACAGCACCCAACGGTTACCTTGTTCTCAGTATTACTCACAATACTTAACTACATTGCCTATGGGGTACAGCGAGTGTATATGCATGCTCATATGACTCGTGAGCGAGTCTCACTTGGGGCTGCGTTTTTTCACCCTCGAGACACTCAGTCGATGATTTCTCGAGGTATGCGTGATATAGTTGGTAAACTCACATAATTACTCTCAGGAAATTGCATGCCCAAAGATATAGTTTTAGCGACAGGTGTTTTTGATATCTTGCATGACGAACATCGTAGCTTTTTGCGAAAAGCAAAAGCCTTGGGAGGAAAACTGATAGTTGGTATTGAATCTGATGTTCGCGTTCGACAACTGAAAGGGCCAACTCGTCCCATTCATCCACAATCACTTAGAAAAGAAAATCTAGAAAAACTTGGCTTCATTGATGAAGTTTTTGTGCTACCCGATGCATTTAGTGAAAAAGAGCAGCATCGAGCATTACTAGCAACAATTCATCCTACGATTTTAGCTGTTTCTGAAAACACACCATTTATTGAGTCCAAGCAACAGTTGATGCAAGAAATTGGTGGTAGAGTAGTGATAGTACATAAACACAACCCTGCTATTTCAACATCAAAAATACTAGCAGAACATGCTGCTCAAAATACAGCTCCATAATCTATGGCAAAAACAAAAACACAATACGTCTGTCAAAACTGTGGTCAGTCATATCCTCGCTGGACTGGTCAGTGTCCCAGCTGTAGCCAATGGAACACGTTGGTTGAGGAAGTAGTCGAATCCAAAAAAGCTGGCCTTCGTCCTGTCGCAACACCCGCTGTGGGTATGACTTTTACTCAAGTCGACCGCGTAAAAGACGTAAAATCACGGTTTCCCACCGGCATTGGAGAGTTAGACCGTGTTTTGGGCGGAGAAAAAGAGAAGTTGGGAATGGTGGCTGGTGCTGTGATGCTGATTGGTGGAGAACCAGGAATTGGAAAATCAACACTCCTCACACAAGTTGTGTTGGAGCGATTGCTCACAACTGCAAAAGATGCTCACATTCAGCCAATTATCTATGTTTGTGGCGAGGAAAGCCCAAGTCAAATAACGCTACGTATCAATAGAATACTTGAACAAGAAACAAAAAAATTTGGCAACAGAAATATCCTTGATAATCTTATTTTTATCCCTAATACCGACGTTGACCAGGTGGTTGCTGCTTTAGAAACAGCCAAGCCGCAACTGGCTATCATCGACAGTATTCAGACAATGACAACACAAGACTTGACTGGAGTTTCAGGAAGTGTCGGACAAGTTCGTGAATCAACGGAGCGCTTAACACATGCTGCGAAGCGCGGTAACTTTCCATTGTTCTTAGTGGGGCATGTTACCAAAGAGGGGGAGCTTGCAGGGCCAAAGGTGCTTGAACACATTGTTGATGCAGTTTTAGAATTAAGTGGCGAAAGAACAAACGATTTGAGAATAGTAAGAGCTATTAAAAACCGCTTTGGTGCAACCGATGAAGTGGGTGTGCTGCAACTTGGGGAGTCCGGTTTTATTTCTGTTGCCAACCCAAGTAGTTTATTCCTTGAACATCAAACACAACCCGTTGCAGGTTCAGCCACAGTCTGTGTTTTAGAAGGAACAAGGCCACTATTACTTGAGGTACAAGCGCTTGCTGTTCGTTCACAACTGGCAATGCCACGTCGTGTAGGTAGAGGAGTAGAACTTACCCGCATCCAAGTTATTTCCGCAATATTACAGAAATATTGCCGCATGCCTTTGGATGGCTATGATTTGTTCATTAACCTAGCTGGGGGATTCAGCACAAAAGAGCCGGGTCTAGACCTTGGTATGGCGCTGGCAATAGCAAGCTCACTTAAAAATAAGTCGTTACCACCTCAGACAGTCTGCATTGGTGAAGTGGGTCTACTCGGGGAAATACGGCAGGTTAATCTCTTAGATAGGCGGATAAAAGAGAGTAATAGGCTTGGATTTAATACTGTTATATCAAAGAATACGCACAAAACGATACAACAAATTATTCAACAGTTCGGGTTGTAGTCACCTTAAAATTATTGGATTGAATGCGGCAATAATCGCCAAAAATCTCAATACGAATGAAACACGAACGTTTAATTATCTCTTTGGAGGAGTTTATTTTTTGGAACGAGCGTAGCGCTCACTACTGGCTTTGACGACTTTATCTTTATTCATATTGCTACTCTTAGCGAGTGGCAATGTCTCAGCCGGGAAGGGATCACAAATTTGATTATCGATAGAAAGTTTGCTGATAATTTGATGACGGTTGAGTGAAACCAAGTCGTCAGGAGTGAACTGGCTGCCAAATTCTTTACTAAATACATTAGAATCTTCTGCGCCAAGAACAAAACTCAAAATACTTCCGCAGTTGCCAAAGATTGCTTTCTGCACATCTTCAGGAATCTGGGCAATATATTGGTTGGCAAGAATAAGATTGAGTCGATATTTTCGAGCTTCAGAAAGAATTTTGCTAAATGATTCTGTAGCAAAGTTTTGGAACTCATCGACATATAAATAGAAGTCTCGGCGTTGCTCTTCAGGGGTATTAACCCGAGCCATTGCCGCCAACTGAATTTTTGTAATTAACATTGCACCAAGCAGTGTGGCATTATCTTCACCGAGTTTTCCTTGCGAAAGGTTAACAAGAATAATCTTTCCTTGATCCATAGCTTCTTCAATACTGAATGAACTTTTTCGAGCATTAACAACATCTCGAACGAGTGGAGAGGAAACAAACTGACCAACTTTATTTAAAATTGGAGCGATTGCTTCATTTCGTTGCTTTTCCTGCATTGGATCAAACTCATTGACCCAGAAATTTTTGAGAATTGGGTCATCTAGTTTTTCAACTATTTTTGAACGGAAGTTTGCATCAGTAAGCATGTCGACAATATCCGACATACGTGCAGTTTCACTTTTAAGTAATGTCAACAGCGCATTTCTTAAAATATATTCCAAGCGTGGTCCCCATGAATATGCATAGAGTTTCTTGAATACTGAAACGATTCCTGAAGCTATTAACTCTCGGTGGACGACGTTATTTCCCTCAAAAAGGTTGAGTTTGACGGTGCGCTCAGTGTCGCTGGGGTCAAAGTAAATTGTGTCGTTAATACGATGAGAGGGAATGTAGTTTAAAAGAATATCAATCAAATCACCATGGGGATCAATAACACATAACCCCTCGTTGTTCTTTAAATCATTGATTGCCATGTTGGCAAGTAGCGTAGACTTACCGGTTCCTGTTTTTCCAATCACATACATGTGTCGGCGACGATCTTTTCGACTTAATCCATATACAGTGGGTTTGTTTTTGTAGAGTGCTCGAGCAAAAACATTAATCTCACGCTTTGCTTCAGGTGTCATATCGGCAGTGACAATAGGTAAGTCTTCAGGTGGTTCTCCCATCAATTTTTTACCCCACGCAATATTCATAATGCCAGCCAATGTCTGGTTGGGAAGGTGAAAGAGAGTGGCAAGTTCAAGTAAACTAAAATGTTGAGAACTCTTCAAAAAAGTCTCACGTTTCTTCATTGCTCGCAAAAAATGTTTGGGTAATATTCGTATTTTAGTGAGTTGAAGCGTATTGCTTTCACTATTGGTAAATGTTTGAAATGAATGTCCAATTGTCTCAAGAAGCAGCTTGCTTCTTTCTGGAGAATCAGAACTGACTGCTAGTCTAATTATTCCAGCAAGTGATTGATGGGCTGTTTTTTTATCGATAAGTGATTGTTGTGGGTGGGGAGTTGTGCTCGTGCTAATTCCTGATTTCCATCGCTGATCTTCTTGCGAGACAGTATATTGCAATACCACTTTGTCAAATTCACCAAGTTGAGAAAGCGTGGAGAGAAGTGGTAGTAATGCGTCAGTAGAACTAAAGTCAGCGTAGGTTTTAAGAGGAAAATAGTCTCGATTCCTGAGGGTAATTCTACCTAAAGAAACGTGTTTACTCTGACTCTGAATATAACTCTCTGCAGTATGGAAAAAGGAGTCCATAGGATCTTCAGTGACCTGAGTAATTAAAATTTCTGGATAACTAGCTATAAAAATACCTTGGATATATTCCACCAATCGGGTAGGACAGTAACAAAAAAAGAAAATTGTTTGATTCTCAACAATAATCTCAAAGCTCATGGATTCATATCGCTTGAGCAACAAATCCCACCAGTGATTTTGAAGCTCAGGTAGGGCGGCAAAAAGCTGTACTGCTGCTTCAGGTGTAGTTTCGTTGGTTCGTCCGACTCGGAGTTCAAGAAGAGCGTGTGTCTGGGACATAGTAGGTTAAGTATAGCATTTTGCTGAATTCTAATGCGAATCGCAACCCCCTCGTGATTGTAAGTATCTCACAAAGACTTCTTTTGGTGTGGAATAATTGAGACACTTGCGTGGACGATCATTCATTTCTTTAACCATGGCATCAAGTT
>JBILGT010000046.1:0-32722 GCA_044350895.1 Limisphaerales bacterium
CAGATCTAGTTTGATGTTTTACAGCTGAATCATCAGGTGATGGAATTTGCTGATCAGCCAAATAGTCGGCAATGTATTGAGTTGATTGCTTTTGATTAGCAAACATGTCAAAAATGAGGTTTACAGTCTCAGCTTCTTCTTGAAGTACCACTAGTTTTTTGTCTGCATCTTTTCTGTATCCAAAGATTGCATTAGATCCCATTATCACTCCATTTTTAATTGCCTCAGCTCTGCCAGCTTGCGTACGTGCTTTAGTCGTTTCAATCTCTAACTCGGCAATTATGCCGACAATGCCTAATATCGCTTTACCAAATGGAGTAGAGGTATCTATACTTTCATTTGCAGATAGAAACTGGATGTCACTCTCTTCAAAGTATTCAATGACCTCAAGTAAGATCTTTAATCTTCGAGCAAAACGGTCAATTTTATACACAGCAACCACATCAAAGGGCTTTTGACCCTCTGCAGCAAACAAAATATCTTCTTTCAGTTGGGAAAATGCTGGTCTTTCATCTAACGGAGTTGTTCCACTTATACCTTCATCAATGTAAATGTATTTATCTCCAGCAAGCACCATCTTCGGTCTACCATCCTCCAGCGTCCCTTTTGACTGTAATAATCCTGTTAGCGAAGTTTTTTGAAGATCGAGTCCAAATTTTTCTACCTGATCGTCTGTTGAGACTCTGAGGTAAAGCGCCACCTTGAGCTGATCCTGGTTATTCGTAATTTTCATTGTTTGTCTTACAAAGGGATACACTGCCCAGAATAATATTAATAACGAACCGTAACTATTTACTCACTTTTCACAAATGATAATTAATGATAATGTAAATATAGTAAACATATGCAAGAAGAGCAATACTACACTTTAAAAGAAGTTTCTAAAATGCTTAAGGTAGCTTACCTGACTGTATACCGTTGGGTAAAATCGGAGAAACTTACTACAATGAAAGCAGGTAAACAATACCGTGTGAGGAAGACAGATTTAGATATGTTCTTAAACAGAGCCGCGACAATAAACCCCAACACTTTCTTGTAGATAAAACTAGAAAACAAAAGTGAGGCTATTTGTTGGGAGGAGACTTGTCTTCTTCTTTCTTTACACTTTCAGCACGTTGTTGAGCAGAAACTCTTTTCTCAGCTTCACCAGTAAGCCAATCACCACCAATTCGTTGACTCATCTCAATGATGCCCGAAACGGTACCTCTAGCACTGTTTAAAGTTTTATCTTTTGTAGAATCGTTCTGACTAGCAAAATAAGCGTATGTGTTCATAACTTTACTTTAAGTCCGTATATTCAATGTACTTTGAATACTGTGTTTTTAATTCGTTAAATGTCGGTTCGAGTAACTCCCATTCTACTAGTAATTCTAAATCATTAACAGTGAGCTTTAGTGTGCTTCTAGCCTCATCCCTGAAAATACCATAGCCGTGAGACGGGAAGTCATTTACTAAACTACGGCTTGTACTTAAAGCCTGGCGATAATCCCTAACCATCATTCTTGAAAGCAACATGTCGATAGCATAGAAAAGTCCGATTTTAGCTTCTCTAAAACCACGTTGCAATATAAAAGGGTCAATCTTACTAATGATTGGACTAACAATTTGAGCTGCTGTACTGTACGCAAGCTTAGCTGCTTCACTCTTAGATAACTTCATATTTACAGCATGGTCACTCCCTGCATGTGGATTACGAAGGTTTGCAAAGATTTGCTCAGCAGTAGAGGAGCAAATTGAAGCGATGTTTGATAAGGTCTGTGTAACGTCTAGTGAAGAAATATCAGAACCATCTTTAGGGTGCTCAAGTGGCTTATCTAGTGGCCCAAGAGTAGCATCAACAGCCATGTTGATTTCGTCGCTACCTAAAGACATCACAGTACCAGAACTGTAGGCAAAGTCAGGAATGATAACCTTAATTTTTGTGAATTTACTTTGAATAATACGCATTATTCTTACAGCAGAATATACATCACCACCATATGTGTGGAGCACTAAATATAATATGTCACCGGACTGATTTTTTAATTTCTGCTCAATCACTTCAACATTTGTGGAACCAATTCCATCTTCTGAACACTCAATAAAGTAAAGAACTTTGCTTACTACGCTTTGGGGTTGATGTTGAACTGTGGCGGTAGGTGGTATTGGAAACGGTTCTACGGGCATCACTGCAACCTGAGCTGGAGCAGGTTGAGCCATTGATGCTGTAATTACTTCCTTCTTCCGTGCCATATTCATTCAAAGTATATCATCGTTTTAAGAAATGGTAGTAGATATTTGTAATAACTAGTCGGGCATTGTGTCGGGCGGTCTAACTGGTGAATATTTTGATAGACGCTCGTCAGCATCTAGACACTTCAAATACGTGTCCAGATAGAAGTTTGGATGTGAGGCGGTACCAATGATTACCTCCATCTCAACCGCCATTATTCTGCACCAGCCACTTACTTTAGGTCTTGATTTCGCATGTCGAATCACCAGATCTATTAAATCCCCGATAAGTCGTTCGCTTGCATTAGTGGCTCCCATGTCATAAATGGGTATGTAAATCTTACTGAAGCCCTGAGCAACTGCGTCCAAGTAATTCTCCTCTGATAACAAACATTGCTCTTTAGAAGGTTTATTTTCAATAATGAAAATATCATCTGTTGCTGCAGTATTGCCTTGAATCTTAATAAATGAAACCTTGGGGAACATCCAAAATAGACTCATTCCAGATGGAGACCAATAACCGAAACTTTCTTCAGGGATTTTATTAGTAGTTTCTTTTGAAATTATCACCTCAGTGGTTATTATATGAAATTACAATGATTCTATAAACTTCTTAACTATTATTAATAGGGCGACAACAATACCTGTGACTACACTTCTTACTATGTAATTGCGTTTAGAATACCGCCAAAGATAGTACAAACCAGCAGGAAAAAATATAATAATCATTAATATAATTGGTAAATCATTATTATCCGCTTCTTTTATTCTTCTTCTTAAAATACCCACTAGTATCAATAGAGTAACTGGTATTAAGAATGTTCTAACTAATATGTTCACATCTAATGACTTCAGTATGTCCTTAGAAATTGCTATGGGCATAAGCACAATAAGGTTGCATTTTATAAATTCTTGAAAAGTGCTTTCCTTTTTTTCTCCCATATGCCATTCCAATAGTCTTAATACGTCAACATGTTACTTTGTTCACTCGTTTACACAAGAAGCTACATATGATCACTTAGGTACTAGTAAAAAGAGAATCGACAAAAATATACCAAAAAAAACAAATATAGCTGAGAAAATTACTTTATCTGCACCTTCTTTTTTTCGAAATATAAAAGACGGAATTGCTGCAAATATGAGCGTGAGAATCGTAAGTAAAATGGTAGCAGCCAATGTTGCACCAGCTAACAGGCCTATGACGGAGAAAGTTGATCTAACTGTAAACCCTTCAATCATGAATCGTGAAAAGCCCCCATTCGTCATAATTGCTGTAAAGCCTAGACATAAAATGCTTAAAGGCACACCGACCTTTGTAAGAATAAAAATACGATGATCTTTTTTTTCTTCCATATATTTTTATTTTAACATAAATCCACAATACTAGTGCAAAGACGATTGGGGCAGGATTCAGTCTAATTGTAGACATGAAACCACAAGAATTAACTTATGAAGAAAATCCAGAAAAGAGAAAATTAGAGAAGCATAAGTTTGCCACTCATATTGGCAACTACCTCAGAGCAGTAAGAGAAAGTAGAGGAATGAGCCAAGAAAAACTTTCAACTAAAGCTGGATACTACTACACTTATGTAAATAAAATAGAGAAGGGGAGATACTCACCAAGTCTTCACACTATTTGGCGTTTAGCAGATGCACTGGGTATGACATTGGAACAATTTTTCAAGGGTTTCTAGGTTAAAACAAGTTTTAGAAAACCTAAGAAAACCTGCTATTTTGAACATTAATCTATGAATTTTACTTGCTTGAACAGGATGTGGCTTAAAAATTACATTCTTTTTTTAAAAGTAACATTCATTTGCTAATATAGCTTTGTAAAGTATCCTAATAAGATGATGATCAACGGACTAGTTAAGACTTTGCAATGCCTTATTATCGGTAGATTACTCTCGAACCTTGTCGAATAGCTTATGGAGCAAAACTTCGGTGTTTGCTTCTGCAGAGTAGGCACTGACCTCTAAGGATTTAATTGACCCTTTGGCTGGAATTTCTAGTGGAAACATATTAACGTACATTTCACTAGGTGTGGCTTTTGCTTTATCTAGTATTTTGAAGAATGACTCTTCATCTAGCTGAGAGTTAGCTAGAGTTTTCTGATCTGCTATGGAAACTTGTCCAACTGTCAGTGCACCAGATCTAACTCGGAGGCCAGTATGCATGCTACTAAATGTCTTAACTAGCTTATTTGTTTGTTCATTGATTGTTCTTAGGTCTTTTTTAGACATACTATATTGTTTAGTAACATTTTCTTCTTCCAATTCTACATATCTTTTTGTCTAAGTCATGAGCGGATGAGATGAATGCATAATCTTCATCATATACTAAAGCAAGATATCAGATTTTATTAACTATATGGTAAGTGACATTCATTGGAGTTTTGGGATATAAGGATATTCAAGCCCGCATTACTAAAGAGTATTTAGTTTCTAAAAATATATTTTACTATGCTTTGGTTCGAGCTAGTGTTCTTTTCTGAATAAACTGTTCATGCAGTTCGTCTGCTACTGCAATTCTCCTCTTAAGGTCGTCAAGCCTTTCCTTTACCTGCTTCTTTTCGTGATACTCAGGTATCATTTTTTCTAGGTATTCCTGTCCTATGTCCACGGAAACCAAGGCTATAGCGAAAGGAGCTTGCGGTCTGCTGTCAGACCAATCAGTATTTGGAGTGAATGTACCGTCTTCTTCATACTCAAGATGATTCGTTATGAGGTCTTGCCAATTACCGTGAATTGAGTGGCTTGGCAATCCCATTATGGAAGAGTACGCATCTTCCATACCAACAGCCTTTGCTCTCTTAAAGATGCTGCCCCCCCATGCCGTTCTACTTTCTTCATTAACTTGTTCGTGTGTGAAACCTGATTTTTTGAATGCCCGCTCAATTGAGGCCTTCATCCTTTTCTCAATCGGGAGCTCTTCACCACCTCGAGCTTTGATATTACGTTCTATTTTCTGATGTAGTTTCTTTTCCTCCCGTAAAGAGTACTCAATGAATTCATCAAATATAGCGTCACCTTCTTGAGAAAGAAGGAACTTTAGGTTAATCAGCGTTTCCATCAACGGTCGGAAGATAATCCCTGCTATTTCACCTCGGTGCTGGCAAACTTGGTCCAGATAACCGTGATAAAGTTTCGCCACTCTTACCAGCAATCCTGAGAGGATTGCTTCATTCCTATTCCAATTTCTGCTGCGTAACGAATCATCGAGGTGATAGGTGCAAGCTAATACTGTAGTGAGTGCAGCCACTTCCTTAAGAAGTTCCACTGACAACCCCATAAACTGCCCATTTTGGGTGTATTTTCCCACAGTTGCTATTTCCACAGGGATACGTTCTATATTGGTGAAGTCAAAATGAACCGGCTCATTAGTCATGCCGTTATTTTATGGGCAAGTGGGAAACATGTCGATGAGTATTCAAGTTGTTCTCTTGAACATGTGAGCACGTAAAGTTTTTTGCATTTATTGTCTAGTTGAGTAGCTTTTTCTCTTTCCAATTCTACATATCTTTTTATCTAAGTCACTAGCAGTCATAATAAATGCATACTTTTCACTGTATACTAATTCTGGTTCAGAAATGCTGTCCCACCATTTGGTTTTGATACACCTTCAATCTTTGATTTTAGTGCTATAAATGGTGATAATTTAGGTGTTCCAGAAACCAATTCTTCATAGGTAGGTGGCTGTTCAAAAATAAGTCCAAAATAGGCGGCTCTTTTCAGAGGATCTGTGCTACCTATCAACAAATCTTCGAAGTGTTCCAGAAAATATTTTGTTGCACTTACTACTTTGTCCATATCTACTGTTTTTGCCTTCTTTTTTAGCTGCGTTTCTGTCAGTATTTTTATCTCATCTTCAATCTTAACCAGGTCTTCTTCCATGTACTTAATAGCTGTCTCAGTACTTAAAAAGCGGATCTTTTCTGCAACAGAACGTGCTTGCACTTGGAGATTATCAATTTTTACTTGAACGTCTGAAACATCATTCTCAATCTGGTTTGTGCGTTGTTTCCACTGTTCCAATACAAATGCCTCTAGCTCTTCAGCGTACTCAGGCGTGATTTTTAAATTCTGCACAAAAGTGTTGAGTGTTTCATTGAATTCCTTTGTGTTGACTCGAAAGTAGTGACCTCGTTTATTACAGTGATACGCAGGGTAGTACTTTCCAGATTTACCTCTTGAAGCACTACCGAAGAGAGGACTTCTACAGTGTGGACACATCACATACCGTCTATAGGGGAACTGTGGATTTTTAACCGTCTTGTTGAGCTGCCAATCAGGGATCACATCTTTGTCGATCACTAAGCCCTCTTTTGTAGAATGAATAAAAAGCTTACCTTTGTTGGCTTTATTGAATACATCAATGCTAACAAGTCCTTTAAATCTTGTTTTGATGGGTTTTCCTTGCATCCATTTTTCGGCATTAACTCCTGCATAAATTGGCGCCTGGATATATCTCCATAACTGCTTAAGAGATAGTGGAACCATGCCCCGCTGACCAATAATCTTGGTCTGGTCTTGCTTACTGCGTATATTTAACCTGCGAGTTTTAAAACCCAAGCTATTTACTTCATCAATAATTTCATGATCTGACATTGTACCCAATGCTCTCAGTTCAAACATTTTCTTAATCCACTTTGATTCTTTTGGGTGAGGTTTTAAGATGACACGTTTGCCGTGCTCGGTCTCAATTTTCTCATTTATGTAGCCAAATGGTGCTTGCCTGACTCTATAACCCATTCTGACGTAGCGAATTTCTGCCCCGATCATACGGGTCATAATGTCACGCATCTCATCTTTTGCACGTTCTGCTTCAAGTATCTCAGCTTTTTTTGTTGGACTGTAAACACTCCATTTATACTCAAGTCCGAGGTGGGAGAGAGTATTTACATCTTGGCTACCAATAATGCCATAAATATCAACTAACTGGACTTTAGACTGAACAAGCTGCATTTTGAGATGGTCATAAAGATATGAGCCACCACGAGTGAAGCGGTCAATAGATTTGATAATACAAAACTGAATATCATTAGAAGGATGTTTACAGTAATCAATGGCTTCTTGAACGGGTTGTTCTTCTTTTGAGGCTGACTCCATGAAAATAAAGAACTTCTTTATGTGTATATTTCTTGTCTTGGCAAACAACTCAATTTGTTGTTTTTGATCTTCAGGGGAATCACCTTGTAAACCCTGCTTGAGCGATGATACACGAATTGCGGCAACAGCATTTTTTTGTTCAAGCAATGCTTCCATACTCAGCTTTCTGCTTCCAAATACCTATCCTGTGTGGTGTCACATTCCTCTAAAAGTCTCTCTACAATCAAGTTACCAATAATTTCTAATCGTTCCTTGTTCGAAAGCTTTTCAAATGCTTCAAAATCACTATCACCCTGGTCTTCAACTATCCATTTTTTATTTGTCATAATTTGCCAATTTCCAGGCTAAACTATAATTAAATATATATATAAACTATCCATTATTTGAAGTATATCAACTTTAACATTTAAGTCAAGTAAAGGACTCAAAACGGTAGCAAGAAACTATCCAAATGACATATAAAGATGTGGTTTATAATAGTTGTCAGCCCGCGCCAGAAAAAGATTGATCTATGCAGTCCATGAATCAGTTACTTTCAGATATTTTGAGCACTCATACCGTTCGAGGTATAGCGCTCCAGTTCACAAGCTACTTTGCCACTTTTACTGATCAAATTACTCAATACAACACGATACTGAGTCTTCTTTTCTGGACTGCCACTATACTTGTCTTGCTCTATGCTGCTGCAAAGGTAGTGGTGAAAGCACTATTGTCGTATTTTGCAATGAAGCAAAATTACTCAATTTTGGAAGTGAAGCCACTCCAAGAAACACTCCAAAGTTCATACACCACCCAGCAATTATTTACACTCATACATGGTTTGGCACAGCAACGTTCATTCCTATACAAATTTGCTGGAATCAATAAACGATACTCATTTGAGATTGTTGCTACTAAAGAATTGGGTATTAGGTACTTAATTAGAGTACCTAGTGAAGATGCGGATGTACTCAAGAAGAATCTTTTCTCATATCTTCCAGGTATGACAGTTACAGAAGTTGCTGACTACATTTCTGAGTTAGTAAATAAACCAGAAGTAACTGAATTGAAGCTCAACAATCACTTTGCTTTTCCTCTGAAAAGACTACAAGTACTCGATCAATATGACCCAATGGCATACTTGACTGGTAACATGACAAAGTTGGAAGCTGATGAAGTTGTCTCATTCCAAGTAGTTGTATCTCCAATAAATGCAGGTTCACTCAGTGAAATCAAAAGAATCTCAAAGTTGATGTACACCAATAGAGAACTGCTGCCCAATATTTCGACAGGCTTTAACTTGGACTCTCTTCGCTCACTGATACCAATGCTGCTACAAGTACTATTCTTTCCACTTGGGCTTCTTATCTTTCTTCTCTCTGCTGGCAAAGAAGGACCACTGCTGAGAACCCACGCCATCAAGCCACAAGAAAAAACCTTGAACCCATACCAAACAGAGCTTGAAACAATGGTCAAAGGGAAAATAGATCAGCAACTTTTTTTTACCTCTATACGGCTGATGATTAGTGCTCAAGATTATACGAGTAGTGCTAAACGCAAAAAGGGCATTCTATCTGCCTTGGCTTCGTTCAATAACGCAGGCTATCAATCATTAAGCCAGGTGAGATACTTGCCACTGGATTTTCTCCGTACATTTATCCAGGTCAGCTTTATGCAGCGATTACTTGGCTTTTTAAGTACCTCAGTTCTTTCAGTCTCAGAAGTAGCCGACCTCTATCACTTCCCATTCACCGATACCACAAAAACAGAAAACTTGGTCAAAACCCACAGTAAAGAACTTCCCGCACCGCTCTCTTTAAAGAAAGCACAGCAAAAAGATATCTACTTTGCCAATAACACTTACGGTGGCACTATCACACGGATTGGACTTGATATTGATGAGCGTAGACGACACATGTACATCTTGGGTGCAACAGGTACGGGCAAGTCCACCTTGCTACTATCCATGATTAACCAAGACATCTTGAACAACAAAGGTATTTGCGTGATTGATCCTCACGGTGACTTAATTGAAAAAGTACTGCAATGTATCCCTGAGAATCGAATTCAGGATGTGATTTACTTCAACCCGGATGACGTTGAACACCCGATTGGTTTGAACTTACTTGAATTGCCTCAAAACATTAGTGATACCCAAATGATTAGAGAAAAAGAGCTGATTACTGAGAGTATCATTTCTTTGTTTCATAAGCTGTACTCTGATAAGTTTTCAGGACCACGGATGGAGTATATTTTACGCAACACCATCCACACTGCCTTTACCACTCCAAACCCCACGCTCTTTACTATCTACAAGTTGCTAATCAATGAGCCATACCGTAAACAAGTAACCAGCAAACTGACCGATCCCAACCTCTCGGACTTCTGGAAGTATGAGTTTAGCAAAGCAGGTGATTATCAGAAGGTAAAAATGATTTCGCCAATTACAAACAAGATTGGACGGTTTTTATTCTCTTCAACTGGTAAGCGCATTTTGGAACAAGAAAAATCAAGTATTAACTTTGATGACATCATGGACTCTGGCAAGATACTGCTTTGCAATTTATCGAAAGGCAAAATAGGTGAGGACAACTCAGAAGTGTTTGGTATTTTACTGATGGCAAAAATCCAGCTGGCAGCTTTGAAACGTGCACGAACAAACGCAGACAACAGAAGAGACTTTTATTTGTATGTTGATGAGTTTCAGAACTTTGCCACCCCTGCCTTTGCACAGATTCTTTCTGAGGCACGAAAATACAAGCTCAATGCGATCCTAGCTCATCAGACCACCTCACAGTTGGAAGATAAATCACTAGTAAATGTCACGCTCGCCAATACGGGTACGGTAATCTGTTTCCGTACAGCAAACCCAGAAGATGAGCGGCTGATTCTGCCTCAGTTTATTCCTTACGTGCAACGAGGAGAGATAGATAAACTTCCATCATTTCACTTCTACATCAAGATCAATGCCATTACCCCAGAAGAGCCATTTTCTGGTGAAACCACCCCAGTTGAGATTCAAGATAACCCAACTTTAGTACAGCAGGTGATTGAAAACTCACGGAAAAACTATACCTGTACGACACCTTCAACCACAGAAATTCAGCATGAAAAAATTGTAGTTGCTCCCAAAGAATCTGGTCTTACCAAGATGATTTTACCTATGTCATGACTATGACAGCGGGCTGTCATATATTTTTATTCTTCTAGTTGAGGTAATTATCACATTAATTTTACCTCTTTCCTTTCTAAAGAAAGAAGAGAAAATAAACACCATGAAAGTACCTCAGACTACTTCTAAACAACTCGAAATACTCATACTCTTATATCGCTTCCGCTTCCTCAATCGCCAACATATTCAAAAACTCCTACACCACAAAAGTCATACACTCATCAATAGCTGGCTCACTGATCTTACTAGTAAAAAAATAATCGGCAGAATCTACTCAGAAAAACTTAAAGACAATACCGTACCAGCCATCTATCACTTAGACACTAAAGCAGTACCATTACTCAAAGATCACCCATCTATAAACCAAACAGTTTTGAAAAAAGCGTACCGTGACAGAACACGATCAGTGAAACTGAGAGAGCACTGCTTACTGGTTGCTGATATCTACTTAAAGTTCTTGGATTCAACTACTCAATCAAATGCAAAGCTTGAGTTCTACACCCGAACACAATTAACTCCATTAGACTACATTGTTAAACCAGCTCCAGATGCCTACATTGGCATTGTTGGCAAAGAGTCCACCAACCGTTACTTTCTTGAAATCATTGATGAGCATGTTCCACGGTTTGGGATTCAGTACCGTATCAAGCAATACTTTGAGTACTATGAAGAGCAAATCTGGCAAGACACGACTCAAAAACCATTCCCAGCACTCATGATTGTGTGTCCTGACCAAAGAAAACAAGTGTACATAATGTCTGTAATCAGAGACTTACTTGAACAGTATCAGCTGCAAATACAATTCTTACTGACTACTAGCTCAGAGCTACAAGGTACTAATGACATTACTTCCGTTTGGAGCACTCTTACTTAGTTTTCTTTGCATCTGAAATGACGCTCAACACAATCGCACTGACCATCCCTTGTAAGTCACTGGTAGTGTACTCCTGTGAACACAAGTTCTTGTATTAGTTGAATTTTTGTAGATTAAAAAGGGGTTGTGTCAGGATAGAAGGGTAGGCGATGATCTATCCTGACGGGTGAAGATTGACTAACTATTTGAGAAAAATGAAATGCTACTTGTTGCAGACTCGCTTCAGACTGATGAATTTCTGAATGCCATCGGTTTCCCATGTCTTGGAATTTTCGCGATAGCGAAACTGGCCTTCAAACCAAAGCGAAGTCGTGCTGTCCGTGATGTACTGTTGCCAAACCCAAAAGTCCCCTTCCAAAACCCAATAGGTTCGGATAGAAGGAACTTGCGGATAATCGCGGCTCGTCCAATACATTCGAGAAGGAGGCGTAAAACGCTTATGAACCTTGAATGTCGCATTCCCAGCAGCTGCCCAGCATTTCGAACCGATAAAAGTGCTTGCGCCAGACATTGTGATGTTTGGTGGTTGCGCATTTTGGTTCTGCTGTGCCTGTGCTGCCATTGGCATGTTCGCGCAGAACAGCAATGAGAAAATGAAACTGAAAGTAGTGAAACGAAGCTTAATCATCTTAACCTCATATTTTGCCTACCCATATCTACACACTTTCTACAATGTGCAGGTTTGGGTAGACAATCCTACCGTTAGTCAATCTGTTAAAGAGCTTATCACTTCGTTGTCAGAGTAAATTCCGACTGGAAATGATTAAACTATCCCATAGTATACACATTTAATGTGTATTTGTCAATATAGAGTATGTCAAACCGATATATAAAGTAGTCATAGACAGCTGTGAATTAGAAGCAATTAAATGAGTTTATGAACATAAAATCTAAGAGATCTCTCACAGTACACTTTACGCAAGCTAACTAAGAACTTTTGGTAGTTGCTGCTTAGGAAACGCCTGTTGACCTACTTCCCATGAAATGAACATTGTCTGCTGCTGACATGCTGATCCTTTCATTTTTAATACTTCTGATAATCTCTGTGGCTTATAGGTGTAGTCTCTTTGCACTCTGATCCTGAACGGACCTTGTAAGTTCTCAAGTCTTCTAAGTGAAAAGTACTCAAAGTCCTTTTTGTACGAGCCTTCAACATAACCATAAAAAGTATCCTTGCCATCAAACTCAGTGGGATACCAGACCCAGGGAGTCATGGATAAATAGAACCTGCACAGCAAGAGAGGGTTGTTTGTATCCTCTGTTGTATACGGTCTTGGCAGCTTACATAGTAGTTCCCGAGTCAGTAGTCTCATGGGAATCCTTTCTTTGGCCTCAAAAAAATTATGTATCAGGAGGCGCATGCCTCCTGTAAAGGAGGTTTTAAGAAGCGGGGTGAGGTTGGCAAGGGTTCCGCTCTTGAGCGGAATTTACGCAGCCCTTGCGAACCGAGGGGTAAGACCCCTGATGTGCTAATATATTCCTATGACTGCACCGACTAGAACAGCTAATTCTAAAGAAGATAAGTTTGGTATTGAAAGCACTACTAGGAAATTTATCGAATTTTCTTATGCTGAATCAAGTATTTTAAGAGGAATATTTTCTGGAAAGTTAGAAAATGATCGAATTGTAAACCTACAATCAATTTTAGGCTCAATATGTCAAACTGCTACTTCCATTGGAATTTTAAGTGAAAGAAGTTTTTCAAATGAAGCTACTATGCTTACTCGGTCATTTTTAGAAAAAGTAATAAATTTCATGTATGTAATTGTTGCTGATGAAAGTGAATATAAACAATACATATCATATTCACGTCAAAAGGCGTTTAGAAGATTAAATAGGAAAATTACCGTTGGTTCCAACGAAATTGGATTTAAGCTAAATGGGATTGATACATCAGAAATACCTCAAGAATTGAAAGATGATTTATTTAAATTTACTGGTTCTAAAGGAGGAGAAAAAACAAGATGGACAAATAAAAGTCTTGAGGAACGAGTAGATATCATTGAAAAAAGAAGCTCAATCAAAGCTCCACTACTGATGCTTATGATGCTTGATGTATACGAAAATGCTTCTGAAGCTCTACATGGGACCTTTTATGGATGTACTTTTCATACAGGCTATTATTTACCTGAATCTGATAGGGATGATAAAGAATCATGTCAGTTTAGAGAACAGAAAAATTTAACTTTAATTAATCTAAATATTGGAACTGCAATTCACCAGTTAATTAAATTTATCTCTGATCATGAAGGAAAGGACATCAAGGAAATGTGCAAATATTCAGAAGCGAATCTTGATGCTGCATCAGATTTAATGAAAAAAATTATTGATCCTTAATTTTTATTTGTTAACACGTTCAATACCTGCTCCACAGTCTTCAAAGCCTTTGTAATGGCTTCAAGTGGGTCATCTGCGTACATTTTGATGTACTGCCAAGTGTTGCCACTGGTGTCTCGTATTCCATACAGATCCATCAGCACTGCTGAGGTAAACTCGGCAATCGTTTCTTGAGTAGTGTCTTGACCTCCCTTGAGTTCTCCACCGATCTTGGCATGGACTGCGTGTGCTAGTTCATGGAAGAATACTGCGGGGTCATCCGTGCAGATGGTGATTCTGGTTCCATCTTGCTTACAACTTCCCAGCTTGTCTGGTGAGACTGGCATATATCTGACTTCCACACCGAGTCTTTCAGCGACTTCATAGAGAGGAGGTAATTCTTTGGGTTGGTAGACTCCCAGTGTTCCTTCACCCTCGGTACTTCCTGCTGCAAAGACTGGGATGGGAGCAAAGCCAATACAGATCATCTCTTGATCTTCGCCTTCTTTCTCAATCTTCATCAGCTTTGGTCTCAATATAAAGACTGCTTTGCTGCCTTTCTTGATCTTTCTGCCTGCTTGTTGCCATTGGTTGAAGCCTCGGCAATCTAGCTCTCCTGCCTGGATGTATGCCAAGACTTTGTTGGAGAAAGACCACTTGAAGCACGGTGCATTCTCTGGTATTTCAAATCTGGCTATACTGGTAATGGGTGAGAGATCACCACTCTTAAACTTCTCGATTACCTTTTGCAAACTTGCAGAAACTTTCTCTGATAATTGCATATACTGTTCCTCCTGCCGTCAAGAAATACTTGAAACAGGAGCTGACAGCACTAACTCACTGTTCAAGCTCTCGTGAACATGCGAAGTCAAGATGTAGTGCTTGTGTCCGCATGGATGCAAGCAGCTACGTCTTTACCGCATGGTAGGATGAGAAGACAGTGAGTTAAATTGTTATAAATATGCAGACATTTTGGTCAAGACTCTCAAAAAAGAAAGTTGTCATTACCTGATGCTTGCTTACTTTTCACATAGAATATTGTCCTACTTTGAACCAATAAACTAGTTGCATTTGATGAGATAATGTTAAATAATGATAAATAACACTAATATGACAGAAGATCAATATTATTCGATTAATGAGGTTGCTAAAATCTTAAAAGTTGCCTACTTAACTGTTTACAGATGGGTACAGTCAAAAAAGCTACTGGCAGTTAAAGCAGGAAAACAATATAGAATAAAAAATGAAGACTTAAAAAGATTTTTAAATACCAGAATTTAATATGGAACAAAACTCAATTTCAAAACTCGTTGAAAAATATAAGAATAACCGGGATTACTACACAAGCAGTCAATATAGTGAGGCTCAGCTTAGAATTGATTTTATTGACCCCCTATTCGAGATTTTGGGGTGGGATATAAAAAATGCAAAAGGTAAATCAACCAACGAAAGAGAAGTAATTGTAGAAGAGCCATTAAGAGAAGACATCAGTTCAAACTCTAAGAAACCAGACTACACCTTCCGTTTATTTTCAGAGCGAAAATTCTACCTAGAAGCAAAAAAGCCAAGTGTCAAAATCGAAGTTGACAGTGAACCAGCCAAACAAGTGAGACGATATGGATTTACAGCAAAATTAAAGATTTCAGTTTTGACTAATTTTGAATATTTAGCAATTTATGACTGTTCAAGAGTGGTTAAAGAAAGCGACAGCACAACAAATTCTAGGGTAAAACTTTATCACTACACTGAATACGAAAGCGCTTTTGAAGAGATAATAAGAATGTTGGGAAACAAAAGTGTGTATAGCGGAACCTTTGATGATAATTGGTCACACATAGAAGAACAGCTACAGTTATTCAGCGTTGATAATTTGTTCCTTGAACAAATAAATAAATGGAGAATTATCCTTGGAAATGAAATCTATTCTCACAATGCAAGCATTTCTGAGGCAGAATTGAACGACATAGTTCAACGATATATTAATAGTATAATCTTTTTAAGAGTATGCGAGGACAGAGACTTGGAGACATATAAAAGCCTTCTGAATCTATCCAACATTGGAGATTTTAACGCACTGATAGACAAGTTCAAAACAGCTGATAGAAAATATAATTCGGGGCTTTTTAATCATCCTCTAAATAACGAAATCATAGAGAACAACAGTTCAGCGTTTTGGACAATAATTCAGCAACTATATTACCCTGAAAGTACCTACTCCTTCTCAGTTTTTGCATCTGACATCTTAGGAAATATCTACGAAATATTTTTAGGATACAGGCTGACCATAATTAACGGATTTATTGGCTTAGACAAGAAACCAGAGCATATTGATAGGGATGTTATTACAACTCCTACTGCTGTAATTCGGGACATATTACGCTTTACTGTTCAAAAGTATTGCGAAAATAAAACTGATGATGAGATATTTCAATCAACATTTGCAGATATTGCCTGTGGTTCAGGCGCATTCTTGTTAGAAGGTTACCAGTTTATTAATGATTATCTAATTGACTACTACCTCCAACATTCTCCAGACCGCCTGATACAAATATCAATAAACACTTACAAGCTCCCTTTTGAATTAAAAAAGAAACTACTTGTTAACTGCATTTTTGGTATTGATAAAGACTTTAATGCTGTAGAGGCTTGTAAATTCGGTTTGTTGTTAAAACTATTAGAGAATGAAAATAACAATACTATTTCTACTCCTGCCCTTCCAGTTTTAAATAAAAACATACTCTTTGGTAATAGTCTGATAGAACGGGTTGAAGAAACTGGAACTGAACATGCAATTAACCCTTTTGAACTAAGCAATTATAAATTTGATGTAATCATCGGAAATCCTCCATACATGTCTACTGAAGACATGAAGAAGTTTACTCCTTTGGAGTTACCAATATACAAAGATAAATATATTTCGGCTTATAAGCAGTTTGATAAATATTTTCTATTTATTGAAAGGGGCTACAATCTATTAAGAGAAAACGGTTATCTAGGATATATTGTTCCAAATAAGTTTACTAAAGTTGGTGCAGGTACCAAACTAAGAAAATTATTAAAAGAAGAAAAAGCCACATACTCAATCATTTCTTTTGGAGCTAATCAGATTTTTCAAGATAAAACAACATATACTTGCTTACTGTTTCTGAGGAAACAGGAAGAAGATAAAGTGAAATATTTAGAGGTAAATGACCTAACAAAGTGGCGTATTCGAGATATTAAAGCAAATGACTACGATGAGATAAATGTTGACGAACTTACAGACAATGTCTGGGTTTTAGTCCCTAGTATCTTGAAAAACGTTTATCAAAAGATAAGCAACCAAAGCACTTCACTAGTCGAACTAATAGGAGTTGAAAATATATACAATGGCATACAAACCAGTGCAAATGATATTTATGTTCTCACACCTTATAGCTCGGATGCAGATTATTTATATTTTAAAAAGGATGGTAGAGATTGGAAAATTGAAAGAAGCTTAACTAAACCATATTTCAAGACATCTAGTGGAATTGATAATTTAAACACATATAGACCATTTGCCCCTAACTCTTTCGTTATTTACCCATACATAAAGACTATCAGTGGAATAGATTTCATCAATATTAACGAGTTAGAGCTTAAGTTTCCAAATGCTTTCGCATATTTAAGTACATATAAAGATAAACTAAGTGACCCTCATAGAGATATAAAGCCTACACCATTGACCCCGAACGAATGGTATCGATATGGTCGACATCAATCCCTCGATAAGTGTGATGTTCCAGCAAAAATAATTGTTGGAGTTCTTTCACAGGGCAACAAATATGCTATTGATTACTATAGAACACTCATTTCATCAGGTGGTACAGCTGGTTACTGCATGATTACCATGCCAGAAAATTTCCAATATTCAATTTACTATATCCAAGCACTATTAAACTCAAAATACTTAGAGTGGTATTCGGCATTGATAGGCGAGGTTTTTAGAGGTGGCTACATCGCAAGAGGCACAAAAGTACTAAAAAACTTGCCCATCAGAGTAGTTAATTTTGAGGATACAAATGAGAAACAACTACATGACAAAATATCTTTAATTCAAGAAAAGCTTATAAATATTCAAGGAAATATTGACCAAAGTATCAACAATGAAAGAGACTTGGTACCTCTTCAGAGGGAATTTGCCTCTCTTAAAGTTCAACTTGATGAATTACTCAAAAATTTATACCAGTTGGACGATGACGATAAGTTAATTCCATTGATATCAGAAATCTATGAGACTAATTAGTAATGCATCAGTAGAAAAGTTAAGAGGTGGGTTCTATACACCCTCTGCAATAGCTTCATTTATTCTGAAATGGGGTTTTAATGGAGATACACTTTTAGAAATACTAGAACCAAGCTGTGGGGACGGTGTTTTTTTAGAAGAGATTAAAAATGGTGACTATAAATACAAGCAAATTACTGCCATTGAGATAATCCCCGAAGAAGCTAATAAAGCCAGAAGAGTAGGTTTACCAAATGCCGAAATTTTAGTTAAAGACTTTCATAAGTTTTGTATTAGTTCAAAAAATAAGTATAACCTTATTGTTGGTAATCCTCCTTACATCAGATATCAGTACTTTAATAAAGAACAACAAGAGGATGCTGGCACTATATTTAGTAGTGCAAATCTCAAGTATTCAAAGCTAACAAATGCATGGGTCTCTTTTGTTGTCGGAGCATCTTTAATGCTGAAAGAACAAGGTAAAATTGGCTTTGTGTTGCCAGCTGAGATTTTGCAGGTTTCCTATGCTCAACCACTGAGAGAATATTTAGCACGTACTTTTAACAAAATTAATATTATTTCTTTCAAGAAACTTATCTTTCCTGACATACAGCAAGAGGTTGTTCTACTACTCTGCGAAAAAAATAACAGCGATAGTCACTTGATTGAACATATCGAATTAACCGATGCTTCTGAACTCGCCAACTTAGATATTAGAAAGTTAAAAACTCCTCATAAAAAGATTGATTTCAAATCAAATAAATGGACTTTTTATTTCCTAGAGCAAGAAGAGATTGATTTTATTGAAAGATTGCAAAAAGAAAAAGCAATTTCAAAATTAGGTGATTTCGCAACTGTAGAGGTTGGCATAACAACAGGTTCAAACCCTTTTTTTACAGTACCTTTTTCAATAGTAAAGCAATTTCATTTAGAAAAATTCGCTAAACCACTAGTTGGTAGAAGTGTTCAGGTTCCAAGTGCTATCTTTACTACGAATGACTGGTATAAAAATAGAGACGATGAGGCTAGGACACATTTACTTGTATTCCCAAAACTCTCAGAGTTAAACAAAGAAGTAGGGGCATTAGAATACCTAAAACTTGGTGAAGAACAAGAAATCCATAAAGGGTATAAATGCAGAATACGAGATGAGTGGCAAATTATACCGTCTGTAAGAGTTTCAGAGGCATTATTTATCCGAAGAAATAATATCTACCCCAAGTTAATAATAAACGAGGCAAAAGCATACACAACAGATACCATGCATAGGGTAACTATTAAGAAGAATGCAGACATCTCTGCTGTAACAGCCAGCTATTACAATTCAATTTCATTTGCCTTTACTGAGATTTGTGGTAGAAGCCACGGCGGAGGTGTTTTAGAGCTTATGCCAAATGAGGTTGAGGAGATATTGCTTCCTTACAACGTTGAAAACGGGAAGCTACTGAATGTAATTGATGACATGATAAGAGATAAAAAGAATATTTTAGAAATTCTTGATTATACAAATAAAATAATTCTAATAGATAAATTAGGTTTTACAGAAGCCGAGGTAAATCTAGCGACAACAATTTGGAAAAAGTTATCTGATAGAAGATTAAATAGAAACTAAGAACTTTTCAAAAATTTCTTGATCTATGTGCTTGCAAAGAAATTAAATCTTTTGAAGCAAAATGCTTCATTGCTTACTTCAAGCTTTGTAAATATACTTCCAGTTTATGGAAGAAACAACTGATAACAAAGAAATAGTTTCTGTTAGTTTTTCTTTTAAGGAAGCTAAAGAAATTTAAATATTAGCAAACAGATGTGGACTTTCAACTGAGTGCTACCTGGAGCTTGCACTTGAAGAAGAGTGTTTGAAGCTTATGCTTTCAGAAAAGTTGATCTCTGCAGCTCACTAACTTTAATTTTTTAGACATTACATTTCCACAAAGTATATTTATTGACAGCTCCAGATAAAGTGATACAATTTGATTGCTTTTATAGTAAAAAATGTGTTCAATAGCTGCCCACTAGTGGTGGCTTTTTTTGTCTGTTGGGCTATATACATAGAAAGGTGCGCATGAAAAAGATTATTTTTCTGCAAGCGGTAGTAGGTACGCTCCTTTTGGTTGCTGCGCCTGTCTACGCCCAATCTGGTGATGTTGTTAAAGTTCAATCCTTCCTCCAAAGTGTCATTCAAGTCTTAGTTACTCTAGCTGGTCTAGTTTCCACAGGATTCTTTGTCTGGGGCGGGCTTGGGTACATTACTTCTTCTGGTGATCCTGAATCTCTTGATCGTTCCAAGAAGACCATCGTCTACTCTGCAATTGGCTTAGTGATCGTACTCGCAGCATTTGTCATCTCAAACATCGTGACTGATTTGGCTACTGGCTCGTTTGGTGCACCAAGCAACTAACTATAAATAGTGGTTTAACAGTATGAATAGACTTGTAGTAGTCTTAGCACTACTATCCATATACTTTCTTACACCCCTTCAAGTTTTTGCTGCCAGTACCGAGATTACTACATACACTACAAATACCCTTCAGATCATTACACTCATTGCGGGTGGAGCAGCTACGCTCTTTCTAATCCTTGGTGGTTATGGTTACATCACTTCCTCTGGCAATCCTGAAACTCTAGAACAATCAAAGAAAACCATTAAAAATGCTCTGGTAGGTTTACTTCTGATTCTTGGGGCAGGGATCTTTGTTTCACTGCTCAGAACAGCCCTACAACCTGCCAACATTGAGAATCCGACGGCTGCCATTAGCATGCAACCGATTCAAGCAGCAGAGCCGTCAGAGGGTTTAGCACAAGTTTTGATTGACGCAGTATCTGGCTTCATGGAGAACATTGTCCAGAGTGCAATTACTCCTATTCTGAACGGCATATTGGGATACCTGACCACCACACCAAGTGTATTGAATAACTCAGTCATTTTTGACTTCTGGCTAGTCACGCTTGGAATTGTGGATAGTCTTTTTGTCTTGGTAGTGGCACTGCTTGGTCTACAACTAATGAGTGCCAGTACCTTTGGTTTTGAGGAGGTGAGGCTGAACCAATTACTGCCAAGAATCGGCTTGGCATTCTTAGGAGCCAATATCTCACTCTTCTTGGCAGATTATGTCATTTTGACCTGCAACGCTTTGGTAAAAGCAATTCTCGATTCCACTGGAGGGTTGCAACAGTCATGGTTAGAACATGCTACTAATCCAGTGGTACTTGTAGCAGGCACAACTCCACTTATCACACTTATATTTTTTGTTATTTTCTTGATTGTAGCTATTGTTTTACTGCTGATGTACATCAGTCGGTTAATCCTGATTTCACTGGGCGCAGTTTTATCTCCATTTATTTTCCTCCTTTGGGCTATTCCCAGGACGGCTGGCTTTGCAGAGATGGCGGTCAAGTCTTACTTCGTCACAGTTTTCATAGTTTTTGTACATGTAGTAACTATCCAGCTGGCTGCTTCATTTCTGACACTACCCGAGAACTCCACCAACTCACTGATCGCCATTGCTACCGCTATCGGCTTATTCTTCACCCTCCTTAAAACACCATCCTTGATGATGCAACTTGTTCAAGAGTCTGCTCATACAGGAGTGATGCAGAAGTTGGGAGGTCAGATTATGAATGTAATGAGTACAAGTAAAAGTAGCTCTGCAACACCAGATGACAGCAAGCTATCAGTCATCAAACATGCCGCTAAACTTCCTAGAAAGGTAGTACACACATGAGAGCAACAGTTGTACCAGCACAAATCACGACTATAGAGGATAAAATTGCAGGAAATCTGACAGTTACGCAACTCTTACTACTGATGGTTCCCGTATTTTCCTCAGCCATAACCTACGCAGTACTACTACCTCAGTTTGATTTTTCTGTATACAAGCTCATCTTCATTGGGGTAATAACTATCTTCGCTATAACTCTGGCAATCAGAGTAAAAGAGAAGATTCTTCTAGACTGGCTGCTACTCATAACAAAGTACAATCTGCGTCCAAAATTGTATCTATTTAATAAAAATGACTCGATGTTCCGAAAGGTCGAGGTTCCACTTCAAGCCAGTAAAGTACCACTTCCAAAAGCTAAAGAATCTCAAGAAAAAATTGCTATCACTCCCATTATTACTGAAAACCTTAAGCCGTTTATTGAGTTAGAGTATGCACTTGCCACCCAAAGCCTCAGTTTTAAAGTGAGAGAGAAGGGAGGCTACAATGTCTTTGTGGAGTAAATCAAAGAAACAGGCTAGTTCTAGAGAACAGATTAAAATTAAGGAAGTCCGTGACAATATTCTGATACTCCCAGGTAATCACTACCGACTCATACTTGAAACAAGCTCCATCAACTTTGAACTGAAAAGTGAAGCAGAGCAAGATGTCTTGATTGATGGCTTCCAGAACTTCCTCAACTCGCTGCCATGCACCCTGCAAATCGTGATTAGGATACGTGAACTAGACATAGATAGTTATATTGAAGAAATATCTGCAACTAAAACTATAGAAAAAGAGCAGGTTTTTAAAAACCAGATCACTTATTATTGTGAGTTTCTTAAAACTCTTGTCTCTGGCAATAAAATCTTATCTCGCAAATTCTACGTGGTTATCACGTACCATCATCAAGAGAAGCAACAGGACTTTCCACTGATTAAAGAACAACTAGCAGCAACTCAGTTGATCGTCACCAAAGGCTTAGAGAAAATTGGTATGAAAGTGACGCCACTCAATAGCTTGGAGGTACTCAACCTGTTTTACAGTTTCTATAACCCACAGCAGTTCAAGACACAGCCGCTTACGGCTGCCACTATTCAAAGTATGCTTACCAAAAACTATGTTTAAAGTACCCAATCCACTTACTAGCCTCTCCAATTTTTCTAAACGTTCTTCAAGAAAAAGAAAAACACGAACTACTTCTCATCGAGAAGTAGTTAAAGCAGCCCAAGAGTTCAGCTTTGGCGAGCAGGATCAGGTTGATTTAATTTCGTATGATGGTTTGGCAGAAGAAAGCACTTATCTCAAGATCTCGGATAGATATGTCAGGACACTCTTTATCTCTGGCTACCCCTACGTTGCTTCAATGGGTTGGCTCAATATGCTCATCAACTTTAACCACAACTGTGATATCTCATACCATATTGAACATGTTGACCCCTTGCTGGCACTGCCAAAACTGAACAGAAAAATTACTGAAATGGAGTCCACCAAACGTGCCATGCTCAAGAAAGGCATGGTGATTGGTTCTGAGATTACAGATCCACTTGAGTCAGCCATAACTTTGAAAGATAAGATCCAGCGTGGTCAAGAAAAATTATTCCAAGTCTCAATTTATATTTCTATTACTGCCGAAGGTTTAGCTGAGTTACAGAAAACTACCACCTTGCTTGAGACCGTGATGGCAACCCGACTTTTTTATACTAAGACTGCTATCTATCAACAGCTTGAAGGATTGCAGTCAATTCTCCCAAGAGGTGAAAACTTGCTGGCTCAAAAAAGAAACCTGGATAGTTCATCGGCAGCTTTGACGTTTCCTTTTGTATCTTCCGAGTTGGTACAAGAATCTGGCATCCTGTACGGCATCAATAAATCAAATAACTCACTAGTCATAGTTGACCGCTTTTCACTTAATAATGCCAACAGTATCATTTTTGCACAGTCTGGTTCTGGTAAAAGTTATACTGCCAAGGTTGAGATTTTACGCCAGCTCATGCAAGGTACAAAAATCATTATCATTGACCCTGAGCGTGAGTACAAACAGTTGGCACACTCGGTACAGGGAACCTACATCACACTCTCTGCTCACTCAAGAGAAAAGATCAATCCGTTTGACTTCTCGATCAGCTCATATACTGGTGAACATGATTTATCTGAGCAGATTCAAGACCTGACCGAGATTATTTCTCTGATGGTGGGAGGACTTAACGCAGAAGAGCGAGCGGTGGTAGATACTGCCTTGATTACTACATATAAGGAGTTCGGCTATTCTTTGTCTGGTGAGTTCATGTTGGTAAATGAAAGAGACAAGTTTCCATTGCTCAAAGACTTCTACCTTGTACTGCAAAACTTGGGACAGAAGAGCTTGTGTGACCGTCTAGAACGGTTTGTATTCGGCTCACTTTCCTCAGTCTTTGAAGCACAGACTAACATTGAGCTGGACAACCGATTAGTAGTGTTTGATATCAAAGATCTTGATGAGTCATTGAGACAGATCATGCTGATGACTGTCGCCAACTTTGTCCATTCACAGGTTAAATCAAACCCTCAAAAACGAATGCTTGTGATTGATGAGGGATGGTTGCTGTTACAGCATGAAGAAAGTGCTCGGTTTATAGCTGGCTTGGTACGTAGAGCACGCAAGCACTATCTGGGTGTAACGCTTATTTCTCAACAAGCCAATGACTTTTTGAATAATGAGTATGGCAGGGCGATTGCTTCCCAGTCTTCACTCCGCATCTTGATGCGCCAGGATACAACAACCATCAAAAAAGTTACTCAGGAGTTCCAGCTCAGTGAGTATGAACAACACTTTTTATTGACCTGTGACAAAGGTGAAGCGTTAATTATTGCCGACCAGAATCACGTGGCGGTCAAGATTGTGGCATCCGAGAAAGAACATCCGCTACTGACTACTAACCCCAAAGAGTTGTACATCTAACCTATGCTTACGTTTAGCCAGGCAGCAACCATTTGGTCATTTCGTAGGGAGTTGACGTATGTGGCACTGGCATTCCTGGGAATTTTACTGATTCCTGTGGTTGCGGTGATTGTCCTGACACAGACTGGCATCAATTACGTTTCAGACAAACTGGCTACAGTCGATACTGAAAGTGCAGCAGTTGAGATACGTGATCCTGGCACAGGGGAAGTAGTGGCAACTGTTGAGTCTGAAATGGCATGGCCGCTAGTAGGCACGGTGACACTCGAGTTTGGAGTACCCCATCTTCCATACCAAGTGACCCATACAGGTATGGACATTGCAACCAAGAACGGTGATCCTATTCACCCATTTATGACTGGCACAGTGATCTACGCTCGAGAGTTGAGCTGGGGTTATGGTAAGCACGTCATCATTGACCATGGCAACAATATTCGGTCACTCTATGGACATCTAGATAAGATCTTTGTGTACGAAGGACAAACCGTAGAAATAACTGATACAATCGGAAATGAGGGCAGTACTGGCTGGTCAACTGGCGACCATGTACACTTCCAGATAACGGTGTATGGGATACCAGTCAATCCAAGGACTTTTTTGAAGTAAATTGATGTAAAAAAATATGGGATAAAATATGTATTTAGACTCAATTCACATTAAGAACTTTAAGTCATGTTATGACACAAAATTGAACTTATGCTCCACTGTTACATTATTAGTTGGAGAAAACAACTCAGGTAAAAGCAATATTATAGATGCTTTACGATTGGCTACTACTCCGTTAGATAAAAGAAGAAGTCGCTGGTTCGACAGAAATGACCCCTCATGGGGTAAGGAAAATGAGAGTATTGAGATTACAACTCATTACAAAGACTTAAGTGAACTTCAGAAGGGTCAGTACATCACCGCTCTAGATGTAAGCACAGGAGAAGTTGAATATACAACAAAGTTTGTTCCTGATTATGAGAAATGGCGAAAATCTAAACTTAGTTATCATGCTGGAAAACTCAAGTCAACTGAATCAGAACCTGAGCAAAGAGAAAATATTTGTCATGTTTATCTTCCTCCTTTAAGAGATGTACAAAGAGAGCTAGATTCTTCTGATGGTCATAAAATTTCTAGAATAATTGAGCTTTTATCCGAAAAGACTGACGTCGCTGGTTTAATTTCTCAGGCGAATACCTCAATGAGAAGTTTAGATAGTCACACTGTAGTTAGCAACCTAAGTACAAAACTACAAAATCATCTTACCCCCTTAACTCAGCCTGTAAGAGGACAAACCATTAAAGCTAGTTTTGAGAATGAGGAGCGTTTACACCGCATAATAAGGAGTTTGAGACTAAAGATGGCTGAAACAGGTTGTAACTTAGGTTCATTGAGTGATTCTGGAATGGGTTATGCCAATCTAGTTTATATTGCCATGGTAATTTTGGAGCTAGAAAATGCACGAGATAGTGAACTAACACTTTTTCTTGTTGAAGAACCTGAAGCTCATCTACACCCTCAATTACAAGTCGTATTACTGGACTACCTAAGACTGCATGCAGAAGAATCTGATAAAAGAGGTGACACAGAGGAACCAGCAGGCAGAATACAGGTTATTGCGACGACACATTCACCAAACCTTACTAGTATCACAGAATTGGAAAATATTTCTGTTCTAAGAACACAAAATTTTAGTGAACCAGTGATCGAATCAGAAACAGAGTCTTCTGTAGTACGATGTTCAACTAAATCTGTATCGATTAAGGATTTATCTCTTACACCTGAGCAAAGTAGAAAGATAAATCAGTATTTAGATGCAACCCGATGTGCTTTGTTGTTTGCTAGAAGCATTATTCTAGTTGAAGGCACATCTGAAGCAGTGCTTTTACCAGTCTTTGCAAAGTATTCCACTTTCTCATTTCCCAGTGAAAAGACATGGGTGCGACAGTTCCTAGGAGTAACCATAGTAGCTGTAGGAAGCGTCGACTTTTCACCCTATATAACTTTGCTTCTAAAGAAGAATGCTGAGGGAAACCGATTAGCAGACAACTTAATAATTCTCACTGACGGTGACCCAGATCTGGATAGTGAAGATGAAGACATTGACACAAGCATTGCTAATAGAGCAGATACATTAGATGCTCTAGCTACTAGCTTGGACGCAGCTGCTAATCTAAAAGTTTTCTCTTCACAGTTCACTTTAGAAGCTGATTTTCTTCTTGACTCTGGAAATCATTCAGTACTACAAACTATTTTTAATAAACAACATCCTCGATCTTCCCAACAATGGTCTGACATAATTTCAGATACGAGTCCTGCCCAGTTTTTCTACAGAAAGCTCAGAAAAAATCGCAAATATCTCAAGAAAGGTGAATTTGCTCATGACTTAGCTAAACAAATTGAAGATGGTGAATCCTTTACTTGTCCAACATATATTAAAGATGCAATAAAAGCTGCGGTAAATTATTCTAGTGAAAGTCAAGATGCCCAACCACCAGTTCACAGCTGAGCAACAGCTGTTAATTGATTCTGCTGGAAACTCATTTTTTGAAGCCTGTCCTGGTGCTGGAAAAACAGCTGCAATTGTAGAAAGATTTTATAAATTAACCAGCAAAAAGCCTAGGAAAGGTGTTGCTTTGATATCTTTTAGTAGAGCAGCAATAACTGAAGTTGAAAACCGCTGTGCTGAAAATCCCGAATGTTTAAAATCTCCCCATTTTATTGGAACAATAGATGCTTTCATTAACCGTTTTATTGTTTCACCTGTTTTTATTTCAGAACATAATGTCGTTCCTAGTTTCATTGATTGTTGGGAAAATATAGGAGTAAGTGGATTCAGGTTAGCCTCGCCTAACCATTGGGCAGAGTTTAGTCTAGACTGGTTTGAAACAAACGGTAGAGGACAAGCTTTTTTCAAACCTGAAAGAGTAAATGGCGTAATCAATTCAGATGTTGTAAGAGATCTTGCTTCAAGAAACTTGCAGTTTCTCGAGAGAAAAGCAACCGTTTCAATTAATGGCTTAATAAATGGAGGGCATATTACAAGTGGAGAGTCAAGACAACTAATGATGAGATATCTTTCTGAAAATCACATAAACCATATACTTGACTTACTTACAAATCGATTTAACGAAGTTATTGTAGACGAGTCACAAGACTGCGGAGAAAGTGAAATAGCACTGCTTAGAGAGATTAAAGCACGGGGTATATTAGTAACAATGATAGGTGATTTGGATCAATCAATCTACGAATTTAGAGACGCCACACCTACACAGTTTCGAGAGTTTGTGTCAAACTCTGGGTTTGCAACAACTGCAAGATTAAACATTAATCACCGCTCTACAGCACATATAGTTTCTGTAGTTAGCAGTTTGAGAACTGGCAGAACACAAGATAGTGCCTCAGCAAAAAATTTGGCACTGCAAACTAACCCAATCTACCTACTTTCTTACACTAATTTGGACCAAATTTTACCTACCATAAACTCTGGTAGAAGAGGCAACCTTGATCTACAATCTTGCATAGTTTTATCTCACACAGGAGAGGATGCTAGGATTTGTGCTGGAGCAAGCAATTCTGGTCGTGTTGGAAACGGAAGAACCATTCGATTAGCTTTTAATTCGATGATACTAGCATCTCAACAAAGCTCTTCAAAAGACAAGCTTACGGCGATATCAACAATTGAAAGACTGCTGCTTGGCTTGGTTGATGGGTTAGATACTGCCTCGAAATCGACTGACAAAATTGTTGACGAATTTAAATTAAGCAGACGGTGGCTAAGGAGCGCAGCTCTTTTCGTGGCTCTATCTACTAGTCCACTGGCAAATACCAGAGAATCTTATACAGTGCAACTGCAAGCAAAAATAAATAAATTAACTTGGCAAGAAGGGATTGTGCTCAAAAGTGTAACATCTTATTTAAGGAGACCAACTGAAGCACAATGGAGTACACTGAATATCCCAAGCACAGTATCAGAGCACGTTTCTTTACCATTTAATACTGTACATGGAGTTAAAGGTCAAGAATTTGAAGGTGTAATTTTGATTATTCCTAGGAACTTACATCCTGACAGCTCCGGAATGACCGTCCTGGATTATTGGGAAAATGATGCTGATAGTGAAGCAAAGCGTGTCTTATATGTAGGTGCATCAAGAGCCATAAAAACACTGCTACTAGCAATACATGGAAACCATATATCAAGAATTATTAATATTTTAAGTCAAACAAACGTCACTTTTGAAGTCTTATAATTCTCCGCTCTAATATGATGGTGTACACATCTGAACTTTGTTCATGCAATAGTTTATAATTAAAATATGACTGCTCAAGAAAAAATTGGCAATAAATTGAAGAGATCAAGGCTAAAACTTGGTCTGAATCAAGCAGAAGTGGCTGAGAAGATTGGAATTAACACTAATTACTACGCTCGTATCGAGAGAGGAGTGGTAAACCCATCCCTCAAAACACTGCAACAAATTCTTAAAGTCTTGAAATAATCGGCTAATCTTCTTTTACTTGTGAATCCAGCTCATCATCCACAATTTTGTGTGCAGCAAGGTGAGACATTGCCTGTAAGTTCTCAAGATAAGCGATTGCATCTTCTCGAGTAGCTTCTGAATCTTCGTTAGTCTGGAGATACTTCAATGCCACGACAATATCTTCTTCGGTCATCTGGTATCTGACTGGATTATCGGTCATATAATTGCCTTAGTGTAACATATACTAGATCAGCTTCCCAAAATTAAGAAAGTTAAACGTCTCGGTTGCCAGTTCTTTACCCACAATCCTTCTCATAATCTCCCTACTTCTAGTCTGAGAGAGGATATTCAAACTTCCTTCCCAGAGTACCTCCCGATCAATTATCGCCAGCTTCCTATGATGATTACCCAGACTTGTGAATACCTGGATCTCCATATCTTCAAATACTTGGATTGCATACTCAGCTTGCCGAGCCAAAACTTCCTCATGCTCATGTGATGGGCGAGTGATGATAAATATCTTGACACCTTTCTTCTGTAACTCAGCAAAAACTGGAATTAAGGTAACAACACGCCCCTTTGTAATGAAAGGACTCTCGATAATTACCTCCGACTTAGCATTTTTGAGGTCTTTGGTGAATTGAGTATAGAAACTTTGCTCATCAAACAACTGCGATGTAGGCATTGGCAGCGGAGCAGAGGGCTTTGAGTTAAAAAAACTAAACATCTGTGCTTTCTACATCCTTTTCTACTACCTCCAGATTATGTATGAAGTCCATATCCACAAGTTTACTATATAACTGGATTATACTATCGAAAAGGTGTTCCACCCACCGACCAAGTGGCTCACAGACTCAAGTTTCCTCTGAAGATTATCGACGCATTTCTCGTACTTTTCTTTCAGTTCAATTTCCTGCCTGGACTGGGTTCTAGAACCAGATGCTTGAAGTTAAGAAAACCCTTTTATATGATATAAAAACGATCAATTTTTGTTATCATAAGAGTATGGGTGAAATGTCAGAACAATCTACATCAGCAGTATCTACTTCAGAGCAAACATCTACTTTCCCTGATGTACCTGAGTCAACTCAGCCACCAATGGATCAAGAAAGTGCTGCTCCTGTTGAGGCTGCAAGTAGACTCGCAGAAGGCATAAAAGAAGATACTCGGATGAGTGGGATTAGAGATGAGCTAGTTTTAGGATGGAAACAACAAAATGGCAGCGAGTGGACTACTAACTCACGAGGTGGGTTAGATTTACGGCCAGATTTTCAAGACTGGATGTATGGTTCTAATGAACAATGGGCAAAGGGTGGAAAACCACCAACGCTTGACTCACGCACTGAGGAAGAGTTTAGAAAACGGTTTCCAGAAGATGCCGCCACATACGACCAAATGGAGAGTGTTAGGGTATATGATAGACCCGATTTAGATCCAGTCATTTCCCGACTTCAATCTGAAGTTATCAAACAAACTAATACTGATGCAGAAGTAAAGAGAGCCTTAGATACTGGAAGAGGCAGATTTGGTCAGTCTTTCAGAGAAGTATGGGATAGTACCAATACTCGTGTCACAATCATGGCTTATCGTCGTTTTATCACAGATTATCCCGAGAAAGCGCAGGCTTATGCTGCCTACAATCCTATGATTAAAAGATTGCTTGAAAGCCAAAATAGAACTTACCCACCTGTTAATGGAACACTTAGTGAGCCTGCTGAACAACTAGTATCCAGCAATCAAGATCAGCTTGCTGGAGAACCTAATCAAGAACCAATGTCCACCACTGAAAGAGAAGCCCAAAATCTTGATCCAAGAGATTATTTTAGAGGCACCACCTTTCAAAAGGATGCTGAACAAATTGATCCAGACAAATCTCACCCGTGGCAAGCAGCTTGGGGCGATGGCTTTCTTGTTAGGGATGAGTTTGGACAAATTGCTTTAACCGAAACATTTGACACAGATGAAACTGATGAAGATAACAAAGTCGGACTGTTGTTAGCTGAAACGGCACGAGATGGACAATCTTCTTCCACTTACATTAGAAATGAACTAAGTACGAGAGTAAGAGAACAGTTAGCAGGTGTAATAAATGAGGTTTCTCCTAGATTAAGTGGAGAGACACGTCATACATTTGTGCGTATTTTGATCCAGCTTGTTCCTTCATTAGAAAATCAAACTGATGCAGAGGTAGCAGAAACCCTTAGCACTTTAACTCTAAAATTATTACCGGATCACCCACAGGGTATTGAGGCAAGTGAAGTGCCTCAAATTGGCACCGCAAGCCTTCAGCAACAAGAACAACTGACTCGGCTGATGAAGTTAGTTAGCAAGAAAATGCCTGCCGAGATTTTTTCTCAAAAACTTAACGAACTGCAAGATAACTTGCGTTGGACTGATGATGCTTTCGGTAGAAATTACGCATCAATGCTTTCCGAGATCAAAAGATGGGCTTTAGACTCAAGACAAGATACAGTAAGGAACTATGACGTTCTTCGCAAGAAGGAACCTGTAGACTACCCTGTTAAAGATAAGGTAACCAGAGACTTTACATCACCGGAGGAGCTAGAAAGAATAGTTAGAGGGCTTCCAGTAGAACCGATGCCAGATGTCCGTTTTGCACCTCGAAATAGAGAACAGGCTGAACTAGTACAGCTAGATCAGGTCTTGGGCGGTACAGGGATTTATAACTGGACTGTCAGCATATCACAAGGCAGAGGTGTTGAAAAAATCTTTGAACTTTCTCAGGCGTTAAAAGAAGGTTCAGCTAGCGTGGCAGGAAACAATCAACCTATTAAAGCGATTGAAGTTGATGGGAAGTTTTTTATTGAGGCAGATGGCAGACACAGAACAGCGGCACTCAAGGCACTTGGGGTTAAAGAAGTACCAATGCTAGTCACTCACATAAAGAAGTAAACCTAGATGCTTAGTTATCTCCAACTTTACTCTGCCCAAAGATACTCTTGGAACTCCAATAGGTTTTTATCGCTACGACTCGTAATCCCACTGTAACCATTGACTCTTAATTGCTCATTACCCCTACCTACTTGGCCCATATAGGCACTAAGACTCTTTTTATGTACATGTTTGGGCTTTTAAAAAATTTAAGGAGTAAGGTTAGAAAAACCACCTGAGAAAAGCAATGTTTATAACAAAGTTGGGATAAATCGTCTGGCGAGGTCAACTAGCCAAACACTATACAGGACTCAACGATATTGTCAGCAGAGGTAAAAGCTCGATGTTGTGCAATCATTACTCAACCAAGTTATAGTTTAAACCAGCCAAATCATCAGCAAAAGTGTTGAAAAGGTCGAGGATATCGGTAATCAGATAGTGTGGATGCGGGAAGTGTTAGGGTCACAGACTCAAGTTTCCTCTGAAGATTATCGACGCATTTCTCGTACTTTTCTTTCAGTTCAATTTCCTGCCTGGACTGGGTTCCAGAACTAAGTGATACGGACACTGTAGTCATTACACAAATAAGTAATGTGCTATGTAATTATTCATATAATTTACATACATCAGTATTTGTTACAACCAAATAACTGTGTTTATTTGAGAATGTAGTATCAATTGCCATTTAACTCCATGATTCATCCATCTTAGACCAAGGTAGTACCTGTATCTCTGAGCGGTCTTGAACTAACTCACCACCATAGATAACTTTAAGTGTTACTGGATCTTGTACGACTTCTTTCCAGTATTTAAGATTGTTGAAGC
>JBILGT010000015.1:0-31216 GCA_044350895.1 Limisphaerales bacterium
GAACCATCACTTATCATTCCTTCACAACCTTCTTCCAACAATCTTCCTCCCAACACACCGCCCGGAATGAATACATCGTCTAGTCCTCAACCACAACAGAAATGGTTGCGAATAGGAATATTTGCTGGCGCAATTACCATAGTACTTTTGATTAGTATCGTATTACGTGGTCCATTGCTGGATTTTTTTATAACCCCCCATGGCCTGGGTGCATTACCCCCAGCTTCTCTCTCCCCCACACTTGTTCCTCCCACTGATACGCAACCAGCTACTGAATCAAACGGGAATACACCACTTTCTCATTCCAGCCCTACTCCAAGTACAGTACCAGCTGTTTATACAATGAATGTCTTGGTACTGAGTTACTTTCCTTTGACAGTCGATGGTCAAACTATTGATATACAGGTGACTGGCGACTGGGGTGAGCCATACCAATCTACATTGCTTAAAACTCGCGAACAAACCCAAAATTTAAAAAATGCTTTAGAAAAAGGCACCAAGTATCTTGGCTATAAAAATCCCGCTGCACCGAGTAGTCTGAAGTATACAATTTTAGATACAAAAGAATACACCACTGCTGTACCAATGCGTGATGATGGTTCACGTAAGCCAAACTATAAGGGCATTTTGCTTAATCATGACATTTGTGATTTAGTGGATACGCAGGGATTAACCGAGGTGTGGATTTGGGCGTACCAAGGTCCTACTCATCCTGATAGCACCTATCCATACCTTAATATTGCAGAATCTAAAATGGCTGGACCACATGGTGATATTAGTAATAGTTACCGTGAGGGTGACATGCCAGTCTGTTCTAAGACGTATCGAGTCTATACATTTAATTACCAACGTGGCACGCAGTCCGCGTTGCATTCCTGGGGACATCAGTTGGAAAGTGAGATGGAAGCAGTGGATAGAAATTTATTTAGAACACTTTGGCAAGGCATGGGCTCTGCAGTCAAAGAGAAAAGAGTGGCCCGTTGTGGTGATGTTCACTTTCCACCCAATGCGACAGCTGATTATGAGTATGCAAATGAAACGCCGTATCAGGCAAACTGCTTGAGCTGGAATCCAAATGAAACAGTAGCAACAGAAAGCATTAGCTGTAAAAACTGGGGCTGTGCTGACATCAGTGATAGTAATAATGCTGAATTAAATTACTTGATTTGGAATATGCAAAATATACCCGGCATTGATAATGGCATATCATATGACGGTGAGATACTTTCCAACTGGTGGGCCGTTCATGCAGATTTTGATACGGCAATGAATAAGCGGACTTTAGTTGTGAGGTAATTTACAGTTTCGTTGTTTTGCTAAAACTTGAATGACTACTAAAGCCTGAGGCACGTTCTCCACCAGATGACATAGCTAGACCAAACTGCATGGCAGCTTTGTAGTTGAAACCGGGGAGTTGGTGTTGCTCCATAATACCGATTCGAAAAGTTGTCAAACCAAATAAGAGTTGATATGGATGCTGAGTTAAGTTGTTTGCAGCAAATAAAGTGAGCGGGATAGCATGCCGTTCAAACCAGAGTCCACCTTTGGTGATAATAAAACTATCCTCAGAGATCTCTATCGAAGTTTTAAAAACGTATAACAAAGTATTGAGAATAAAAAGGCCAAGTACTATAGCTGTTGTACTCAGTCCATAGACAAGAGCCGTATCCATCTCCGCTTCACCACTCCTAGCCACACCTTCTGGTGAAAACAGAATAATACAAGCCATGAAAATTACGGCTGCGTAGAGTGGAAAAGCTAAAAGCAGATGAGGAATGAAGTAATAAGGTAAGTACCATTTGCTTGGTGAAAGAGAAAGTTTTTTTGTGGACATATGGTGTATTATAGCTTACTGTATGCCAAGTTTTGATGGGATTTTTAGTAAAGACTTTCTCAGTCTGGCTGGCATAGCTGAACGTATCGCCATTCTAAAAAATTGGAAGCAATTGAAATGATTGAGGCGGTGAAGCCTTCCTAAATGGGGGGAGGTTTAGATAGCCTGCTGTGCTTTTAGCTGCTCAAATAATTTTTTCATGCGTCGTACTTTTGTTTCAGCAGTACGTGCAGTGGTCAGCTTAAAGCCGATGGCATACAAACTAGATTTTTTAAGAGTTTGATAGAACTGCCAAGCTGTTTTATCAGATTTAACTAACGCAAGAAACTCTTCAGGAATAGCAGCAATTCTTTCAGTTGAGTAGGCAGCTTCCCAACGACCATCTAGTTTGGCAGCCGTTACATGTGCCAGTCCTTCTGGTTGCATTCTTTTCTCAGCAATCAAACGTTCTACTTTTTCTACATTTATCTGTGACCACAAACTTTTTGGTCGGCGTGGTGTAAAACGGACGAGGTATGACTCGTCGTCATATTTATTTGCTAGACCATCGATCCAACCCCAGCACAGTGCCACATCAATTGCATCAGTGTGGATGATGGTGGGTTTGCCTGTGGCTTTTTTAAAGTAGCGCAACCAAAAGGCTTGTTCCCTGTCATGATGTTTGGAAAGCCAGTTATAAAACTCTGCTGCTGTTGTGAATGCATGAACGGGAATGCCTTTGTGGGTCATGCAGCTCCTAACCACTGTTGGAGCTCCCAGATGTGACCATTGGGGTCCGTAAAGTATGCTGTTCGTTGTCCCCACGGCTGCGTAGTAGGCGGAACAATAAAGTTAACTCCTTGAGCTTTTAGCTCTTGATAGTCGGCATCGATATCATGTGAATCAGGAAAAGAATAAACTGCTCCTCCACTCTGTTTGAGAGTGCCAACGGGGAAGAGTTTTTCAAAGTGTGATCTACCATAAATGGCAAGGAAGCAATTATTCAGTGCAAATTGACAAAATTCTTCAGCAGGTACTTCACGTTTTATAGTAAATCCTAAAGTAGTAGCATAAAATTCTCGTGAGACATCGTAAGTATCGGTGAGGAGAATGAGCCAGCGGATTTCAGGGGATATCATAGTGCTATTGTAGCAGGGACATAGGTGTGTGTATCAGTGTTACCGCTGTTCCGCTTTGTTTTCAGATTTAACTTTTTGTACAAAATCTGAGATAGTTCGGATAATGTTAGCTGCAATCTCCTGAGCCTTTGATTCACTACCCTGCCCAAGAGCAGCCGCAAATTCCTCCAACTGTGACTGCACAGCAACTTGAACTGCTGTCTGACGCGCTACTAACTCAGGATTGGAATGATTTACCATCCAGTGAGCGGTAATTACTCTATCAGCAGTAACTTGTTTGATGTGGTCAGGATATGAAAGCGGGACAAGTTCCTGGAGTATAGAAAGTAGATCTGAGATGTTATCTGAATACGTGCCTCCAAGATAACTTTCCATTAGTGCTTTGGTGTTAAAAATAAACCGAGAAATTATTAGACCTTGTTCACGTACTGTTCTAGCTTCCATCCGAGACAATGCTTTTCGTTCATGGAAATATGGCGTTGCGGAGTCTTCAAGTTTCTTATTAAGAGCGCCAGCCAGTTTTTCTGCAGCGATAGCTTGGACTGTTTCTAGCAGTGTTGCTCGATGTCCATCAGATATAATCCAGATATATTTAGGGTCAAGGGCTGTAATGATTTCAGTCACTTGTGGAGCGACAAGACAATCTGAGACTTCGCCATCTAGTGTCAAGAGTTCAACTGCTCCTGTATGACCAAGTGACTGTGCTATTGTGCTGTAGGTGAAAACATCATACCCAAGTGCTTGTAAAACTTCTCTGAGTGCTTCTTGCCATGATGTATTATCTTCAAGCACAACCGCCTGTGGGCGTTCGTGGATGTCTAGTTGATTTCTGGACTCTATCGTGTTGTTTCTAGTCATAATAGATATTACTATATCACTGAGTGTGAAGTTGTCAAATAACTATGGTAATCCATCCGGTGCCTGCCAAGCCAAGTGTGACGAATGATCCTGTTCAAACCCATACGCAGCATAAAACCCAAACGCATCGTGGTCAGGATTTTGTTCTGAGTTGCGTGAATGTGGGCTGGAGTGAAAAACATACTATACATATTACATAAAAATGCTTCATTAACAATTTAAATTTTTTAGTTACTATTCACAATATGGCACTTGTAGTTTCAGCAGATAGATTAAAAGAAACATTGCCTGGTTATTCTCCAGAAAAATCAGAGCAATTTCACACAGAATCTGCAAAACTAGCTGATAAGCAGTTTTATACTGCATTAAAGGAAAATGAACTTGAAAGTGTAGTTTTGATGAATGGCGGAACAGCCTCAGGTAAAACTGAGTTCTTAGCTACGCAGTTGGTTAATAAGCCATATATTATTTTAGATGCCACACTTTCTAGTGAAGAAGGTGCAAAAATTAAACTCAGAAGCATTGTAAAAGCGAAAAAGAGGCCCTTAGTATATTCAGTTATTCCAGACGATTTAGGAAGAGCTTTTATTGCATTTTTGCACAGAGATAGAAAGTTTAGTCCTGATCACTTTTATAGAACACACTCAGACTCACGAAGAGTACTTCTGTGGATTATTAAAAACTTTCCTCAAATAGAAGTCCACATAGTTGAAAGCTCATACACAAAAGATCAAAATTTGCTATTTACTGGTTTAGTATTTGATTCACAGCAAGAGTTGAGGAAACATGTTGAGAGTATACAGCTCTCAGAAACTGATATAATTCAAATAACCAATGCAGAATTGGGAAAGTAGCTATGAAGAAGATTCTATATAAAACCAACCAGAATAATCCTGAAGTTAAGGCATATAAAGCTGCTGTGGAAAAAGGTAAAAGCAGTCAACATGTTTTACCTAGAAATGGTGAGTGGATTGTAAAAAAAGCAGGATCATCAAGTGTTACAAAAACCTTTGAAACGCAGAGTGAAGCACGAGAATTTGCACAAAATATAGCAAGAAATCAGGGAACAGCTTTATTTGTACACGGGCGAGATGGCAGAATTAGGGATAGAAGAGATTTTTAGTAAATTTTTTTCCGCACCACCACACACTCCACTCTCTCCCCATCCGGTGCCTGCCAAGCCAAGCGCTGCATAAAATCCAAACGCATCGTGTTCAGGATTTTGTTCTTTGCTGTAAGGATGCCGTGCATCGAGCGCTTCCATGATTTCCTGTACACCCAAACTGCGTGCCCGCTCTTCCACCGCAGCAATGAGCGCGGTATCAGCCCACCAATCGGCGAGTGCGTAGTTGGTGCTGGTAGTGAACTGGTAGATAAAAAGAATGGAAGTGTTGTGGCTCAGCTCACCCACAAAGTCTGTGGGCAACGCGTGATCCAGGATTTGAAACGTGGCAAAGCCGTGGAGTCTCTCTCCCTCCATGATGCAGAGTGCAGAGTCGGGATACTGGGTGATAAGCTCTGTGAGTTCGCTCTCCGAGACGCCGTGGTCACCAAACCACTGTCGATCTAGTGCGACGGCAGCGGGGATGAGGTGGGGTGTGAGTGGGGTGGTGTGGGGCATTAAGTATTTTTTTTTGCTCGTGTTCGTGGAGGATTATTATGTCGCAAATCTACTGCATCTTCGACTGGAGATACAATTACACTAACTTTTGCATCAGGAATTTTTTTTGCAAGCTCAGACATTGTTTTGCCTGTTCTTTTACTTTCTTCAATTAAATTTGCTATAACATCACCACTAATTTTTTTACCATCTTCTGCTTGGATAATGATTTGATTGTGATGCGTAGCTCTAGCTGGATCATCAGTGTGTTTTAAAGAACTTATAAGCTGCTCTGGACTAAGAAACTTATTTAAATCTTCATAGCTTTCACCATAGGCGTTAAAGTGCATCAGATTAGGATAGTCGTCGCGCATAATTTCAAGCATAAAAATATCAAAATCCGCTAAAGGAATATGCATATCAGCAAATTTAATAAAGACACCTTGTGGGTATTTGGGGTTATGAATAGTGAACTCAAAATGATAATGCGGAAAATCAGTTTTTCTATAGCTGTGACCTTTAAGGTCACTTTCTGCAATATATATACTCCAGCTAAGGTTTTGATATCTGATTGTTATTTGGTAGAAAACACCTTCGCTAAATTCTTCTTTTAGGTCATTTATATTTTTCAATCTTTTTTCAGAGCTTGCAATCCACCTTAAATATGAAAGCACTTGAGTTATATCACTTCTTACTAATAATCTAACAATATGAACTTTCTTGATCTTATCATTTTTTCGAAGTAACCAATGTAGACATGGTTGTGTTTTATCAAAAAATGTTAACTGCTGTCCACACAAGTAGCATTCACCATTTGGAAAAGTTTCAGAAAACTGTTTATGCTGTTCTTCATTTGCTCTCACCATTTCTATGTGTTGTCTCTGAAGTTCCTCAGTAGGAAGATTAAGCATTTTTTGTGCAAGATGTGCAAACCTGGGCATATAATAGTAGTTTAACATTATATTATAGTTTGACTACTTTAAAACTTGGGTATAAAATTCGTTCAAATTGATGGCTATTTGTTGATGTTTAATTTCTTTTTTAATGAAAAAAATAATTATAATATTCATTTATTTATATCTCGCAGCTAATAGTACTGTTTATGCATCGGGGCAAAATTATCAAGAGCCACTTGTAATTAGCAACACAAGTTCAACTAATACTAATAGAGATAAAGTGTTTCTATTACAAGATAAAGCTTACCCAACAGATAACTTGCAAATATATTTAGAGCAGCCAGAAAAAATCTTTTGGAAAGACCCTAACTGGTGGGCAGTTATAATTGCATTCTTAATTGGTCTTGCTGGCTTGCTTTCTTTGCAAGATATTATTAAAAAAAGATTTATCCATCCAGTTTTATCTCCAACGATAGAGCTGAAACCTCCAGATTGCCACATCATTCCTATCATTAATCTACAAACTCGACAACGTCAATACGATAGTTACTATCTAAGATTTCGTATCAAGAATTTAGGTAATGCAAGGTTATCAAATGTGGAAGCACAAGTCACTGAACTATATGAAAAACAAAGAAATGGCCGTTTCAAATCTGTTCCAGATTTTTTACCTTTAAACTTAAAATGGGCTCACGATCATGTAATTAGTAAACCCCATATTCAAAGTGGCTTGTTTCATCATTTGGATTTTGCTCACTCAATACCCAATCCTGTTTCTGGTTTGAACGTTGCTTTAATGTTAGACACATTTATTACACCCAACAATTTTTCAAACTTAATTATTCCAGGAAAATATAAAATTAAATTAGTGTTTTCAGCTGATGACATTAATCCAATTGAAAAATGGTATTTAATAGAGCTGAAAAATATTTGGTCAAACAACGAAGTTGATTGGCCAAATAATATACTCAAATTATCAGAAGTAACAACTAAAAATTAACTATTAAGCTTAAACTCACTCCCTATTTCCAACTTTGAGTTAGTCTTCTGCTCCACCCACTGCTGCCACTCAGCACTTGGCATGGTTGGCACACTCACAGTGGCCGTGTCACTTAGTGACATACCTGCTGCTTTGCGTAAGTTCTGGATGCTGCGCACCAGTTCTCGGGCGGCACCTTCCTCTTTCAGTTCATTTGTCATTTCCGTGTCGAGAGCTACACTTAGTTTGGTCTCATCATACTCTTCAATTAATTCTTTTCCTAAAGTTACACTTAGCTCAACCCCAGGAAGTAAGCCCTCAGGAGTGTGTGCTAAAAACCACTGTACTCTTTGGACATTAGTTTCCTCAGCAATAACATTTAAAATACCAGAAGATAATTCATTACGATGACTTAACACCATTAATTTTGCTAATGGTTGCCGTACTTTTATATTAGCTCTTTGGCGTTTGAACAAAGCCTTTTCAACGATCTTACGAGCATACTCCATTTCTTCTTCCAGCTTTAGATCACTGTTTTTCGCGAGCTCTGCTGGCCAGTCGGTGTGATGAATACTGCTACTTTCATCCACTAAAGTCTGCCAGACAAAGTCACTAAAGAACGGTGTGAACGGTGCAGCAAGTTGTGCCAGTCTCACCAGCACCACGCCATACAGATGCAGTGAGTCAGCTTTGCCTGCTCCATCGCGCATCTGGTCTCGTGAACGGCGGACGTACCAGTTGGACAGATCAGATATAAAGCCCATGATGGCACGAGAAGCCTTCACCACGTCGTAGTTATCCATGGCGGTGGTGACTTCACCAGTCAGTGTGCCCAGGCGGCTCCAGATCCAGCGATCCATCTCAGTGGCAGGTGTGACTTCTTTGTTCAAATCCACCGCTGTTTCACCAGCATTGAGTTTGTAGAACGAAATACAGTTCCACCAGATCACAAAGATTTTTTTACGGATTTCATTGACTTCTGTTTCAGAGAAGTTGAGGTTCTCTCCCCGCATCACTGGTGAGCTCATCAAGTACAAGCGCAAACTATCGCTGCCAATTTCGTTGATGATCTTCATTGGGTCAGGATAGTTTTTCTTTGATTTAGACATTTTGTTGCCGTCTTCAGCCAAAACCGTACCTGTGGTGAGCGTGTTCTCTACCGCCAGCTTGCCAAAAACACCCACAGACATGACGTGCATGGTGTAGAACCAAGCGCGTGTCTGGGCGATGTACTCAGAGACAAACTGTGCAGGATAGGTGGACTCAAACAACTCTTTGTTCTCAAATGGATAGTGCTTGGAGGCAAATGGCATACTGCCAGACTCCACCCAACAGTCAAAAACTTCTTTGGTGCGCTTGCCTTTGAGGGTGCGCTCGTCATCTACCCAGACTTCGATATGATCCAAGAATTCACGATGAATGTCGGTCAGGCCTTCCACTTGAGATGGATCAACTGCCCATTTTTTGAACTCTGCAATACTGCCTACTATGCGGCGTTTCTTGGCAGGTTTGCCTTTTTCATCTGTGACGTCTGCTTCCCAGATTGGCATTGGGGTGCCCCAATAGCGTGAGCGGGAAATATTCCAGTCTGGTGCAGTTTCAAGACCTTTGCCAAAGCGGCCATGTTTCAAGTGCTCTGGGTACCAGTTCATGAACTCATTTTGGGCGATCAGTTGAGATTTTAGTTTTTGCACATCGATAAACCAAGCTGGCAGCGGCGCGTAGTACAACCGAGTACTACAACGGTAACACTCAGCCACACTATGGGTGTGTGGATCTTCGCGGTACATCAAACCACGCTCTGCCAAGTCCGCATTGATGAGTGGATTGGCTTTGAGGATAAACATGCCAGCCCATGGAGTAACTTCTGGCTTGAATTTGCCTTCTTCATCAACGTGTTCCACCATCTGGATGTTCTGCTCTTGCATGACTTTAAAGTCTTCTTCTCCATAGACAGCCAAGGTCACAACGCCAGTGCCTTCTTCGGCGGTGACGAATGGATCGGCAACGATTACGCCCGCGCGCTTGCCTTCACGATCTGGGTAGAAGTCATAGTGGAGTTCAAACTCAAACTGTTCGAGTTCTGAGCCTTGGTAAGTAGCGACGACTTCGTATGGTACATCCGTGAGCATCTTGAGTGCAGTGTCAGCAAGGATGTAAAACTCATTGCCTTGTTTCACTTTCACGTACTGAAGTTCTGGATTAACTGCTAAAGCTGGCGTTGCAAGTTTGTTCCAAGGTGTTGTGGACCAAGCCAGGATGAAGGTGTTTTCTGCATTCTTGATTTTGTATTTATAGGTATTTGAAGGTTCCGTCACTTCGCGGTAACTATTGTCCATGGCGATCTCAAAATTGGAAAGTGGTGTAGCACAGCGAGGACAGTACAAGATCACTTTGCGGCCTTCATAGACCAAGCCTTTTTCCCAGAGCTGTTGGAAGCCCCACCAGACACTTTCCATAAAGGTGGTGTCCATGGTTTTGTAGTTGTGTTCAAAATCTGCCCAACGTCCTAAGCGGCCGATGATCTTTTCCCACTCTTTATCCAAACGCAACACTTCTGCGCGGCACGCATCGTTGAACTTGTCGATGCCCAGAGCCTCGATGCCTTTTTTACCACCTTTGATATCAAGTTGTTTCTCGATCATGTTTTCGATTGGTAAACCGTGGCAATCCCAACCCCAGATGCGCTCCACGCGGTAGCCTTTCATCGTCCAGTACCGTGGAATCACATCTTTAGAAGTAGAACCCAACAAGTGGCCGTAGTGTGGCATACCTGTCGCAAATGGAGGTCCATCGTAGAAGACGTACTGCTTGTCTGCGGGGCGCATCTCTACTGATTTTTCAAATGCTTTGGTGTCTGTCCAGAACTTTAAGACTTCCTCTTCCATCTGTGGCAAGTTAACGGACTTTGGTAACGCTTTGATTTTGTTCATAATTTCCTTTTTAGATTATGCTGGTTTGTCTCTTCACAGACACGCAAGCAATACTTGCTTAATGAGCTCACTATTCAGCGCTTGTACTAGTTCTAGCCACACTGACGTGAGCTCATATAGTCAGTGAAGTGCCAATCCAGCACCAATTCAGATTCTTAAGTATGTGAGTGATTTATTTCTGAAGGAGTGTTGAGTGAGCGTCATTGCTATCTAAAATGTAGGATAGCTGTGTGTAGCGAACTCATCAAAGCAACTATTGGTTGCTGTCTCCTGAAGGAATAAATCCTCACGACCTACAAAAAAACCCTCGTTCACCCAAACTAATTTGAGCAAACGAGGGTTCTCTCGAACGGTACCACCTCTTTGTACTTATTCCTGCTGTTACGGGCTTACCCGGTGCGGTCTACTGCTGCTCAGGTTTTGCCGAACAACTTCTTCGCACAACGCTCTTTTTTTGAAGATTATCTTGTGATAGCAAGATATGGCGCGCTTTTATACCTGTATTGTCCTGTACACCTCTCTCTCTGTCAAGCTTTGCATTATTAATTAGTATGAATTTTTGCTTTATGGAGCATTGCTGCTTCGTTCGTGTTAGTGTTGTAGACAGTGTATGTAGTTGTCTCTGGTAGAAGCCTCATATCTTGAGGTGATAACGTACTGTAGATAAATCTATCTGAGTCTATCCACATTACAATCTGAACCCTTCCTTCTGCCACACGTTTATCTGTATTTTTGCTATATAGTTGTATAAATTGAGACCCATTTATTGTATCCCGGCTCATATAAAGTACTTTACTGCCGTCAGGGGAAATAAGTGGAAGTTGGTTTTGTGCATACCCACCTTTTCGGATACTAGTGCTTGGAAAATTTGGATATTTTCCTACTGCTACCCACATTCTTTCATTTTCAGGAGTACCTTCTCCCTTACTAATTGTGGCAGCCCAGAATTTTCCATCTGCACTAAAGGTAAACTGCGAACCGCCTGTACCGTCAAATAAATTAAAAAGCTTGGTGCCATCAAGTTTATAAGTTAGTAGGTCAAAAGAAGCAAGACGTTCTTTACTACCTGTATTAGTTGGTTCTTGGAAACTCAGCAAAAGCTGGTTGCTGTCAATGAAGTTGAGTATTTCGACATCACTGAGCATCGGCAAATGCATGCTCGAATTTTTCTGGAAATCTAGAAGGTAAAACCCACCAGGTTGTGTTCCAGCAGCCAAGTCAAATGTTGTATCAGATGGATTAGGTTGTTCCATAGCATGTGGGTAGATTGTATTTTTGACTGTTGGGGAATTAACTTGCACAATCAATTTTTGAGAATTAGGAGCCCAGGCAACTATTCTGTTTACATTTAAATTGGGTAGTGGATAGACACTTGATCCGTCACTACTGACAATTACTAATTCGTTATGATTTTCCACAATAGCAACTTTGCGTAAATCAGGTGCGGGAACTGTGTTATATCCTGCAAAATTCATATCTGTATAGATACCTACTGTTTTTGAATAACCAGTGTTTTTTTCTGCAGGATTATCTATCGATACCCAAACAAGGTGTGTGTCATCAATAATAGGATAAGATTGAGGCCCTGTTTGTGAAATTGGAGGAAAAGTAGAAACTGGTGCGATGATTTCCTTCTGAGTACTTTTGGGGGTTACAGGTGTAAAACTTGGCAAATCTCCATTAATAAATTTTCCTGCAAAAAATGAAATTAGTATAAGTAAGAGTATGCTAATAGTACTGAAATTAATTTTGAAAAAGCCACTGTGTGTAGATGTTTTTTTCATAAATATCAGTATATCTAAATTTTATCAATATAGTTACTTCAATTTTACTTTTTTTTGGCAATGATAATTACCAAGTAATGTCCATATTGAGAGCCAGGAACATTGACATATCCAATGCCGTAATAACTCTGCTCGTTGTAAAAACCACCTTTTCCCAGTAGATGTGCACTATGTCCTGCAGAACTCATCAATGCTGCCCAAGCTGCCTGCATAGTACTGTAACCTCCCGCTATGGACTCTACATTATTTGCATCATTTGAAAAATTATAATAATCAGGTAGTACAAATTCACCTTGGAGGACAATACAGTTAGGTCCATAGCCATCAGGATTGGTGTGCGCAAAGTACTCACGGTCTGCCATATCCTGAGCTCGACGACGTGCTGCTTGAGAGAGTGCCACGCTCAGTTCAAGATGAGTTCTTTTTTGGCCAGGATCAGTGCGGAGTAGCTGTTCAATTTCTTGTTCTTGTGGATTGAGAGCATACCCTTCTGCTTCGGGGAACTGTTGTCTACAGTAGGGAGTGTCACGAATGTCTTTGGGTGGAGTAAAAACTATCGGAAGAAAGTACTGTGCTGTTGGGGTTTCTTGTTGTGAAACAACTCTCAGATATTGTGGTAAGGAAAGTGCCAGTCGTCCTCCTAGGAGATGGTTAAGGAGAAAGAGGCCCGTGGAAACTTGATGCAACAGTAATTGCCGATAGTTTTTATCTGGTGAATGTGTAGTTGGTGCTTCTAAGTGATGCATGAGAAGCACTCATTCTAGTAGCTATATTCATATAGCGTAAGTATGTAAATTTTGCTTACTGGGTATGTTTGGAAAAATGGTTGAAAAATGTAAATGAACTGTGGAAAAAAAACTAAATTGTGAAGCTCTCGGCCGTGGTGACCCACGACCGAGAGCGAGTTCACAAGGTACTTACAAAGCTATTTGAACTATCTGATGACGAACGGGAGCATGACGCGGTTGCCCCAGACGTCGACCACAATGCTCACATAGGTGAAAGCCTCGGGGTTGAGGCTCAAGAAGGCACGCATAGGGAATTTGCCGGCGCTGTTTGGAATAAGATGAAGCCTAAACTGGTGGTAGCCCTTGTCTAGGATGCACAATGTTCTTGTGTCATCCCAGTCAAAGCAAACGTCTTCAGTTTGTGGCTGGAGCACGTGCTGGCCGTCCGAGATCAAGATGGCTCGCTTCTCCCCTGTTGGGTGGGAGAAGAACCCAACCTGGCCACAATCTCCAAATGCACTCATATCTACCCACAGCATGGTATCGACCACAGCGGGGAAGCTGTGTGCCAAGCTCATGGAGCAGATCGGAATGATGGGATCGCCGGGCGTGCCGTCGTTGGGGTCCAGGAAGTCAGGGACGCCGTCGTTGTCGGTGTCGCGACAGGGCAGTGCTGGGCACTCGGTGGCGTCTGTCTTACCGTCGCCATCGCTATCCAAGTCGTTGCTGTTCGGAGCACCGTCACCGTCGGTGTCGGTATTGCCTTCGTATTGATCAGGAATGCCGTCGCCGTCGGTATCGTCAATGGGCCAGACTGTACTAATGGCGCCGCTGATTTGGGTGCCCATATAGAGATAGTCCTGGCGATCTTGGCTGGGGGAGTCCATGGTGCTGACCACGATTTTGATATGGTCACCAGGTTTCAATCCCTGGATGTCCCAGCTCATTAAGTCTAAGGTCTGGGTATACTCCTGGCTTGCGGGTCGCACTTTATCGACGCGCGGCGTTGGTTCGTCGTTGACGAAGACGCGGTAGCTAATCGGCGCAGGTGAGGCGGTGTTGTACGCGCCAAACCAACAGCCATGGACCGCTGAACCGATGACGAAGAACTCCTCTTCATAGGTTTCCACGCGGCTTTCGAAGGCCGGGTTACCTAGCGCCACAGGGTGAAACCGCGTCGCCGCACCGGTGGTTGCCCATAGCATCCACAGGCTGTCCGGACCGGTGCTGGTGCTGACGGCAATTTGTTTGGTCCCGCTGATTTGCGGCGATGACCATACATTGCCAGTGGCATACTTGGTCTTGGTGATGGGCTGGCCGTTGATGACGATTGTCATGTCGTCATCTGCAGCCAGGATTGCGCCAGCGTCCTTAGCAGCTTGCGTTAACTGCATGGTGTACTGCTGATCACTGTGGTAGTTGTTGGGCAACACCACGACCTTGATTGCCGCGTTGGCCGTTGCACAGTCGCGGACCGCCAAGGGCGGCACATCGACCGTTGGCCGTGCCAACGCATTTAAGGAGAAAAAGCCTATGCCGCACATAACGAGCAGCATAGCCAGCGGAGCGAGTCGTTTGTATTGACTCATGGAACACCTTCCTTTGTGTGAAAAGAGAAACGTAGGACGAATAGTTGAAAAATCCTCAACAAAGAAGCTTCTAAGTTTTGCGTATAGTACCTTGTTAAAGATCTTTGTATGGAGCGCCAGATTCAGACACAGGGTCCTCGGTGGCACTACATACGAGATGTGTATTATATATCACTAGTCAACAGATATAAATTACTGGATATATAGAAATTGTTTGGGGAAAAATCTTATCGCTTTTTTCTCAAAAAAGCAGGAATCTCAAACTCATCTTCAAAGCTAGCATCTGTGCCCATCACCGGTTTTGGAGCTGGACGGCGCTCTTCTTCATCATCTTCAAATGCCTGAGATTTCACAAATGGTTGTCCTTGTGAGTTACTCATGATTTCATTTGTTGTCAGTGGCTGGGTGAATCCTTGCGGTGCGCGATCAATTAACGTTGGTCCAGCTTCCTCTTGCTCAGGAGCTCTGCGTGCTTGAGGTTGAATATTGAGGCGGCGTTGTGAATCTCGTCCAATGGAGCCAAACATATTGCGGTTACTGCCTGCATAGCCCATTTGTGCGGGACTAAAACCAGTTGCGATAACACTGATCTTGATCTTGGATCCCATCTCTTCATTAATAGTAGCACCAAAGATAATATTGGCATCAGGATCAGCAGCGGCAGAGATAATACTTGATGCATCAGAAACTTCTGTCATGGTCATGTCAGGTCCACCGATGATATTAAAGAGAATGCCTTTTGCTCCATCAATTGAAACCTCGAGCAGTGGAGATGCCACAGCCATGCGAGCCGCAGTAGCAGCGCGGTTTTCACCACTCGCTTCACCGATTCCCATTAAGGCAGAACCAGAGTCACTCATGATGGTTTTGACGTCAGCAAAGTCAACGTTAATAAGACCAGGTACAGTGATCAGGTCTGAAATACCCTGCACACCTTGGCCGAGCACGTTATCAGCGAGTTTAAACGCGTCCAGCAAGGTCATTTTCTTATCGATCACATCCATCAACCGTTGATTTGGAATAACGATGAGCGTGTCCACACTATCTTTAAGTCCTGCAATACCTTCTTCGGCAGAGCGCATCCTGCGGATACCTTCGAAAGTAAATGGCTTGGTAACAACTGCAACAGTGAGTGCGCCAGTTTCTTTGGCAATCTGCGCAATGACAGGAGATGCTCCAGTACCGGTGCCACCACCCATACCAGCGGTGATGAAGACCATGTCGGTATCAAATAATAAGTCTTTAAGTTTTTCGTATGATTCTTCAGCTGCAGCTCGACCTACTTCAGGATCGGCTCCAGAGCCTAACCCTTTAGTGAAGTTACTGCCGATTTGGATTTTGGTGTCTGCTTTGGAAGTGAGGAGTGCTTGAGCATCGGTGTTGACGGCAATGAACTCGACGCCATGTATTTGATTGGAATCGATCATTGAGTTGACAGCGTTGCCGCCACCACCACCCACGCCAATCACTTTAATTTTTGCAAATGTTGTATTTGAGGGTTTGACTAATGCCATACTGAGGTTCTTTTATTCACTCGAAAGTGTATCATTTCCTATCAAAAACAGAAGAGCCTTTTATATTTTTTACGGTAGTAGTGTTTTAATAAACTGAATCCCTTTGTGCAAGAGGCCGTTTACAGATCCACCTTTGAAATTGAGTAGTGAGCCAAATGAAACACTCGACTTCACTTGCTCGCCACCTTGTGATTTGCCATACACGAGCAGTCCAATACTAGTGGCGTATGATGGTTTGTGAATATCTCCAGTTAAGCCACTCAGCTCAGTAGGCATTCCCACCCGAGCGGGAAGTTTGAGCTCTTGGCGTGCTACTGCTGCAATCTCAATTGTTTCTGCTCCACCGCCGGTCAGCACGATACCAGCAGGAATTTTATCCATCACATCTTGAGCATCAAGTTTTTCTTCAATTAGTGCAAAAATCTCTTGCATGCGAGGCGCCATGATGCCTTCAATAATCGTTTTCTTTGAAAGTACATCGGTGTTTTGATTCATGGTCAGTTCACTCAAAGAAAGTTCATCAGCTTTTCGCTTGCGCTCTTGATAGTCAGTTTTTGATTCACCTGCATGTGGCTTAATTGCTTCTTCTTTATATGAAGATAATGAAAGTTTGATTTTTTCAGCCACATCAAGACTAACACGACAGCCAAGAGCGATGTCTTGAGTAATGTGTCGTGCACCAATAGGAAGTGAAGCTGAGTAGACAAGGGCGCCATCTACGTATACACAGACAGAAGTTGTACCAGCACCAATATCTACCAGTGCCACACCCAGTTCTTTTTCTGTGTCAGATAAGACGACTTCAGCGGCCGCGAGTCCTGAAAAGACAAAACCACTGACTGTCAGTCCCAGATCTTCCATACATTTTTGAATGTTACGCAGTGCTGTAGACATGGCAGTGATGATATGTGCTTCTGCCTCAAGGCGGACACCTGTCATGCCAATAGGATCTTTAATGCCATCCTGAGCATCAACTTTGAAGTAGTTAGGAATAACGTGAATCACTTCTTTATCTGAAGGGAGTGAAATGGCGCGTGCTGCTTCAATCACACGATCCACATCAAGTTTGGTAATTTCTTGATCAGGGGAAGCAACTGCAACGACACCTTTGGAATTCAGTGAAGCAATATGATTGCCTGCCACAGAAACGTAGACACTACTGACTTCCAGGCCAGCCATGCGCTCTGCTCCATCGAGACTTTCGTTGATTGTGCCGAGGACTTGTTCAAGATCAATAATTTGACTTTTTTTCATGCCGCGCGCAGGTACAGCAGAAACACCGAGCACCTTGAGTGACTTTAACTCATGGTCATGCTTGGCGATGAGCGTCACGCATTTATCGGTACCAATATCTATAGCGGTAATTATTGTGTCAGCAGACATAGTTGTTCTTAACAAGCATAGCAAACTTATTGCTTCATGCGTAGTACTGGCAGATTAAATCGAAGATCAATCTCACGCACATTTTTTTCGACTGCCTGATACTCTGGTGATACTGCAATGAGTTCTAGTTTTCTGACTGCCGCTTGAGGGTCTTGCACATCAAGTACAGCAGTTTGTTGCTCTTCATTCATAATAAGGATTATTGTATCTTTGTCAACCCAAGTAATTTTTTTTACTGCAACTTTTGACTCCTGCAGCGTGTGTGAAAGTGCTGTCAGCGGCTGATGGACTGCGGGTTGAACTTCTGTTGGTGAAGCCAAAATACTTGCGAGTGGAGGTGTGAGTTCAATGGTGACGGGAGCTGGTATTGTATTTTCCTTAAATGGTAAACCTGATTCACTGACGGAAATCATTCCTTCATTGGTAAACAGTTGATATGCCAGTGGTTGTGTCACAAATGTGAGATTGAGTGTTTGAGGTAGTTCTTTGGTAATTGTTTTGAGAGTAATAGGTAATGGCAGGCCTTGCTCTCGCAGGATTTCACTATAATCTGTCAAAAACAGAGATTTACCTTCCAGAATTTTGAGTGCATCAACTACTGAGGCAGGACATTTCTGTGAATCAAGCTCACAGTTGATGTGTTTGACGGTGACAAAATTAAGAACAACTTTAAGCTCATAAACTGCTAAAAGTATGAGTAATCCAACAATTAAAAAGGTAACTCGAGTTTGTAGTGAATGTGTGGGGCGGGCAGCAGACATAGTTAAGAACGGGCATGCGTTTGTGCCAGCTCATAGAGTCGTTTATCGGCATCGAGCGGTACTTCAAGTGCTTCAAGTTTTCGACTAAATGCTTTGGACCGAGCTTTCAAAATGTCTAATGCATCACAGAGTACTTCAGACACCAGATCCTTTTGATGAATAATTATGGCACCACCGGTTTCTTCAAGCCACTGGGCGTTGAGGAGTTGTTCGTTGTGATTGGAAAATGGCAGTGGAATCATGACAGAAGGAATTTTAAACAGTGCAACTTCTTGTGTGGTATTCGCTCCAGCGCGAGAGACAAGACCTGCTGCATTCTTATAAATCCAGGCGAGTTCTTCAACACTCACCCACTCTCTGACAATGTAGGAAAAGCGCAGCTGTGCTTTGAGCTGGCCACGTGCTGACTCGAGTTCTTGTTTATAGCTGCGGTTGATATTGGCAGCACCACATTGATGGATGACATACCAATCTTTGAGGATGCGTGGCAAGCTTTGGCAGACGACTGTATTAATGACTTCAGATCCCTGACTGCCACCAGTGATATAGAGTAGTGGTTTCTCAGGTTTGAACGTGACCCACGCTGGCTGCGTTGGATTCTTTTGAACAAGTTGTTGGCGCAGGACATTTCCGGTGACAACTGTATTTTTGGTAGATAATGCAGTTGCTGTTTCTGGGTACGAAACTGCAGTCACTTTGGCGAGGTGTGCGATGAAGCGATTGGCAGTTCCAATAGTGCGTGTTTGTTCGTGCGTGATCAATGGAATTCTTAACAACCATGCCGCAATTGCGACGGGCACTGCCAAATAACTGCCAAATGAAATAAAAATATCTGGTCGCTCTTTTAAAAGTATCGTGCACGCGTGAAAAAATGCAATGATACAGTGTAGTGCAGATGTAATGAGCGCAATGGGATTTTTCTCAGTAAATTTACCTGAAGTGTATGGGATAAATTGTACCCCTCTACTTTCTGCTTCAGTGCGTTCTTTGGAAGGTTGTTTATTTTTTTCTTGAGAATATTCTCTACCTACAAACACAATCACATCAGCAGGGTGGTTCTGTTGTACATAATCAATCAATCCGAGAGCTGGGGTGAGATGACCCCCTGTGACAAGAAGTTTCATGACTTTTTGGGTGTCCTTCCAATCTGGAGGATGATACCTGCTGCAAACAATAACATGATTAAAGCTGATCTGCCATATGAGAAAAATGGCAGTGGAACACCGGTGAGCGGGACGAGTCCTACCACTGAACAAAGATTTAAAAGCGTCTGAAATCCAATCCACGAAACAAGTCCGAGTCCCAAATATCGTACTGAAGTCTCTGGCTGTGAACGGTTAATAACCTGATAGGCCACTAAAATATATGTGAGCAGCGCGATAATAATAACTGTTGAACCGAGGTATCCCAACTCTTCAGCAATGATGGCAAAAATTGAGTCGGTGCTTGCTTCAGGAATGTAGGCGTACTTTTGGCTTGAGTTTCCCAGTCCTTGACCAAACCAGCCACCTCGTCCAAGTGCGAGTGTGATTTGGCGGATATGAAAACTCGCGCCAAGTGGGTCTGAATCTGGATTGAGAAATGTCGTGAGCCGATCTCTTCGATATGGTGAACTGACAATGGCCATAATTACCAGTGGAACTCCCAGTGCTGCCATCAATAGAAGCTGTTTAAAGTTACCGCCAGCTACAAAAAATGTACTGACTGCAATACTAATGACTAAAAGTAGCGACCCAAGATCTGGTTGCAGAATTAAAAGAATAGCAGGGATGCCTAAAGTAAACAAAAAGACACGCATGCGTTGATGCCGTGCCAGCCAGTTGGCATAAAATGCCACCAAGCCAAACTTAAAAAACTCGACAGACTGTAACCGAAATCCACCAATGTTTATCCATCGACTTGCACCATTGAGCTCTCGCCCAATACCGGGGATAAATACTGCAATTAAGAAGATTAAGCCAATGATGTATAACGCTGTGCCAAACTTTACCCAGATTCTGGCTGGTACAAAAAGTCCAGCAAAAAATCCTATAAAACCAACAATAAGCCCTATGGTATGCTGGCGGAACAAAAAGTATTGATCACCAAAGGTGGAAAAGCTTTCAGCTACTGAAGCTTCCAGCACAAATACAGTTCCCACGCTTAACAAAATAAAAGTAAGGAATAGAAATAATGTATTGTAGATTGAAAAAGGTACTGTCGGTTTTTTCATCTAATGACAGTCAACCATACACCAAACAAGGTGAGAAGAATCTGAATAAGCCAAGCACGTTGTACAATCTTTGGCTCTTCCCAACCATACTTTTGAAGCGTGAGGTGCAGTGGTGCTGCAGGTATAAGTTTACGCTTAAAAAAGCGTTTACTTAAGAGTTGAAAAAATGATGAGGCAATTTCAAGAACAAAGATAAAGCCAATGATGACCAGTGCAAATGACTTGCCAAGAAGAAGACCCACTACGGCTAGTGTGGCACCAAAGGCGAGTGAACCGACATCACCCATAAAAATACGTGCAGGGAAAATATTGAAGTATAGAAATGAAATGAGCGCGCCAATCCAGAGTGCTAAGAAGAGTGACAGAGGAACGTCTACAATCGCAGCAGACAAGAACCACAAGCCAAGTAATGAAATCATCAATGAACCAGCCGCGAGTCCATCAAGGCCATCCGTGATATTGATAGCATTAGCAAATGCCACGATTATAAAAGTTGCGTACGGTATGTATAGAATCCCAATATCAAAGGTACCTAAAAATGGAATATTCACAAATGAAATACCAAGATTGAAGTACAACATAAAGCTGACAATCAGCGCCAAAAGAATCTCAAAAATCAACTTATACTTCATCCTAAGACCGAAGAAACCTGTTGATTCTAGTTTGAAAAATTTCTTGATGTCATCGTACAATCCCAAAATTCCAAATGCCATGAATGTAAAGAATAAAATATTAACTTCTGCTGTTACATTGGCATGGTTACTGGTGATTTTTACGCCAAAAAATTCAATGATAGGAAGCAGAATGGCAAATAAAACTGAGACGACCGAGATAACGAGCAAGCCGCCACCGACTGGCACGCCAGCTTTTTTTTGATGAAAAAAGTTAAACACTGGTGTCAACTTGCCAAAGACATCACGAGTATCTTGTTCCATACGTTGGAACTTGAGTGAGTACAACAAATTGATAAATGGAACAATCGCCACTGAAGTTACGCAGAATGAAAAAAGTAAAACGCCGAGTAAAACTGCAAGTGAATCCATAAATTATTCTTGACTAATGCGCCGTATGTTGGCTCCCATTGATTGTAGTCGCTCGCTGAGCGATTCGTATCCGCGATCTACATGTTCAATGCCTTCAATGTACGAAGTGCCTGTCGCAATTAGTGCTGCAATAATCAGTGTAGCACCGTGGCGAAGATCGTGCACTTGGAATCTACCACTTTTGAGCGGTGTTGAGCCAATAATTTTAATAGCATGATAATCGGTAGTTGTTGTATCTGAGAGATTAAAGTTATACACAGCGTCAGGGTTTTCTACTTGTGGATTGAACTTCTCGATGTGTGCTCCCATCTGGATCAACGCATCAACATACTGAAAACGATTCTGCATAATTGTTTCGTGCAAAATACTCTCTCCTTCACATTGTGTGAGAACAGTTGCAAAGAGTGGCTGCCAGTCTGTCATAAAACCTGGTGCAATTTCGGTGGTGACATTGGCTGCACGCAGTGGTCCTTTGTTGTAAAACCGAATGCCGTAGTTACCCACTTCATAGCCTGCATTGATCTCGTCAAGTTTCTCTAAGAATGCAGTGAGATGTTCAGCTTTAGCATTCTCAATAATGACATCACCTCGTGTCGCAATAGCGGCGCATGCATAACTGACTGCTTCGTTGCGATCAGGCATGATTTTGTGAATCGCGCCATGCAGATTGGTATTGCCTTGAATTTCAATCATCCGATTTGGTTTACGAGTAATGTGGCTACCCATACTGTTGAGGAATGTAATTAAGTCATCAATTTCAGGCTCTTCTGCAGCATTCTCAAGAATTGTGGTGCCCTCTGCCGCTGCGGCTGCGAGCAACAGTGTCTCGGTCCCAGTATGACTATTTTTTGCAAATCGATACGTCGCACCTTTGAGTCCAGATGTTTCTGCATAAATCTGACCATTCTCTTCTCTGATTGTGGCACCGAGTGCTTCAAGACCTTCAAAGTGTCGTTCAAGTGGTCGTTTGCCTATTTTGTCACCACCGGGGTTGGGGACAATGGCTTTGCCAAATCGTGCTAACAAAACTGGAATAAAGAGTGTAGAAAATCTACCTTGTGAACCATCCTGAGGATTGAGTTGATGTGCACTCATGCTTGTTGGGTCAATAAAAATGGCTCGCTCGCCTGCTCGCTTTACCTTGCCGCCCAAGTATTGAATGATTTGAGCCACTTTATCCACATCACTAATATGAGAGAAGTTGAGGAGACGAGATTCTGAAGAACCAAGCAGTGATGCGATCATCAATTTGTATGAAGCATTTTTTGCACCACCAATTCTGACTGATCCATGCAACTTTGTACCACCTACTACTTCAAAAATTTCCATGCTACTCCTTAGTTGGTTTTCACTATACCGTCTAGCTCTTCTCGGGTAAAGCCCAGGAAGAAAATTTCTGGTTGCAGTTGTATACCGAGTTTTTCCCGAGCGGCTGCAATGATTGTTCTGATGACACTCAGATAGTCTGCTGCTGTTGCTGATCCTGCATTTTCAATAAATGCAGCGTGATTTTGTGAAATTACAGCATCGCCCACGCGGTGACCTTGCAGTTTCAAAACATGCTCAATGATGTAGCCGATGCTTGGTGTAGGCAGCTCCAGACGTTGTTGCTCTTCTACTGGAATATTCTGGAAGACACAACCCAGTGAGTTTTGTGGCTGCACTTTTTTGCGAATTGCCCACTCTTGTGCCACTTTTTTGGCTTTTTCTACATCACCTTTGGCAAGTAAGAAATCTGCAGAAATGATTGTTTCATTAGAATAATGAAATCGCGAAAAGTCGTACCCAGCATCAAATTCAGTAACAGGAATCATTTTTTCTTCACCAGTAGCAGTGATAACGTAGATTGTGTGCAGAATTTCAGAAATAAAGTGTGTTCCACCATGAATGTTATTGTAAATAGCGCCACCTACACTAGCAGGAATGCGTGCATACCACTGGAGTCCTGTGACACCTTTACTCAGTAGCACGTTGATGGCTTGTGGCAGTGAAACGCCACTATCCATTGTCACGAGCACTTTGGGTGCTTGTTGCTCGGTAAAATCTAAGTCTTCAAAATCATACTTTGCAGTCCCTTGACTGTCGTCAGTGCCCCAACGAGCCGTTACTTTAGGAACTTGCGGCATCTGTGCAGGTAGTTTGTCATGCACGGTAATTTCTGCGGTATCGTTACGAATCACAATGCCACGCAGTCCCGTATCAGCAATGAGTGTATTTGCACCCCAGCCCAAAATAGTAAGGGGAATATTGTTTTTTCGAGCAAACTTTGTCACAGCTCCCAGATCCTCTCGATTTTTAATGCGAGCAAATGCTTCTGCAGGACCACCAATGCGAACAGTGGTAAATTCTGCAAGTGAAACTTCTGCTTGAAACCCGAGATTGGGAAATTGTTGTTGGAGTTGTTCTGCGAGTGTCATGTGTTTTTTATCAATTCGTGTACTTTATATATATCACCAGCTCCTATTGTAAGGCAGACATCGCCACTTTGGAGCTCAAGTTGTAAATAGCCTGCTAAGTTCTCAACAGTTTTAACGTTTCTAATTTTAATTGCTGGATACTTTTCTTGAATTGCTGTCACCAACATATCGCTGGTGATACTCGGGTCAAAGTTCTCACGGGCGGAGGCAAAAATATCGATAAGAACGACTTCTTTTGCTGTGGCAAATGCATCAACAAATTCGTCAAATAACTGTTTGGTGCGAGAAAATGTATGTGATTGAAAAGCAATCATCACGCGTCGATTTGGGTACCAGCTGGCAATAGCAGCAATTACTTGTTTGACCTCAGATGGATGATGTGCATAGTCATCAAAGTACAGCACACCCTTTTTTTCACCAATTTTTTCAAACCGTCGCTGCGTAGATTGGAAACTTGCCAATGCGGCGCAAGCTTCTGAAATCGGAACACCAACAACTGCACACGCCATAACAGCAAATGCGGCATTTTCTAAGTTGTAGTTGCCTGGTACCGCAAGTGTCAATGTGAATGACTGCCCTGATTGATGATCAACTAGTGTCGTGCTGGTTTTACCCTCTTGCGACTGTGTTGCATCGGACAAAATTTGAAGATCTGCTGTGGCATCTGTTCCTACGGTGCGTATTGTGCCAGCTGTTGTTTGGCGTGGGACATCGTGATCTCCACTATTGAGAATGAGCGTGCCCTCAGGATTAATTTGATTAAAAAATGCTTGGAATGCTGCGGCAGTATCTGCTGGAGTTTTGTAGACATCTGGATGGTCATACTTGTAGTTGGTGCAGACGGTGACAAATGGATGCATAAAAGAAAAACGTGGTGTAATCGGTTCGCCTCGGCTTGGGGCACTGGGGTCGGTCACATATTCATCAGCTTCGGCTACAAAGTGTTCACTTGGTGCAATCCATCTGCCAGTGTTTTCCATTCCAATTATTTTGCCCACTCCCACTGAAAATGATGGCTCATGTCCAGTTTTTTCCAGGATCCAAGTAATCATGGCACTGGTTGTAGATTTGCCGCCCACTCCACAGACCGCAATGCCTTTTTTTGCATTAAAAAATTCAGCAACTGCGGCAGCTTGGGAAAACGTAGGAATGCTTTTTTCTTGTGCCTGTACTACTTGGCGATTGAACTGGCCGTTGTGAGCAGCTGTGTAGATGACGCAGTCAGTTTTACTTGGTAGTTCTTGATCAAATGAAGTATCGATTTGAATGTCCAAACTGCTCAAAACTGCTTTGGTTACAAAATCTTCTGCAGTATCACTGCCACGGACAGATTTGCCAGCATCAAGCAAAATTTGGGCAAGTGAAGTCATTGCCACACCTTTGATGCCGACTAGGTAAAAATGTTGAAAATTTTCAAGTTTCATAGCAGAGTTTCTAGAATAGTTTGTAGTTTTGTATGACTGTGTCGTAGTAGTGATCGTTCCACACTATCAGCTGGATTCTGAACAAATTGTTCGTCAGAAATGAGCGCAGCTCTAATAACTCGACTGTCTTCGCCTAAATCATCTCGCACAGGAGATGAATCAGCAAGTGCATACTTTGCCACTGTTTCAGATGGGATTGCTTCGTTATTAATCACAATGTGCGTAACTTTTTTACCCAAAGCTTTTTCAATACCTTGGACGTGATCTCGTGCAGTCATATTTTTGGTGCGAGTTTGGCTTGTCATGAGATTGACCATGTAGACAATCTTGGCTTGTGTTGCCGCACAAGCAGCGGGTATGCCATCAACAATTAGTGTTGCTAAAATACTGTCGTAGTAGTCACCAGGTCCGATGATGAGTATGTCAGCCTGTTCGATAGCTGCACGTGCCGCAGGATTGAGCGGTGCTGCAGTTGTATAGGATATTTGATCAATTTTCTTGGCAGTAGAAGTCTTTTCATTCAAATGATGTTGCCCCACGATGCTACTACCATCAGTATAGGTAATTTGTAATTGAGTATTTGCTTCAGTGACGGGCAATACTGTGCCGTTAATTGAAAATAGTTCACCAGCTACTTTGGCAGCTTGCGTAGTGCTTTTGGTCAAATCTTGGAGTGCAGTGAGGAGTAAATTACCAAGTGTGTGACCTTTAAGTCCTGCACCGGTTTGGAATCGATATTCGAGCAGCTTTCCAAGGATCTGATCAGCGGTAGGAGATAACATGCCGGTGAGTGACTGGCGTAGATCGCCAACAGCTGGCAAGTCATAGAGATCACGCAAAATTCCTGTGGAACCACCTGAATCAGCCACTGTCACAATACTCGTACAGTCGATGTCCAGGTGTTGTGCTGCCAAGAGTACAGGGTGAATGCCTGTGCCGCCACCAAGTACCACGCAGCGTATTCGTTCAGATTTTGTAGACATATAGGCTACTTTTCTAACTGTAAAATTTCTCTCACAGCTTGTGCGTCATTCCAAGGGTACTCGATAGTACCATAGCACATACTTTCTTCATGCCCTTTGCCAAAGATACCAACAGTATCACCAGGCTTGGCATACTTCAGAAGTGCTGCAGTTACTGCTTCTTTGCGATCAGCAATCGAGATAACTTTGGCATGCGTATCAACAATGCCCTCTTTCATCTGTCTGATAATTGACCAAATATCTTCAGTGCGTGGATCTTCTGCAGTGAAGATGGCAAGATCAGCAAGCTCTGAGCCAATTCTACCCATTGCTGGACGCTTGGACGTATCTCGAAGTCCTGCACACCCAAAGACCGCAATCAGTCTGCCGTGAGGGTGCTCTGAGCGAATCGCTTTCAAAACAGCTTCAAGTGCTTGTGGGGTATGGGCAAAGTCTACAATTACTCTGAATGGTTTTTCAGTAACGACTTGCATTCTGCCAGGGACTCCCGAGAAGTTTTTCAATCCTGCGCATGCGTCATCATCACTCACGCCCAGTTCATGTCCAATTAAATATGCCAAGCGAGCATTCATTTGATTGTAATCTTCAGGGAATTTGTCTTTGATAGTACGGCGCACTTTGGCAGGAAGTTCGTCTTCTGCGGAATATGGATTCATACTATCTGTCAGGCGATCCAAATCTTTAATTTTTTTGTATGACTCATCATCAGCATTTACAAATGACTTTTCAGCGGCATCAAGAATAAGTAGTTTGGCTTTAACGTACTCGTCATAGTTGATGTGATAATCAAGATGTTCACGGTCAATGTTGGTGAGTCCAGCGATCTGTGGATGAATGCCCCAATTACGGTATTGGTAGGCTCCGTGTGAGGTGGTTTCTAGGACCAAGTGTGTATATCCTTCATCCACCATTTGCCTCATAAATTGATAGACAAGCTTGGGTTGTGGTGAAGTGACGTGAAAACCAGTATCCACTTTGTCTTCACCTTTAAACGCTGCCACTGTACTGATGAGTGCTACTTTTTTCCCGGCAGCTTTCAAGACGTTGTAGGTCAGTGTGCTGGTCGTGGTTTTACCATCAGTTCCAGTAATGGCGACGATTGTGAGATGCTGATTGGGAAACTTATAAAAAATTTGTGCTGGCAAGCCCTCGAGTAGACCTGTCTTGAAGAAATGAAACACTCGTTTGAGTTTATAGATAATCAGTTTTAGCATGGTTGAGAGTTATTATACGGCACAACTCAGTAAAATTTTTGAGGTGGTTTAGTCACCCACTGGAGCTTTCGCTGTAGCTGGCTTTAGTACATCTGCTGGACTGCGATCAGGAGGAAGATTTAGCAATAAAAACAAATCTTTTGCAGTGTTGTACCAGAGTGGCGCCGCCGTCTCGGACGCCCATTGTGATGATGTCGGAGCCAGCAGTTTTACAACCATGACAAACTGTGGATCGTCGGGCGGCGCAAACCCAATGAAGCTAGCCATTGTTTTACTTTCTTCGTAGCCACCACTTTCCGCCGCAATTTGCGAAGTTCCTGTTTTGCCAGCAATCCAGTGTGTTCGAGATGCAGTCCACTGCGCCTCACCATGTCCAGCGGATTCAATCATCATTTTAGTGACAGTATCAGCAGTTTCTTTAGAAATGACTCGGCGCTCTTCGACTGGCTCCGGAGTAATTGTTTGTCCACTGCCCCAGTCTGTCACGCTCTCAATAATGCGTGGTCGAATCATGACTCCCCCATTGGCAATAGTGCTGATTGCTCGCATGAGTTGTAGTGACGTGGTGCCAATACCTTGACCAAATGAAATCGTAGCAAGTTCCACAGGTCCCCATTTACTGGGGAATGGAGTTTTTCGATCACCTTGTAATTCAATATGGAGTGCTTCGCCTACACCGAACTTTTGGAGATATTCTTTAAATTTGTCAGGTCCAAGTTTTTCAGCCACAAAAATCATGGCTGTATTATCTGATTTTGCCAAGCCATCAGTCATTGTAATGTTGGGGTGATACTCATCATTCCAGGTTTTGATGGTGTACTTACCAAACACTCGTGGCCCTGCACAGGTATCGCACTGCGTATCAGGAGTAATCAAACCTGCATCAATTCCTGAGGCAACGGTGAGAATTTTAAACGTTGAACCAGGCTCATATACTGAACTCAAACTAGGATTGGGATAGGTGCGTGCTGGGTACCGATAAAAATGTCGTTGATCATATTTTGGAGTAGCTGCCATGGCCAGAATTGCCCCCGTTTTAGGATTCATAATAATAATTTCGCCTGCTTCCGCGCCATACCGCTCCATGCCAAACTCTAATTTTTGTTCTGCCAAATTTTGAATATCACGTCTGATGGTGAGTGTAATATCTCGACCATCGAGCATAATGGGTTTAGGTTCATCTTCACTGGGAAGTGGTAGTCCAAATGCATCAGCCATGATTGTGGTTTTTTGTGAGCGAGCTTTGAGTTCTTGCTCGAGTGCACCTTCAATACCAAAGTAACCAATATCATTCCCGTCATCATCTTTACCCACAAATCCTGTTAAGTGTGCTGCCATTGAAGCTTCAGGATAGTAGCGCTTTTCGTACTGATCAAAGCCAACACCTTTGAGCTTCATTTCAGCAATTTTGTCACGAGTTTCCTGAGAAACTGTTCCAATGAGACTCACCCATTTACTGTTTTTGTTTTCTAACTTTTTCTTAATTTGTTCTTGAATAGTTTCCGCGGTTATTTCACTTTGCGCTGAAGGCGAAGCAGTTTGATATTCCAGAACATCTTGAACTACCAGTGGTGCAAGCAATGAAGAAAGAACTGCTGGTTCTTGATTGAGAATATACGGCTGTGCAAAAAGTCGGTACACCCGTTCATTACTGACGAGGGTATGACCATCTGAAGTGAGAATTGTGCCTCGTTTTCCAGTTGAAGTGAATTTGCGTTCATACTGATCATTGGCTTGCGCTTTGAGTCGATCACCCTCAATAACTTGCCAGTAGAATAATCTGGAGAGTACAACAAAAATACCTAAAATAAATCCAAAAAGAAGCAGCCGTTCTCGACTAACATGATGCGGATCTGTTTTGATACGTGAGGAAGCAAGTGCCATACGAACATACTAGCCGAGCTACACACTACTGCAAACTAGCAACATTAGCAGATGGGGCAATGACGATGACTTGTTTGATAGGTGAAAACTCTGCTACAAGATCTGAACTTTTAATGCTTGCGAGTGATCGTTGATCAGCAAGTTGTGCCATGATGGCAGATTTTTTTTGATTGAGTTGTCGTTGCTCTTGTTGGTATTCACTGACACTAAATCCGTGGTGAACAACCAGACTGCGTTGATATAAGGTGTGACCTGCTTTGCCAAAGACAACAAGGGCAAGGATGATGTAGTACAAGGCAGCTTTAGACATATTAATTTTTCCTAAAAAATCGAAGCTTGGCACTTCTAGAATTCGGGTTTCTCTTGATTTCAGCTTCGTCAGCTGCGAGTGGTTTTTTACTACTGATTGATCCTGTACCTGCTGCTTCCCAGTCTCGGAATGCAACTTTAGCAAGGCGATCTTCACCTTCGTGAAATGAAATTGTTGCGATGATGCCACTTGGTGCTACAACTGCCAAGGCTTGTGGCAGGGCTGCTGCAATTTCATCAAGTTCACTATTTACAGCGATTCTGAGTGCTTGGAAGACTTTGGTGGCTGGGTGAAGATGGCCACGGCGCTCATGTTTGACACGCTCAACGAGTGTGGCAAGTTGTGTTGTGGTTGTAATAGGCACTGATGAATTTTTAATGGCTCGTGCTACTGCTTTTGATTCATGCTCCCCACCGAACTCTTCAAACATCAGTGCAAGTTGTTTCTCAGGTAAAACTGCGAGCAGATCTTTGGCCATTACACCAAGTCTAGTGTCCATGCGCATATCGAGTTCTCCATCCTCCAGGAAACTAAATCCACGAGCTCCTGAAGTGAGCTGATCTGCGCTAGTGCCGAAGTCAAATAAAATTCCCATAATCTTCTCAATATTTTTTTCTTTTTGTACTTGTTCAACTTCTGTTTTTAAATTTGCAAAGGAGCTATGCACAAGAATTAAAATTCCTGCTGCTACTTCTTTGGCAAACATTTCTGTGCCGTATGCGAGTGCTTCACTGTCCCAGTCAAAAGCAATAACATGTGCACCTTGGTCGATCATGGCTTGTGTGTGGCCACCTCTTCCAAATGTTGCGTCTAGATACCACTCGCCTGGTTTAATTTCCAAACCTTCAATCGTTTGTGCGAGCATGACTGGCTGATGTCGTTTGCTTGTCATATGAACTAAATCTTTCTGCTAAGTCTTCTGCCTGCGGCTCCAATTGTTTGAGGTAGTCGTGATACTTATCACGATCCCAAACTTCAACGCGATTGATGCTTCCCACAATCACCACGTTTTTTTTGAGTCCAGCAAAGGCAGTCAAGTACTCGGGCAGTTGTACTCGACCAGCTTTATCAGGCGTAACCTCTTGAGCTTCATTTGCAAAAAGCCGAGTGAGGTCACGAGTATCTTTGTTTGTAAATGTGCGTGTCGTTATTTGAGAAAGCTCTTGTTTGAACTGTTCTGGACTCAGTAAAAACAAACAACCATCTAGTCCTCTTGTAACGATCCATTCAGTCTGTTCAGTTCGAAATGGTTTGGGTAAGGACACTCTGCCATTGTCTTCCAGCGTGTGGTAGTATGTGCCTATTAACATTTATATAAGTTACTTTCCCATTTCTTACCGACTTCACACAGTATCTCAAGACTACCAGGCTTTGTAAAGACAGAAATAAGCCGAAACACCTAGTAAAAATGACTGATATATGTTATAATAATGAGTATTGAATACATACAAAATTATGAACAAAGAAGCACACAGAGAAAATTTAGAAGTCTCACCATTAGAACGCAAAATGTCGTTTTTTATGTTTTTGGTGGAAGCAAGAGTAGTGATCCAACAAATTGAAAAAGATTTGACAGGCAAGCCGTTTTGGAAAGTTGCAGAAACTAAGCTGAAAAATCTGTATGCTGAGTTTCAAGCTCAGATGAAGAACTTCCTATGTCAATTCCCCAATTTACTGCATAGTTAGTTGAGAGATATAAGGGATGGTTTTCCAGCCATATTTCTGAGCAAACTGATTGGGACTGAGCTGAGC
>JBILGT010000016.1:0-31167 GCA_044350895.1 Limisphaerales bacterium
ACCTACAATTTAGAACTTTTAGAGTGCTAATTATCTCACTTTTTACCTATTATTCAATGTATTTTAACTGAAAAACCAACGCGTTTTTTCTATTAACTCTCTTTTCACTTACTGAAAAAAATAGTGATACGAAAATCTTAGGGGACGATCCAGAACAAAATCTGGATCCAGCCGTCAGTTACAAACCAATATAACCCCGTGACTGTAAGCAGGCCAATGAGGCCTTCTTTGAGGCTCTCAGGAGCCTCCGCAAGTGCTTTGAGCAATTCAAGCATTGTCATAGAATTTCCTCCATTGAAACAAAAAACGAACATCTGCGGTACTCACCACCACTTTTTCAAGCGGTTGGCTTTTTCTAGATTCCTATGCTTGAGCTGTCTGCACCACACCAACAGGTTGTTGTACAAAATCTCTCTACAAGGCAAAGAAAATCCAAAAAAAGCCAACCAACTCGAGTGAGTTGTAAGCTATATATCGTAATCACTTTTTAAAGAGCAAGTGATCTTTTTGAGCTATGGGCAAACGTTTTTTCGCACATTGTGAAAAAGGCTTGCAAAATAGCGCTACAAGACAACTTAGTATAGCACTAAATGGGGTAAAAATCAATATTATAGGATAAATTAAGCAGCTTTTTTCTTACCAACTTGACTTTTCAGTCTAGCGGCGGCGTTCTTGTGGATAACGCCTTTCTTAGCAGCGCGATCAATACGGCTGTAAGCTTGAGCAACTGTTTCTGTACTGGATTTGCCTTTGGCAGAATCCATAGCAGTTTTCATGCGTGATTTTGTCTTAATGTTGTTGAGTGTTTTTTTAGAACTACTTCGTAATGCTTTTTTTGCGTTTTTGAGTATTGGCATGACTGGGAATTATACCTAATAAACTGTTCTTTTTCAAATACCAGAATATCGCAGCAACCAGTATAATAATTGGCATGCTGTCAAAATTTCCGTTTCACTCTATTTTTTCCAAGAACCTCGAGTGGCTTGAGCAGAAACAAAGCAACATTCTCTCTGCAGCTGTCATAATTACCGTCGCAAACATCATTTCTTCAGTTTCTGGACTGATCAGACAACGGCTCCTCCTTTCCCATTTTTTTGATACTGACGCCTCTCAAAAAGCCTACGAAGCTTTCCAGATTGCCTTCCAAATTCCTGACATGTTGTTTCAATTAGTGGTGATTGGGGCACTTTCTGCCGCATTTATTCCACTATTTGCCAAACTGAGGAAAGAAGATGAAAAATTGGCATTTGAGATGAGTTCAGTCATTCTCAACATTATTTTGCTCATTTTTATAGTACTTGGCGTGATTATTTTTATTGCGTCACCATTTATTAGTAACTACCGTACTGGTGATCAATTTACACCCGAACAAGTCGAGATCGTCACGCGCATGACACGAATCATGCTGGTTGGGCAACTGTTTTTTGCCATCTCCAGTGTCTTTGGTGCCGTTTTACAGTCATATCAACGTTTTATCATCCCAAGCATCGCCCCCATCATCTACAACCTGGGAATTGTGCTTGGCACGTATCTCTTCTCCGAGCGGTTTGGTATCTATTCAGCTGGAATTGGTGTAGTGATTGGTGCTTTTTTGCACATGATCATTCAGCTTCCGTCTATTCTGCGGCTCGGGTTTAAGTTTAAATTATCATTCAATATCAATGTTCCAGGGGTAAAACAGCTCTTTCGACTTATTCCGCCTCGAGTTTTAACAATTGGTGTCAATGAGTTTCAAAACTTGAGTCTGGGCTTTTTTGCCACAAGTTTGGGTAACCTGAGTTTTGTGGTGATCAAACTTGCGCTCAGTTTGATGACAATACCTATCAGATTATTTGGTGTTCCAATTGGGCAAGCTTCACTGCCATTTTTGTCTGAAGAATCTCACGAACGAGATTTGCAACATTTTAAGCGCTTATTACTCCAATCAATCAATCAAATTGCATTCCTGGCATTTCCAGCCTCAGTCCTTTTGCTCATCTTGCGTATCCCGATAGTGCGGCTTGTTTTTGGTACTGCCAACTTCCCTTGGGACAAAACGTTGATGACTGGTCGCGCTGTTGCGATCATCTCAATTTCAGTGGCAGCACAGGCCATGGTACAGATTCTTGTCAGAGCATTTTACGCACTTCGAGACACCCGCACACCGTTCTACATTACGCTCATTACGGTATTTATATATTTAGTAGGTTCAGCTCTTGTAGTCTTCTACACACCATGGGGTATTTATGGTCTGGCGATGATGACGAGTATCGCAGCAATTTTCGAACTCTTGCTTTCACTAGGCTACCTCCATAAAAAAATTGGTGGCTTCTTGACCTCAGAGTTTTGGATTCCACAAGCCAAGATGTTACTTGCCAGCTTTTTAATGGCAGTTTTCTTATACTTACCATTTAGAATTTTCGATGAACTGATCTTTGACACTACACGGATTATTGAACTGATTGGTTTAACCATTACCACGGGAACTATTGGTGTTGTCGTGTACCTCTACTTTGCCACTCTTTTTGAAATTAAAGAGCTCGAAGTCTTTAAAAATCTCATTTTTTCGTTCACTTCTTCACAACGGAATCTCTCAAAATCTCCAGAAGTTGTTGTCGAGACACCAGGCGAGAATACGCAGGTCTAATTTAGGCATTTTGCACGAGGCAGATTTTCTGTACAATGAATTTGTATAGTCTAAAGCCAATGAGTAAAAAGCCTGCCTCAATTGATATTAATTTGGTGCCTAAAGATCCGTTTTTTCAAACGACAATAGGACGTGTGTTGCAATGGGCGTTATCGGCTGGTAGATACATTGTCATTTTTACTGAGCTTATTGTTATCGTAAGCTTTGCAGCCCGCTTTACTCTGGATCGCCAAATCACAGACCTTAATACGCAAATCTTCAAAAGCAAGTCAATTATTCAATCATTTGGTGATCTTGAGACGTCCTTCCGATCAGTGCAGACTCGTCTTGATGACGTAAAAAAAATCGATCAAGAAGTAAATATAGTTGACGTATTTCAAAACTTATCAAAAGTCACACCAAAAGATGTTAACTTATCACAGCTCTCGATTTCACCCAGTTCGGTCAATATTAGTGGCAATACACTCTCACAAGAGTCATTTAATCTACTTGTTAATAATTTGCAACTCTCGGGAAGTTTTCACAATATATCAATTTCGAAGATAGAATCTGGTGATCAAAATAAACCTGGCTTTACTTTTACTATTTCAGCAAATACAAAAGAGGTTAAACGAGAAACAAGCAAACAAGCGCCAACTGATAAAGTAAATATCCTTGATAGAACTGAAGGTATATAAAAAGTATATGGCATCACAGAAACAAAAGGAAATAACATCAGCGCTTAACCAGTTTTACCAACGCCCAGTGGCATTGGTTTCGCTGGAGTTACTCTTATCAATTGGCCTGGTACTATTTTTAGGTATTTTTGCTATTCAACCGACATTGATGACAATGTCAGACTTAATAAAAGAACGTGAAGATAAAATAAAACTATCCGAGCAGCTCGAAAAAAAGACTGCTGCCCTGCAAACAGCTCAAATAGTCTACACCCAAATCCAATCACAGCTGCCCTATCTTGATGAGGCAATTCCACAGCAACCTGAGCTTGTTAAATCTCTAAAGATCCTTGAGAAACTTGCCACTGAAAACAATGTGATTGTATCAAACATTAGTGTTCCTGAAATTCCTGACGAAAAAGCTGCAATAGACTCAAAAGTGCCGGTGGCTAGAGTTGACTTGCCCGTGTCTGTGTCGATTTCTGGTGATTACTTAGCAATCAGAGCATATGTAGAGGCACTGCAAAATAGTAGACGGAGCTTTGTCATCGATACCGTAGGATTTGCTTTACAGGAAAACCGGGGACAGAAAAAGCTTTCAGCCAACATTACCGTCGCAGTACCATACTTAGGAGTACCGATCAAATGAAACTCTTTAATTCTGGCACTACAATTACTACTCCATCTGCTGCAACAAAGCAGATGATCCAACAAGAGTTTTCAATGCTTAAGCAGCGGAAACAAACCTTAACAATCATGATCTTACTCTTTATTTGTATGCTTGCTTGGGGAAGCGTCTCACTTTTCTCGAGTCAAAAAGAGACAAAAGTAGACACTGAAGTTATAACACTCGCAAAACCACTTAATCCCATTATTGATGTAGATACTTTGGCCAAACTTGAAACCAAACGATCATTCACAACTGACGAACTTGCTAAATTCACTATTTATCGAATTGTTACAGATCCAAAGTCACAGTCTGAGCGGGTAATTACCATTGATGAAGTATTCAATCCTAACGAAACTACTCGATAAAGTATTGCTGTTATTCTTTATGCATGTTTGATCTATTTATCAACGTTTCATTTGGTTATTCTTCGCATTGCAGTATAGCTGAATATTCTTTACAGTTATAAGAGGCACTACTCTGGTGGTGCTTGTCTTAGTTCAATGATTTAGTAACAGCATGCCTGCAGCTACAACACCAATAGCACCAACTAGCAAAATTTGGCAAAAAAGAATTCCAACCTTTTTAGGGCTTGGGTTTCTTGTGATTGCCTTAATTATTGGAGTGATTTTTGTAGGTAAAGGTGGAGGCGTATTCGCTCCTCGAGCTACACCAGAAACAACACCCAAAAATGTTCGTTTAACAAATGTTACTGATACAACATTTACTGTTTCATTTTTGACAGATTCAGCCACAACAGCATATGTAAAATACGGAACTGAAGAGAATAACCTCAGCCTTCGTTCTTCTGATGACCGAGACCAACTTTCAGGAACAATTTCAGAATATAGTTTGCATCATATAACGGTACGGAATCTTGATCCTGCCACGACATATTTTTATGTAATCGGCACCGATAACGGAGCCTTGTTTGACAATAATGGAGTAACCTTTAGCATAAAAACCGCCAAACGAGCTGGAGCACCATCTGCTGCCAAGACTATTTATGGTTCAGTTACAAGTGAATCAACCGCCCCTGCAGCAGGTGCTGTTGTCTATATCAAAGTCGACGGAGCCGGAGATATGTCGGCACTGGTAACAAACGCTGGTGGTTGGGCAGTTCCACTTTCAAATGCTCGTACACCAGATGGTCAGGCATATGCTGTGATCGGCAATGAAACGTTACTTAATATTAGTGTACAGGGTCCACAAGTGGCTCAAGCTGCGCAGGGCAGTTTAACTGTCGCAGAAGCACAGCCCGTTCCAACAATTGCATTTGGCAGAGGTATTGCTCAAGCTCCAATGTCTAGTACTGAGCCGACAATGACGCCCACACCTACCCCAACCCCTACTCCGACACCATCTGCCACACCCACGCCGTTTCCAAGTGCGACTCCAACAGCAAGCGGTTCTGCCACTGCATCACTCCTTTCTGGGGCAACAGACTCATCTGGCAGTGCCACTGCCAGTACAAGTGCTGAAGTCGTTGTGGTTGATCTACAACAAGTTACCAAACCAGTTGTGACTACTGACCAGCCCACCATTACTGGAAAAGCTCCATCAAACGTTAAAATCAAGGTTGAAGTCCATTCAGAAAATCAAGTCACAACAGAAGTAAGCAGTGACATCAATGGAAACTTTGAAGTTGATCTAGCTGCACTTGGTGAAACATTAGAGCCTGGAGAACACACCGTTACGTATACCTATACTGATCCTGTTACTGGCAAGGATGTAACAACCACTAAGACTTTCACTGTAGCACCAAGAAATGGGGCGGTGCTTGCACAAGCAACTACACCTACTCCATCACCGTTTGGAAGCTCCAATCCGTATCCAATTGGAGGCGCAACTACTTCTGCTTCAGCAAGCCCATCTGCCAAACCATCTCCAGCTTCAGGCTCAGCTTCCTCTACACGAAGTAGCCAGATCTCTACTAGCAGCGGCATGCCAGTCTCAGGTGCAATTGGGACCACGTTGGCACTAATCTTCGGAGGTTTATTCTTCATAATCGCAGGAACCTGGAGTTTCTGGATCTCATCTCAATTTGCGAAAGACGAAGCAAGCAGCTAGAATGTCTCTCTCGATACGTCATTTAAAAGGTGCTACACTCCCGTACAGCGTATGATGATTCATCCTTACTATCATTCACGGCAAAAAAGAGCCTTTGACATTGTGACAGCACTACTACTTTGTGTTGCGACCATACCACTGTGCCTAGTCATCTGTATTGTGATTTTTCTTACGAGCGGTTTTCCCATTATCTTTAAACAAAAAAGAATGGGGAAAAATAAGCAACCATTCACTATGTATAAATTTAGAACCATGCATGTTGGAGCAGAAAAAAAACGAGGCAAGTTTGAAAAATATAATGAAGCACCTTCACCAATGTTTAAGATTGAGAATGATCCACGATTTACAGGAATCGGAAAATGGCTTTCAAACTATGGCTTAGATGAACTGCCACAGCTATTCAATATTCTAAAAGGTGAGATGAGCATTGTGGGACCACGGCCACTCCCACTATTAGAGGCGAATAAGCTCGATAAAAACTGGGATTTTAGGTATCTTATCAGGCCAGGAATTCTATCTAAGTGGGCTCTCTCTCCACGGAGACATTCCTCACTAAAAGCCTGGCTGCAACTTGAACAAGCGCAACTTACCAATGGATCACTGAGTACTGATCTCCTTTTGGCTTTTCAGATTGGAGCTTCTCTTGCTATGAAAGCCCTCAAGAATGTACTTGAAACTCGCAAAACTATATCGTTGATCGTTAAAGAAAAAAACTAATACCTTGGTTCATGCTCAAGCCAAGGCGCAAGCTTATTCGCTTTTTCCAAAAATGATTCTAGTTCACTTTTAGAAAGTTCTGCATATCTAGTTTCTACACAACGTATATATCGCCAAGCAAAATACTCTCTTTGATCTCCAAATGCTTCTTCTGGATATGGCAACATACTTTTGGCAAACTCACAATCTACGACGGTTGGGTTGTATCTATCAACAGGTACAGGGTGAGCGTGAATACTCCAATGATCAAATCGCGCACCAATTTCATAAAATTTGTATGCAAGCACCGTTTCATCTCTTTGGAAAGCAGCCTGCGCCGCACGATGAAATTTTTGACTCACTTTCCATGATAAACGGTAATCTTCATTATTTACTTCACGTTCAGCTACGGCAAATAAATCTTCAAGTTTTTCTATGTATCGATCTGCTTGTTGTGAAGTAATCATTTCAGTATCAAAAATTTCAGCAAACGCCCATGGATCAATCAGTATAAGATGCTCAATTTCCTCATCAGAAAGTTTCCTATTTGAGTACTGTGATGAGTGATTTTTATATATCTTTCTGAATATTTCAATCTGGGTATTGGTTAAAGTATCGCCATACAAAAACGCATTATATTGGGTAAAAAAATATGGGAATATTTTAAAAGCAATTGACTCTTTTTTTTGTTGTATGAACATATTAGTGCTAAAGTTGAGAACAGCAAAAAAAACAACTGCCACACCAACTGTTAGCGCAAATATTCTTGTCCAATTTGTAAATGCCGTTGTAATGACCGTCTGCGAAGAAACTAATTGCTGCTTAAAACTCAAACCGAAAAACAGTGCGGTCATAAGTAACACCGCCGAAAAATGCCAATCATAATCAAAAAAATTGTTAAGACATATGCTGAGCAATCCCATAAATAAAAATGGTACATATGATTCATTTTCAGTACTAAAATAATTTTTATGGACCCGTACGTACAGTTTATAGATGCTCACAAATATTAGTAAAATGAAGGAGAGCCCACCAATACTACCTACTTCAGCAATATTTTGTAGATATTCATTATGTGCATGTAGTGTTTTGAGCTGCGGAACTTGTTGATACTTTGCATTTATCAGCGCAAATGTTCCCGGACCATAGCCAGTCCAAGGATACTGGCTAATGGCTTGCACTGCTTGCTTCCAATAGTATAGACGCGGTTCTTCACTCATTGATTTGCATAGTTGACGTTCAAGACTTGGGAATGGACAGAGCACATCAGTACGCAAAACAGAACTTACTGAAAAGAATGACTGGAACAAAAGTTTTACTACCAGTAACACACTAAAAATAATGAGTGCTCTCCACATTACAGTCGAGAACTGAACCTTTTTTGAAAACGCGTAATATCCTAGTACTAGTAGTTGAACTACACCAATTAGTACAGCTACTCTTCCAAAACTCACTAACAATCCTATTGTCAAGACTATTGGAAGTAAGATGAAATATGTTCGTTTATGTTTAAAGGAGAACCACCATGATAGTGGTAATACCATAAGTAATGCTGCAGCCAAATGATTGTGACCATACGAAGGATATAAGAGATTCATTCCAGGCAAAAGTGAACCCCACCCTGGGAAAATAAGTATAGCCATGCTCACAACTGTTGCTACTGCAAATACCATTAGTGTGGCAACTAAAATAAATTTTGTCGGGATAAATCTATCTTTAAGCGTAAGAAAAAAAATAAACACACTAAATCCAAAAAACTGATCTAGAACTGCAATAAGAGATAAAGGAACATTGTGAGTGAAAATATATGAGCCAAGCAACAATCCCAGCCACAAAATCCAAAGCTTTATTGGAGTTTTGTATAGCTGTAAGGTTTCAAAATTAAGTTCCTGTATGTAGCAGGCAAAAAAAATTATCCATGTGCCATACAAAACAAGTTTAAGGTATGATTCGCCCAGTATTATCTGTAATAGTAGTAGTACAACAAAAATTGATAAAAAAACCATCTGTTTCACAGAAAAAAGCATACTTATGATAGTATCAGAATTCACAGTACTATGGAGGTAGTGTCTTGAGAAAAAGATTGTTTATACTTTCACCACACCGCGATGATGCGGCTCTTTCATGTGCAGATCATATCTTGGAATGGAAGCGCCAGTATGAAGTGTGTGTAATTAACATTTTCACTAGACTAGAAAGTGAAAAGCCACCAGCTTACACTCTCAATGTAATTAAAAAAATTGGTCAATCTGAGCAAAGTTACAGTCATACACGAGAAGTTGAAGATGGTAATGCGCTGCAAAAACTTGGCGTAATCTCACAGGATTTGCATTTAGTTGATGGTGGATTTAGATCAGATGCAGGAAAGGCACTATATCCTTCACCGCTTCATCTTTTTTCTAACTGGATTAATCCTCGAGACAAAAAAATAATCACAATACTCAATAAAAAATGGCAGGAAATCTTTAAGCCCACTGACATTATAGTGAGTCCACTCGCTGTGGGTAGACATACTGATCACTTACTTACTAAATTGAGTATTCAGGGATTAAGTAAAAAACTGACGTATTGGGAGTACCTAGATTATCCATACGGATTACAAGTTTCAAACTATACATTAAAGAATATTCTATCACTGCTTAGCCATAGAAAATCATTTAAGAGTATGTCAGAGCATAAAATTGAGGTACTCAGCCAGTATAAGACTCAAATACCACTGTTTTTTCCTAAAGGGATACAGCCCTACCCTGAAGTCATTTTGAACTGAATAAGTTGTAATATATTTCTGCAGTGCTCTTCCACGAAAATTTTCTTTTAACTACTTGAGGAGTATTTGGTATATTTCCCTTCTCTATTAGTGCAGTAACTACTGCTTTTGCAAAGGAATAATATGAGTTCGTTGTGAATGTAATCACATTGGAGAAACGTTGCAATTCTTCATCAATACAACTTTTTGCAATAACAACTTTTCCTTTTTGACTAATCATTTCTAGAGCAACAATTGGTAAACCTTCAAGCTCTGAAGGAATAACTAGTGCTGCCGCATTTTGTAGAAGAACTATTTTTTCATTGCCAAATGTATACGGCAACCAAATTATTCTTGGATGTATAAATCTTTGCTGAAGCAGTGAAATATAGTTTGTAGTGTAACTTCCTCCACCTGCTATAACTAACTTCAAGTTTTTGTTCCTTGTTGAAATAGAAGTAAACACATTCAAAAGCCACTCCAACCTCTTTTCAGGCACAAATCGACCAACGTATAAAAGATATTCATCACTCTTAAGTGAGTGCTGCGCTAAAATTTCAGTTGCTATCACATTACTTACTTTTGCTACCTTCTCAAAGCCAGATACAGCAACTGGTACGACACGTTTGAACTGCTCATAAATTTTTGTACTCACCTTTTTTGAGACAGAAATTAAAGTATACTTTTGCAAAAAAACAACTGTAACTGCCCAACGAAATAAAAAGCCCTCTAACTTACTCCATTTTGTTCTTAGCCAATCTAGACTATGGATAGTGATAATAACTTTTTTCCCTGCAAGCTTAGGTATCCAGGCAAATATTGCAGGGCCAATGCCGTTATACCAGACTACGTCACTACCATCTCTCAGAGAGAAAATGCTACTTATACAACTTGCAATGAGTGCTTCTAATATTTTCTGTCTAACTGTCCTAAGTGGCACTACAGTTACTTGCTTATTTTTAAATTTAAAATTATTTTGATACTGAGAACGAGTATATATATGAAAATATACCTTTTTAGGTATAAGTCTCATAACAACTTCATAAACATATTTTTCAACTCCGCTCGTTCCAACAAAAGCTGCTGGAAAAGCACGAGCTCCGATTACACTAACTTTCATACTGCCTAACTATTTTAAGAATTTGTTTTTTAAAATGTGTATATTTAAACTTTTCAACAGAGTGTTGGCATTCATGAGCACTAAACTTCCTTTTACTAAACTTACTGATCGCTTTTTTCAAACTTTCTTGGGTGAACTCAGTAAAAACAACACTATTCTTTCCATCAATAAGACTCTCTTTTGCACCTCCAGTATAATAACCAATTACTGGTACACCACGAGCAAGTGACTCAATTGGAACTAAACCTAGATCATCTGAGTGAGCAGCATACAATAATGCATGTGCGTAAGCATACAATTTATTTAGCATTGAATCTGGGACACTTCCTAAAAATTTCACTGATTTCCCAGCTATTCTCTCTAAATTTTTTTTGTAGTATCCCGTTCCTATTACAAGCAGCGGTAATCGCAATGAAGTGCAAGTTGCTACTACAAGTTCAAAACCTTTTTGACGCACAAGTCTGCCTTGGGTAATAAAATACCTCTTTATGGAAGCTTTACTTACTTTCTCTATGAATACTGGAGGATATACAACTCTACTATCCAAACCATAAATGGTTTTAATTTTTTTTTGCGTATTCTTTGAATTAGCAAGCAAAACATCTGGCCTATGAGTCGCCCATACATCCAATAGCTTGAGGATTTTGAGAATGGGAGTAAAGATAATATTCAAAGGAAAGTTTCGTATCCATTGTAATTCGTGTACCTCACCATATAAATAGCGAGGGCTTGTGTGGATATAACTTACATGCAGTGACTTTTTTGATGCTCTAACGCCCTTTGCTCCATATGAATGCGTTGATGAGATCACTAAGTCATAGTCTGACAAATCAAGAAACCAAAAATATAACCAGGAAAACAGCTTCGTCACAGAAAATAAACTACCTAGCTTCTCAATACTTGGTACCGCAGTAACAAACGATGTACCCTTGATGTAACTTCGATACTTCTCTAACATTGGTTGTTTTTGATTATAAAAAAAGGTAAATACATCTGCCTGGGGATAAACTTTCAAAAATGCATCAAGAACACGTTCTGCGCCACCATATTCAAAAAGTACATCATGAACAATTGCGACTTTCATAGCGACTTATGATACTTTAATTTTTATTCCATGATAGGTTCGAAACGTGAGGTTGGAAAATAATTTACTAAAGTTATTGTGATTTTTATAGCTACCAACTATTTGATTTCGCAAAGTGAGTAGCTGAGGCATGTGCTGCAGAGTATCTGCAATAATTTTTATATACAGCTGCGGGCCAAATAGTACTGAGCCATACAGAAATACCCATGCTTGTACAAGAATGATACTTGGTAAGTGCGCAATTATGTATTTTTTTGGCCAAGTCAAAAGTATTACCCAAACAATGTTGCGATATGTCTGAAACATGGTGAAGTAACTTCTTTTTCCTGAAGAAGTTGAGCCAAGATGGTTAACAATTAATTCTCCACTTTTAAATATCTTTGCATTTTGCATTACTGCTCTAATTGAGAACTCAACATCTTCCAAATAAAAATGGAGTACTGGATTAAAGTAAAATCCATACGTTCCCTTTAATTTTTGCAAAAAAGTTGTCTTAACAATCATGCATGCTGCAGTTGCCAATGTTGTTTTATTAGAAAATGAAGTGTTGTTTTTTGCATAGCCAGAACGGAAATACTCAACACCGTAAGAATCAACTACATTCGACTCTCCTTCAAAAATTAGTGGCGCAATAATATCAGGTGAATGTTTTTTAATTACTTCAGCTAAATTTGTAAAGAAGTCACTTTTTACCCAAGCATCGTCATTTATGAAAATAAAATATTCTGGATATGCATCCGTCAAGACTCTATCAATTGCTGCATTATTAAGAACAGAAAATCCCGAGTCTGTGGGAAGTGACAGTATCAAGTCAATATACTTGCTTGCTTGCAATTTACTATAATTTTTTTTGGAGTTTGTTGCTATAACAATGAAAGTATCGAACTGCTCACTTTCTTGCAAAGACATTAGACATGTTGCAAGATGTTTTAGTGATGATTTTTTAAGTGTTGAAGGTACAATACAGGCAACAAAAAATTTTTTATGACTAACCATAATAACACCGTTCTAGCACAGCTACAGTGCCCCTATTGTAACTCCAAATTCATAAAAACCAACAAAAAATTTATTTCCAACTGGTCTACTATTCGCTGTGAGTGTGATGAATTTCCAGTTTTAGAAAACATCTACTATATTTATAAAGATGAGCGACAAATTCACAAAAAAATTATTCAAGCAATGGAGAGTAATAGCTACAATAAAGCAATCCGCACAGCGCTATCAAATGAATCAAAGATTCATAGATATGCAGTTGGAGCCCTGTATGCACTGTTCTTTTACTTCAGAGCGGTACTGAACTACGAGTACGTAGTAACTTTTTTTTACTGGATTGGTCCACATCGTAGTTGGTTTAAGTATCTACGTGACAGCCAAAAGCGAGATGTCATGCAAGTTGCACTCAAACTTTTGGATCGGAGTACTACTACGGAAGTAGTTTTGGATGTTGGAAGTGGACCATGTTTACTCGTATCTTACTACTTCATGACTCACCCAGCTTCAAAAAAGAGCTTCTACTGCATTGATAAATCATTTTTTTCACTTGTTCTAGCCCGTCTGTTTAAAAATCCTGAGGCGAGACTACTTGTCTGTTGCGATGTAGAAGATGGTTTGCCATTTAAGAAAAATACTTTTGATACTGTCATGGTATTAGATACTTTGGCATGGATAGTGAACAAAGAACGTTTTTTTTCAAATGTGAGTTTATTGCATAAAAAAACTGGAGCACTATATATTCTCAATATTCACGATAACTTGAACAAGCTCAGATTTATTGGATACGGAATTTCACCTCACAAGCTTAAAAAGGTTATTTCAAAATGGTACAAAGGCTGTATTTTCATTAAGAATAATCTAACTAAGAACCGTACTATCTGGAAAACTACAATTATGCAAACCAACAAAGCCGGATACTCATGCGTTTCAAAAAGAGTATAAAAATACTATTTTGCTATGAAAAAAATGCTGGGGGTGAAACAGTTGCGATAGAGTCTATTTGCAGGCAGCTCGCTAAAAATAAATCATTTACAACGGCAAAGTGTTCAGTTGATAAATTGAGTAAAACAGACTTTTTTTCATACTTTTACTGGATGCTTTCCTCAATAATAATTTTTTCAGCAAAAGTATATTCTGAAAAAGAAATTTCTCTAATTTATACAACTACTTTCACAGCAGCTTTGACAATCAAGCCATTTGCCTTCTTTTCAAACAAACAGCTAATATTTCATTATCATGGTAATCGTATTCCAGAGAAGCCAACGCATGTTAGGAACTTAAGAGCATTTCTCCAGCAAATTAAGTATTTTGTAAGTCGAAGGCTCCAAAAATATGCATTTACTCAGTCAAAATTAATTATTGTCCCAAGTGACGAAACTGCTAGTGAGTTGCAAAATGTATACAATCTGCCAGGATCTAAATTTAGAGTCATATCAAACGGATATGATCCGTCACTTTTTTTCATCGCCTCAACCAAACAGAAAAATCAATTCCGAGCACATCTCGGCATAGATCGAAAAAATAAAGTCCTTCTTATCAGTGGTCGAATTGATCCACACAAGAATTTGCTGAAAGCACTTGTAATCAGCAAATTCTTGCAGTTTGAGGTACCTCACCACTTATTATTTGCATTTCCACCAGCACAGGATCTGAGAGAGCAACGTCATCTAACAACTCTCAAAGAAGCTACCAAGCGCCTTGCTGTAAATGCAGTGTTTATAGAAGATGCATATTCAAAATATCCTCCCTCAGCAATCATTGGTTCTGCTGATATTGTAGTTTCACTTTCAAAGAAGGAATTTTTTCCACTAAGTTTTTTGGAAGCTCTCGCATGTGGCACACCTTATATCACAACAACTCCAAATATAGTGGCACTAATCAATCAATTTGATCCTTGCCTATTTATAGAGAGTGAAGAAATAAATCATATCGTGCAACATATTCAAAAAATTTTTACGCCAGAGTATCAAAGACGATTTGCTCGTAACAGACTAAAATTCATTAGCGAATTCACATGGCACAAGGTTGTTCAACTCCTTGAACTGGAACTAAAATCATCCGTTACAAGATTTCAATAATTGTTGGGAAAATGCTGACCTCTTCAAAGTTCAATGGAATTATTTGGTCAACTTTAACAGGGATACTATCAAACATTAAAACACTGCCTTGAATTACTTTGGTTTTTATTTCAACTGTTAGATATATATCCTTGTAGAGCGGATCGTTCCTCAACAATAGATCACCACTGTCAGTTTGAGTAACTCTTTCAGCTGATTTAGTTTCAACTGTAAGAATTTTTGCCAATGCAACTTGGTTAGAGTCATAGACTACTGCTCCTTCAATTACTGCTTCTGCCAAATACGGCTCGATACCTCTCCCAATAGCGCGAACTGTAACCACTGACTCTTGGGCTTTAAACAGCTTATCCGATCCTGGGAACTCAGTGACAATGCCATCAAAGGTAATACCTTGTAAATTAATGCGCATAGGAGCTCCAAACATAATTGGTTTTCCCCTAGTAGAATACATTTTGGTTCGTGTGTCATATGTGGCACGGACATTGAGATCCAAAACAACAACATCTCGTTCAGCAGTAACTGCAAATCTCTCAACTCTTTGAATTTCGGTTATCTTCCTGCCCAATGTGTCCAACTCAAAGTCACCAACTATAAACCTCTGTGCATACCAATTTCTTGGGAGCGTTTGAGAATACAGCACTTCTTGATCTGTAACTCGAACACGAATATTTATATACTCAGCTTTCCTGTAGAACGAAAGAAATAAACCTATTCCAACTATGAGTAGTATGCTCGCAATAACTACGTCAAATGCCTTAATTTTTTTGAATAATGTATGTTTTTGTATTTGTTTAAACATAATTTTTACTTACAGCTGTACTATACCCTAAAGCTAGAAAAACTCCAAAGTAACTAAATTCTACTATTCCTGAATGTGGTAGAAATAAATAATAGAATAAAATTGTCCAACAACATAGTAAGAAGGATCGTTGCAGAAGATATATCTGCTTTCCAGATGAAAAAATTTTTATAAAAGGAATACTACGTAGTGCATACAGAAATGGTAGCAAAAATAGCATTAGTCCTACGAATCCAGTTTCAATCATTAGTTGCAGAAAACCATTGTGTACAGGAGTAGGATTGACTGTTGTGACACCATCCGGGAAGAAACTGTGAGTAATATACTCAACTGTACCTGGTCCAAAACCAAAGAAAAAGCTATTTGAAATTACTTCAACTGCTTCCTCCAACATATCGATACGAATTGGGAGGCCGGCTCCTCTATAGAAAAAATTAGAGCTGAGCAACACCCGTGGCAAAACTATTGGTCCTAAAAACAAAAGTAAGCCCAATGCATATAAAATGATTCTGCGGTATCCCCATTGTTGGATCAATTTTTTTATTTCTGTCTTGAACGTCATTCCGATACAAATACAAGACACCATTGTAGTGATCCAAATTGAGCGACTCTGAACTAATATCAAAGCAACTATAATTAAAAAGCTGGTGACGAAATAAATATTTTTTTTAACTATAAAGGCTAATTGCAGGACTACAGTAAGAACTAGAGCAAGCAACAAAGATGCTTGATTATGATACATAAATGACCCTGATGGTCGAAATATTGCATTATTTTCATCAAGGCCTGTATAAAAAGATGAACCTGAATTTAGTTCAAAGCTGAATCCAACATACTCTTGCCTAAAAAATTGAAAAATAATAATCGAAGATTGAAAAATTGCGAACCAAATCAATGCTGTAATCACAAGTTTTTGAGCCCTGCTTCCATAAAATTTAAATGCGTATATAACGACAAGTGCCACAAAAAAAATCTGACTATATTGCAGCGTCCAGGTCAGCGACAATGACGGGAACGGCGAATAAATAGATAAACTGTACAGTGCTGTTAGTATAAAAAAAGAGCCACATATAGAAATAATTTTGAATGCAATGGAGCGAAAGAATAAACCGCTCTTGCTAATCAGAATCTCTCTAGCAACAAGAATCATCCCTAGGACTATTAATATATTTGCAGTGTTAACACCATATCCCAAGAAGTACCCATCTCTAATAATAATTTCTAGAATGTCTTTTCGAGGTATGGCTTCTACAAAATAGAATTTATTTGGACCCAAAAATTGTAATGAGAAAATCATCAAAACAATGCAGGAAAGTAACAAATTTTTTGTTCTAACATATACTATAATTACGCCGACCATAAAGAATAAGAAAAAAAGTTTTAGACCACTTATAAGACCTGTAAGCAATAGCAATGAAAAAAAGACAAAAAACACATGTAAAAAATTCTCCTCAGAAGAAGTACACTTCAACAGGAAATTCAACATTCTTTTATATATTGATTCGTTCTTGGAATGCTTTTGATTGCTTTGACCGGTGTATTGATTCGGTTTTTTCTCAGACATACAACAATTATCAGATTATTTTTATAGATGACGCCTCTGACTATAGCATAGTAGAAAAAAAATACATTAAAGAGAAATTACGTGGTCATATTGCAATTTTTAACAAAAAAAGAAAGTTTGCACTCCAAAATGCATACGATAATCTCCATAGATATGCCACAAATGATGATGCAGTGGTTGTGAGCTTAGACGGTGATGACTGGCTGGCAGGAGTCGATTCCCTAGCAACACTTGCACAGGCATACAAAATAAAGAATCCTTCTCTCACCTATGGTGATTGCTATCTATTTACTGGTAAATCACCATCAAAAGTAATAGCAAGTAGAACCTTGCCTTATACAAACATTCCTTATCCAAATAGAATTAAAAATAAAAAATTGTATTGGAGGTACCCATTTTTACCACTACACTTACTCACATGGCAAGTTGGTCTCTTTAAGAAGATTCCAAAATGGCTTCTTTGTCACAGAAGCAAGTTTTATTGTTATCTCCAAGATTTGGCGATATTCTTACCCCTTCTCAATTTAGCTGGAGATAAGGTTTTAATCATTCAAACACCACTAGTGGTTTATAACACTACTCACCCAAATAATAGCGGTAAGAATGATTCACCTGCATTGAGAATGCAAGAAGAATACTTCATCCGCAAAAAAATAAGCATATGGAATAAAACTGAAAACAAATTTTTATTTCAAAATGAAATAAAAATTTGTTATTCAAAATTGCTATCAATTCCAGTCGTAAATACAATTATTTATTGTATTGAAATACTTTTACTAAAAACTATGGTTTTACATACAGTATTTATATCAAAGAAAAATAATTTCTTAAGGGAAAAACTCCTGAGTGAACTAGAAAAAATCGAAAATAAGAATTTGAGAATAACAAACTACAAATTAGCAAATCTATTTTTTACAAATTTTTCACCAATAATTCTAGATATCGAAATATCAAAAGTTGAAATTGAGAAATTTACACAATCAGAGTGGTATGATCTAATGTGGTCATTTGTGTTAGCAGATCAAGTAACAAAAAAGTCACAACGTACTGTCAGTCAATTGAAAATAAACAATCAGAGACTAACATTTAAATTATGATAAATAATAGAACTATTATCATGCCACTCATACATGAGTGGGATGTTTCCTCAGATTTTCAACGTCAAACTGCTGAACTTTTAGCAACAAAAAATAAGGTTATAGTTGTAAAAAGCGATCGCGGAGAATTCTTTCTAAAGAATTGCAAGCGCATTGAAATAATCAACAATGTAATTTTATATACACCACACTATATCATTCCCTTTAAACGCTTTGAGTTTATACAAAATATAAATATACAAATAATTTATATACTGCTTGTTACTAAGGAACTTATCCTCAAAAAATTTGACATAAGTAAATTACTGATTTGGTACTTTCAACCAAAGTTCATACATTTTCAAACGTACCTGCTCCGTGTCATTCCAAGTCTCTATGATTGTGTTGATGACGTTTCATGGAACATACATCCCCAAAAGAATATTGCATCTTCTAAAGAAGAAAAAAAATGCATTTTAAGTTCAAAGTATTTTTTTGTAAATTCTGCTACGTTGTATAAAAAAAAGTCATCCATTAGGAAACCCAATGCACTTTTGCCCCAAGGATTTGATCTCAAACAGTTTGAGAGTGTGAAACTAAAAAATGCTAGGACTGATAAAAAAATTATTGGATACATTGGATATATTAGTTATAGAATTAACTGGAAATTACTGGCAGCGATTGCACTTTCTCTACCCCATTATGAATTTCATATGTATGGTCCATTAGAGGTAGAAACAGGCAACGAATTTGTGAATACAAATAAGGCTGTTGCACTTTTAAAAAAGATTCCGAATGTACATTTTTTCATCAATAAGTATTCACGATCAGAAATTGCGCAAATTATTAATAGCTTCTCAATAGCATGTATCCCGTATGATTTGAGATTGGAAGCAAATAAATTTTGCTTTCCCATGAAGTTTTTAGAATATATTTATTGGAATAAACCAATAATTAGCACTAAGATTAGAGAATTAGAGCTATATCCTCAGTATGTTTTGTGTAGCAATGAGTCAAATGATTGGATTAAAGAAATTATAAGTATTCTTGAAAAGAATAAGAAATATAAACCTGGCAGAAACACTTCTATAGATCATAGCTGGAAAAATAAAATAGAAAAAATATCTGAAAATATAAACTAAATACATTATGAGAGTTGCAATTATTTCACCGGAATATCCTCCACATACTAACTTGGGTGGCATAGCAACATTTAATCAAAATTTATCGAGATTATTGAGTCAGATGAATAATGAGGTTTGGGTTCTAACTCGCAACCAAACAAACACACACTCCATAGTGCCCATTTCAAAGAACCTAACAATATACTATGTACCGTACAAAACTGACTCAAAAATTTTCAATGTATTTTACTACTGGAGCCCGTTCTTTTTTATACTAAAAATATTGAAATTATTTATACCAAGAACAGTAGATATGCTGGAATGGAACTTTTTTTCACTTCTAGCCTTCAGCAAACTTACTAAGCGAAAAAATTTCCAACTAATTCATTCAGAAAGTTATCAAACACCAACACTATTTATATCGCTTTTTATAAAGAAGATTCAATTAATTATCCATATTCAAAGTTATCAGAAATTAAACAAGGAGTATGAGAAGAGATCAGTTGATTCAGCAATCCAAAAATGCCTCGAGCTCTTATTTATACGCAATAAAGCTATTTTTCTTATTGCTTGTTCCAAGCTGATGCGGAACATCCTACTCGCTGATTTTCCTGAAAAGAGCAAAAAAATACACTACATACCCAATTTTATTTTTCCTAGTGAGTATTCAAATAGGGATAACAGTAACAGAAATAACATAGTCTTTATGGGGAGATTTGAACACAGAAAAGGTATAGATATTCTCATTTGTGCATTTGCACAATTAGCAAAAAGTAACCCAAATATTCACCTGCATTTAATTGGTGAATCAAATGCACAATTGATTATAGATGGTGTTCCGATTTCATTTACTGAATGGTTTAACACAATTAACATAGATCAAGAAATTAAAAAGAGAGTTGTAATTTATCCACAGATTCGTGATAGAAATTTGCTAATAGAAAAACTTAAAAAATTAAAGGGAATTGGAGTTGTTCCCTCACGTCATGAACCTTTTGGTTTTACAAACATTGAATTTATGGCGTTAGGATATATTTTAATTAGCACTTCAGGTCAAGGTGGAAGTGAAATTATCGACAATACAATAGATGGATACCTCATTCAATTAAGTGAGCAAAATTTATATCGACAACTCAAAAAAATAATTAGTTTAAATAAAATCAAGAGTGCTGAAATTTCAAAAAAGGCAGTAAGTAAAATTGTAAATTCCTTCAGCAATAGAGCGGTTCATAAAAAATACCAGCTACTGTACTCCACACTAAAAATGGGAAATGCTTGACTTACTTGCAGAATACTATATAAATCTGAACTACTATCTGCAGATATAAGAATATAATCGTCAGCAATTATAGGTATTAGTAATGACTTTAACAGTATGAATAAGAAATCAATCGTACTTGTGTATCATACCTTAAATATTGGTGGAGCTGAAAAGGAGCTTCTTTCAATAGTTAAACACATTGATCAAAAGATATTTAATGTAAGTTTAATTTTAACCGAAAAAACAGGTGAGCTACTCCAAGATGTTCCCAAAGAAATTAAAGTTTTTAAAATCGGTGGAGATAGCATTAAGCCAGATATTAAGCATATTCACAATCTTTCAATTAAACTTAAAGCTATTAAACCTGATGTAGTTATTGGTTTCATGCAAGACATTTGTTTTAATATCTTAGCTACAAAATTAATTTATAATTTGACCTACAAAGTAATTATTTCTGAGGATGCAGTTTTGAGTGAGTGGCAAAATTTTTATGCTACGCCCTGGCCAAAGAGGATGGCAGTAAATTTCCTTTATAAACTTGCTGATGCGTATATAGCACCATCTCAAGAGATACTAGATGACCTACATGATTATTGCGGAATATCGCAAAGTAAGATGACTGTTTTGCCAAATTATTTTAAACCTAAAGATATTTATCAAAGAAAAACGCTGACTAGAAAGATTCTCACTCATAAAAATTATTTTTTGTTTATTGGGAGATTCCATGAACAAAAAAATTTACGTTTACTACTTACTGCCTTTAAACTACTTCTTCAAAATATCGAATATCAGAGTTTTACATTAGTTTTAATTGGTAAGGATCATGAGAATATATATAGAAGTTATTGCAAAACACTAGGAATACAAAGTAATGTCGTTTTTTTAGGATATATTAGAGACATTGCTCCATACTACAGAAATGCATTGGCCTTTATCCTACCCTCAAATGCAGAGGGAATGCCCCGAGTCGCTGTCCAAGCAATTTTGAACAAATGCCCACTTATTTTATCTAACTTTGCTGGTCACACTGCATTGGTAAGTAACTATTTTGATGGTCTAGTTTTTCCTAAAAATTCAGCAGTACATTTGAAACGATGTATGGAATATTACATACATAACAAAAACAGAAGAAAGCAGTTTGCACAAAATGCTTTTTCACGTATTAAAAAAATATATACAGATACATTTGAAGATAATTACAAACAAATAATCAATAATTTACTCACATCAATTGTGAAATGAAGTATGAGTTTGCACAAAAAATTTAAAGACGAAATCTTTCAATACCTTATTTCATTTTTGCCGCCACAGCACAGTGATAAAAGTAATAATGATATAGGTATTTGCACATTAATTCCTCACAGGTATGTGGATATGTTCATTTACACCGTGCACTCATTTTTTTATTATTCAGGAAAAAAATTTCCTATTTATGTCATTGATAACATCGATGATGAAGACCGTTTACAGGAATCTGATTACATTAAGCTTGAAAAACACTTTTCAATTATTTATGAAAGAAATGCAAAAAATAAAATTTCATCTGTAATAAAAAATTTTCCATATTTCTATAAGTATAGATTCGAAAATAAAAATGCTGCATCAAAATTAAAATTCGATGCATTGCTGCTAAGCCCATTTAATCGATCAATCTACTTAGACTCTGACATACTATTTTTCAATAAACCTACTGAATTAATAAAATGCATGGCCAATTCCAGTAAAGAGATGCTTTATTTTTCTAGAGTTGAGAATGCACATGTTCTTTTTCCTGCACTTCTGGAGTCAGAGTTATATATACGAATGCTATTTGCTATGTATCTTAAAAAAGATATTAAAAGTTTTGACCCATTTTTTACTTCTGGATGTTTGTATATTCCCAATAAATACATTCTTAGCTTGGAGAGATTCAACGAAGTTTTCAAACATTTTTATTCATTTGATTGTGCTCATGAGTGGCTTAGTGAAGAAAGAGCTACCTCGCTGGTTATAACTGCGAAAAATTCAAAGAAACTTACTCCCAAAAAATATTATACGGCAACTTTTTGGGAACAATACTTAGCAATTGATTTTAAAAAAGTTATTGCAGTGCATTATCAGGGAACAACTGGATTGAAAAGTCAGTTTATATCTGATGCAGTATTGCAAATGCTGCGCACAAATTTCTTTCATAAGAGTATTTAAAATGAAAAAAAAATTTCTACAAATGATTAAAGCTTACATTTTGAGATTACTGGTTTCTCAAATACCAGCAAAGAAATGTGATTCAGAGAAAATTGACGTTGGTATAAGTGCCCTACTATCACATGCAAATGTAGATCGTTTTATTTGTGCAGCAGCCTCATGTTTTTATTTTTTAGGAATGAATTTGCCGATATTTATTATTGATGATGGCACTCTCACATCAAATGATATCACAAGAATATCAAATCTTTTCACAGTTACTTTTGATCGATCTAGCAGCAAAAAAATGCAGCGCTTAATTAAAGAATTTAAATATTTTTCAAAGTATCGATTTAATTCTGAGACTCCATACAATAACAAAAAATTCGATGCGCTTCTGCTACAAAATTTTAAAAAAACAATATACTTAGATGATTCCATTTTATTTTTTAGTAAGCCACATGAAATACTGAATTTTATTGAAACTAGTTCTAGAACAATTCTATATAATTCTCGTCCTAAAAATTCACATCTGGAATTCCCTTTTTTATTACAAAATGAGCTACATTCAATACGAAAATTACTGTATGAACTGGTACACTCCAACAGTATTGATTCTGCCAATTTATCAACATACTTCAATTCGGGACTACTTTGCATACCTTCACAAAGGGTAATTTCATTAAAGGAATTAGATAAAATTTTTAAAGTATTTGAAGAAATATATTTTGAGAAGGATTTATTAGCTGAAGAAATCGCTTTATTCTTACTTTTTGACCATTCAATAGCACGCAGTCTTCCAACAAAAAAATATTGTGTTGTTAGCGAGTGGGGTGAATATTGTTCTATTAATTTTTCTCAAGTAGTAGCAATACATTACACTAGTGGGGAAGCCGTGAAGAACAGAAATATATCCGATGCAATTAAATTACTTTTAAAATGTAATTTTTTTAAAATGATCTAGTTTTAAATATGTCGCAAAAGATGATGCTTTAATTGAAATTTTTCCTAATGATTCTATAGATTTAAACGAAGAATATTTTAATCGTAGTGAAGCTTTCTTTTTCCCAAAAAAGCTACCTAGACTAACTGGCTCAATCAATGATTTATCAAGTAAAAAATGTTCCGCTACGGCATTTGCCATTTGATAGGGAGAAATTAATTCTTCAGATGCAAAATGAAGTATCCCTTGCAGGTTCTTATCTAGGATTTCAGTAATGACCTGGCATACTTCACTTACTTCAACAGGAGAAAGATACTGATCTGTGACAGCGGGAAAAGGCTTCCCTACTCCCAGTGAATTTAAAATTGTTATGAGCAAATTGCTTTTTTCCGTTAGTCCATAGACATTAATTGTTCGAAGAATAGTATACTCGCATCCACTCTGGATTATGTTCTCCTCGCCTAGAGACTTTGTTTTGCCATACCAATTTATGGGATTTGGTTCAGAAGATTCTGTATAGTCGGGTGATTTACCATCAAAGACACACTCTGTAGATAGATATATCATCTTGCAACTTGCTGTAGCGCAGTACTGAGCAAGTATCTTAGTTGCTTCAACGTTTAGTTTCCAAGGAAGCCCATTTATACCAGCTGATTTTTCTTTTTCACAATTATCTATATGAGTTGCAGCAGCCAAATGTATTATTACATCAGGTTTTACCATTGAAATTTTCTTTATAGCATCTAAATGATTTGTTATATCAATTTGCAACGAAGTTACATGAGGATTAACAAAAGAATCTGTATGAATTGAAGTATAAAGTGTATTTTTTTTATTCTTGATGAGATGCGTTATGAGTGCTCTGCCAATGAGTCCTGTTCCGCCAGTTATAAAAATCTTCATAAGAACTTATTTGGAAAGTTTATATCTTGCTATTATTTTCTTTGCTTGACCATCCTCTTTAATTTTGTGATTTTCAATTAATATTATTCTATCAACTTCCCGCTCCAAATAATCTAACCAATGGGAAACAAGTAAGATAGTTTTACCCATTTTAAATAACGAATCTAATTTTTTACTAGCCTTCTTCTGAAAGTTTTGGTCACCCACAGTTATTCCTTCATCGATGATGAGGATGTCGGGATCAGCATGTACTGCAATTGAGAAGCCCAAACGCAGCTTCATTCCAGAAGAATACGTATACAATGGTGAATCAATAAATTCACCGATATCAGCAAATGCAATAATGTCATGAAATTTTTGTCTAATTTCATTCTTATGCATTCCAATTAATAATCCATTTAAATAAATATTTTCTTCACCAGTTAATTCGGGTTGGAAACCTGCTTCTAGATCAATCAGTGATATTATCCTGCCATTTGTAACAACTGTGCCCCTGGTAGGAGCGGTAATGCCAGAAATAATTTTTAATAACGTTGTTTTTCCTGCTCCATTTGAGCCAATGATTCCTACTTTTTCACCTTTGTGTATAAGTACATTAATTGAATCTAACGCAATAAAGGTATCATTTACGCCTTTTTTCATGATTTGCTCAACTAATGTAGGTTTTTCATGATGCAAAATATACTTTTTAGTTATATTTTTAAGCTCAATCGCAATTTCTTCTGTATTAATTGGAACATTTTTTTTCATAGTGCTTAGACCCAATCTTCAAAATTTGGATCCTCTTTTTTAAACTTCCACCATCCAACAATAAACACAGTCATAGTTACTACTATACTTGGCAAAAAATTTATTAACGGTGCGAATTCACCACCACTGAAGGCGTAGTGCATGAGTTCAACGGTAATGGTCAATGGATTTAAATAGATAATTTTTTGTAAAAAGCTAGGAACAAGATCAATTGTATACACTATTGGCGTAGCATAAAACCATAGTGGAATGAGTGCTTGTACAAAGAAATTCACATCGCGGTACTTAACATTTAATGCTGAAAAAAGGAGTGAGCATCCTGTGGTGAGCAAAATAATAAGTACTAATGCACAAATAATAATAGGTATTTTAATAAGTTGTACGAAGCCAAAAACAGCAACGCTTATTAGCATAAAGAGAAGTAAAGCAACGACTAAGTGAAATGCATTTGATAGCACGACTGACAGTATGATACTTTCTCTGGGAAAGTTCGCTTTTTTTATTAAGGATCTCTCGTTGAGGATCATCGAAGTATTCTTAGTCACAGTGTATGAAAAGAAATTCCAGGGTAAGAGTCCCGCAAATAGGTACATAAAATAATGATCAGTAGAGACTGGAATTAAAAACTGAAAAATTCCTCCTACAATTATCATCTGCAGCAATGGATTCAAAACTATCCATAAAAAACCTAGCACAGCAAATTTATACCTGGCTTTTATCTCCTTTTCTGTCATGGCGATCAAAAACTCAAGCCAGTGTTGTTGTTTTGCTGTAAGTTCAAACATGCGAACTACTATACCAAGTCTTCTCGCCCTCACAAGAGGTGATAATCTCACGACCGAAGTCACTTTGAAAAAAGTTTTTTGACTATCCACCAAAGTAATTTAAACGGAAGCATCAATAATTGAACAACAAATGATTCTCGGTCATCTTCCCCGCGTACCCAGACAGAGACTACCAACCAAGCTTGTTCTTGTTTTTTCCATTGTGCCACAACATGGTACAGACGGTCATTGAGTTCCCTGATAAATTTCACTGGCTTACTCCCATTGCGGTCGCCTTTGACTGAATCAGGTGATTGTATGACTCTAAATATAGAATCATTGGTAACACTCCGCTCGCCCATACGAGCTAGAGCATGCTTGGTCAAAATAATATTTTTGTACTGCATATGTAGATAAGTTTACAACTTCTTTAATATTAAAGTTTAGCTCATAATCATTAGTTATGCATTTTATAAAAAAACATAAGGATGCTATCTATGTTTGTATATTACTGCTAATAATTTTATTGGGCATGATCTTTAGAGTAATTTATTTAGAAGAACTTCCTAATTTTGCATTGATTGATAAAGGAAGAGATGCTGCAGTTGCTAAGCACATAGCCTTAGGTTGGAGTGAGCTATTCATTATACCCCCTGCAAATCTTTCGCTTTTTCCAAATTCGCCACTGTATTATTGGATTCTGAGTAGTCTTTTTTTTGTACTGCGTTCATATTATTTTATTAATATTGTATGGGCAATTTTAGGGACAATAAATATTTTACTGGCCTATCGCATTGTATCTAAAATTTATAATCGCCTTGCTGCTTTAATTGCTGCATTTCTCGTTGCTACAAGTGCAGTACATATCTTTTACTCAAGAGAAATTTGGCAACCAAATATTTTACCTTTTTTTGTGCTATTTATTTTTTATTTTAATGTTAAATACTTAGAGCAAAAAAAAATTAAGCAAATAATTTTTTCATTGGTGACAAGCTTTACAGCTCTGCTTATACATAATTCGTTTATTATTCTACTTCCACTTTTTATATTTTACTCCTTTTATATTCTGATCAAAACTAAGAAAAATTTGGTTGTATTCTTTATTATTCTCCTGCTAGGTTTTTATGCTTGGATGCAACTGGTTTTTTTACAAAGTAAAGATTATTCTCTTCAAGTACCCAGTAAATTTATTACAAGCCAAGTCACTCAAAACTTAATGCCATTATATATTTTAGAAAATAATTTAAATGTAATTTTTAACGAATTAGCCGGTGAAAATCAAAATTTGCATTTATTTATGTTTCAGAATGTTAGTGTATATCTTGTAATTATAATTTCGCTCATTCTGTCTATATATTTCTCAAATAATGAATTCCATAAAAATATTGCGATTTTCTTCTTACTACTGATGAGTACACAAATAATTTTGTCTTTGATTGGACCAAAAAAAGTACATCCACATTATTTTATCTCATACTACCCATTACTCCTAATTTTTTTTGTTTCAATTCCTAAGTTACTTCGTTTAAAAGAACTTCCTTCTCAGTTGATAGTACTTTTAATAGTTTGCATTCATAGTATTACAAACATTCCATGTATAAAAAATGTTTTATATGTCGATCCACTAGCGAATGGAGCTTTTGTTTCTACAATTGCACACATAATTAGCCAAGATGCACAAAATCATTCAGTAAGTATTGAAAATATAGGTATTTATACTTTTGATCAAAATGAAAAAAATGTTGAACAGTTTCAAACAGCATCAGGCGTATCAGTTTTTTATTTTTTAGAAGAAATGCATCAGAAGAAACTAATTGATGTTGTTGATATTAACACCGAGTATTACAACATTATTCAACCTTCTAATCAAAAAATACGATATATCTTATGCTACTCAACATATAGTACTGAAAGTGAATGTATTAAACCCTCACAAGACTATGGAGAAAACCACCGGTTATTAAAACAACTTCCATTTAATGAAGAATTCCTTTATATCCTTGCATTTTTTTGAGCTCTAATAATACGTATGATTATTCACACATCTTAAGAGTGGTGAGTCTAGCCAAATTCTTTTCAATTTTTCATTATTATCTAATTCATCAATATTATTTGGCTTTCCATGATATCCACAATCGCCAAAACGAGCAGTAATTTGTGAATTAACCACAAATGAAATTACAAATAATATAAACAACAGATATATAAACGGACTAGCTACTTTCTTTATGCTGTGGCAATAGTCCATTAAAAGAATTGTCAGTAGTGGGACTAATTCTATAAGTAATCTATAACCTAATGACCAGCCACCGTACCACATGTCCCATTTTGCAATAAATAGTATAAATAAAAAAATTGAACTAGCATATATTTTATATGTAGGATCTTTTAAATTCCTGAAAAGATGCAGAAATGAAAAAATAAATATCGGAGAATAGATTAAAAGACCTTTTGCAGGACTAAAAACTATCCCGAAAAATCCAGTCAATATATTTGCACTAAATCTTGAAATTGTATATTGTTCAGCAAAGGTATAGATGTTTTTAAAGTAATGTAGAGAGTATGCTATTTGCAATGAAACAAGTAAAAAAATTGTTAGTATTGGTAAAATATTATCTTTAATTTGAGATAAAAATTTCTTTTGTTGGTACAAGGAATATAAAGTACCTAAAATAAACGGCAGACAAAGAATTAATGCCGCGGGACGACTTAAAAATGTCAAAACACTAAAAAGCAGTACCCAATAATTTTTTTTTAATTCAAACGAATATAATAGTCCAGTTATAAACAGCAAGCTAAACGTATGCTGCCATATAAATCTTGAACTGACACTAATAATAGGACTGCAAAAAATAAAAATTATTACACCGCAGAGAGAAAAAAATTTAGACTGAGTACGTTTTTTTATAATTAAATAGAGAATGATGCTGGTAATAACAGTTATAAAATTACTGATCAAATATACGGTATTAATTAATTTTTCATCATAAAAACTTGTAATAGTTAAAATTTCAGGTTGAAAAATTGAAACAAATAAAAAAAATGGAATAAGCAAAACTCCATTGAAAGTAGGAAAATTCGCTAAAACTTTTTCACTATCGTTTACAATAAAAAAATAATAATTATCTATTATCGTTTGATTAACTTCTATTTTTTTCTTTCCCTCTTCAAACTCGTTGAAATCAAAATTGAGATCATTAATTAGTGAAATCGGTAATAATGCCGTAGGAATATTATCCCAACTTTGTCCCCCTGTTGGAGATTTCGGAAATCCAAATAGCAGGACTAGGTATAAGCAAAAGAAAAAAATAATTGTGAGTAAAGAAAATGCTTTAAGCTTTACTACTTTTCTTATTAATTCGAGATTCATGCCATGTACACAGTATAATGTATCCAAAGAAAAATAAATTGGGATTTTAACCCACAAAAAAAAGCGCTTTGTTCTGGCCTCGACCTATCGTCCCATCCAGTTGCCCAGATAGTATTGTCAGCGCTGAGGAGTTTCAAGACTCTGTTCGGGAAGGGAAGAGTTGGTTCCACCTCGCTCTAGAGACCAGAACGAAACGCTTTTATGCGCAACTTGTTGTAATAAAACAACAAGTATTAATGTTAAAGAGTGTAGTACTCTCTAGAAAGTGAAGAAAAGTTTCTGTCAATGTGTTGAATAATCATAGTTCAGCAGTCAACGTCTCAATTTAGTATGTTCAATTGACACTTAGTACAGCTCAGCTAAACCTGTTACCAGGCTAACACCCGCTGCCTATCAACGTGGTAGTCTCCCACGGGTCTAAATGGAGATGATTCATCTTAGGAATGGCTTCCCGCTTAGATGCTTTCAGCGGTTATCCAAAAGAAATGTAGCTACCCAGCACTGCGCTTGACAGCAACAACTGGCACACTAGGGATTTCCTCATCCCGGTCCTCTCGTACTAGGGACAAAATCCTTCAATCATCTAACGCTGACGGCGGATAGAGGCCGACCTGTCTCACGACGGTCTGAACCCAGCTCGCGTACCGCTTTAATTGGCGAACAGACAAACCCTTGGGACCTTCTTCAGCCCCAGGATGCGATGAGCCGACATCGAGGTAGCAAACCGCGCCGACGCTAGGGACGCTTAGGCGCGATAACTCTGTTATCCCCGAGGTAACTTTTATCCGATAAGCCCGGTGTCTTCCACAAAACACACGAGGATCACTATAACCAGCTTTCGCTTCTGCTCGGCTTGTATGCCTCACAGTCAAGCACCCTTATGCTATTGCACGTCCAGCCTGATTTCCATCCAGGCTAAGGGTACCATTGCGCGCTTGCGTTACTCTTTAGCAAGCAACCTCCCCAGTTAAACTACCCATCAAACAGTGTCTCTCTTATCGTTTGCAGATAAGTTAGGTGAGTTGATATACACAAAACGGGTGGTATTACACTAGTGGACTCAGGAAAACCTGAATCCTCCCACCTATACTAGACAATTCCATATACATCAACAGTGTCAAATTGTAGTAAAGCTCTACGGGGTCTTTTTGTCCTGCCGTCAGTAGGCCGCATCTTCACAGCCATTTCAATTTCGCCGAGTCGTAGTTCAAGACAGTATGAGACTTGTTAAACCTTTCGTGCGGGTCGCCAATTAAGCGACAAGGAACTTCGCTACCATAGAACAGTTATAGTTACTGCTGCCGTTCACCGGGGCTTCGATTGAAGGCCTCCACCTTGCGGTGGCACCCTCGCAATTAACCTTCCGGCACTGGGCAGGCCTCAGCCCGTATATATCCTCTTACGAGTTTGCACGGACCTGTGTTTTTGTTAAACAGTCAATCCCACGGCTTTTGCTGTGCCCCATCTTGCGATGGGGAAGGCATCTCTCTAGATTACGCCTAGCTGTTTTGCCGAATTCCTTAAACTACGTTCTCTCGCTCTCCTTAGTCTACTCGACCAGACCACCTGTGTCGGTTATCGGTACGATTTTATATAGATCTTCTTGCGAAGCTTTTCCAGGATACTGAAGTCATTTGTATCTCTCCTGCAAGCAGGAAAGACCTATCACAGCTCAGATAAACGCCCGGACGGATTTTCCTATCCAGACTGCTTT
>JBILGT010000029.1:0-10415 GCA_044350895.1 Limisphaerales bacterium
TTGCTTCATGCAGCCAGCCAAATATCCTCTCCCGCTCCATCAGCGTGAGCTTTGGTTTTCTTTGCATCCCCACCTTTCAACCAGTATTTTAACTGGTTAAGTGGTGCTTTTCGTTTGCGAACCTGCGATGGAGTTCTTTGGTACATTTTTGATTTTTTGCTTGTTTTTTAAAACGCTACAATTGATCATCAATGCTCTCATCTGGTTGAAATACCGATGGCAGCTCAAACGCCGCCTAAATCGCTACGTAAGTAGCATCTAGGCAAAAATTAAATTAATAAAGTGTGAGTCTGATTGGTGCCTCAAGTTTGCTTGAGTGTCATCGCTCAGTCTCCCAAAAACTTGCCCTCGGTTGGACACCGGGGGTTTTTTACGTCTAAGAACATAAAGTGAATGAAAATATCAATCATCCAGAGTAAACTTTAGTACGTGAAAGTGTATTTTTCACACTAAAAAAGCATAGAAATTTTTTTAACAAGTGCTTGTGCATGTTTTTCTGCAATACCTGTATGGCTTGAAACAGCCAAGAATTTTTTGAGTTCTGCTGTACTGACATAGTGCGCTATAACCTCGTCCTCTTCAAATAATTGCGGTAGTGGATTGGGTTCACCAAGTTGCACCTTTTCCCATGCAGCTAGTGAGAGCTCTCGCAAATGTTCATGCAGTTTCTGACGATCAGCACCTTTTTTCACCCCCGCTAGCAAAATACTTTCGGTAGCAGCAAATGATGCATACTGTTCTAAATTATGTGCAATTCTTTTTTGATTAAAGACCATACCTCTAATAATCTTTTCTGTGGTGATGAGAATTTCATCTACAGCCAGAAAACATTCCGAAAGTACAATTCTTCTATTGGCTGAATCATCGAGTGTCCGCTCTAAATATGAAAGTGAGGCATTTTCCAAGGTTACGGCAGGAAGTTGCAGTACCAGCCGTGCAAGAGAACAAATTTTTTCGCAGTTAATAGGGTTACGTTTAAACGGCATAGCAGAAGATCCTACTTGGCTTTTGCCAAACGGTTCTGACCACTCGCCATAGAGCGGTGACTGCAAGATGCGCAGATCAGCAGCAAACTTGGAAAGTGATGAGGCAATGCTACTGAGCAGTGAGGTCACGAGAAAATCAAACTTGCGTGTATACGTTTGTGAAGTTATCAGTGAGGCGCTCAAGCCGAGCTTTTCCAGTACTTGAACCTCAAACTCGTCACTGCTGAGTTGGGTATCAGCAAGGAGCGCTGTATAGCTTGCAGCGGTTCCAACAGCACCTTTGAGACCTTTAGCTTGAATAGTTTTTTTGACAAAGTGGAGTGTTTCCAAATCTATTAATAAATCCTGCGCATAGAATGCCAGGCGGTATCCCAGAGTGGTGGGTTCCGCAGGCTGTAAATGTGTGTAGCCCAAGCATGGAGTGTCAGCATGTTCACTGATTTTTTCTGAGAGTAACTGCAAAATGCCCAGAACCTTTTTCTCAACGAGTTCAAGTGCTTCCAGAGTCCGCATGCTCTCTGCATTATCCACAACATCCATACTGGTCGCGCCAAGGTGAATTTTTCCACCACCAACAGTAGCTTTTTCAGCAAATTCTTTGATTGCTGCTACCACATCGTGTTTGACTTCTTTTTCGAGCTCGAGACAACGTTCAATATCGATATTTTCTTGGTTTTTCTTGAGATCAGCGAGCTCTACAGCTGAAACAAATCCTGCTTTATGCTGCACTTCAGCAAGTGTCACCCAAATTTTTCGCCATAGTTTGTATTTGTATGCTTCACTAAAAAGTGTGCGCATTTCTTCAGAGCTGTAGCGCCAAGAAAATGGAGAGTAGTACGAAGAAAAAGAGGATGGATTGTGCATAGTGTATCTGCTTGTCAGGCTACAGGATGGAATAGTAAGCGGTCAATAAAGAAAAAGAATGTTAAAATAACCTCTCATGGCTCGATTTGCCCAAAAACACACCACTACTTTTGAATCTAACCCAGATCAGTACGAACATGGGTATTCCTTTTCTACTTCCCAATATGCCCACATCTCTAAACCAGGGCACACCAAACGTTTGGTCGAAGAAATTTCACACATTAAAGAAGAGCCAGAGTGGATGCTCAAACTGCGTCTTATTGCCTACGAACAGTTTTTAGCCAAACCGACACCAACTTGGGGTGGGGAGTTGTCAGAGATTGAATACGAGAAGATTCACTACTACTTGCGCCCCACAGATAGCCAAGCCAAATCATGGGACGATGTGCCAAAGGATGTCAAAGAAACCTTTGAACGCCTGGGAATTCCAGAGGCTGAGCGCGCTGTTTTGGCGGGTGTCAAAGCACAGTACGATAGTGAAGTTGTCTACGGCTCTCTTAAAGATGTGTTTGCCAAAGACGGTGTTGTGTTTTTATCGATGGATGATGGACTGCGCCAGTATCCTGAGCTTATTAAAGAGTACTTCGGAAAAGTTATCCCAAGTGGTGATAATAAATTCTCTGCACTCAATACTGCAATGTGGTCTGGTGGTTCATTCGTCTATGTGCCCAAAGGTGTGAACGTCAGACTGCCACTCCAGACTTATTTTAGAATCAACGCAGAAAATGCTGGTCAGTTTGAACGCACACTCATCATTGTTGATGAAGGCGCCAGTGTTCACTACATTGAAGGATGCACAGCACCACAGTTTTCTACAGGTTCACTGCACTCAGCGGTTGTAGAAATTTTCGTCAAAAAAGGTGCTCAGTGTCAATACACCACTATTCAAAATTGGTATAAAAATGTCTTTAACTTAGTCACAAAAAGAGCATATGTGGAAGCAGAAGCCAAGATGATCTGGACTGACTTTAACATGGGTTCCAAACTCACAATGAAGTATCCAGGCTTTGTGCTGGCAGGTAGAGGAGCCACTGGTGAAACACTGAGTATGGCACTGGCTGGTGCAGGACAACACCAAGATACTGGCTCCAAAGCAATTCACTTAGCTCCACATACGAGTTCTACCATTATTTCTAAATCAATTTCCAAAGATGGTGGGCGCACGAGTTATCGTGGCATGGTGAACGTGGGTCCAACAGCCTTTGAAAGTAGTAATACAGTCATTTGTGATGCACTCTTGCTAGATGATAGATCACGTTCTGATACCTATCCAGTGGACAGGATTTTCAACTCCCGTGTGACAGTACAACATGAAGCGACAGTTTCCAAAATTGGTGATGACCAACTGTTTTATCTCATGAGTCGTGGAGTAAGTGAAGAAGATGCGCGCAAGATGGTTGTGCATGGTTTTATTGACGGACTTGTTAAAAAGCTACCGCTTGAATATGCAGTTGAAATGAATCGGCTGATTGATCACGAAATGGAAGGCAGCATTGGTTAGGAAGTAACTGCTGGCTTGTCGCAGGGAATTTTCAAAAGTGCTGTAATTGTATCCATTACCTTTTCAATGCTTGCTTGGGCTTTGATAAAAAAGTCGTGTGCTCCAAGTGCTTTGGCAGTTTTTTCATGATCTTCTGGCAGATTGGTCAATACGATAACTGGGGTATGAGTTTCATCCAGTCTACTTTTTATTTCTCGTAGTAAGTCAAATCCATTTTCACTTCCACTCAGCATAATATCGAGCAAAATAATATCAGGCATTTCATCACGCAGATATTTTCGCGCCTCAACGACACTTTTTGCAGCATATATTTTGCAACCCAGTTTCATTAATTTAATTCTGTAAATTTCAACAAACTGAGGATCATCTTCAATTAGCAGGACATGTTTCATGAATGCTTTCTTCTGAAGTTTTCAGAACTACTTAACTACTCGGTATCTCTTTAAAATCTTTTACCTGGTATGCAGCTTTTCGCTCACTAATAAAAATAGTTGTATCTGTTTGAACTACTATCAAATTTTTTACACCAAGGAGGGCAATGCGATGCTGATGTGGAATGACTAAGCATCCTTTTGTATTGATTGCATCAATCACAGAATCTGGAGAAGTGGGTAGCATGACATTTCCGTCATCATCAGGGATACATGACAGATAGAAGTTATTCCAGTTTCCAATATCTTGCCACGTATAGTTGGCATGAAAAACGTATAGTTTCTGTAACTTTTCAGTTACTTTTTTTTCAAATGAAATTTTATCGACTTTGGTAAACCATTCTTCCAATACTGCTGCGTACTGATCAGTGCCTGCAGTTATGCGAAGTTGTAAAAGTTCTTGGTAAATATCGGGTGCATGCTTTTTAATTTCTTGCAACAGTACTGAAGTTTTCCATACATACACCCCAGTGTTCCACAAATATTCTCCAGTATTTACAAATAGTTGTGCAGTTTTCTTATCTGGTTTTTCTGTGAATGTGCGTACAGTAAATAATTTGGAGTATTTTGTTTTTTCACCTATATGAATATATCCATACTGTGTCTGTGGTTCAGTAGGCGTAGTTCCAATGCAGATGATACTATTGTTTTTTTGCGCTAGGGTTGTGACACGTTTTATTGTAGTTATAAAATTTTTTAATCCACTGATTTTGTGATCAGAAAATAGCATGACTGCAACACAGTCAGGAAAGAAAATTTCCAAATGTAAAGCTGTCAGCGAGATAGCTACTGCAGTGTCTGCATTAGACGGTTGAACAATAATATTTTTATCTGAAATTTTTACTAAATGACGAATAATCGGTTCAAGCTGTTTGGTCGTTACAACTACAATTCGCTCTTTTGGAAATGCAAGCAGTGCACGTTCGTAGGCCTCTACAAAGAGAGTCTGTGAAGAAATAATTGGGTTGACTTGTTTGGGTAGATGTCGTGTCGAAATTGGCCAGAGTCGTTTGCCATCTCCACCTGCGAAAATCACACCTACTGCTTGCCCAACGCTACCTTTTAAGTGCATACTTATTTGGTATTACCTCTTGGTATCAATATAAAATAATTTGTTAAGTAATGTAAGTACTAAAGCATGCAGTTAGCCGAGAAAACTAAAATACTGAAAAAAATTTTAGGCAAAGTTGTCGCAAAAAATGTAAGTGTTTTACAGATTTTGTCACAGCAAATTATTGACCCGAATACATTATATACACGGTTTGCACGAGTTGTGCGTCTATCATATGTATCAACAATCGATGTGAAAATAAATGATCATGATTCAGTTGTAGAACGAATAGGTCTCTCAACTTTCTCAAAGCATATTTTCTTCGCACAATTTAGTGAAGACACATTCCAAGTTTTTCTCAGTGATCCATTTCAGGCTGACGAAGTTCTGATAATATGCAAACAATCAGTTGTCTTCAAAAAGCATCAGTTCTACATAGCCCAGCCACATATTATTTGGTCTGCACTCAATCAATCAGCATATCTGCATGCCCAACATTTTGCAGAAAATACATTGGATAATCAGCATCCTGAATTCTCCAGTAAAAAGCTGCTAGCCAAAGTACCGCAATCACTTATTCTTGGCATTGCACTAGGAACAGTGGCGGCTGCTGTCTACTCGCCAGTAACACTATTTTTAAGTTATGTATTTCTAGCAAATATTTTGTATGCAGTGCTTAATCAAATTAAAATTATATTTGCTGCTGGAGTTTTCTTTAGAAAGAAAAATGTGTTTAACCCAAAGGCAGCTGCTCAGCTTGATAAAAGTCAGTTACCCATCTACACAATTTTGGTCCCACTTAAAAATGAGGTAGAAAGTCTGCCAGATCTTTTGGCAGCACTGAAAAAAATTGAATACCCACCTGAAAAACTTGACATAAAATTTGCAGTTGAAGTGACTGATAAAACTACACTCACGGCATTGCAAGAAGCCGGTATTTCAGTTAATGAGAATCAACCAGATCCAGCTTATGCCACATTTCATGTAGTCAAAGTTCCGGTGAGTAAAGTTTCCACCAAGCCACGTTCATGCAATTATGCACTGCAGTTTGCACGAGGTGAGCTCGTGGTTATCTATGATGCAGAAGATATTCCAGATTCTACTCAGCTGTATCATGCATATCAAACGTTTTTGGATTCAAAGCTCAATACAATCTGTATCCAGGCAAAACTCAATTACTACAATCCTCATCAAAATATTTTAACGCGTTGTTTTGCTGCGGAATACACTTTTTGGTATGAAGTTATGCTCCCAAGTTTGGAGTATTGGCAGATCCCGTTGCCACTTGGAGGAACAAGTAATCACTTCCAAACAAATGCATTAAAAGCGATGGGCAACTGGGATGCATATAACGTCACTGAAGATGCTGAAGTGGGGTGGAGACTGAGTAGATTGGGGTATCGCACGGTCATGATGGATTCATACACCCTTGAAGAAGCAACCAGCCAAACATGGAGTTGGATTAAACAGCGTACCAGGTGGCAAAAGGGGTTTTTTGTCACACTGCTTGTTCATCTCCAGAATCCAAAAAAACTAGTACAAGATTTGGGTTGGAGAGGTGCGCTCAGTTCAGTACTCGTTTTTTCTACAACAGTATTTCTTCCCATCATCAATATGTGGTTGTGGCTATATTTTTTGACGTGGATTACAACAAGTATGCTGAACGTGCCGTTTACTTTTTTTGGAATACCAGAATGGTTACAACAGGTTAGTCTCATCAATTTTGTTTTTGGAAATGTGCTATATATTGCTATGCACGCGGTGGGACTTATATACACCAAAAAATGGTCTCTCCTGTGGATTCTTCCAATACTTCCACTCTATTGGTTTTTACAGGCAGTGGGAAGTTATCGTTCAATTTGGCAGCTCATTTTTCAGCCACATGCATGGGAGAAAACAATGCATGGTATGCATAAAAGGCCAGCATTAAGTAACTAAATATTTATTGCATTTACTTACGATATCTTTTATTGAAATATCACTTTTGATAAATACATCAACAGCTCCCAAATCAATTGCTTCTTTTGCAACCTCTGGCTGATCATTATTGGTCGCAATAATGACTGGGATTTTTTTGTTTTCTGCATCTTTCATGAAATGCTTTAAAAAAGTAATACCGTCCATAACGGGCATGAGAATATCGAGAATAATGAGATCGGGATGATTCTTTTCAAATGCACTGAGAGCTTCTTCGCCATTGATTGCCGTGATTACTTCATAGTCAGTCTGTGAAAGTTTGAGTGTATATGCATCCATCAAAAAAGAATCGTCTTCTACAATCATGATCTTTTTCTTCATGCTGCTACCTTTCAACTAATAATATGCCTCTTGGAATATGTCATGGATATGCATTCATATTTTGATATATCAAAATATTAAGTATGTGCATGTTCCACATAAAAATAGTATACAATTATCACAGCAAAGTCACTATGGAATACTCAATCCTCGAACAACTCCCTATTTGTGTTTTACAAATTGACTCAAACGGTGAGTGTACATTTGTCAATCAAAAACTTTTGCAAATCGCTAATGCACCTATTGAAAAATTCTTGCATAAGAATTGGCTCGAGATTTTTCTGGCAGAAGATAAAGCAAAAATTGTTACCTATCTAGAAGGCTCTCAATCTGCTCAAAATCACTTTGTTTTTGATGCTGAAGTAACATTCCCCAGTGGACCACATTGGACGCAAGTACGAATCTCAACACTCCAAGGGAAAGCAACTGGTTCGCTGGTAATATTTTTGGATATTTCATCACTAAAAAATCAAGCAGGTCTCCTATTTGAAAATGAGGAAAAGTTCAGAGGAGCATTTGAAAATGTCTCTGCAGGTATGGCCATTGTTTCATTAGAAGGTCGTTTGCTTAAAGTGAATACTGCTTTATGTCAGATGCTTGGGTATAACAAATCCGAAATTGAAGGTAAGACGTTTCAATCACTCACGCATCCAGAAGATATTGTCAGTGATGAGGCAAATATTGAAAGAATTCTAGCAGGAGAAATTTCTCATTATCAAATTGAAAAGCGATATGTTCACAGAGACTCTTCAATTATCTGGACGGTCTTAAGCGTAGATCTAGTTTCTGACAGCAAAGGCAAACCACAATTTTTTATATCCCACATCCAAGACGTAACTCAACTTAAAGTAACTTCTCTAACACTTGCTGAAAAAATCTCTCAACTTTCCGCTCAAATACAGGAAACTGAAAAGTTTAAGTTGGCAGTGGAATCTGCAAGTGATCATATTGTTATTACTGACGCTAATGGGATAGTTATTTACGCCAATAAAGCAGTTGAAAATGTTACTGGTTATTGTCCTGAAGAAGCACTTGGCAAAAAAGCGGGTACTATGTGGAGTACCCCGATGCCGCCTGAGTACTACAAAAATATGTGGGAGACAATAAAGACCAAGAAGCAGACATTCCAATCAGAAATTACCAACCGAAAAAAGAATGGGCAGAAATATATTGCAAGTTTGACGATCACTCCAATTCTAGATGAGCAAAAGAATGTTATTTTTTTCCTTGGTATTGAACGCGACATTTCAAAAGAAAAATCAATTGATAGAGCAAAGTCAGAATTTGTGTCATTCGCTTCACATCAACTGCGTACTCCTCTGACATCTGTAAAGTGGTATACAGAAATGTTACTTGCTGGAGATGCGGGAAAAGTTACAGACGAGCAGTACAAGTATTTGAAGGAAATCTATGTTGGAAGTAAGCGGATGGTTTCTCTGGTTACAGCTCTGCTCAATGTCTCGCGAATTGAAATGGGAACATTCTCGGTTGAACCTGAACCCACTAATGTAAAAGAAATTATTGAAAATGTATTGGATGAGTTAAAACTGCAAATTGTAGAGAAAAAACTTGCAGTCACTCATGAATATTCCGGTATTCAAACTGTCCTTACTGATCAAAAACTTATCAGAATTGTTTTTCAAAATCTCTTCACCAATGCAATTAAGTACACTCCAGTGGAGGGTGAAATTAGTATTATGTTAAAAACGGCAGAGGCCGGTACTGAGCTCTATGGTAGAAAGCTGCCTACGGATGTCTGGTATGTAGCAGTCACTGACACTGGGTATGGTATCCCTGAATATCAAAAGGACAAAATTTTCACTAAGCTCTTTAGAGCTGATAACGTCAGAAGTCATGATACTACAGGTACAGGCTTGGGTTTGTACATTACTCGTTCTATAATCACAGAGTCTGGCGGAGAAATTTGGTTTGAATCTGAAGAAAATAAAGGCTCAAACTTTATCTTTTGGCTGCCATTGAAAGGTATGAATCAGAGGACAGGTACACGTTCATTGGAGGAAAATCATGAGTAGTACAGTATATCGCGAGTTTAATATTTTGGTAATTGAAGACGAGCTACCACTGCAAGATGCCATCAGGATTAAACTGGAAAATAATGGTCTAAAAGTTATTACAGCGCGCAGTGTCAAGCAAGCGCTCTCGTATGTTGAGGAAGTGGCCACCATTGATGTGATTTGGCTAGACCACTATTTATTGGGACAAGAAAATGGACTTGAATTTGTGGCTCGGTTAAAAAACGAGAAGAGTAGATACCGTGACATTCCTATTTTTGTTGTATCCAACAGTGTGGGTCAAGATAAAATCACGAGCTACATTAATTTTGGAATCAATAAATACTACACGAAAACAGAATTTACGCTCGCTGAAATTGTGACTGATATTAAAGAATATGTAACCTCCACTACATCTGAAAGTGTTCCTCAGACATAATCTGTTAAAATAGCGACACAATATTACAATTAAGGCATACGTGGTAAGTCTACCTGAAAAATCAGCCGTCAGTTTTGGATCACAACAGCGTGGAGCGCTGCAGGTGATTGAGTTGTTGCGAGCTGGCATTTTGAGTCCGCAGCTGGTGGATAGAATGTCAATTGCTGACGAACGCGGCCGTGAAAGTGAATTGAATGCAATTCGCATTTTGCGTACATTGCCCTACGTTACACAGGTTCAAGATCAGCCCAATCTATCTGATATTCATTTGATGCGCAGGATTGACTTACTTGTCCAACTTAGGGGAAGAAGAAAAGGATCAGTCTATGTACAAGTCAAATCTTCACAGTACAGGGTTGATGAATATATTACTGGAACAATGGCAATGAATGGTTTGAAATCAAGAGGCAAAGCGTTAAGGAAATTGATAAGTGAGCGCATCATTGTTCTCAATGCAAACGCTTCACTGGCTGATAATTCAATTATCTTAGATTTTGAACAACAGCTTTATGATATTGAGAGAGCCTAGTATGGAAGAAAAAAAAGTTTTTATTATCCAGAAAAACGAAGAAAAGAGCATTACCCTAGAACAATCGGGAGTCTATGAAGTGCAGCTTGTGGGTGAAGGAGCGCATGCAACTATCAGTGGAAAATTCCAAGCGATTCAGAGCGAAAAAGTATCAGTGACAGTCATCATTAATCATATGGCAGCACATACTTGTTCCAATACAGTACTAAAAGGTGTGGCGCGTGATACTGCTCAAGTGAGTTTTACCGGAAGAATTATTGTCGGTGAGCACTGCCCCGATACCAATGCATTTTTGACTGAGCGA
>JBILGT010000003.1:0-93412 GCA_044350895.1 Limisphaerales bacterium
CAACTCCCAACTCAAACTTCTTCTCCGACTTCATAGAGGACTCCCTCTTCAAAAAAGAAAGTACCTCGTCAGCTATTTTTTATCCCAAAAACAGTGACATTTACCAACGCGTTTTTTCTATTAACTCTGAAAAGAGGCATCGCCGCAAAGCATGCCTCTTTTTCGTACCCATATTTCTTTTATAATCTAGCGTATGATTATTATTGGGATTCATACAGTGCCATTGTGAAATAAGTATTTCGAAAACTATGCCAAATTTTTTAGAACAACTAAGTAACAAAATCCCTCAAGTGAAATTACGATTTTTTCGCGCTAGAGTAGCTATGGAAGGTGTTCCACCTGAGGCACCGCTCATTCAAATAACTTCAGAAGTTCAACCCCAACATATATTTGATGCAGAGCTTTTTATGGATATTTGTAGCAACTATGATGCCCTTGAAGGAACAGAGTATTCACGTTCCACTCGTAGGTTACAGGATGAACAAAGAAGTCAGGAAGCATTTAAAAGAGAACTCTCCCAATATACTATGGCTGTTGAGCTTCTTCCCATTATTGAGCGTGGACATGGAATTACTCGTGAAGTCTATTCAGAGCATGCACGTATTATAAATTACGTGGCGCGTATAAAGCTTAATTTATTAAGTATATATTTTGATAACTACAAAGAAGATACAAATGCATTGGAGCCTTGGAGTGAACTACTGACAAGGTTCCCTGATGATTATGAGGGTACTGAAAATATATTCAGGATTGAAGGTATACCAGAGGGATATCCCCGTGAGGAAGGTATCCTATATGCGCGCGAATTTGATGAACAGGGAGTACTTAAACGACTCCGAGTATATGCTCAAGTTCATAGAAATAATTTATTTATTAAAAGTCTCACTGGCTCAGAGATGACGGAAGCTATAGCAATGTATGTTAGGGCTGGAAAGCCAGCAGAACCTGTTGCATTGCAAATTGATATGCAACGACAAAACCAAACTTTAGCTAGTATCCAAAAATTTAACCAACAATATGGAGAAGTACTCACAATTTCTTATTTTTATGATCACATGATTTATTTCAAATTTAATGCTAACTTAGCAGAGCTCCTTGATGATTTTGAAAGATTTAAAATTAAAGAGTTGATTATCGATAAGGACTTTAAACAACTAAAAAACTCGATAAATACTTTTGGTTCTTTGAAGCAACTTGAAGATACTAGTACGCAACTAGTTTATGCTGGTAGCAATATCAGACTTGATATAATTGAGTTATTGGCGAAATACGTTGCGTATAAATTGCAAAAAAAATAGAACTCAGAGTCTTCCTTTGAGAAAATACCTATTTCCAGGTATAATTCACCCCATGGCTTCTCAAGAAAACATTAGAAATTTCTGTATCATCGCACATATTGATCACGGCAAAACTACTTTGACCGACTGTTTGTTACGACTCACTCGTACCGTCGCAGACTTTGAATTTGAAGAGCGAATGATGGACAGTAATCCTATCGAAAAAGAGCGTGGTATCACTATAAAGCTCGCTCCTGTGCGCATGGAATATACGCTGCTTCCTCAGAATGCTCAGCAGGCTGCAGAACACAGCAACCTCCAACACAGCACTGTGGGTCAAAAATATGTTTTAAATCTCATCGATACACCTGGCCACGTGGACTTTGGTTATGAAGTCAGTCGCTCGCTGGCTGCCTGTGAAGGTGCTTTGCTAGTTGTTGATGCCACACAAGGTGTCCAAGCTCAGACACTTTCCACCTACGAAAAAGCCAAAGATCTTGGGCTGGTTATTATTCCTGTTATCAACAAAATTGACCTACCATCTGCTGATGTTGAACGTACAACATTAGAACTGATGGAAATGTTTAATGTAGATGAACACGACATTTTAAAAGTCTCAGCCAAATCTGCACTCAATATTGAAGAGTTACTACGTGCCATTATTGAACGAATCCCAGCTCCAATCGGAATTGTTGATGCACCAGCTCGTGGACTGCTCATTACTTCACTCTTTGATCAACACAAAGGCGCAATAGCTTTGGTTCGAATTGTAGATGGCGCACTGCGCAAAGGTGACAAACTCGAATTTGTTCGCGCTGGTATCAGCATGATGCCACTGGAAATTGGTATTTATAACCCAATTATGCAGAAACGTGATGATCTGATAACTGGTGAAGTGGGATATATCGCGACTGGTCTTAAAGATGTTCGAAGCTTGAAAGTGGGAGATACAGTCACCAAAGCAAGTGATGCCGCCAATGTTACACCACTTGCTGGCTACAAAGAGCCACAGCCAATGGTGTTTTTGGAGCTCTATCCAATTGACGCTTCAGAATTTAGTGAACTGCAAGATGCCATGAGTAAATTGGTGCTTCGTGATGCTGCCCTCCAATATGTCGGTACACACAGTGAAGCATTGGGCAGTGGACTGCGCGTAGGATTCTTAGGAATTTTGCATGCTGAAATTGTGCTAGAACGCTTGAGCCGCGAATTTAATCTCGAGTTGATCGCAACATCTCCATCGGTACCATACCAAGTTCAAATGCGCACAGGTGAAGAGATTGAAATTCACTCTCCTGCACAACTTCCAGATCCTTCACAAATCCTCAACATCAAAGAGCCAGTCGCTGAGATTAATTTATTCACTCCGGAGCGATTTAGCGGCACAGTACTACAGATGGTGCGTGAGCGCCGTGGGCATTTATTGGAAAGTCGAGTGGTGGGAGAGCGAATTCGTCTGGATTGTGAAGTGCCGTTGTCTGAATTGATTACTGATTTTCATGACAAACTCAAGTCAGTTACCTCTGGATATGCTTCATTCGAGTATGCGGTGAAAGGCTTTATGGATGTTGATGCAGTCAAGGTTGACGTGCTGCTCAACCAAGAAGTTGTCGAAGCACTCAGTTTTATGTGTGTTCGGGAAAACGCCGAGAGTGAAGGTCGCAAAATTGTGACTAAGTTGAAAGAAATTTTACCTCGCCAGATGTTTGAAGTGCCTGTGCAGGCTGCTATTGGTGGAAAAGTGGTGGCGCGCGAAACTATTAAAGCATTCCGCAAAGATGTGACCCAGCACTTATATGGTGGAGACGTCACTCGTCGTAAGAAACTCCTCTCAAAACAAGCCAAGGGCAAAAAGAAAATGAAACAGATGGGACGAGTGGAAGTTGACCAGGATACTTTTTTGAAGTTGCTGAGACGCGATTAAAAGGTGTAACCTGGTATAATACGTATATGCCTGATATTTTTGACAGCTCTGAGCACCAGCCACTTGATGAACAAGGGGTATCACCAATTTCAAAAGAAGAAGTTTTGTCGTCAATTAAAGAACAACGCGCTGTAGAAAAAACACAACGTAAACGTGTTGTTGAAGACTACTCTGAAGTCATGAATGGTCTGCAGGCTGAAACATCACCTTTTGCTGCATTTGCTGCAAAACCACGACGCACTGCATTTTCTTCACAGGCAAAAGGTGAACAAATTCTGTTACTACTCCGTAAACATCCGTTAACACAAGTAGGTTGGGTTTTTGTAGCGATACTTATTGCTCTGATTCCTATTATTTTCTCTGGTGTGCCCTTAATCAACTTTTTGCCACCCAACTTTCAAGCGGCTGCTGTCATTGGCTGGTATCTGCTATTATCAGGATACATCATTGAGTCATTTTTAACTTGGTATTTCAATGTATTTATTGTTACTGATGAGAGAATCATTGACGTCGACTTCTTGTCACTGATCTATCATGATGTTGCTTCTGCAAAGATTGATAATATTGAAGATGTGACTTCAATTAAAGGTGGTGCAGTTCGCTCAGTCTTTGATTTTGGAACTGTGCAAATTCAAACTGCAGCAGAGAAAACAATGTTTGAGTTTGAAGATGTCCCACATCCCGCTCAAGTTACAAAACTACTCAATGAGTTATTACTTGAAGAAGAACGCGAAAAAATTGAGGGGAGGGTTTCATAACTATGTTACTCGCCACTCTTTTACAATTACAACTCACTACTGGTAATGACTTGATTTTTCAACTTACCAATACGGCCATCTTTACTGGTTTGGTGAAGTTGCTGTTCATTATTGGTGCGATTTTATATGTAATTTTTAGCTTTGTAGTTGTTCGACAAATTACATTGATGCGTCAAACAGTTATTACTAGTCTCTCAAGTGTCCTACAACTGCTGGGATATCTCCACTTTGTTTTTGCAGTTGGTGTTGTCATATTATTCTTCATTATCCTCTAGAGGATCGCCAGTTTTTCCACAGAAGCATGCTAGAATAGCCTCTAAATGCAATCGGTGCGTGTAACACCAGTCGTTGGCTTGCCGCAGTTTACCGGATGGTCTCAGGTAGTTGATACTGTATTTGCAGCTGGCAATCATGTAGTCGCTGCTATCGCCATTCAAGGTGATAATGCCGGTAGTATTGGTCGTGAAATCGTCTCACTCCTTCTAGAACAAGAACCCTCTTCCTCAAAAGATCTGTATCAAATGCTTGAGTATCTCATCCGATATGCTCATGAACAAAACTGCCGACTTTCCATAACTGCTGGATTATTCATAGCAGGAAAGAGTACGTTAGCTGCTTCAAATGGGTCAGTGATTCTGCGCCGAAATGGGAAAATAGGCACAATTGTGCAGGCTCGTGGAGACATTGTGCTGCTTGAGGGATCTTTGAGAACTGACGATATATTTGTTTTTACAACACTCCAAGCGTATCAATTCAGTAGCACCATCGAACAGCAGTTTGAAAAAGGTTTTGACGCCGATGGCGTGATCACTGCCATTGTGCCAGCTGTGCACTCAGTACCTGATTCGTCGCTGTCTGCACTTGCCTTTGTAACAACTCCACCAGTCCAGGAGAAATCATTTCTCAGTAGCTCAATGCCTCTAGAAAATGTGGAAGAAGCTGAACAAAAGGAGGCAGAAGTTGATGTATCCGAAGTTGACGATGTGATTGATGAACTAGTACCTTCACGTCGGAATACAGACCCGCCGGCACTGGTGAGATTGGGAGAGATCCTGAGCACAGTCCCTAGAATTTTTTCAGGAAAAACATATGTTGGAACGTTTTTACCAAAGAAGACATTATTTTGGTTGATTGGCATTGCAGTTGTGATTGGAATTTTAGCTGTGACGATCTTCTTTTTCATACTTCGAGCTCGAGCTGAAGAGGCAAAGGCTGCTGCACTAATTGCACCATATGAAGAACGACTGGAAGCTGCTAAAACACTCACTGAAACTGACTTAATTACTGGTCGTGAGCATGTCAGTGCAGTTGTGGAAGACCTCACAAAATTGCAGTCTGAACAACCTGAAGGGACAAGTAAGCGAGTTACTACAGCTATTGCCACGGCACTTGATGAAGCCCGAAAAACATACACTGCTGTATCAGGAAAAGAAGAGCAAAGTGAATTACCAATTTTTTATGATTTACGACTTGCGTTGCCAGATTTTGTTACATCACTCGTGACGCTACAAGCCAATAAAGCTGTCTTTCTTGATGGCCAAAAGAAACAACTCGTTGTCTTAGATTTGGCTGCAAAAAATGTATTTGTGAAAAATTTAGATCAATTGCAAAATATGCGTTCGATCAGTGCCTTAGCAGAAAATGATGTTGCACTCCTGAGTGATGGGGTTCAAAGTTTACCGCTTACTGAAGATGGAGCTGTAGTAGAAGTTAAAGAAGTGGGTGATTCAAATAAAGATGCTACATTTGTTAATTCATTCGGGACGTATATCTACGTTCTCAATCCTGAAAAAAGAAATATTTACCGATATGCCAAAGGTAGTGATGAATACTCTGATCCAATTGGCTGGCTCCAAGATCCTTTGGGAGTTCAATTTAGTTCAGTTACGTCAGTGAGTGTCGATGGTGATCTGTGGATTACAACAACAGATGGAGAGGTGAAAAAATTTACTGCCGGTAAAGAAGCCAAGTTTACTATCGTTGGTTTGCAAGAAGTATTTTCCACTCCAATTTGGTTATATACTCGAGAAAATGTTGCAAATCTCTATGTACTTGAACCGGGAAAGCGACGGCTTGTAATTCTGAATAAAAATGGTGAGTTCATCCGTGAAGTAAAAAGCAACTCGCTTGCCTCAGCCACAGGAATTTTTATCAGTGATGAACTTAAAAAAGCATTTGTAGTGAGTGGTTCGATTATTTACGAAATTTCACTGTAGCCAATTATCCCTGGTATACTACTGGTATGTCACTCGTAGTAAATAAAAAAGCACGCCACGAATACACCATTGAACGAACCTATACCGCAGGTATTGTTTTGAGTGGCCAAGAAGTGAAGAGTTTACGATTAGGTCATGGTTCATTTGCAGGAAGTTATGTACGAATTATTTCGGGAGAGGCGTTTTTGCTGAATGCCCAAATTAACGCGTACAAATTTGCAATTACAACAGATTATGATCCCAAGCGCACACGAAAACTGCTCCTCAACAAAAAAGAATTGCTTGAGCTCCAAGAATGGAGTCACAACAAAGGTCGATCAATTGTACCGCTCACATTTTTTGCTGGTGGAAGAAATATAAAAGTTGATCTAGGTGTGGGGCGTGGCAAGAAAGAATTTGAAAAGCGCGCTGTCCTCAAACAGCGTGATCAAGAACGAGAAATTGCCCGTGATTCAAAGTATAGAATTACCTAAATTAAAACTGCCTCTCGACTTTACTACCACTTTTTTGGTTTAATGAATGTATTACTTAGGAACTAGTAGCCTAATAGGAGTTAACGCCATGCCCAAAAGAGTTTTCTGGCCAATCGCATTAGTAGTTATGGGGATCATCTTCCTCGCTTCAAACGTGGGAATGCTTCCTGCAAGTTTCTGGAACTTATGGCCATTGATCCTCATCATTGTGGGACTGGGTGGACTGTTAATTTCAGATCGTGAAGAGTGGATTACTCCAGAGAAAAAATCTCGTCCAGTTGCTGCTAAGGCCAAGCCACAAGCAAAAGCTGCTTCACGCAAAGTTGCCCCAAAACAAAAGAAGAGAAAGTAATTTCTTCTTGTATACTATAGCTCTAGTTTGTAGAGGGAGTTCTTATGGCGCAACCATTTCACATTGCGATCGATGGACCGGTTGCGGCCGGAAAAGGTACCGTTTCACGACTTGTAGCTGATAGATTGCAGTTCCTGTATGTGGACACGGGAGCGATGTATCGCGTTGTTGCGCTAGTGGGACAGAGAAATGATGTGGACCTTAAGGACGAAGCGGCATTGGTTGAACTGCTTAAAAAAACTGACATTCAGATGCATAACCCAACTGCTGAGGAAAAAGATGGTCGTCTCACGACAGTACTCATCAATGGTGAAGATGTTTCCTGGGCAATTCGAACAGAACAAGTGAGTAAAGGTGCCTCAATTGTGGCAGCTCATCCTGATGTTCGAAAAGTTTTGGTGGAAAAACAACAAATAATTGCGCAAGCTCAAGACGTAGTGATGGAAGGTCGCGATATTACCTATAGAGTGCTTCCTGATGCACAGCTTAAGATTTATCTCACTGCAGGTGATACAGTTCGTGCAAAACGACGTCACATGCAACTCCTGACCAAAGGCCAAGACGTGCCATTCCAAGATGTATATACTGAGCTACTTAAGCGCGATGCACAGGACATGAGCCGCAAAACAGATCCACTCAAAATTACTGATGATGCCTGGCAGATTGATACGAGTGATCTAGCTATCGAGCAGGTTGTTGAACTTATTGTAGGTAAAGTACAGGTACTGCGTGAATAATCATGAAACAAAGCAGAGATGAAGTAGCTGAGTCACTACATACATTAACTGAAACTATTGAAGAACGTCGACGTCAAAAAGAAGCTGCACGTAAAGAAAAAAAAGAGCGTGAAATCAAACGGAAAAAACAGCAACTTTTTGAACGACTCGTTGCTCCAGTGCTTTTTGTAGCTACACTCATTGTTTCTGCCATTGTGATGGCACTTTTTTCGCGTTAATTACGAACTCCTGCCACAGCTGCAGGTTTTTCCTTTTGAGTTTTTGCTACATTACAGGTGGATTGTGGTTCAGTTCCTGAGACGTAGTACTCTTCACTGATTCGTGTCTGAGAACCTGATTTTGAGCAAGTTGGCACCTTAACAATCCCGCTTGGAATAGGGAATTTGTGTGGATTCTCGTCACTCAACTGGAGTCGCATAATTTTATTCCAAATAGGTGAAGCTCCAGTGACACCAGAAGCAACATGACTCATTGGCGTACTGTCGTTATTGCCTACCCAGACTGCTGCAAGACGATCGCTTGTATATCCAATTGCCCAGTTGTCGATCATTCTATTGGTAGTTCCAGTTTTTACTGCCACTTCTTGGCCGGGGATAAATAATTCAGAGAGTGGTCCAAAAGCAGGAGTGCGAGCATTGTTGTCAGAAAGGATATTGCTAATCAAGTATGCTACGCGAGGATCAAGTACTTTTTTACCCGGACAGTTCTTGTTGTCTAATGCACATTCATTGCGATACAAAACTTCTCCCTTATAATTGGTGATTTCCAAAATTGGATTGGATGCAGTTGAAACTCCTTGATTGGCGAATGAACTGTAGACTGCAGCCATATCAATCATCCGTACTTCACCGCCACCGAGTGTGAGGGAAAGTCCAAATCGTTTGCGATCTTTCCAAGTGGTAATACCCATCGCCTCAGCTTTACTTATCATTGCATTGACGCCAACATTTTCAAGTAATTTGACAGCTGGAATGTTGTATGAAGAAGCTAATGCTTCCTTTAATTTGACGTTGCCATGATACTTACCATCATAATTTTTGGGTGAGTACGGTGGTGAACCTGCAATATTGTAAGTCACTGGTTGGTCTTGAATGAGAGAAGTGACAGTACTACCTTTTTCCAGCGCCAGTGCATACGTGATTGGTTTGATTGAACTACCCGGCTGTCGCTCACGGATGGTGACATTTACTTGACCATCGTCATTGAAGTCGAAGTAATCAGTACTTCCCACCATCGCAAGAACTTCACCAGTTTTTGGATTGGTGACGAGTGCTGCACCATTGGAGATTCGGTAGTTTCTAAGCTGATTTACTTCTTTGGTTACGATATTTTGTACTTCATTTTGTAAACTAAGATCAAGTGAAGTTTTAATTTCTAATCCTTCAGTTAATAAACTTTCTTCACCATATTTTTGAGCTAAAAGTTCACGTACATACATCACGAAGTGTGGCGCCAAAATATCAATCTGATCTGTTCTGTAGGCAAGAGGTTGTTGTAGGGCAGTTTGCGCATCTTCTTGTGTAATATATTTATCTTCTACCATTCTGCGAAGCACTTCAGTTTGTCTCTGCTCTGCAAGTTCAGGATGCTGACCAAACGGTGAGTACACAGTAGGAGACTGTGGCAGTCCAGCCAGGAGTGCACTCTCTCCCAATGTTAAATCTTTTGAAGATTTACCAAAATAGCGTTGAGAAGCTTCTTCAATGCCATAGGTTGAACCACCATAGGGAACTTGATTTAAGTACATGCTTAAAATTTCTTGCTTTGAGTACGTACCTTCTACAAGAACTGAAAGAATTATCTCCTTAATTTTTCTGGTCCAAGTCCGCTCTGATGAAAGTAATCTTTGTTTAACTAGCTGTTGAGTGATGGTAGAACCACCTTGACTGATCCCGCCTTGGAAGTTGGCAATGGCTGCTCGGGTTATTCCCCGGAGTGAAAAACCGTGATGGGTATAAAAGTCTTTATCTTCAATCGCAATTGTAGCGTTGATTAAGTTGGGCGAAATATAACTAAGCGGAACGATTGTTCGATTTTCGTCTTTATACACACGGTAGAGCACATGGCCATTACGGTCCAAAATTTTACTAGTCACAGCTGGCTCACGAGTACTGAGCTCCATGACTGATGGCAAATCCTTAAAAATGAGTTCGTGCAAACTATATGTACCACCAAAAATTAATCCACTCAGGATGATCGCTATGAACGAATGCAATGGGAAAAGTCTAATACTGTAGTAGAACGGCTTAAATGGAGCCAAAATAATTTTGGAAAACCAGTGTTCTGAAAAATTATTTGATTGCTGCTTTAACTCACGGACAAATGCAAAGCGTTTTTTTCTATTCCAGCGGTAGATAAGCCGTATTGCTCGAGCTTGGTTTGCAAATATGCGCTTAACAGATGTCGTAATTCCGGAAAAGAAGGCAGTCACACTTCGTCTTAATTTTTTAAAAAATGCAGAGGCACTGTTCTGTAGTGTTCGAATAAGCAGTCCAATCTGAGTGATTTTTTTCAGTACAAATCGTTCAGAGCGTTGAACTTTTTTTTCAAACGTCAGGTTTTGTGAGTGAAGTTTTTTACTGCTTTTACGTGAGCGATAGGAAACTGGCTGTGGACGGTAAAATGGTGAAATTTGAACAATGAATTTTGCAAATTTATGCATCCCAATATCTACACTAAAAAGGATAGAAAAGAATGAAATGGGGTGTAACTTTGGTTGGCTAAGACTCTCTCTTTGGCGTTTTGGGCGTCTTTGAACAGTTAGTACTTTCTTTTTCGAGGAACGAGTACGAGCGTATGCCACCAAATGAGATCGGTAAGAGTGGTATTTTTGTGTGGATAGATGGTAGGTTTTCTGATGGTTGCTGCCCATGGGCGCGATGATACCATGAAGCCTATACTTCTACAATTGAAGTTTATCTATTTTTATCACAATTTTCTGTTTATAACATCCCACAATTCGCGTGAATCACCTTCATAACCCACTGCCCAAATAGCAATGCCACCCAAATCGAGCTGATTAACATAGTCAAGTTTATATGAAATTGAACGGCTGTTTTCGTAATAAATCACATATGTTTTGCCGTCTTCAATATATGATAAGTATGGTGATAGCGCATCTTCATTCCATCGCTCCTGAACTTTGAGCTCCTCTTTTCTGGTCAGCAGATCCGCAACACGAGACATGCTGGCGGTTGCTCCTGTATCTGGAAATGTGTGTGATTGTGCATCACGGCTAGTGGTTTCCCACTCGTACCCGTAAAAAGGAATTCCAAGTAGTAATTTATGTCGTGGTACTTGGGCTGCAAATTCTTGTAAGTGTTGATTGATGTCACTATCCCACAGATCTTTGCCACCAAACAGTGGGGCGACTGGTCCAGCAAGTGGTGAAGTGCGGCGGTGAAAGTCATAGGCCATTACTACAATGTAATCAACATATGGCTCGATTCCTTTGACATCCCAGAGACCTAAGTTATTTGAAGCTCCAGCATACATCGCAATTGAAAGATTGATTTTGTCATAGCGCTTGTCCATATGTTCCCGCAAGTTCTTCATAAACTTGGTGAGGTTGTTGCGCGTGGCTTCTGTGGGTGAGCCATTCAGTTCAATATCAATATTTATGCCATTTACTGGATAGGCAAGTATGATGTCATCAAGTGATTCAAAAAGTCTGTCCTGTGCCGTGGGTGAGTTAAGAAACGCAAAAATGTCATCACCATTAAATTGTGAAAGTACAATTTCCATTGCGCCATCTTGGTTTTTCATCTGGGTTGATAGATCAAGAAATTCATCTGACTTCAAACCAGAATAACCTGGCTCTCCACCCTCGTCAGTACGAGTGATGAGGGTACCATCTCGAGCGATAGCGAGTGCAAAATACGAAAGATGAGTGAGTTCGGGTTGCAGTGTAACTTTTTTGAGATTCCAGTATGGTAGGTATCCATACACAATTTTTTTGTTCTGATTAAAAATCTCAGCTTCCTGTAAGAATTTGAATGTGGTGAGAGAGTTAATTGGTGAAGCGAGTGGAACATCATGAAACCACCACAAGCTGATTGCAGTAGCTGCGACAAAAGTGGTCAGCAAAAGGAGGAAAAATTTTATGGCAAAAAAGGTCTTTTTGAGATTGACTGAAGGTTGTGTGTGCTGCGGTGGCTTAGAAAATGCGTGCAGAAATTTCTTGAGCATGGTAACAATTATTCTTGCGTAAATGTTTCAGTTGATTGTGAAGACTCATTTGTAATAGTTGTTTGTTCATAGACTGGCTTTCCCTCTTCGTTAACAGGTCGATTGCAGTCAAGACAGTAACTTTTGGTCAACGGATCTTCCAAAATTGTGCGTGATTCTAGGACCAGTCCTTCAACTTGCTCACCAAATTTGGGTGGTAAACCAGTGGTGGGATCAATCCAAGTATTGGTTGTCTTTCTGACAGATGCTGAAGGTCTGCTGCGCTGCCAGTATAGTTCTGTACCGCCAGCGGTGCACTCATCTTGTCCATTGCCTTTGGGAAAACCACTGGGACAGACAGGTGCTGAAGCAACATCAGGTGGTTTCTCTTGCCAGCGTGGTTCTTTATCTCTGAGCACATACCGCATGATGTCATTAAAGATAGGCGCAGCGCCCGTCACACCTGAAACAACTCCGCGGTTCATTGGTTCACTGCTGTTATTACCTACCCATGTTATGACCAAAAATTCTGGAGTGAAGCCCACTGTCCAGTTATCTTTGAGGTCGTTTGTGGTACCTGTTTTGACACTGACGACTTGGTTGGGGATAACGAGCTCAGACCGAGTGCCAAACGCTGCAGAGCGAGCTGAGTTGTCTTGCATAATATGACTGACTAAGTAAGCAGGCGCTCGATCAAGAACACGCTCCAGTTCACCTTCAGCACTGGATTCATATTCAGTTAAATACTGCAAATCTTCTTTGCGCTGCTTAATATTTGTTTCTTTGAGGACTTTACCTTGATATGTTTCAATTTTTAAAATTGGAGTGACTGGCACTTTCACTCCTTGATTGGCCAGTACTGAGAATGCTTGTGCAAGATCAATCATGCGCACTTCACCACCACCAAGACTGATTGAGAGGCCAAACTTTGATGGATCATCCCAGCCAGTAATACCCATTTTCTGTGCAGTGTCAATAAATGTTGTCAGTCCAACCAGTTTCAAGCTTTTGACGGCAGGAATATTAAATGAATTTCCGAGTGATTGGCGAATTGTCACTGCTCCGTGGAAACTTCCATCGTAGTTTTTGGGACAGTATGGTTTCTGACCAGCCACTTCAAAACAGGTAGGTGAGTCAATTAAAAGCGTGCCAGGATTGAGTAACTTTTCTTGAAATGCTGTGGCATATACTAATGGTTTGATCGAAGAACCTGGCTGGCGAGAACGAAGCGTTACATTCACTTGGCCGTCATGCTCAGTATCAAAGTAGTCACGCGAGCCAATCATCGTAAGAATTTCACCGGTATCTGGTTTAATAATTAAGCTCGCGCCATTTCCAACATTGGCGTTTTTGAGTTTATCAACTTCTGCAGAAAGTGATGCCTGAGCTGCTTTTTGCAAATCTAGATCAAGTGTTGTCGTGACGCGTAGTCCACCTTTCTCAACCACATCTTCACCAAATTCTTGATAGAGCAGATCTCGCACATAAAATACAAAATGAGGTGCTTCAATATCTGTGCGTGAAAGAGCAAATTTTAGTACTTCGTTTTCTGCTTGTTCTTGTTGAAGCTTAGTAATGTAGCCATCTTCATACATGCGGCGGAGTACATCTTTCTGACGTGCTTTGGCTTGTTCTGGGGTAGACCCAAATGGTGAGTATCGGCTGGGTGCTTGAGGTAATCCGGCAAGTAGTGCTGCTTCACCAAGTGTCAAATCTTTGGCATGTTTATCAAAGTATGCTTTTGAAGCAGATTCGACGCCCACTGACGTTCCACCATATGAAATATAGTTGAGGTACATTTCCAAAATATCTTCTTTGGAATACATAATTTCTGTAAAGACGGAGAGCAGTGCTTCTTTGATCTTACGTTTGAGTGATCGCTCGTTGGTGAGGAGTGCGTTTTTGACGAGTTGTTGGGTAATTGTAGATCCACCCTCGAGGCGTTTCCCCGTGAGCGTAGAACGAGCTGCACGAGCTATTGCAACTACGTCAAACCCAAAATGTTTATAAAAATTCTGATCCTCAATTGAGATACTTGCTTGGTAGACGTAGGGAGGGAGATCTTTCAATGCAATTGGGACTCGGTTTTCATCAGCAAAAATTTCGTAGAGGAGCGTTCCGTTGCGGTCAAAAATCTGAGTACTGACAGGATAGTTCTCAGTGTTGGTGAGACGACGTGGTGATGGAAGATCTCGCATTAACAAAATAGTGGCGATTACCAAAGCGCCAAACAGTCCAATCAGAGCAAATCTGAAGAATTTATTACGGATGGGAAACAGCAAAATATTTCTAATTTTTGTGCCCTTGTTACGAACATTTTGGAAGACACGACGACGCTTTGCACCAGGCGTGCTTCCACTCAAAACTTGGAAAATTTTCTGTGGTGACTTTGGTTTTGTTGGTGTCTTGTTAAATGGTAAGTTATTCATGTATGATGATGCACAGTCCACTAGATGGAAACTACTATAGTTTACCAGATTGCTAGAGATTCGTATGCTACATGCCGCACAATTCCCCTGGTTTGAACAACTTGAACAAGATCAGCAAGATCTCATTAAACTCTCAGAATACTTGTACGAACGCGAAGGTATGTCCCAAGTTCAATTGAGTGATTATGGATTTGTTGTTTTTCCTATTGCAAAAGCATATGAGGGTTTTCTAAAACAATATTTATTTGATCTGAGTTTAATTTCCCAACATACCTTTGAAAGCAATAGATTCCGTATTGGACGAGCAATGAATCCAGACATCCGTGAAAATCAACAAGATGAGTTTTGGCTCTATGATGATTTGGAGCAGATGTGTGGAGCCACAGTTGCAAAAGATTTATGGAATACATGGTTATTATGTCGAAATCGTGTTGTGCACTTTTTCCCGCTTGAAACGCATCGCATACCTTTGAAAACTGCTGGTGAGAAAATTGAGATGGTTCTTAATACCATTGATATGGCCTATCAGTGCAAAGTTGAACTGAAACTTGAGCCTGCTTCTGTTGTGTAATTTATTTCAAATTTCTTATCTAAAGTTCACCGCGCCGCCGTTATAGAGGTCTTTGACCTGGGCGGGGGTGAGGGCGTAGTTGTAGATGCGGACGTCGTCGATCTGGCCTGAAGAATAGAAAGTTGATGAGGTAGAGGTCCCTAATCGACCAATTGAAAAGCCTGAAGCAGTACCAGAGTTTTGTACTGTTTGAGCAACAGTATTTATTAATCTTCCATCTTTATAGTATTTAATACTGCTACCATCTACAGTGGCAGTTATGTGTGTCCAATTAGTAGAAGGGAATCCTGTGGAGTTCCAATCTGAAGCGACAACAGCTTGTTGTCCACTTATTCCATCAGATGTCCATATTTCTACTGCATCACCACTATCTCTAAAAATCATCCCCCAAATAGAAATATTTCCTCCATTACTTGCAGATTCTGCGATAGCGGAACTGCCCCAATTAGAGGGTTTAATCCAGAATGACAATGAGTAATTACTAGGTTTACCTAAAAAAGTTCCTAAATTAAGATAGTCATCTGTATCATCAAACTCCAGACTACTATTAAACTTGCCACTTGCACCATCTTTCCAGGCTTCACCCGTGCTACCTTTACAACTGCCAGCAGTAGTGTTGGATCCAGAAGCTCCGATAGTGATTGTGCCGTTATTGCCGGCTGCTTCGCCATTGCTGTTAAGTGCTGAGTTGTAGGCAGTAGTACCCTGACATTCATCAAGTTTGTAGTGGGCAACGGGACCACCTCGGTTGTACTCCCAAGCCACTTGGGCTGGAGTGCGGGCGTAGTTGTAAATTCTCATGTTGTCTACCATGCCGCCAAAGTAATTTGAGGCACTGGAGCCTTCTCGGCCGATAGCAAGGATGTTGGCTGTAGAGTTGAGTGAGCCAGTTACTGAGGAAGCTGTGCCGCGTAGAATGCCGTTTGTGTAGAATTTAAGGGTGTTGGCAGTGGCGTCACGGACTACTGTGAGCTGGTCCCAGCGTGAAGTACTTGGGGTTGTGGTGGTATCGGTAACAGAATATGTAGTGCTACCACTATACACAAATGCTTGCCATTGATTTGCAGCACTCAAGCGCATGCCGTACTGGCGAGAGGTTGTCGCTGAGGTGTTACCTTTACCCATAATGAGGCGTGCTGTTGAGTCCACAGCATTTGGTTTTACCCAAGTACTAATGGTGAGGTCTCCGGTAATATTGAGCGAACTGCTGTCGGCAACACTGACATATGAGTTGGATGGTGAGAGATTTACTCCGCTACCAGTTTTACCAGTGGTCCAAGTGGGGCCATTGGTCAGTGTGCCCGTGTTGTTATTGCCACTAGTGTCGTTTGCTGTTGTCCCGGTGTTTTCATCAAACTTCCATTCGGCAACCGGCGGATTGCAGGTTGCGGTATCGCCGGGCACACAATATTCTCGACTGGATGAGTTGTCAGGAGTAGTTCCATTGGAGGCGGTGGAAGTGGCTCCCAATTGCACAGCAGCACCGCGGTTGTATTCTAGGCGGATGTCGTCTTCAGTGAGGGCGTAGTTGTAGATTTTGACTTCGTCGATGAGGCCGTGCATATAATATTCTGTGCCTACAGTAGTTGTGCCGATACGTGTTATATCGGTACTGGCAATACTACCGCTTACCAATGTTGAAGATACCAGTTTATTATTTATATATAATCTTGCTGTTGAACCATCCCATGTTCCAACAATGTGATACCATGTGTCGGTTGTCAGATTATCAATGTTGTATATGGGTACATTCGACCATGCAGTCATAGCATCGGGAAGCATAAATGCCAGCTGAGACCGATCATTTACATCACCATATACATATAGAAAATACCCACTATCATTTCTTACTAAAATTCGAGCAGTATTCGTATTGTCCGATGGAAAAGAGCTAAACTTTGCCCACGTAGAAATGCTTATAGAACTTGCGGGTATGATGCTACTATTGTTTCCTACGCTCACATAATCATTCGTTCCATCAAATGCCAGTGCCTTGCCAAACTTGCCAGCACTGCTCCAACCGCTGGTACTTGTGGCAGGGGCGGCCATGTTGGTCAGTGTCCCATCGTTGTTTTGTGGACTAGAATCTTGAGCTGTTGTGCCATAACCATCATCAAATCCTAGATGCAGTACGGGATTTCCCACACTGCCACCCACCGCTGGTTCATAGCCCTCGCGCCCATTCATCACATTTACGATTTGTTTTTGAGAGAGAGCGTAGTTATAGATGCGGACGTCGTCGATTGCACCATTAAGATACCAATTGTTATCACTTCTAGCTCCTAGACTTATGTTTGCACTAGATTCGTTTCCTAATGTGAGACTGCCACTGCCAACCTGTAAGCCATTAATAAATATTGTTACTGTACTACCTGTATAGGTAAACGCGACATGCGTCCATTGCCCAGTAGAGATTGTTTGATTGGAACAAATGCTACTAGTCCCGTTATATACATAGACCTTACCAGTTGAACCACTTCCGCAGACTTCTGCATCGGTGTAAGTACCATTTACTCCAAAAGCCCATCCAACTGTCCCAGTGTATTTTGATATCATGTAATTTACAAATTGGTGAGAATAACTAGTAGGGTTGACCCATAAACTCACAGTCTTTGTACTAAGATTATCAATATTAGTTTGACTACCTCCATTAATATAATCATCACTCCCATCAAACTTCACACCACTACCAAACTTACCTGGTGCCCAAGTAGGGCCGTTGGTGAGAGTACCCGTATTGCTGTTACTACTGGCGTCAGCAGCAGATGTTCCAGTGTTTTCGTCAAGTTTCCAGTGTGCCACAGGCCCTGGGGCATAGTTGTAGAGATCTTGAACTTCATCAGGAGAGAGAGCGCGGTTGTAGATGCGGACTTCGTCGAGGGAGCCAGCATAGGGGTTCAAGTTTGCTCCATAATCTCCTAAATAAAAGCTAGATGAAGTACCTATAGAGCCACTTGTACTTCCAATTGTAGAGTCAAGTTGTCCATTGAGATATATTTTTTTGGTTGAGCCGTCATATACTGCAGTTACTAAATACCAATTCTGCGTAGTTAGTGCTGTGTTATTTTTAAGCAGGGAGCCCCCCCAGTTTTCGCCAGTTAAAAAGCGGATTTTACTATCGGTATCAATGTCAAGTTTGAAGATACTTTCATTGGCAATGAAGGCTTTACGTGTAGTTCCCAATGCACTCGGTTTTATCCAAGCTGCAATGGTGATTTTGTCCGAAAATGTGCCCAGACCGTTACTATCCACCACATAATCCCCAGTCCCATCCAAGCTCACGCCATTCCCAAACTTTCCACTGCCAGTTGTGGCATCACCATTCCAAGCTCCGTCGTTACCATTGCCTGACTTATCACAGGTATCGTTAGTGCCATTGGAGCAAGTATTGGCAGCAGCTTCATCCATTGGGTAGTAGGCCACCAGGCCTTGGTTTAGCTTTTCAAGTGTGCCATCGCCTAGCTGGGCACTCGCTCCTTCAGAAGTACCTTTTGCAGTGTAATCAAGCGTGATTTGTTGGGCAGTGCGCTCGTAGTTGTACAGCCTGACTTCATCAATAAAGCCGTGGAAGTTGGCGCTGCTAGAACCTCCCAGCAACCAGTCATTGCCATCGCTGGCAGGAGCGCCACTGCCGTTACTAGATGTACCGCGCAGTTTACCGTCTATGTACACGGAGATCTCATCATCACTATCATCTGTGTATGCTAGTGCCACGTGGTGCCACTCATTGAGTGGCAAGCCATTGGTGATCGTGACCGTGGCATCACTGCTGGCCAAATCAAGTGAGGCCTCCAAATCCACCAGCCGATCACTGCCTTCATTAGTGGTACGCAGATAGGTGCTATCTCCTTTAGATACAATCTGACCAACGTTTGTTTCACCATCAGAGCTGACTTTTACCCAGCCAGCAAAACTGACTCCAGCTGCTAGACCTTGATCTAAATCAAGCGCAGTGGTGTTGGTGATACTGACACTATTATCTGAGCCATTGAACTCCAAACAGTTATTGGAGTAACAACTCTCACTGGTGCGGCGAGTGGGGGTGGAGGTGGGTGGTGAACCTGCTTGCACTATCAGATCAGCAGATGAAACAGTAGTAGTATTGGTACTAGAATTTTTAATTTGTGCATCGATGTTTTTGGCAGCCACTGGCATGGTGAGGGCATTTGAACGTTGGCGAGAATAGGAAGCGCCTGTTGTACTGACTTCAGAACTCGAAACGGCTGTTACATCACTGCTGTTATAGAGCTGCGCGTAGCCAGTGCCGGCACTTGTCTTGATATCAGATTCAAAGTAGTAATTTGTCGAGCCAGAAAAAAGTGCCGGGTCAAAGTAGTTTAAGCCGTTTTGAGAGGTGTAGGCAGTGTCAACATCAGTCTGTGCGGTATTAACCAAGTTGTACACCAATTCAGTCCCATAAATCGTGCCACTTTGATCAAGCACAGCTCGAGCGTTGGCAATCTGCGCGGTGTTGGCTGTAGTCTTAATACAAACCATGTAGTCAGTATCATCATTCAAGGTAACGGCACTACTACGTACTCGAGTCCAGGTGGTACCTGTCACCGTCACTTCAGAACCACTAACCACAGTCGTGCAACTTGCGCCATCACTATAGAGTGCCACTGAAGTAGTCTGTCCTGCAGTGCTGTTTGAAATTGTAGCTTCAAAATAAGTAGTGGGGGTTGGAGTAAATTTGTTGGCATCATATCTATAGATTTTTTTATTGGTGAGTTGTGTATACGAAGTTGCGGTACTGGTTTCGTAGTTTCCCACTTCTACTTGGGTTTGGGTGGCACTGAGAGCACCACTTTGACTAACAATCATACGTGCTGCTCGGACATCTGCTGTAATGTTAAGAGAGTCAGTGGAAGCAAGCCGAATACCATAGGCGGTAGCAGTTGTGGGGGAGATAGCTGGGGTACGCAGCCTACTGTAACTACTGGATCGGGTAGTTATGATGCCATCAGGCACTGCTGCTCCAGAGGAAGAAACCAATTGCGCCCAGACTCGATCTGCCCCATCATCGGCTAGATTAGTAGTTCCGGAAGCGCAGGTGCCGTTATTACAATCGGCAAAATAAATATCACCATTATCTGTTTCATGGTAGGCTACTTTGCAGTCATTGAGGCCAGCTTTGCAATCCAATGAAAAAACAATTTCAAAAGTATTAGTAGTACTGCACCCAGTCAAAGCACAACCATTTGTGCCATCTAGGACAGTAGTGGTACCGCTGGTGCATGCTGCATTATCACAGTCAGCAAAACTAAAGTCATAGCTCCGGTAATACGCAACTTTACAGTTACTGCCATCACCACCACAGGCGATAGTAGGGCTGTCGGCAAAGACTGAGGTAGAACAGTTGGTCAGTGCACAACCCGCAGAACCCTCGAGCTGGCTTATAGTGCCGCTGGTACAGGTGGCATTGTTACAGTCCACAAAGTTGAGATCACCACCGGTACTATTGTAGTACGCAATTTTGCAATCACTGGCACCTGGGGAACAATCTATGGTAGTACCAGTACCACTACTCGTGGAAGTGCTACAGCCAGTGAGGAGGCAGCCAGTGTCACCTTCTAAAATACTAGCGGTACCACTGGTACAAGCTGCGTTATCGCAGTCAGCAAACCGGAGTGACGTGCGCGTGTTGTCATAATAGGCAATCTTACAATCAGTGGCAGTAGGACAACTCAAAGCAGCATTAATACCAACATCATTGGTGGTGCTACAGCCAGTCAGGGCACAGCCAGTGGTGCCATCGACAACCGTCCTGGTCCCGGAACTACAGGTGGCAGTGTCACAGTCCGCAAATAATAGATCATCGGTAGTCTCATTTTTGTAGGCAATTTTGCAGTCCGCGGTCCCGGCTGAACAGTCAATATTAGGATGAGTCCCCACCGTTGCAGATGTCGTACAGCCAGTCAGTGGGCAACTAGCTCCACCGTCAATCATGCGCGTGGTGCCGACGTTACAGGTGGCACTATCACAATCTGCAAAGTACAAGTCGTCTGTACTGCCGTCCACATAGTAGGCTATTTTGCAGTCGTTGACTCCAGTAGAACAATCAAGGGCCACATAGCCACCAGCGTCGGCAGTAGTAACACAGCCAGTCAGTGTACAGCCATCTTTGCCATCTAAGTAGACAAGCGTCCCTGTGCTGCATGTTGCATTATCACAATCATAAAAGACCAGTGCTGATTCAGTAGTGTCGTAGTAGGCGATTTTACAGTCACTTGATCCACCAGTACAGTCAACATCAGTGTAATAACCCACAACACTTTTAAGTGCGCCATCGCCATCAATAGTTTGTTGCGTTCCACTATTGCAGGTGGCACTATCGCAGTCTGCAAAGGTTAAGTCTGCAAGATCATCATTTTGATAAACAAATTTACAATCGGTAGCAGACAGACACTTCATCTCAGCATAGTGTCCAGTTGAAGCAGTTGTAGAACAGCCAGTCAAGCCACAGCCGGTATTACCGTCAACTAAGGTGATAGAACCACTGCTACAGGTGGCATTGCTGCAGTCTGCAAAACGCAGGTCATCGGTGGTGGTGCGGAAGAAGCCAATTTTGCAGTCGGTACTGCCACCAATACAATCCACAATGATATATCCACCACTGCTGCCAGAAGTGATGCAACCAGTTAAGGCACAACCTGCGTTACCCTCTATGAGTGTGGTGGTCCCAGAGCTACAGGTGGCGGTATCACAATCAGCAAAGTATAGGTCGCTGTCTGTTGAGTTATAGTACCCAATTTTACAGTCATCACTAGCAGTACAGTACAAGCTGGCATTTGCCCCTACCACATCAGTGGTACTGCAGCCGGTAAGCGGACAGCTGGCCGCTCCGTCTACGGTTGTTACACTTCCGCTAGTACAGGCAGCATTATTGCAGTCAGCAAAAATCAAGTCATCGGCAGTGTCGTTGAAGTACGCAAGTTTGCAGTCGGTGGCTGTGACACAAAAAAGACTAGTATAGGAAGCAGTGCTAATCCCAGTATTACAGCCAGTCAGGACACAGCCAGAACCACCATCCAGTTGTGTCAATGTTCCAGAACTACAAGTGGCAGTATCACAGTCTACAAAAAATACATCTGGCGTTGATGCGATTGGTCGTAATCCACTCGCTAGTAAAGCAATTATTTTTAGCATCATGATGAATACAGTACTCAGTATTGGCATTGTGGGTATGGGCTTAGCAGCCGCCTACTTTATAAGTACTGTGTAACTTGAAAGGTACCTATGGATACACACATTATTTTTTTGGTCATGCTTGAAGCGATTGGATTAGTACTCGCGCTTATTGCGGTCTGGTCATATGTTTGGAGTAAAAAAAATGCTCCCAGTAAAAAAATTGAAGCAGCTCTTGAAAGTCATCTGCATGGAATGCTCACCGCCGAACTTGAAGTTGTCGAAAAAGAATTAAAGAAAGCTGTTCACGCTGCACACAAAGATGCGGCAGCAATTTTGGAAACAAACCATGAAGAACTCAGAGAAGAATCAAAAAAACTCCTGAATGACTTTGCCCAAAACTTCACTACGGAAATGACGACACTGCTCAAAGAAGAACACACACAAATTTCTAGTATGTTTGCACAAAAAAGTACTGAGATTGTCCAAGAGCTCGCAGAATATCGTGCCCAAAAAATTGCTGAGCTTGATGCAAAATCAGATGAACTCGTGGCAAAGTTAGTGCAACAAAAAGTCTGGCGTTCTGTCAAAGCTGCCGATTCTCATGAGATCGCAAAACAAGCTATTCAAACAATTATTGCCAGTGGAGAACTTTCAGGATGACCACAGTAGTAACTGAAAAAACACTAGCTCAGATTACTCATGCTCTGCACACGCAAGAGCAGCTTACTGAAGTTATAGCGCAGATTGAGACCTGTCAGAGCATGCTTTTTTCTACAAAGAAAGCTGCCCAAAAAACTCTAGAAAGTTTACCAAACCTTATTCACTCACTCGTTCCAGATGCAATTCAAGCCGATGAAAAAAGTTTGGATGGATGGTTGTCAGAACTCAGTGATCAGCTTCGAAAAATTCCGGTTGCTACAGTGACTGTTGCGTATCTTCCTACTGCAGCACAAGCTGAAGAGTTGCGTTCACTCGTTGAAACTGGTTTTGGAAGACACGTCATTATTGCGCTGCAAACAGATCCAAAGTTACTAGCTGGAGTGCGGATTGAATTTGCCAACACCCGGACACAATATTCGCTGAGCCAAGATATGGAAGAGATACTTAAGGAAGCACATGTCCAATCATAGTGAAGAGTACGGCATCGTTGAGCTTGTGCGTCACCCGCTCGTGGCAGTGCGTGGTTTGCCTGGCGCTCAGGTGGGTGAGCTTGTTGAGTTTTCAAATGGTGTGTACGGTCAGGTCTTCTCGCTCGGGGTCGAAACACTTGATGTTTTGGTTTTCTCACCCAAAGCACGAACTGTTGGTGAGTCAGTGACACGAACTGGACAACCATTTTTGATTTCAGTTTCTGAAAAAATTAAAGGCGCAACTGTTTCACCACTCAGTAATCTGACAGCACAGCAGCAAGCATCCACAGCAATTGATGTTGCTCCTCAGCTACTTATCAAACGAAGAAGAATCACTCAGCCACTCAATACTGGTGTCTCAATTGTCGACTTGGTGTTACCACTGGGTAAAGGACAGCGGCAGTTGATTGTCGGTGATCGTAAAACTGGTAAGACATCATTTGCAATTCAGCTCTCAGAACTACAAGTACAAATGGGGTCGCTCGTTGTCTATGCGGTGATTGGAAAACTCCAAAGTGAGATTAAACGCATTCAAGAAACGTTTGCCCAAAAAGGCATTGCATCTGAAGTGACACTCGTTGCGGCAGCGGCTGACGATCCACCATCTGTAATTTATCAAACACCATTTGTAGCAATGGCAATTGCAGAATATCTCAATAGTCTGGGCCGTGACGTTGTAGTGATTTTTGATGACCTCACAACGCATGCCAAGTATTACCGAGAAGTTGCGCTCATTGCCAAACGATTCCCCGGTAGAGATTCATATCCTGGAGACATTTACTTTACTTATGCGCGTCTTTTGGAGCGTGGCGGTTGTTTTACCCACCCCACCAAACCAGACGTTGGGGTAGCAATTACGTGTCTCCCAATTGCAGAAACATCTGATGCGGATTTAACAGATTTTATTGTTTCGAACCTGATCAGTATGACCGATGGACATCTCTTGTTTGACAATACAGTCTATGCACAAGGACATCGTCCTGCCATACATCCGGGCTTGTCGGTGACACGTGTGGGTAAGCAAACGCAGTTGCCAGTGCAGCGTGATCTCACACATTATTTAACTTCGTTTATCAACCAATACCAAAAGACCGTTGGACTCACACATTTTGGTGCGGAACTGACTGGTGCAACCAAGTCCATCATCGCTCGTGGTGAGTCGCTTTTCTCTTTTCTTGATCAATCTAAAGAAAAAATATTTTCACCAAATGTCATGCTCATTTTGTGTGGCGCTGTACTGCAAGACTGGTTTATTCAAACCACTCCGCAAGCAGTTCGCGATGCTCGGGATGCTTTGCAATCACACTATATTTCAGATGAAAAAACTCGAAAAATACTTGATGAACTTGTGGCACAAACGAAAAATCTTTCTGAACTACAATCACAACTTGCAGCGCAACGTGCAGCGATTGAACCACTATGGGCAGCCTTAAAACAATAAAACACCAGCAACAATTTGCCGACCAGCTTTATGGTTTGGTAGATATTACCCAGAGCATTGCTGTGATGCGTATGCAGCAAGTCCGGCAATCAGTGCTCGTGACACGGACGTACATGGAAGGAATCATCGATATTTTCAAAGAGATTCGCCGCTCTCACAAAAAAGAAGTAGAAAAGATAATTGCAGCTCGTGGCAAAGTATCCCAAGTGGGTGTTACCAAAAAAAGAAGAGACTCAATCTGCATTTTACTGTCGCCATCGGGAAAATTTTCAGGTCAACTGATCCGAAAAGTCTTTAGTGACTTTGCAGCATATGTCAAAGAAACCAAATGCGACGTAGCAGTTGTGGGAAATACTGGCAAAGAACTACTTGCTCAGAGTCTTGAACTTGATGTACAGCCACAGTATTACGCACTTGATTTGGAACACCCCACGCGTGAAGAAATTGCAGTGCTGCTATTTCACGTCTTAGAGTATGAAAACATTACTGTTTTTACTGGAAAATTTCAAAGCTTAGTCACGCAAGTACCAACAGCATATAACGTCACTGGGTATGAAACGTTATTTCAACAAGAAGCCAGCACAACACCTGAAGCACATGAATTTTTGTTTGAGCCAAAACTCACCGAAATCATTTCTTTTTTTGTGGCTCAGGTTACTGCAACACTCTTACGCGAAACTTTAGAAGAGTCAAAGCTTGCCAACTTAGGTTCTCGCATTATTACACTTGAATCCTCGCGAGGTGGAATTGGTCAGGAAATTAGCAAATTACAACGAGTTTCTCGCAGACTTAAACGTCGAGTAGATGGACGCAAACAGTCCAATCGATTGAGTAGTATGCGGTTTTGGAAGTAACGAAGCAGTAAGGATAATATGGCAACAACAAACGGACGAATTATCAGTGTGACACAGCATGTTGCTGAAGTTGAATTTCTTGATGAACAACCACAGATTCATGAAAAACTTACTTTGGCAGAGGATGAGTGTGCAGTTTTGGAAGTCTATTCCAGTTCAAGAACTGGTAGCTTTTACTGTTTGGTTCTTCGCTCAAGTCAACACTTGATCCGTGGGGCGGTTGTCGTCACAACTGGCCAGATGCTACGAATTCCGGTGGGTGAGTCAGTTCTGGGAAGAGTATTCAATGTATTTGGTGAACCGTTGGATGAAAAGGGAAGCCTAGGTAAGAAAACGGTTCCTATTTTTGAATACACACCAGCCACCTTGGATGATGTGGCGATCCCCAAACAAATTCTCGAAACAGGCATCAAAGCAGTCGATTTTTTTGCTCCGATTTTTCATGGCGGCAAGATGGGATTATTTGGAGGTGCGGGCTTGGGAAAAACAGTTATTTTGACTGAATTAATTAATAATATTGTTATCCGGCAGGGAAGTGAAAAAAATGATAAAAAATCTAAAACAGGGAAATCTGCAGAGCGCTACTCTGTTTTTGCTGCTGTTGGTGAGCGCTCTCGTGAAGTTCAAGAATTGATTGAAAATCTTGATCAAGCCAAAGCACTTGAAAAAACCAGTGTGATTGTAGGACAGATGGGTGAAAATCCAGCAGTACGTTTTCAAACTGCTTTTGCAGCGGTGCGCGTTGCCGAATACTTACGCGATAGCATGAACTCTGACGTTCTCTTTTTTATGGATAATGTCTATCGTTTCAGTCAGGCTGGGTATGAACTTTCCACGCTGATGAATAATATTCCATCAGAAGACGGGTATCAGCCGAGTCTGCCTTCAGAAATTTCTCAGCTCCAATCACGTCTGTATTCAAATACTCAAAACTCTATTACCAGTATTGAAACTGTGTATCTGCCATCAGATGACCTCACTGATTTGGCAGTACGGTCGCAGTTCCCATATCTTGATGCAATGGTTGTGTTTTCTCGCGATATTTACCAGCAGGGTCGGTTGCCTGCTATTGATTTACTTGCATCAACATCAAATGCTCTGTCACCTGATTTCGTCGGTGAAGAGCACTACACAGTGTACTTGGAAGCCAAAAAACTACTTGAACGTGCCATCAGTATTGAACGACTGGTGAGTATGGTGGGTCTTTCAGATTTATCAGCAGCAGATCAAAAAATTTACAAGCGTTCACAGCTACTTAAAAATTATATGAGTCAAAGTTTCTTTGTGATTTCAGTTCAAACTGGTCGACCAGGGACATTTGTACCAAGAGCGACGTGTGTGCAAGATGTTGCGAAAATTCTCAGTGGTGCGTTTGACACGCTTAATGAAGAAAAGCTGCTTCATGGTGGAAGTCTGCAAGAGATGAACCTATGAGGGCTTGGTGGTTTTTACACCAAGATACACTTCAACTCGATATTGAAAACAGTGCAGTACACCACCATCAACCGCAAACTCTTTTTTTTCGCCACTTGCTAGATGTAGTATGATTTTTTCCTTGATAAGTGTTATGAAGTTGGTGTGTTCTGCCAAAATATCAAAAGGACCCTGATCATTTACTGAGGAAAGTGATGCTGCAACATCATTAAAAATGATACCTTTTTCATCATGTATTAAAACATCAAATGAGGTTTGATCGGGTGTTATGTTTTTTATTGGCACGATGAAATTTGTATTTGGCAAGTATCCCTTGGTGACATGTAGTTGATGCTTACTTACATAAGTATTACAGCTTGTTAGTCACAATTTGACAAGATAGTATAGAATATAGATATAGTATTATGGCAAAAAAACAACCAGAAGAAGCAGAAATAAAAATAGTGCCTTTTAGACAAAATGGTTTAAATAGGGTCTATTCTAATCACGTAGAAATAAATGTCTCTGAGATAGATCTAAACATAAAGTTTTGTGATGTTAGACCGCCAGAGAATGCTGAAAATATGGAAATGACAATATCAAAAGGAACATTTGGAGTTCCTATTGTTGCAGAAGTAGTAATTCCATTAGTAGTAGCAAAAGCACTTAAACGTATATTAAATGAAAGAATAAAGGAGGATTAAATGTCAACTCAATTTATGCCTCTAGATCAAATTTTAGACACTAATTCTGTATCAACTAATAATTTACCTATTGTTAAGAAATTTAGTGATTTTTTTACTACAGCTTTTCCTTTTTCAAGTTATATTGAGCCACAAGATGAAATAGCCAGTATCAAGAAGTTTGCATTTCCTCCTCTTGATGAACTGAGAGCTTCATTAGTTGAAGCTGGTTATTCCAAGGAAGAAATTGATGTCGAAATCAAAGCCTTCGCCAATATGCCAGAATATAGAGGTTGAAGTAACTCAAGAAGCAGAAGAACAAGCTAAAAATCAAAACCTTACTAAAAAACTTGAAAAAGCTATCAGGTTATATAAGGCCAATCCGTGGCACCCATCTTTGCATAATGAATTATTGAAACCAGAAAGTATGGGTCGTCACTCCATAATGTTAAACGACCAATACCGTGCTAAATACATCAAAATTGACGCTAATAAGATTAGAATATACTATGTAGGTGACTACCATGGAAAAAAACACAAAAAATCCAAGTAAGAATGATTTTTTAAATCTTCTAAAAAAAGCTGTTATGCCCGTGATAGTAAAACCTGAAACATCGGCAACTCCGAGTTCCGATAATTATAACGGAAAACAAATTCGTTCAAGTAAAACTGCAAATACTTCTTTGAAACAGCGTGGTGAGTCCCAGAAATAGAACGCTTAACCTGACTCCAAAATCCCTCAATTGTGTTTGTGTGTACATTTCCACGCACGTATTCTTTGATTCCATGCTGGATAACTTCATGTAAGTAACCGTCTTTTTCTACACGGTTATAGACTGGAAATTCATCTGTCATAACTGCACTACCTAAAGTAACATTCTCTCTCAAAATTGGAATAACAGTGGCAGACTTAACATTGTCTACATGTTTAGCACGAACACTGCCACCACGTTGTACTACTCCAACTACTGCTGCTTTATCAGTACCACGACCTCTTTTACCGCCTCTACGTGAGCCGCCTATATATGTTTCGTCTGCCTCAACAGTACCACTTAAAGGATCTTTACCTTGTGTCATTAAACTTCTGATCTGATGTGTCATACGCCATGCACATTTATAAGTAACACCTAATTGGCGTTGCACTTCTTTAGCACTTACACCATTACGAGCAGATGCAAATAAAAACAGTGCATGAAACCATAGAGTGAGTGGTGTACTACTCTTATGAAAGATCGTTCCTGCTGTAGGGTGTAATTGAAAACCACAATGTGAACAGGAATAACACTTACGTGTACTTACTCTGTAAAAACTATTCTCAGCCTTACATTCTGGACAAATAGGATCAGGAAAACGCATAGCAAAGATATACGCAATACACGCATCATCGTTAGGAAAATCTTTGAGTAAATCAGCTATGGTATACTTAGCTTGCTTGGCTTTCATGACCATTATTATAGCATTTATTTACATGTTGTAAAGGGATACTTGCCTTGTATTTTTACTAGTACTACTATACCTGAGATACAACATGCTCCACAATGCAAACGCATGAATATTTGTTGTGTCTTTGTGCCTTTGCACTCCTGAGAGAGTATGCATATAATACCTATTTATAACTTCAAAGGTTTTTCGTATGTCACAAACAACTGATGGTCACTTTGTGTATAAGAATATTACTGTTTCTGGTTTGCCTGGATCAGGATCAACAACGTTGTTAAATAAATTACGTGACCATTCTGAATTGAAGTTTCATGGTTGGACTGGATTTAGTGGTGGTGAGTTCATGCGCTCCTATGCAGCTGAGAAAGGTTTGCTTGATCAGAACGGCAAATTGCATCATACAGCTGAGGCATATGGGGAAGACTTTGATCGTGAAGTTGATTATGGAATGAGAACTCGACTTTCCCAAGAGAAGCACTGGATTCTTGAATCATGGCTCTCAGGATTTATGGCACAAGGTGTGCCAGGTACATTTAAGATTTTAATGATTTGTAGCAATATGGCGGTAAAGGTGGATCGTATTGTCAACCGCGATCACGTTACTCCAGATCTCGCACTTGAACATATGAATCATCGATATAAGGCGAATGTGGCGAAATGGCGTCGTATGTACAAACAAGAATGGCACGATTGGGTGGTCAAAACGGGAAAAGCGGATGAGAGTGATCCAATTGATTTTTGGCAGCCAAATTTATACGATATAGTCATAGACACATATTCCACCAACCAGACTGAGTCCCTGGAACAAGTATTACATGCCATCACTTCAAAAAACACAAACCAATGATCGAGTGGTAGCCCTTGCAAAGCAGTCACATGTTGTATTCTATCCGTTACTTTGCTTGACATTAATACTGTGGATTTTATATAGATCGTTATTTACCTTTCCCGTTTGGTTTGATGAAATTATTGGAAAAGCACTCTTCTTTGGGCTTCCGGTGTGGTTATACATCACCGTAGCTGGGTCCAAGAAAATCACTGAAACACTTTCCATGCGTAAGCTCCAACCAGGAGTTTTACTGGGTTTAGCAATGGGTGGTATCTTTGGATTCATAACTACACTGCTGGCACTCCTTGCCAAGGATTCCCAAATTGAAGCGGTGGCACTGTTTAACTCATCACGCTTTTGGGGTGAATTTATTCTGGCACTGTTCACTGCTTTTTGGGAAACTTTGTTATTTTTTAGTTTTGCTCTGACCGTGATTCAAGAAAAATATGAAAACTGGTCTGAAAGTTCTCAAGCACTGCTTACCGCAGGAATTTTCCTTATTTTTCACATTCCCAACATTATCATTCGATTCCATGGCTCAGTTGAGACGATGGTGTTGCAAGCACTGTTGTTATTTCTTTTTGCATTAGGTCAATCATTTGTGTTTATTGGGCGGCGAAATACATATGCCCTTATTCTTTCCCATGCTATCTGGGGAATGGTCTTACTCGTTCATAGCTGGTAAATGCGTGTACAATACGGTCTTCGTGATCTATTATTTATGACAAATTTTGCGCAGAAAAGTTTATCTTTTGGACTCTTTGCCTTCGGCACATTGATCCTCGCTACCTCATTAATTGCAGCCAATAAAGCCTCAACAGGTGATACCAGTCGGTTAATGGGCCAAAAAGTCTACATGGGCAGAACCATACTGCCTGATCACTTATTGTATCCAGCTGTAATGATTGGTGATCGCATCAAGCTACAAATGGCACCTCACGAAGAGTCAATTCTTCTCCAAGTAGAATACTCAGACCGCCGCTATCGATATGCTGCTGAGTTACTGCATAAAGGACAGCCACAGTTGGCATTTACTACCCTTACAAAGTCTCAAAAGTACTTATTGATGGCAAGCAATGAAGTTTTAGTTGACCCTTCCAAAGTTGATAAAAAAACAATCATGACTGTTCGTGATGCCTTAGATCACTCAATTTATAGACTCGAAAAATTTAAGTCAGATGAAGCCAATGCAGATGCTTCCGCGATTGATCAGCTTATTTTAGAAAGCAAAGTTTTACTCCAAAATATTACTGCCGCACTTGAATAGAAATGTGCTAGTTTGATTGGTTGACAGTATGCCCTCCCGCGTGAGATTCTTTATATCCTCCGTTACATAAAACACAACATTTTGTGTCTTACACAACGGATAAGCACAATTTACTGTGGTTTAGAAAAATTCTATGAAGTGTCCGTATTGCGGTAAGACTGAGACGTCTGTCGTTGACTCACGCGAAGCCGAAGATGTCACTAGTATCCGTCGACGGCGCCACTGCACAGAATGTGGCAAACGATTTACTACGTATGAACGGGTGGAAGGCATTGACCTTAAAGTCATTAAAAAAAATGGCACTAAGGAAGCTTTTAGCCGCGAAAAACTACGCCGAGGAATTGTTAAAGCCACTTGGAAGCGCCCTGTCTCAATGAGTCTTGTTGAGGCACTACTTGATGAAGTAGAGCGCAAGTTGCGACAAAAAGAAGTTTGCGAAGTGAAGAGTTGGGAAATTGGTAACTTGGTCATTAACCGCCTTAAGCGAATTGATCCACTTTCCTATCTTTTATTTGCCAGCGTGTACCGCGATTTTGAAAGTATTGAAGACTTTGAAGTAGAAATTACACGGCTTAAAGATCCGATAGCTGAATAGAAAAGGAGAATACAGTATGTCACCAGCACTGCCAAAGAAAAAAATGCACTTCACCAACAGAAAATTGGATGGGGGAATGGGAATGGCAGTGGCTCGCCGCACCTATTTGCGCCGTGTTATTGATGCCAAAACAGGCTATGAGCGTTGGGAAACATGGGAAGAAGTGGCAGAGCGTGTGGCATTGGGAAATACTAGTTTGCTGGGATACAGCAAAGATAAAAAATGGGACAAACACAGAAAAGAAGACTACTCCATTTTAAAAAAGCACATTAGTAATGGTTCAATCTTGATGTCAGGTAGACATCTCCAACACGGTGATCTCACTCAGTCAGAGCGCAATATGGAAGTTTTCACCAATTGTTCTACAGCTACCAGTTCATATATTTTGTTTTACCTCTTAATGAATGGATCTGGAGTAGGTCGTCCATATGATGATGATTTGTGTGTGGTCAACTGGGATAATGTTCCTAATGTACGGTGTGTGATTGATGATTCTCATGCTGACTTTGTCTGGGGATTTGACGAAAGTGTCCGCGACGCCAAGCACAAATATGGCGACAGTGACAGTGTGCACTGGTTTGAAGTGCCTGATAGTCGTGAAGGCTGGTCTCAAGCCATTGAGATGATGGAAGTCATGGCATTTGAAAAGAAGTTCAAAGATGACATCTTAATTTTAGACTTTTCTAAAGTTCGTCCAAAAGGTGCCCCAATTAAAGGTATGCAAGATCGTCCTTCTTCTGGTCCAAAGCCATTGATGAACGGTATTGAAAAAGTGGCCACCATCAAAGGTGCTGGCATGTCTCCATGGAAACAAGCGATGTTTGTTGATCACTATCTGGCAGAATGTGTGCTCGTGGGTGGTGCACGCCGCAGTGCTCGTATTGCTACCAAAGCCTGGAACGATCCTGAAATTTTTGACTTCATCAACATCAAACGTGGTGGCTTCTTATGGAGTGCCAATAACTCAGTGGCAGTGGATGATAAATTCTGGAAGCAACGCACCAATCATGCGCGCAAAGTGCTGAGCACAATTTTGAAAGCTGCGTATGAAGATGGCACTGGTGAGCCAGGCTTTGTGAATCAACACCGTCTTGTTCAGAATGATGATGGTTTTGATGACTATGCAGACGGCAAATATGCTGAAAGCAAAAAATACAAACCACTCGCTCGCACAGAAAAAATGCTCTCTCGCATTGCTCGCAATGCCAGTGCAAAGGTGTACACCCAGATTCCCAACCCATGTGGTGAAATTTCACTCAACATGCTTGGTGGCTACTGTGTCATCTCAGATGTGGTGCCGTACTATGCCCCTACAATTGACGATGCTGAAGAGGCATTCAGAGCAACCACCCGCGCACTGATTCGCGTTAACAGTTTCATGGATAGTTTGTACAACCGTGAAGTCAAACGAACCAACCGTATTGGTGTTGGTATGACTGGTATTCATGAATTTGCTTGGAACATGTTCGGCTATGCATTTAGAGATTTGATTGATGAAGAGAAGACCAAAGACTTTTGGTTGACACTATCTCGTTTCAAACGTGCTGTCGTGGAAGAAGCTGAGAGCTATTCAAAACTGCTCAAGGTCAATGTGCCACACACCAATACAACGATCAAGCCGTCTGGTACGATCTCCAAGCTCTTTGCTTTGACTGAAGGTGCGCATCTTCCGTCAATGCGTGAGTACATTCGCTGGGTACAGTATCGATCAGATGACCCACAGGTCGAGAAGTACAAGAAAAAAGGCTATCCAGTTAAAGAACTGAAAAGCTATCAAGGTTCCACTGTGGTTGGCTTCCCAACTCAGCCGCTCATCTGCCGCCTTGGCATGAATGGCCAGCTCGTTACTGCTGGAGAAGCTACTCCAGAAGAACAGTACAAGTGGTTGATGCTGCTTGAGAAATACTGGATTGTGGGTGTTGATGAACAAGGAAATCCAATGGAAGACACTGGTAACCAAGTTTCGTACACACTCAAGTACGATCCTAAAAAAGTCAGCTTCAAAGAGTTCAACACCATGGTTAACAAATACCAAGGTTTGATCAAATGCTGCTCTGTGATGCCACAACAAGACAGTACCGCGTATGAGTATCAGCCTGAACAACCAGTCACTATCAGTGAGTTCATGAAAGTTCTTGATGAAATTGAGAGTGATGAATCATTGCTTGAAGACATCGATTACGAACATCTCAAATGTGAGAGTGGTGCCTGTCCTATTTAATGCAACGTGTGCATGGTAGTACAATAAAAGTGAAATAATTATCTGTGATAAATGAACTTTTATTACAGTTACAACAGTGATGAATCTGTACATCTCAGAAAGATACAGTTTATCACTGTTGTGTTTTGTATCAATTTCTTACACACTAAGTAAGGAAGCAGAAGCATATGTCAGAAACACCACAACCACAGCAAGAAGCATTACCTCAACAAGAAAGTAAGTCATTGGAAGAAGCTCGAAAACTGATGGCTCATGTTGCAAGTGAATTAAGTCAAGCCAATGCTGAAGTAGAAGCAGGAAAATTTGCAGAAGCAAAAGCTCGTTTAGAGAAAGTAGATAAACATTATACTGAAGAAGATAAAAAACTAGAGCCTGGAGTGATGGATACTCAGGAGATGAAAGCTGCCTACGACGCAAATGTTAGATTATTTAGAGCCCTAAACGGTAGAGTCAATAAAGGCTTGGCAGCAGCTACTGAACAAGCTCCACAACAACCTATAGCTAATGAAGCCCCTAGTCCAGATGCAACTATTGCCACCGAAACAGTAAACACTGACGCTCCCGCTACTGATGGCGAGGTAATTGAGGGAGTAGTAACAGGTGCAGAGCCAGCTAATTCAGTTACCACTGATCAAGTTGCTACTCAAAATGGAACGACAGGTGATAGGCCAGGAGGCTCTACATTAGACGAGATCAGAGCAGACAATGATGTGATATTCGGAGATGGAGCGGGCGATAAAATGGTCGCCGAATTGCAAGCTCAAATTAATGCGGATCAAGCCCAAGGTGATGGAGCAGCTTCACAAACTACTGAGGCCCCAGTCGCCGATGTTATTACAGAATCACCGGTAGCTGATGCGATCCCAGCTGCACCAACAACAGATACGACACAACCTGCGGAATCAGCAACTCCTGGAGCTGTTGCTAACGCCGCTGAAGCCCCAGCCGTAAACCCAGAACGAGCAGCATTGCAAGCTCGCGTGACTGAAAGAGTCCAAGGCACTTTAAATAGAATCAACGACAGATTTAATAACTTACCAGCGGATCAACGCGCAACTTTAGAGCAAGTAATGGTAACCGACATGATGCTCCGTATGGACAGGCTTCACGCAACTGGTCGTCCTGTAACCACAGGTGACGAGCGCATGAATATCATGGCAGCAATAATGGGTACATTGCATGATAGGAACTTGATTCCTGGTCAACAGTTAAATTGGCTGGGTAACGATGCCTTTAGTAGTTTGATGGATCAGACCATGAATGGATATTATGGTAGAAATACCTTCAATACAGGAGATGTATATACAGATGGTAGAATGCAATATAGGGGTGGACGTATGATAGAACGCGCAGGAGCACAACACACGCCAACAACTCAACCAACAGAATCGGCGACTCCGGCGTCGAATCAAGAACAACGGCCAGCAGGACAGGTAGTAGAACAAACAACTGCACAACCTGAACGGAATGGTCGTATAAGAGGATTTGTTCGAGGAATTCAAGACTGGTGGGCAAGAACAGGCAATGGCGCTCCAGCAGCTGAAGTACTACCTGCAATTGCACCTACTACAGCAAGAACAGCTGAAGCTCCCTCTGTTGCTCCAGCAGCCGCAGAAGCAGGCGCTACAACAACCCCAGCGCCTACTGAAGCCGCCACAGCTACTGCAGCACCTGTAGCAACAGAATCAAACCCAGCTACTGATGTAGCTGAAACAAATATAGGTGAACTCACCGCAGAACAAATTGCAGAAGCCATTGCTAAAAACTCTGCAAATCGTACGGGTGAAAATGATGAACGAAAAGATGATGGAACACCACCACCTCCAGAAGCCCCAGCTCCAGCAGCAATGCTGGCTCGGTTGCATGAAGTTGAAGGTGCTATAAAAGAAATGCCAGCAGATACTATTGAAGGCATTTCTGATGAACAGCTGGAACAGCTGGCTGAAGCAGCTGACATCCTATTTACTCTAGATCATGATGAAGCGTTTCAAGCAGATGCAACTCAAGAGAATTTTGCATTGATGGATGCAATTACTCAGTTGATTCGTCAAGCATATGAACATCAAATGGATTATTTAGCTCAAGAACAAGATCATACATATGATCAGAGATGTGAAAGGATTGCTCTCTTAGTTGAAATGACAGCACCTGCAATGCAACCTGAATTGGCAGATAGCGGTGATGCTGATCAAATGGATAGATTCATCCAACAAATTATTAATGAAAAAATTGGTCCGCGCCCACGTGCCGCGCGGCAGAACAAAGATCGTGCAGAGTGGCGTGAAAAAGTACGGGAAGTCAGAGTACGACGACTTGATTCTCAACAAGCACAACGTGAAGGAGAATTAAAAGGAAAAACCAAAGAATATATAATTCGTAAAGCAATGGAAGCTGTTGATGCAATTGATAATGCAGCTGTAATTGTTCGCACACTCGATATCCGAACACAAAGAGTTCTTGAAAATCTTGAGGCTCGACTTGAGACGCGTCTTGATGAATTAGCCGCTAGTGGTATTGAGTTTACCAATCAGCTTGCAGGAGCAGGAGATCAGCTTACTGAAGGGCTACTCGTTCTAGGTGCAGATGTGAGCACAGTAGTAGAACAATTCATATTTGTTGATGCAGGAGAAATCTGGGACAAAAAGTGGGATCAAAGCAAGCGTTGGTTGGGAACTCCAGTACGTTTTGCAGCAGAGAAAGTTAAGGAATTCAGAGCAAACAGACGCCAAAAATTAGAAAAAGCAGAACAAAAGAAAGCTGAAAACAGAGCTGTAGCACGATCTAATTACCAGACTATAAATACCGAACGCCGCCGCAGAGCTGAAACACCAGGAGCAGTAAGAACACAATTACAAAGATTGCGTGATCAATAAAGGAGTAAGTATGCCCAATAAGCAAGCGATTAAGGATCAATTCCAATCACTGAATATTATTCCTGAAGTTAAAGAACAAATTTTTAAACGGTTAGAAATATATTCTGAGGAGCTGACAGAAGCACAGCTGGTTGATTTTGAGACATTCTTAGATGACGTTGCAGTCCGTGAAGAAAAAGTGCTGGGACTTCTTGATGATTATCTTGAAAAAGTTGAGAATATAGTAAAGGAAGATGACCTCAAAATGGAACAAACTCTTGACGCAATCAATGCCAAAGCAGAAGCTCTTAAAGCCAAAGCTCAAGCACTCGCTCAATAAGTCACTGCAAAAAACAGGATATCAGTTCCAGCCAGTTTATCTGTATACTGATATGTAGTGTATGGCAAAACCAGAAACTCCAGTAACTCAAGAATCACAAAATTTACCTACTATTGATCAATCAGTAAAAACTTTGTTGGATCAAAACGTAGCTGCCAGTAGAGAATATAAGCGATCTCAAGGTAAAGAAATCTCTACTGAAGCACTAGCCCGCACACGCGCGGCAGTCAATATTTTATTGATTGAAGCAGCTGAAACTTTTGGGGAAGTACCACCTGAACAACAACAGCAGATTATAAAAAATATCTTTGATACCGTCATACTGCATTTTAGAACCAGAACTCCTGTCCACTTTGAGTTGGAAGCAAATGAGTCTAACTGGCAACAGATGCAGCAAGCAACTGTAGATGTGATAAATGGTTGGCTGCAAAACTTTGTAGATAACGTATCCCAACTCCAGGGCATGGATAAACAGTTAATTCTCACATACCTCAACTCTGCAAGCGCAGTCTTTCGGGTAAATCTCGCAGAACTCCTCAGACTTGGAAATAGACTGCAGCTTGAGGGCGGTGCAGCTGCTCAACCACTTCGCGAAGAAGAGCAGGCCGAGCAAATGCAACCAGTACCCTTTGTTGAAACTGAAAAAAACCAAGAAATACAGAGAGTGAAAATCGAAGATTCACATCCTTTTTATAAAGGTGGCGTTCTTTGGCTCAGTATTAATAATTTGCACTATGTGCCATATGCTGATTTTATTGCAGCTCTCACCAATGCCTCAGCTGCTCAAACTAACATGCCAACGCTGTGGGTCGAGTTACCTGATACAGTGCCGCAGGCAGCCAAATGTGCCTTTGGCGTAGATGAAGATCTTTTTTTGGAACTGATGATGATTTCGTATGCTGACGAAGTAAAATCGATTACTGAAGCGAACGAGACAACTGTCATAATCAATGGCAAGAAAGTGCAGTGGGATGCTGTAATTTCTGGGATTGGCTCAGCAGATTTGGATGAAGATCTCGTTAAATTAAGCATCCCCATTGATGAACCAGGCAACAAAAATTACCTCATCGTTCGTCTGACTCCGCAAACAATGCGTCAGTTACTGTTATTACGAAACAAAACACTGCCAACAGGCTGGGGATCCTCAACTGAACCAAGAACTTATACTCTACCAACTACAGTTGGAACACCTGGAGTCCCGAATCTAGATGCTTTTGCACCCCTTCCTCAAGTAAATGAACAAACTCCACCTCCAGCGCCAGTTAGGCCTGAGCCTGCCACACAGCCAGTTCGTCCCGTCGCAGCTCCAGCACAACCTGCCCGAGTAGCACCAACGCCTGCTACTCCAGCACCTACCAAAGTTGATGGTGCCAAATCGCCTGCAACACCTGTTCCAAATCGAGCAGAACCTGCCCGACCTGCTGCAGTTACTCAAAATATAAAAACTGAAGTAGTTCAACCCGTAGTACAAACACAAGAACCAAGACAAACTGCTGAAAGAACACAGCAAGAACAATTACCAGTAACTAAAATAGAATTTTTACCTGATGGTAAAACGGTTCGATTAAACGATGATCCTAGCCAAACTTTTGGTATTAATTATTTGAATCAAAGAACTAATGTCCGTGAATTATTCGATCAACAGGTTCTAACGGTACCCGTTGAGAAACGTGGACAACAAGGTGCTATATTCTTATTGGTCGTTACTTATCCTGTGTGGCGTGAGTTTAAAGACGAAGTGCGAAGAAGAGCAACAGAAAGTGGTGCTCAAAGTAAAGAAAAACAACAAGTTCCAATAATAAATATTCCCCGAATCGAAATACCATGGAGTAAAAATGCAAAACAAATTGCTCTTTTTACAGAACAAAATAATCCTCTTCCGTTTTCAACTGAGGCTTTAATTGGGTGTGTGTTTACTCCAGACGCTTCTGATCCAAACCAAGGATTTGTTGAACTTATACCAAATGCAATTAACAACTTCCCACAACATGAACGACTCAGAATAGTGCGTAGTGAGTGGGAAAGAATTGATGCAATCATTCCTCAACCATTAATTGTTGAGGAAAAACAAGTGCGTATGGATGACACCTATGTGACACTTAATGCTATTCGTTTTAGAAGAATTCGTCTGACGGAAGCCGAACGTGATCCATTGGTGAGAAATAGAATAGAAATAACTGTTCGTTCAGATCAAAACCCTAAGCCATTTAGAATTGAAATATCGCAACGTACTTGGATGAAAATCGTAGAGCCATTTATGACTCCAACGGATACTGCAAAAACTCAAGAAGCTCCACCAATAATTAATCGAATTGGTGCTCATGAATTTATCGGAAGGCGTCCGTACATGGAGGATAGAACTCTTGTTGAGTCTGATGTTTTAAATAATGGGGATGTATTGGTGGGAGTGTTTGATGGTCATGGAGGAAGCAAAGTAGCTGAAATAGCTCAACGGCAATTTGCTTCTGAAATGAAGAAAATTTCCGCAACAAACCCAAAGAATATACAAGAACTATTGCGACTTTCATTCTTAGAAGTTAACAAAATAATTGCTCAAGATAAAAAACTCAATAATACAGGTGCTACAGCGGCAGTATTGTATAGAACTAATGGTACGCTCTATAGCGCAAACTTAGGAGACTCACGTACTGTTATGGATGGTGGTAACAATATGGCTATAAGAATCTCAAAAGATCATAAAGCCGATGATCCTGCAGAAATTGCACGTATCGAAGCAGCAGGTGGATTTGTTGAGCTAGCTATCCCAGGAGCAGATGTAGCCAGAGTAATGGGCAGTTTAGCTATTGCAAGAGCGTTAGGAGATCTAGCATTTGGTAAGTTCATTAGTGCAGAAGCATATGTTGCTGCAGTAAAACTGGAAACAAAAAATTCGGTTGCAGTTACTGCCTGTGATGGTATATGGGATGTGATTACTGATGATGAGGCTATTGCAACAATTACTGATTTGAAGAGAAAGGGTAAATCTGAAAAGGAAGCAGCTCAAAAATTAGTACAAATGGCATATGATCGTGGAAGTGGTGACAATCTTACGGCTGTTGTTGTTTATCTGAATTAAGATTAAAGTCTCAATCTTGGCACTCGCTCAATTTTTTCAATCTCTGTACCAGTTATTCCAGTTTTAAACCCCGCCACAACCCCAATCATTGCTGCATTATCTGCACAGAGTTTTTTTGTATATGGGACACGAAGTCGGAGCGTTGGTTGTTTCTGAGTCTTTGCGATATTTTTAAGTGTTTCGCGTATCATTCGCCGTAACTCTTTATTGGCTGCGACTCCACCGCCAAGCCATACCTCTTTCACATCATGTTTTTCTAAAACTTTGTTCAATTTATAGCAAATATGTTTAAATACCCCTTGTTGAGCGCTGGCACACAAATCAAAGATTTGGGTTTTGGTGAGTGTATTTTCTGCTTGCAGTTTTTCGACTAAGTTTCGGGCGAATGTTTTCATTCCTGAAAAACTGATGTCAAAAGTTTTGACAGTTGTAAGAGGCAGTGGAAATGGAAATGCCTCTTTGTTTCCGAGTTTTGCAAATTCTTCGATGATGGGCCCGGCTGGGTAACCGAGGTTCAGCATTCTGCCAATTTTATCCAGACACTCACCAGCTGCATCATCCAAGGTGGCACCCAGGATTTGATACTCTCCAATCGCTGTGACGAGGACAAACTCTGTATGTCCACCAGAAACAATGATCGAAAGAACTGGAAGTTTTTGTTCTTTGTTTTTTGATGCCGAATCATTTTTTACGGCAGGATGTGCTAACACAGAAAGTACATGACCTTCAATATGATTGACTGGGATAAGTGGTTTGTTGAGTTCTGTTGCAAGCTCTTTGGCAGCAGTAATGCCTACTTCAAGTGCCGGTGCGAGTCCGGGTCCGACAGTTACAGCTACGGCATCCAGTTGCGTTCTGGAGATTCGAGCGCGCTTGAGTGCAACTGCAATTGTAGGTTGAATATTTTCTCGATGTGCCAATTTTGCCACCGTTGGAAATACACCACCATATGGTTTATGGAGTTCAGTTTGAGAAGCAATGACATTGGAAAGAATTGTTGTCCCACAGGTGATTGCCACACTCGTGTCATCACAGGATGTATCAATCGCTAAAATTATTGGGGCACTCATATATTTTCTTGAATTGCTAGAATTCGTGCCCGTTCGTTTTTGTCAGGGCTTACTGGTTCTTCCATAAGTGACACTGTCATACACGGAATGTGCTTTTGAGATAGAGTGGGAAGAAAATATTGTGCAACTTGACTCCACCATTCAATCACCATGATTGTATTAGGTTTGAGTAACGTTTCTAGTTCAAGACGTTCAAATACTTCTGGTGAATCTACTTTCCACATGTCGAGGTGATAGAGCGTTCCTTCGGTACTGTGTCGTTTGAAATCATATTCTTCAATATAGGTATACGTGGGTGAAGCAATATTTTCTGTGATCTGCAAAAACTCAGCAACACCTTTTGTAAAAACAGTTTTCCCCGCACCGAGTGGTCCATCCAACCCAATCACTATCCCAGTTTTGCCAACGTCATCCCAATGCTTGAGTAGTAGTCGTCCAGCAATACTTTTGGTTTCTACTTCACTTTGGGTAGTGAGATGGTGTGTTGTTGTGGAAGCTTCAGCAATGGTTATGTCCCCAGCACGCAGCGTCACTGGAGTAGAGAGTGTCGTATCAATAACAGTGGAAGGTGGATTGGGCGGCAGTGTTCCTGCATCAAGCACCAAATCAATAAGGCTTTTTTGTTTATCTGAAATATTGTCAAAAATGTCTTGAATGGCATATGGACGTTTCTGACCCGAGCCGTTAGCAGAAGTGGCAGTAATTGGTTTGCCGTATGCACGCAGTAGCTCAAGTAATGGCTCATAGGCAGGGATGCGTACACCTACAGTCCCGAATTCTGAAGCAACTCCCGGAGCAACAGTATCTTTGCTTTTGGAAACGACAGTTACAGGGCCAGGCAGAAATTGTTTATACAACGTCCGGGCTTGTTCATTGAGTTCTACATACTTTTCTGCCATTTCTTCAGAAGTGACAGCAATAGAAAGTGGTTTACCTTCACGTCGCGATTTGTACGCAAGAAGTTTTTCAACTGCAGCAGGATTGGTAGCATCAACACCAGCCCCATAGGTTGTCTCAGTAGGAAAAATTACTAAACCACCTTTTTCAAGAACAGAAATGGTAGCAACAATCAATTTTTGTATTGGTGTATCGGATAGTCGTAGAATTTCCATGATTCGGTATTATACCCTGTACAGTTCTCTTACGCACTTTAAAAAAAATCTATGGTATATAATAAGACGAGATATGGAAGAAAACTCTCTCAAGTTTATATCCAGCGCACCCACAAGCTCTGTTAAGTTCACCTTGTATCTGAAAACTCACGAGCTGCGAGAAATTGCCAAAGTTCTTGAGAATGTCATTCTATTGCCTGAAGCAGAGCGAAGAGCCTGGGCAAAAGAGCACGGTGAAATTATCAACAAGGCAATTGACTCATTCGTTCAAGAATCCAATGCCACGCTTTCTGAGCTGACATTTGATGATGAGACACTTGCACTATCAAAAGATTTAATTATTTCATTACGAGATACTGTGGATATGATCCACGGCATCTTATTTGAAGGTCCAAAATTATCAAGTTAACATAGCCCAACATGTTTCACTACTTTACGGTTTTTATCTATCAGCCATTTTTTAATCTGCTCGTTTTTTTCTACTGGGCACTCGATTTTATCACTCGAGGTAATGGTGATATGGGTATTGCTGTTATTTTATTAACAATCGTCATTCGAGTAATCTTATATCCTTTATCAGTTGCTCAAGATAAGTCAGAAAATGATCGTAAAAATATTTCCGATAAGATACGCCAAATTGAAGTTGAACACAGAACAGATCCAATAGCATTTGATGCCGCTAAAAAACAAGTTTTGCATACTAATAAAGGTGTACTAATCGCAGAAATTATTAATCTCACAATCCAAGTAATTGTAGCTCTCATGCTTTGGAGAATTTTTAGTAAAGGCTTGAGTGGAGAAGACGTTCATTTGCTCTATGGATTTATGCCAAATGTTGAACAGCCGTTCAATTTAGTTTTCCTCGGTAAATATGATTTAACACATCCTAGTCTTCAACTTAATTTGATTCAAACAGGACTCATCTTTATCCTCGAGACAATTATGATGTTGGGCGCAACATCACCTGTATCAAAGCAACAGTTTGTACGTCTGCAGTTCCTACTGCCAATCGTTTCTTTCTTTATATTTTTAGGACTTCCAGCAGGCAAAAAATTATTTGTTATTACTACATTAATTATCAGTATTATTTTGAGTTCAATTAGAACTGTGCAACGTCGGTTTGCTGCATACAAGGAAAAAGTCGAAGCACAGGAAGCAAAAAAGGACGAACAGCTAGTCGTTGATATCAAGTAATGGACGGCTCACTTACTTTTTTACTCACTCTGGGGTACAATAATACTTGCTTTTGGAACGTATATGGAATTTGATAAACTAGTTGTTTCGTTTCTAGTTGATGAGGTCGTGGGTGGCTTCTTTATTTCCGTGCCACCTGGTCACGTCGCTTGTGTCTATGATCGTGGTCGAGGTGTTCTTAATAAAGTCTGGGGACCTGGACTACATTTCAAAATCCCTTTCTGGCAAGTTGCCAAACTTTTTAATGCGCAAATTCTTGAATATTCTATCCGTGATGGTTTTGATAATTCTCAAAACAAAGAAGCACTTGGTGATGAGCCAATTATGACAACCACACATGATGGTGAGGATATTGAAGTTGAAGCATCCATTCTTTTTAGAATTGATAAAGCAAATGCTCCTGAAATGTGGGAAAACTTAGGCGAAAACATGGTTTCCAAGGTTGTTCGTCCTATTTCTCGTAGTCGTATTGCGAGTGTCTTTGCAGACCTCACACTTGACCAAATCAAACAAAACCGCAGCAAAGTTGAAGCACTTGTTCAAGAAGAAATGAACCAATATTTTGCCAATCGTGGTCTTAATTGTGAAGGCTTTTTGTTATCCACTATCAGACGTCAAAGAGATGGTGCAACTGAACTCGTCGTTGAACATCCACCGGTTGCTGAGACGTATTCAATTCCAGTAATGCCACCACACGCATCCTCATAACTGCAACTTAATCTTGACAGGCAGCAAGCACTCTTCTACACTATCTGCTGATAGCAGTTAATATATTTGACTGCTAAATACAATTACACATACATTTTTACCAAAATAAAAGGAGTTCTATGTTTCAATCTTTTCCTGTATCAAAAGTACAGCCATTACCAGGTTATGTCTTGGTAGAACCAGCACAACAACAGAAACAAACAGCTTCTGGTATCTATCTTCCAGATTCTGACAATGAAAAACCACAACATGGCACAGTTCTTGCTTGCGGAGACGCAGTCATGGATGATGGTGCAAAAGTCGAGTGCCCAGTCAAAAAAGGCGCACAAGTTATCTACAAAAAATGGGGTGGTAACGAATTTAAGATTTCAGATGTTGAATATCAATTCTTAAAGTTTGAAGATTTATTAGCAGTAGTCAAATAATTACATAAAAAAATTAGTACAAAGTTCTTTGAAAGGAAAATATGGCAGCTAAACAATTAGCATTTAGTGATGACGCACGACAAAAGATGCTTGCAGGTATCAACAAACTTGCAGCAGCAGTAACAACCACACTTGGTCCAAAGGGACGCAATGTGGCAATCGATAAGGCATGGGGTTCCCCAACAGTCTTACATGACGGTGTCAGTGTCGCAAAAGAAATTACATTAGAAGATAAGTTTGAAAATATGGGTGCTCAGCTTGTTAAAGAAGCAGCCAACAAAACCAACGATGCAGCTGGAGACGGTACAACTACCGCAACACTACTTGCACAACAAATTGCTAATAAAGGTATGAAGTATGTCACTGCAGGAGTCAATCCAATGCTCATGAAGCGTGGTATGGATAAAGCAGTTGAAGCAGTTGTGGCAGAAATCCGCCGCCTTGCCAAACCAGTCAAAGAATCTGATTGGGAAAAGGTAGCAACAATTTCAGCACAGAACGAAGTTATTGGTAAAAAAGTGGCTGAAGCGCTCAAACTCGTCGGTAAAGACGGTGTCTTGGAAGTTGAAGAAGGTAAAACCATGGACATTACCATCGACCACAAAAAAGGAATGGTTTTGGACAAAGGCTACGCCTCTCCATACTTCGTCACCAATTCTGATGCTATGGAATCTGAAATCAAGAATCCATATATCTTAGTAACTGATCAAAAAATCTCTACCATTCAAGATCTGTTACCACTTCTTGAGGGGTTCATGAAGATCAGTAAAGATCTTGTTATCATCGCTGATGATATTGATGGTGAAGCACTGACCACACTCGTAGTTAACAAACTGCGTGGTGCATTCAATGTTTTAGCTGTCAAAGCTCCAGGCTTTGGTGATCGCAAAAAAGAGATGCTCCAAGATATTGCTATTTTGACAGGTGCCAACCTCGTTTCAAATGAAACAGGTCGCACACTCAAAGAAGCATCCGTGGAGGACTTAGGACGTGCTGATATGGTTCGTTCTACCAAAGATGAGACAGTTATAGTGGGTGGCAAAGGTAGCCAAGCTGACATTGATGGCCGCATTGCACAAATTGAGGCACAAGAAGACAAAGTCACTTCAGACTTTGATCGCGAAAAATTGACTGAGCGCCGCGCCAAATTAACTGGTGGTGTCGCAGTCATTCAAGTTGGTGCAGCCAGTGAAATGGAGATGAAGAACCTCCAAGAGCGCGTCAAAGATGCTAAAGAAGCATTAAAGGCAGCAATTGATGAAGGTATCATCCCAGGCGGCGGTGTCACATACATCCAAGGTGGCAAGGTTTTAGATACTGTTACTACAGTGGGCTATGACGAAGAAGTCGGTGTGAAGCTCATCAAGGAAATCCTTGAACAGCCACTCCGTATGCTTGCTCGTAACTCTGGTGTCGATGAAGGTGAAGTTGTCTACCAAATCAAACAAAAAAATGAACCAACATTTGGTTTTGATGTGATCACCAATACCTATGGTGACATGATTAAAGCTGGTGTGATTGAGCCTGCTAAGGTTGCTACTTCAGCACTCAGAAACGCTGCATCCGTCGGTTCAATGATCTTAACCACAGATTGTTTGATCACTGATGCTCCAGAGGACAAAAAGGCAATGCCATCCCCTGATATGGGCGGCATGATGTAGTCTCTGCAATAGATTGTAATTAAGAAAAGGCTCCCCGTTGGGGAGCCTTTTTGCTTTCTAAAGCTGAATAAATAGGCTTTACGAAGTACCTACTTTTTTGATACAGTACACTCATGAATGAAACCATCGGTCTTTCAGAAAAAGATTTAGGACAAACAGCAGCAGCTGCCACTGAATCAGTGGCTCCACAGCGATCGCTTATTGATATTCCATTCGGTTCACAACCTACTCCAGCACCATCAGGGGAGCGAGCCACAGGCGGTGAATTCGTGATGCCTCAAGGTGTCGTAACTGAAATGGAACAGTACGATATTGAGACAACTGGGAGTTTGCAGAATAAACTTTGGACAGCAAAGATTAGGTTGGGTTCAGCAGCCACTCCAGAAGCAAGAACTATAGAAGCTACCAGAATTAAAGCACTTGAAGCCGTTCTGAAAGTTCGTAATCAAGAAGTAGCAGTGGAACGACGACAGCGCAGAACAAAATTGTTGGTGAATGTTAGGGATTTCTTCAGAGCCAATCCCGCAAATTTCCAATATCCACTCTGGTCTGGTCCTGAAAAACGAGCCCAGATGGATGCATTAAAAGCTGATCTCGCGGCAGCTACAGACTGGATGGGAAACGCACGCAATCCACGCCACACTGAGGGTGAACAAACCGCTGCTGACCAAACTGTTTCAGATACCGAATCACCACAAGGATTTGTTGGAGAAGTAACAGAGGAGACGAATAGTGAACCAGCTGAATTAACTTCGCATGAAAGAATGAGACAGCAGAAAGCAAGTGCTGAAGCCAGATTGGCTGCTACAGCAGCAGAGTCTGCAGAAGCCCAAGAACGGGCAGCAGAGGCTCGGCAACAAGCAGCTCTAGCAGAACAACAGCGTGGTGAAGCAATCAGGGACATGAGAATTGCTGATCATACCGCAGAGATTACCGCACAACTGGTTGCAGATCATCCTGATTCGCTGACTGGTTCAAATGCTAAATTGGTCTATGAAACAGTAGCATCTGACCCGGGTACAGCTCACCTTGAAATGGGTATGCGCCTGCGAATTGTTGAAGGTGTACTAAATAACTTAGCCGATCGACGCGCTGAACGTCGTGCTGCTCCTCCACGAGCACAAGTTTTAGCGACAATTGAACGTGCGGTTGAGCGAGTTATACAGAACTATCAGGGTGATCAGAACGCACTGCCTCAATTGGTTGATGAACAGGTCGAGCGTGCGACAGCATTTATGAGTGAAGACGTACGAATAGAAGATTCGCAATATGAGCAAAAACTTGCTGCATACAATGCGCAAGATACTCAAAATCGTGGTGAAGCTCCAGAGAAGTACATGACGATACCTGGATATAACTTTACTCAAGATGAAGTGGCTGCTGTTCACGTAAAGGTAACTGAGCAGATTGCCAAGAGACAGCTTCCCACTGCACCAGAAACTGCATCTGCACCAGCGGAAGTTGTGGCAACTGCTACTCCAGCTGAAGCTCCACAAAAAAAACGGAGCCTCTGGAATCGTTTAACAGGCAGATAAACTTCATACTTTTTCATCAACACCATCTTGTTTTTTTTATAAAAAATTTCATACTGCTGATATATGGTGATATCCAAAGAGCCAATGTACGGTCGTAGACACTATGCAAATTCAGCGCCTGCCACGTCTGAGGTAAACTTAGCGACGGAAGAGTATCCGTTTGAATTGAATCAAGAACAAGTGACTGAATTAGTAGATGATGTGATTCGAGCAGTTACAGCCAAAATACACAACACAGTTGACGGGAGTCTCCCACCACAGCTAAATTTTGTGTGTGGTCCAGACATTAAAATTACCTATCAACGAGATAAAACTATGCCTGGTGCTGTGGCATACACAATATACGAGTCAAATCTCAATCAAGTTGGGGAAGCTCCTGAAGCACTCGTTGTCATTACAAACCATAATGATAAAAGCAACGCACACTTCCAAGTTGAGTCTAGTTCAGGAACATATTACGTCCACTTTTGGACAACTGATACCAAACAACTGCAAAAGATAAGTAATGCTGTACAAGCATTTATGTTTGATTCTGTCTCAGGATTGCGTGAAACGCTACAAGGTTTTGGAACAGTAAGCCAGAATACTCAGGAACTGAGAGAAGAGGAAACGGGAATTCGCGTTTTTGCACAGAATATCTTGAAAAAACTATCGAGTGTATTTAGAGGGAAAAAATAGTTACTTTCCTTCACCGCGCGCAAACACACCTTCAATTTCACGCTCAGCACCACCTAGTTCACTAGCAAGTACCGGGGAAAGGCGAAGCTCTTTGACGTATATGTGACCATCTTCACCCTGAGTTAGTCCGCCAAAGTGCATAAATGAAGAAAAATACATGCCAATTACACTTTTTACTGTATGGATCAGCTCTTTTGGCTTAATCCGATCAATCAAAAATGTGGCGTAGGCAGGTACTAATGGTTCTGGAATTTCTGTGATTCGTTTTAAAAATATAACAAATTCTTCAAATTTTTCCTGCATTTCCAATTCAACTTGTTTGGGAGATTTGCCTTCAACACTCGGAATAAATCTTTTTTGAATATACTCCATCTGTTTGAGCAACTTCGCGATTTCAGCTCGACTTGCATCATCAGTAGATAGAGCGTACGCATCCTGGAGCGCTAAATAGGTAGGTTGGAGTTCTTGAGAAAAGTGAAGCAGGGACTCAGTGTGTTTTTGAGATAAGCTAAAGCGATCCCTAAATAGCTTAACTGTTTCATCATGCATAAAATCTTGAAGATGTTCATTTCCAGTGTGCGAAAGTCTTGTCATATATGCTGCACTAATTTCTTGTGTAGCAGCTTCCAAATCTTCATAGAGTGGGATAAGGAGTCTGAATGCTTCCTCAACGGAAATCGGTTTTGGAAACTCTATGATGATCTCCTCAGTTGTGGAGAGATTTTTTAACTCTCTGTTTGCTTCATGCGTCCGTACTTGTTTAATTCGTACGCTTTTATAGCCAATTTTGGTCAAGCTTGCATGTATCAACGAGCGAATAGCAGATCCGCATCGTTCCATTAAAATGGTATTTAGCGGTGAAAGTTGTTTAACAAGCTCATATCCTGTTACTTCCACATCTTTTTTCATCTCAGTAATTTCATCAATATCGAAGTATGCGACGTTAACGTGTAAGTCTGCAGCACTTTGTGTTCCTCGGCCATTACCTCTGTGTAATCGCTTTATAAGCGCTGTGTATCCAGATAAGTAATAAATTCTCAGACGACTTAAAAGTAACTCAGCAACTGCAAGATTTTTTCCTTCTGCAATAATCTGAACAGCAGTTTCAACACCTTGAGCTAATACTTCTGCAGCAGCTTCAGGAGTCAGACGATCGAGCATTTCGCCCCAACGTACTGGGTTATCGTTAAATAAATCAAACAACCAAATAATGCAGTGGGCGTTCATTGTGTGGCCATTAGCTTCAATTTTATGGGTAGTATGTGTTGAAGCGGCATCAGTAAGCACAGCTTGACACGAAACATTCTCATCAAGAAAAATTGTTTTCTTACCGATTTGATCTGAAAAAGTATTGCCCTCAGTGAAAATTTGGTTGAGAAATTCAACCCGTCCTTTAACATCAAACCTAGGTCTTCCTCCCTCCATAACAAGTTTTGGTGCCTCAGGGTTAACCTGGCCTTCTGTCATGAAAGAACCATAGTTCTTTTCAAGAACTTCTGGCAGTTGGAAATGGGTAGATGCGCGGTATGCGGCATTTTCGGCAAGGTTAGGCATACTGAATATATAGGAAATTATCCTATAGTAGTATTATACACCTTGTCGTATCAAATATTACTTGAGAGAAATAACACTCCAGTTCATCGGGACGCCTGGTCCTTCAGAACGATATGAGTAGAAGCAGTTTGTATCATGGACAGTACACTGGGGAGAAACGGTGATGAGCAGGTCATCCTGAGGAAAGATCGATTCTGCTTGCAAACGATTCTCGCGTTGCAAGTCATAATTAAGAGTTTTTGCTTCATTAGTAGTGTGGCAACTGGTACAAATTGCCGGTCCAAACCAGACATATAGTGGTCCACTGAGTGTAAAGTGTGTTCGCAGGTGTTTCAGAACTTTTTTTGTAATCTGCTGCTGCGTGCTGCGTCTTCCTGCATGAATAGCTGCAATCACTCCACGAGGGTGATAGATCAAAATGGGTAAGCAGTCGGCATGTTTAACAGCAAGGGTGAGGTCGGGGACAGTGGTAATGAGTGCGTCTACATCAGGGTGATGGGTAGTTTGGTTATCAGAAACAATAGCAAAATTGGATTGGTGTACTTGTTCCATGGTTACAAAAAATGTGTTTTCCAGATCTGGAAGAGTTTTGAGAGTATCAAAACTCTCATCACGTGTGGTGCTAAACGAGTGAACGCTAGTATGTGGTATACAGTGTGTAAGCATGGGCAATAAAAAGAGTAGCAGGACTGAGATTCGAACTCAGGACCTTCGGTTTATGAATCCGATGCTCTAACCAACTGAGCTATCCTGCCTTGATGTGCTTTCGGTACAGTATACCTGTGCAACGATGGCAAATTATATCAGGTTTTGACGGATTGGTTAAGGATGAGGTATAATCAGAATTTCTCAAGACTTTATCTTGCAAGAGTAAAGCCACGAATTTGAGATTCGCGCGGGGTAGTGTACGGTGCACGTGAGGCTCATAATCTCACAGGCCGGGTTCGACTCCCGGCCCCGCAACATTAAATATTATTGTAATTTTTTGATTGCTGTTCTTGAGATTTTTAAGTGCCCTTGTAGTAATTTAGGCTTACCTTCTAAAAGTCGTTGTGTATTTATCCATTTAGTACCTGAACTGTTTGGTTTAACTAAGAGAGTTGGTTTTTCTGGAAGTATACAGGCATAGCTATAGGTAGTCCAACCAGCTCTATTAGTGGAAAAATCTACAAATTGCAACATTCCAGCTGCCAATGTGACACCCAATTCTTCCAATACTTCTCGTTCTGCAGCTCGTAGTCCAGCAAAAATCATCTGCTCCAATGTTAAAATCAAATGAGGGTCTTGTTGCGAACCTTCATCAATAACACCAGTGAAATCACCATTGTCTATTTCTATTTTTCCTCCAGGTAAGGCAGCTACATATTTATTAATATTTGACCAGCCAGGACGTATAGTAAAAACTACCTCTTGAGTATATTCTTGACCAGTTTTAGGGTTAATGTCTGGAGCAATTATAACTGCTCGAGCAATTTGAGTTTTGAGTTCTGCTGAAGTGATTGATTCTTTTGAACGCGACATAGACATGAATATAAAGTTGAAAAAACTAATGTCAATATTCTAAAACAACCAAGATATAATCAGGCCATGTCGAGTGATGAATTATTCATGACTGAAGCCATTAAAGAAGCAGAAAGTGCTGTGCAAAGTGGTGACTTTCCAATTGGTTGTGTTTTGGTTATAAATGGTAAAGTAGTTGCTAGATCACATAATACAGGCTATTCAGACAAAAATAGGTTGGCTCATGCAGAACTAAAAGTTCTGATGGAATCAAGAGAACTATTAGAACAGCATAAGGGAGAAGCAACTCTATACTCCACATATGAGCCATGCCCTATGTGTTTTGGCGCGCTTATTCTGATGAAGATCAGTCGAGTTGTTTGTGGAATAGATATTGATCACAGTGGCTGCTTAGACATGAAAGCTCATTTACCTGCTTTTTGGAAGCAATCGAAATTTAATTTTCAAATTAAGAGGGGTGTTTTGGAAGAAGAATGCAAAGAAGTTTTCAAAAAAGGGAAAATGGCAAGTGAATATAATTTTGAGTGAGTGTATAACTACTTACCTATGTCCGACCGTTCCATTGATTTGCATAACGATGTGATTGAGCAGTTGCTTGCTTCACCCACCAAAACCTATTTACCACACACAACAACTGAAAAGTTTGATCTTTCGCAGGATCAAGCAGAAGTTTTTGCAGCCTGTATCGACTGGTTGAACAATCCCACAGGCACTCATTTAAGCATCGGTGGGTACGCAGGAACGGGTAAAACAACACTTATTGGGGTACTTCGTAAGTATATTGCCAAACATGACCCAAAGAAGCGAATTGCCTTTGCTAGTTTCACCGGGCGCGCTAGCCAAAACTTAGGCAATAAACTCCTAGAGCAGAACGCTTTTTTTGAAGGAAAAGATACAAACGGTACGATTCACAAGCTTATTTATAACGCGCTTTTGGATAATGAAGGGCGGATTGTCACTTGGCAGCGCAATGAAAAACTCGAATATGACTTGATTATCGTTGATGAAGCCTCAATGATTACCGAAGATATTTGGGATGATTTATGCCGCTACAAAATGCCAATTCTGGCATTTGGGGATCATGGACAGCTGCCGCCAATTGGGAGTAGTTTCAATCTCATGGAAAAACCTGATCTCCGCCTAGAAAAAATTCACCGTCAGGCAGATGGCAATCCGATTATTCATTTGGCTACGCTCGCGCGAACTGGTGCAGAAATTCCTTTCGAAAACTTTAGCAGCAAAATTCGCAAAATTTCTCGACAATCTGAAGAAGCAGGAGAGCTCATGGAGCGATTTTTTACGCAGTTCACCAGCGACACCCTGATTTTGTGTGGTAGTAATAAAACTCGTGTCAATCTTAATCAACAAGTTCGTCATGCCATGGGTTCTGAACAACTCTTGCCACATGTTGGTGACCGAGTGGTGTGTCTTAAAAATAACTACGAAAACAAGGACGGCCATATTTATAACGGTATGATTGGCACAATCACTGAGCTCACAGCAGAGGATGAACATTGGTATAAAGCCACTGTAGATTTTCCAGATGATGGCAAAGTCTATCGAGGGCGAATCAGTAAACATCAATTTAATAGCCTAAAAGCAGTTGAAAATATACCAGGTTTGCACTTTAGTAAAATTGGAGATCGTTTTGATTTTGGTTATGCTTTGACAGTGCACAAAGCACAAGGCTCTCAAGCTAAACGAGCATTAGTATTTGATGAATCATATTTATTCCGTGAGCATGCCCACCGCTGGTTGTATACCGCTATCACTCGTGCAGAAGAAGAGTTGTATATTCTGCGCTAGTTAAAAACTGATTCACTAATCCAGTACGAGTGTCGCATCTGCGCTGTTTCTGGCTCAGTATAACTATAAAATCCATTGGTTCGCATCATTTCTGAGCCTGGTTTGGCAAAAACCAGATGGTACGTTCCATTAGTTTCTTGGTAAAAGAGTGTCGTTTCATTCTTTAAAATTACCCTATCACTAGGATTGAGGCGTACTGCCAGATACTGTTGCCAATCATGTTCACTAACAATGCTTTCTTGACTGACCATGTTGGCAGAGTAGTAGTAGAGAATTGGAGTTTTGAATGTACAGCGCGGTGCATTTTTTAAAATGAGGCCAGCTGCTAGATCAGCCGTTTGTGCGGGGTACGTAAAACTTCCTGGAGCATAAAACTCTCTAAATTGCCAGAATCCCCGTGCATCAATCGCGTTTTCAGTTTTGAGTTTTGTTATGAATGCAGCAAGTTGTTGTTGACGTATTTGTGGTTGGATGCGCACAGCAATTTTAGGAACAAGTGAAAAAAGAGTGATCACTGGAATAGCGAGAAGTAGAAAGTAGTAGGGAACTGCAGCAAACTTTTTATTGTATAACTTTTGGAACACCACTAGTATCATAAGTACAACTATACTGCAAATATCTAAGGATATACATTTGAAAAAAGACATTTTCTACTGCGTGATACTTATACTTGCTGCAGCAGCCTTAGTTTCTGATTTTTTCATCAATAAGGGGCGGCTGTTAACCTTTGATGGGGTTATTCATATTTCCACAATTGGTCAATTTAGCCAGGCGCTTGCAGATGGAGACCATTTGGTGCGGTGGAGTGACAAGTTTGCCAACTATGGATCGCCACTGCCAATTTTCGCACATCAAGTCACTTCGTATGGGGGTGCGCTTCTCACACTCCTCACCGGTAACGTCTTATTTTCCTATAACTTTTTGTACTTTTTGGGTGCAGCTCTCTCTGTCATTTTTTTCTACATTTTTCTGCGCCAGTATGTTGCGGGAGAAGCGGCATTTGTAGGTGCTTTTTTGTTTAATTTTGCTCCCTATAGAATGCTCAATATCTATGCTCGAGCAGCGTTGCCAGAATTTTTCTCGAGTATTTGGCTGCCCATTTCACTTCTAGCTGTGGTTGCTTTTTTTCAAAAAAAACAGTGGTGGGGTGCACCCTTATTTATACTTTCCATCACGTTTTTAGCTTTGACACATCCGATGATGTTGCTCGTTAACATGGTTATTATTGTGCCATTTTTTGCGTATACATGGTGGAAGCATACTCAAAAAAAAGTTTATTCATTAATCTTTTTTTCAATTTTTTTGGGAATAAGTTTTGTACTTTCAGCATACTATTTGGTGCCACTACTTATTGAAAGTAAATATATCTACCTAGGCCTGAACGATTCGTACTTTGTCGCTGAGAGCTTTCTCACATTCAAAAACTTCTTTACTCTCGAGTTGTGGCCATACTTTTATCAAAACCAAACTGGCATGCGTGGGCAGTTCTTCCAACTAGGTAGTATTGAAACTGTAATTATGCTGGCAGGCATGGTCTATGCAGTCATGAGATTCTATAAAACCCGGACACTAGATCATATTCATCTCTGGATTGCTGTAGGCATTGTCAGTGTCTTGTTCACTACCAAAGTTGCGCATATTTTGTACACAAACATTTCATTCCTGGGAAATATGCAGTTTGCATGGAGGTTTTTATCAGCATTTATTTTTGTACCACCGGTACTAATGGCGCTTTTACTAGATAAAGTTCCACAGAAAAAATTGTTTGTACTCATTATTGTAAGCATGGTCTGTATGCTTCGCTTTCCTCAAATTTATGGCAAAAACTACTTTTTGTATCCGCAATCAGAATTTTTCTTTACAAAGTACAACCTCCATAGTGCAAATATGAATTCGATTTGGACGGGAAGAACAGAAGAGTATCCAGTCAAAGAAACTAAGCCCGAGATTATTGAGGGAGAAGGGGTCATTACAGATGCTCAAGTGCATAACTCCTGGCGGAGCTACCAAATTTCGGCAAATACACCGCTGCGAATGGTGGACAACACCTTTTATTTTCCTGGTTGGACGGTAGAAATTGATGGAGTTTCAACACCAATTGAGTTTCAGGATCCAGTATTTAGAGGGATTATTACTTACAAAATTCCTCAAGGAGACCATACAGTACGTGTATCTTTTAAAGATACAAAAGTAAGAATGCTCAGCACTCTCCTGAGTTTGATGGGGCTTTTTGGATTGGGCGTAATCACTTGTCTGCTTTACTATCCAAAATCTCGTAAAAAACTACTACAATACCTCTAATATGAGCACCACTCGTCTATTTGATAGTCCACAAGAAAAAGAATACTGGGATATTCATCAGTATCGCTTTGAGTTTTTGGAACAGCACATTCAATCGCTGCAACTTCCGCAAGGTGCATCAGTTCTGGATGTGGGGTGCTATCCACCCATCCTTTTCAGCTTTCTCAAACAACAGGGATATACAACTTATGGGATTGCCTCAACCCACGAACAAATGGAGAGTGAAACAGTAAAAGTGCTCAATATTGAAAAAGAGAAGTTTCCTTGGAAAAATAGTAGTTTCAATCTGGTAGTCTTTACAGAAGTTATTGAACATTTACCGCACAACCCAGTTATTCCACTCAAGGAAATGTATCGAGTACTTGCACCAGGTGGCGTTTTGATGATTACTACCCCAAATGCAGTAAAACTGCATCACAGACTGAATCTTCTATCTGGTAAATCAACATCTTTCCCAGTAGAACAACTCATGACTGTACAACCTGATGATGGGTCGCTGTATCACCTCCATAACCGTGAATACACACTTGATGAACTGGTGGAATTATTGCGATTAGTTGGGTTTGAAATTGCTGCTCAGGAACATGTGTGTTTATACCCACCTACTCGAGAAAAAGTCAAACAAGAAAGTCCAATCTCGCAAGGCATAAAATGGGCTGGCTACCTAGCACAGCAAACAGTTGATTCTTTCAAAGACTCACTGTATATTTTGGCTCGTAAACCTGAGTTTTCAAAGTAAAATATCTTGCCAATCTTCCCAAGGGGTTGGTGTCGCAGGTGGTTGTGTGGGTACTACTTCAGTATGATCTACATCTGGTATCTGGATTGCATACTCTCCAGGTTTTTGCATGAGTAGTTCATCTCTGACAATTTTTTCTTTTGCTACCGTATTTTGTGAGTCTGTGAGTTTTCCCTCAAGTTGTTGAACTTCTTGATTGAGTTTTTCAGTATCTTGTTGTAACTTTTGAAGTGTCACAACAGAAGTTTCAGCTGTACCAGCACTTTTTTCAAGCGAAAAATAGAAAATTACTGCTATAACAGTGAAAAAAATGACAGTGATTGGATGGAAAAGCAATTTTTGCATTGCAGAAAATCCTATCTTATGATATTATAAGTCCTGCAAATTAGTAAAGACTTACTGAACATTGTACGAGAAATAAGAGTTTTGTACATTGTGTTGCTGTTTAGAAAGCATAAAAGGTATGAATACGTCAGTTACATTACAAGAAGCACATGCACAATTTGTTGATGCATTAAAGCAGGCCTCCAAGGCTCATGCTACGGTTATTGCGTATAGCAAAGATATTGAGCAATTGATCGATTTTGTGGCGCGTGAAAAAAATAAACACGCTGCACAAGAAGTTGCTGACAGTGATATTGAAGATTTTAAAGAGTTACTCAAAAAACAGAGATATACCGGAAAATCTATTTCCCGAAAAATTAACTCAATCAAAGCTTTTTTCCGTTATTTACAGAACCAGGGCAGTATTGAAAGTAATCCAGCAGATGTCATCAGTCATCCAAAATATGACCAGACACCTCCTCGTGTTCTTTCAAAAACAGAGTATCGCGCACTTCGCGACGCTTGCCGTGGAGATGCTCGTATGGCTGCAGTTGTAGAACTGCTCCTCCAGACAGGTATGCGTATCAGTGAACTCGCTGCTCTCCAAGTGCAAGATCTTGACTTAGATCGCAATGTAATTACGATTCAGCCTCAAGAAGCTCGCGGTGCACGCCGTGTTCCATTAAATGCAGCAGCAAAACAATCTGTTATGGATTACCTTGCTGTCAGACCACGTGCTCGAGAAAAAACACTTTTCTTAACAAAAACTTGTCGTCCATTTTTGGTTCGTAACATTCGTACAGCACTTGACCGCTACTTTAGATTGGCTGGCATCAAAGATGCTAAGGTTAACGACTTACGCCACACCTTTATCATTGAACAACTCAAGGCTGGTACACCGTTGGTGTACATCTCTCAATTGGTAGGCCACAAACGCATTACGACAACTGAGAAATATCTTAAATTGATTGAGGCTCCAGATATGCAGCCTAATATTCAAATTGAAGAGCTGTAAACGTAACCACTCCTGTAATTGCATATGTTTTTAGAATAGCTCCTTGGCGAGTTCAGGCTTTAGCGTATAATTGTGTATCTATGATACAGACATCAGCAATCCAATTTTCTTGGTGGCAACTCTCAGAGTAAGGCGAGGGTGTGTTCTGTGTCATAACTCCCGCCATCGCGGGTTTTTTTGTAATTACTCGCGATTGCTGCAAAACACAGGTGAAATAAGTACAATCAATTAATTGAATTAATAAGGAAATAACTATGACAACAACACAATCAAGTGAAACACAACAAAAACGAGTCCTCTCAGGTATCAGAGCCACAGGAAGACTACATTTAGGTAACTACTTAGGTGCTGTGAAAGGCATGCTTGAGCTGCAAAAAGATTCGAGCATCGAGACTTTGTACATGGTGGCAGATATTCATACCATTACAACTCCATATAAAGTTGCTGAGTTGCGCGATAATCGCCGTCAAGTAATCATGGACTATTTGGCAGCTGGTCTTGATCCTGAAAAATCAATATTGTTCTTGCAATCAATGGTGCCACAGCACACTGAACTTTCTTTTTACTTTTCTTCAGTCATGAGTATTGCTCGTATGCAGCATCTCCCCACGTTTAAAGATAAAGTGAAGCAGTATCCAGATTTTGCTACTATGGCGCTGCTTAACTATCCTATTTTAATGAGTGCAGATATTTTGGTCTACAAAGCTGGCCTTGTACCTGTAGGTATTGATCAGGAACCACATCTGGAAATTGCCCGAGAGGTTGCTCGAAAAATGAATGAGCAGTATGGATTGGATTTCCCTGAACCACAACGATTTGCTACAAAAGCAGAATATGTCCCATCCCTCAAAGGCGAAGGAAAGATGAGTAAAAGTGTGGAAGGCAGTTTCATTAACTTAACAGATGACGAAGCGACTATTCTCAAAAGACTTTCAGCTGCCCCAACCGATTCTGGCAAGGGCAAAATTGTTAAGGCCGAAGGCAAATTTGAAAAGAGTTATGTTGATCAAGCTGGCACAGTATCAAGTGGTGGAGTCCAGAGTTTGCTAGAATTTGTAGAACTCTTCCAAGGGATGGACAAACGCAGTGAGTACGAAGCAGCGTATCAAAGTTCTGGCATTCGCTACGGTGACCTTAAAAAAGAACTTGCACAAGCAATTTACAAGGAGCTTCAACCAATTCAAGAAAAACGTGAACAACTTGAAGCAGATACTGACTATGTCGATTCAGTGATAGAATCTGGTGCAGCACGTGCACAAGCAATTGCGCAAAAAACAGTGATGCAAGTACGTGAAGCAATGGGACTTGGATAATCAGTTGATAGAATTAAGGAGCATATGACACAAAAACCATCAATTCAGTATGACGACTTTGCCAAGCTCGATATTCGAGTTGTAACTATTATTGAAGCCACAGAGATTGAGGGTGCAGATAAACTGCTCAAGCTCGTTTTAGATGCTGGAGAGCTCGGTAGCAGAACAGTTGCATCTGGTATTAAGCCTTGGTATAAACCAGAAGACTTGGTGGGCAAACAAATTTTATACTTAGCCAATCTGGAGCCAAGAATGTTGCGTGGCGTTGAGAGCCAAGGAATGATCATTGCCGCAGGTGGAGTTGATGCTGTGTTGGTACAGCCAGACAAGCAGATTGAAAATGGATCGATAGTTAGATAATTTTCTCTGCTAGAGTCATTCTGTTCTTGCAAAATCCTTGCTACACTCTTACAGTACTTTTCGTGTCGATGCATGAAAAATCATGATAAAATAGGCGAACATCTATGGTTAAACAAACTCAAGTCCCTCCAACAAATAGCACTCCAACTCCCCGAAATGGGCATGCAGAAAATCAGTCAAATGCTCCAAAAAACAAGCAGTCAGGTATGAATTTTCTTCCATTCAATATGAATGGGATGTGGAATAAGGGCCTCTTATACGTCTTTATTGGTTTGCTCTTTTTGCCATTTATTTTTTCCTACTTTGGTGGTGAGACAAACAAACGCATTTCTTTAAGTCAATTAATTCAAGATGTCCGTCAACAACAAGTTGAAAAAATTCAAGTTACCGGTAACAATCTTGCAGTCTTTTACAAAGATAACTCCCAGCGCGTTACCAGAATGGAAGATGCTCAAGATTTGGTGTCAGTATTTGAGGCTGCTGATATTGACCTCAACGCTACCAATATTGAAGTGACGAGTGTCTCTGTCTGGAATGTTTTATGGGATCTACTCTTGACCATTTTGCCTATCATTCTGATGGTAGTTGTATTTTTCTTTATCTTCCGCCAAGCACGTGGTGCTCAAGATGGCATTATGGGAATTGGGCGCAGTAAAGCAAAGCTTTTTGTTCGTGGCAAACAAAATATTTCTTTCAAAGACGTTGGTGGTATGGAAGAAGCCAAACAAGAACTTGAGGAAATTGTTGATTTCTTAAAAGATCCTCGAAAATATAAAAAAGTTGGTGCACGCACACCAAAAGGTGTATTGCTTGTTGGTCCATCTGGAACTGGAAAAACGTTATTAGCACGAGCGGTGGCTGGTGAAGCAAACACACAGTTCCTTTCAATTGCTGGTAGTGAATTTATGGAAATGTTGGTGGGTGTGGGTGCATCACGCGTGCGTGATTTATTTGCCACTGCCAAAAAACTCTCTCCAGCCATTATTTTTATTGATGAGATTGATGCAATTGGTCGTGTACGTGGCCATGGCAGTATGGGTGGACATGATGAGCGTGAACAAACCCTCAACCAAATTCTTGTTGAGATGGATGGATTCACTCCAAATGATAACGTGATAGTGATGGCTGCTACCAATCGTGGCGATATGCTTGATCCAGCGTTGGTGCGTCCAGGCCGTTTTGACCGCCGTGTCACTGTTAACCTTCCTGATTTAGAAGAGCGTAAATTTATTCTTTCCATTCATGCTAAAGGCAAACCTTTCTCCAAAACAGTAAATTGGGAGAAGATTGCTCGACGCACTGTGGGCTTTTCTGGAGCTGATATTGAAAACATGCTCAATGAATCTGCAATCGCAATTGCTCGAGAAAACAGAGAAGAAATTACTTCAGATGATCTTGAAGAAGCATCACTCAAAGTTAAGATGGGACCAAGTAAAAAGCGATTACACAATGAACTCGAGCGCAAAATGACTGCCTATCATGAAGCAGGTCACGCTATTGTGGCTCACGTTTCACGACATTCTGATCCAGTGCACAGAATTTCGATAGTCTCACGAGGTCAAGCACTTGGCTTTACATTGACTCCTCCAGAACGCGATAAAGTCCAAACAACTCAGTCAGAACTGCAAGATGAACTAGCTGTTCTACTTGGTGGACGTGCCGCTGAAATTGCTATATTTAAAGAACTCACAGCAGGTGCCAGTAGCGACATTGAGCGTGCCACACGTATTGCTCGCGCTATGGTTATGGATTATGGTATGAGTCCACTGGGACCAATGAACTTTAATCCTCAATACGATATGAGTTATGCTCGAGCTGGTGGTGAACCACAAAAAATCTCTGAAGCATTACAAGAAAAGGTTGATAAAGAAGTTTCAAAATTGATTGATGAAGGTCAAAAAGCAGCAATAGAAATACTTAAAAAATACAGCAAGAAGTTGGATGAAGTGTCTATTAAACTGCTTGAAGTTGAAACACTTGATGGTGATGAGTTTACGGCACTCATGGGTGAGGCAAAAGCTAAAGTTTAATGTGGTAAACTTTTTGACATGCAAGAACAAATCCCTCGCTTTATGATTGTTGATGGGCACGGTTTGATTTACCGTGCGTATCATGCATTTCCGCCCCTTACAGCTCCTGATGGTTTGATGGTGAATGCAGTTTATGGCTTTGCCAGAATTCTTTTAACCGCCATAGATGAGTATGATCCCACCTACATCGCTGTGGCGTTTGATCACAAAAAACCAACACTTCGCTCTCAAGAATATGCGGAGTACAAGGCTCATCGACCTAAAATGCCAGATGATTTGCGCGCTCAAATTGACCTCGTAAAAGAAGTTGTTACGACATTAAATATTCCCCAATTTGAACTTGAAGGGTATGAAGCTGATGACTTGATCGGGACAGTGACTCGACTGGTTGCTACAGATCCTGCACTAGAAGTGATGAACTTGGTTGTGACGGGTGACAAAGATCTGCTCCAACTTGTAGACGAAGGTACTCATGTATGGATTCCTGCTCGTGGTAAGTTTGGCGGCAATGTTGAGTATGGTGCTGCTGAAGTTGTTACAAAAATGGGTGTCAAACCTCTCCAGATCCCAGATTTAAAAGCACTAATGGGAGATTCATCAGATAATATTCCAGGTGTCAAAGGCGTCGGTCCCAAAACGGCTGCCACACTCATTACCAAGTACGAAACGTTAGAGAAGGTATACGATCGAGTGAGTTATTTACAAGTAAATCCCACAGAAAAAGATCCACAAATAAAAGGCGCGCTCTTTGAAAATTTGGTTGGAGATAAAGAAAATGCTTTTCTGAGTAAACGACTTGCCACTATTGATAGGAACGTGCCAATTGAATTTACATTAGAACCTTGCCGCGTTTGCGACTATGATAAGTCTAAGGCAGTAGAACTTTTTGAGCGTATGGATTTTAAATCGCTCATTCCACTACTTCCTGATGACAATTTTGATGCAGGCATCCAGGATGCACTGTTTTAAAAAATGAAAAAACAACCACGCATAGCACTCATTCATGACTACTTGATTGAGTATGGTGGTGCAGAGCGGGTGCTTGAGGCACTCCACGAGTTATATCCTGATGCACCTGTCTACACATCTTTCATAAACAAGGAATCTCTGGGAATTCATTGGCAGCGGTTTGCAGACTGGGATATAACTGAAACCTGGATTTCAAAGTTACCTTTTTATAAAAAATTGCACTCTCCATACAGATTATTTGCTCCAGCAGCCTTTAAATCGCTCGATCTGTCAGATTTTGATGTAGTGATTTCATCATCCAATGCGTACTATGCCAAGGCTGTACACGTCCCAAATGGTGTGCATATCTGCTACTGTCACACGCCACCACGCTCACTCTATGGCTATGCAACAATGACTGACTGGCAACAAAATCCAGTAACTCATTTTTTTGGTTCACTCATCAATCATTATTTGCGAATTATTGATTTTAAAATTTCTCAAGAAGTCACCCAGTTCCTCACCAATTCTCAAGAAACAGCACGACGAATTGCCAAGTTTTACAAGCGTGAAGCAACTGTTATTTATCCACCAGTGGAAGTGCCAGACTCTCTCCCTACAAGTACCAAAAAAACAGGTGATTCATATTTTTTGTATGTTAATCGATTGGCATTTGCCAAGCACCCAGAGATTGCCATTGCCGCATGTGCAGAGTTACAAGTACCACTTAAAGTGGTGGGGACTGGTAAATTACTTCCTGAACTGAAAAAAATGGCTCATGAAAATATAGAATTTCTTGGGGCAGTGGATGATGAAACGCTTCATACGTTGTATACCAATGCAACAGCACTACTGTATCCTGTGGAAGATGAAGATTTTGGCATCGTCCCGATTGAAGCAATGGGATATGGCGTGCCGGTGATTGCGCATAATTCTGGAGGTCCACGCGAGACAATTATTGATGGTAAAACTGGAGTGCTCTTTGATAATCTCTCAGTTGCAGGATTGGTGCGTGCCATTGAAAAGAGTAGAACCATACAATTCACTAGTGAAATAATTCACAAACATGCGCTACAATTCAGAAAAGAAGTTTTTCTTAAAAGAATTGCAGAGTTTGTAAAAAACTGCTGAGGTACTTGAACCTATGACTCCAAACGCAGGTGAAGTAGAACAAAGATTTGCACTTCAAGCTCCACTAAATGTTTTCGAGCTCAAATTATTACTTCATATAACGGGTTTATACCCCAAAGAACCATTTCTGTATCCTGGTGATTGTTCACATAATTATCAAGAATTATTTGCCAAGGGACTACGATTTCACCCAAATGTGCATTGTTTAGTGGTTCCCGTTGGCTGTGATTTGCAACAATATACAGTAAAGACCAAGGGTTTTGATCCAGGTACTTACCAACTTGCGATTTTCTGTCAGGTTACTGGCAAGCGCTTTGAACCATTTGATCGACCGCACGTGCTTAAAAATGATGACACCGGCGAAATACTTCGAGTATGTCACGAAGGCATGGATTGGCTGATTGCCCAAGGTTGGAAAAAAGTGAGCTAGAGTCTCAGAAATTTTACTGTTTATCAATTTGAATTAAAGCGACTTCAGATGGACCCATTGGAATTGTAAGTTGAAGATTTGTTTCAACAGTAGATGCCGTTGTTGTCTCACGTTGTTTATTTAAAAAGATTTTAGTAACCTGATAATTGCCTGGTACCAAATTCTGAAAAGTAACTGGAACAGCTTCTACATTTCTTGCTTGTGGATCATAGTTGGCAAGCAAAACCTGGAAAGACTGATCATTTACCTTTGTCCCAATTGCTTTGACATACGTTCCTTTACCAAGCGTTTGCAATCGTTCTGGCCCGAGCAGTTCAAGCATGGTGAGAGCTTTATACCGTGGTTTTGGTTGTGAACCAAAGTCTCCATGCGTGAACAGCCCCCAGCGGCCCCATTGAGCTTTTCCAGCAGGGTCTTTTCCGTCCTGAATTTCAAAAGCAAAAGCGCGGTCAATAACTCCAATCATCTCAATTGAAGCTGCTGCAGTGTGGGCGGCACCAAAGCTGTTGTCATAGCCAGCATTATTTTTGCTGTCATGACCCCATTCAGTGATATGAAATTCTACAGTTGGTTTAAGCTGTGGGTATGCCTCAATCCAACTTTGAACTTCAAACATGTCTTGTTTGTACCGGTTGATGTCGGTGTCATACCGATGCCATGAGAAAAAATCGAATCGCAAGTTATTGGCAATTACATGTTTTGCCAATGCATCAAACCAGTTTTTATATAATGCTGTAATCGCTGGTCCACCAATTTTAAATGGCTGAGAAACACGTGCATTTTGAGCTCCTTTGGCAGCGAATTCATATAAGGTCAGATAGTTGCGCTCGCCATAATACTTCCAGCCACCAAAAAGATCTGGTTCATTCCAAACTTCATAGTAAACATCTGGAGTATTGCGTGCACCGCTGATATGTTCGATTGTTTTTTGAACTGTTAGTTGCCAGTCTTCATACCGCTGTGGTGGAGCGACAATATCACCGCTACTAATAACCGGCGGCATATATGAAAGAGAAATGTATGGTTTGGCTCCAGTTGCTTTAATATCATCAAGTAGTCCATCAAGCTTTGTGAAATTAAAACTCAGATTGCCAGGGACACCTTGGACGATGTCATAAAAGTCATAGAGATGGTCAATACGGATATATTCAGGATGAATAGCTTTAACTTGAGCGACAAGTGGCTGTAAACGCCAGCCGTGATCTTCCCCACCTTGCGCGAGATTCCGCCAAGGTCGTGGAAGTGGACCGATCACGCCTTGTGTATCAATGACAATATTGGCTGGTTCTGAATTGGCTCGTGAAATGTATTCTCGAACTACATCAAAGCCGCGGACGCCAAAAATCAAAGCAAGCGAAATGACAACCAAGCCCACTGCTTTCCAGATATAGACTGACTTTGTAACTTTTTTGCCATTTCGATGTGACATTTGTAACTGTAATAGTGCCATATTTCTAATTCTCAGAGTAGTAGTGGAATATGTAATTTGACTTTTTAGCAAACAAGATATATTATTGCTAATAACCAAGCTTTTTTTCATTGCTTGATTGTAAAAACGTAATTGCGTATAACAAAGATATGATTGATCTTACAGCCAGACAAATCCAGATTTTACGCGCCATTATTCAAGAATTTATCGAAACTGCCGAACCAGTTGGCTCTGATACGATCGATAAAAAGTATTCTATTGGTGTTTCCCCAGCCACTATCCGCAATGAGATGGTGCAACTTACCAATCAAGGCTACCTCAACAAACATCACAGTAGTGCTGGCCGTATCCCTACCTCTGTCGCTCTAAAGTTGTATGTCAACGAGCTCATGAAAGAAAAAGAACTTTCAGTGGCAGATGAAGTTTCTGCAAAAGAAAAAATCTGGCATACCAAAAATGAACTGGATGACTTACTTGGTGAACTTACAAAAGTTCTCGCAGATAAATCTAAAGCATTGGGTTTAACATTGATTAACGATAAACGGATTATCCATTCTGGATATGCAAATTTACTTGATATGCCAGAATTTTATGATATCAATGTTATGCGCCAAGTGTTGCGTTTGATTGAAGAAGTTAAAATTCTTGAAGAAATCTTTTCGCACAGCAACAGTGATAACCAAGTCCAAGTTGTATATGGTCAAGAGCTGGGTAATAAAGTTCTAGAACCAATTGGTTTAATCCATATGACATTTGTAGTGCGTGGCTCACGGTGCAGAGTCGGCGTGCTTGGCTCAAGTCGTTTTGACTATGCGTACATTATTCCAATGATGAAGTATGTGCGAACACTCGTAAAAGAAATGGTCGAGTAATTCCTCACCAAAAATTGTAGCAACTTGCCCAACTGTAAAAATAGAAAGTAGTGAGCGGTATGAACGAACCTAAAAAAACTTCCCCAACACCAAATGATGATCTACAACTAGATCCTGCAGTTGCGCAGCTGAGCGATAAAATTGCAGAACTTGAAGCGCAAATCGCCCAAGCCAAAGATAGTGCGTTACGTGCCCAAGCAGATTACCAAAACCTCCAACGTCGTTCTCGAGAAGAAAAAGCCCACGTGACTAAATTCGCTACCAAGGCATTGGTTGAAGACATGCTTGAGCCACTCGAACATTTGAGCATGACTGCGGAACAACTCAAAAATCCAATTCTGGATATGGTCTTACAAAAGTTATGGAGTGTTCTTGAAGACCATGGTTTGCAAGAGCTCAAAGTTTTGGGAAAGCCGTATGATGTACTAGAGATGGAAGTGGTTGATTTGGTGGATGGTGCAACGGAATCAGATGGTGTTGTGGTTAAAATTGTGAAGCGCGGCTACTCGATCAACGGTGCAATAATCCAGCACGCAAAAGTAGTAATTGGGAAAAAATAGAGTTTTAGAAGGAAACTTTGTATGCAACCTCCAGAAAATATTAAGTATCCAAGTGCCGAAGAAGAGAATATAGACTTTCAAAGACTCTTCGCAGATATGAGCCGAGATGAAATTAGAGTGTTGTACGCACTTCTGGTAGGCGACTCACACTCCGAAGATATTGACCATGTGTATGAAATTTTGAATTATGAATCTGAGATTGAAGTTTTTTCAAGAGAACAAATTGAGGAAATTCTGAAAAAGCTTGCTTCATCAGCAATCGGAGTTATCTCTCTAAATAATGGTCAGATATATCGTAACACCGCATTTTTTACATTTCTTGATGGAGTAGTCAGAGCTGGGAAAACGCCACAAACTATCCATGAGGACTTGAAATCAAGCCAGCAAGTATTTCCCTGGTTAGCTGAGAGATTTAGCGTCCACCAGCAACATGTTTTAGCTGCTGTGATGCTACTTTCATTAACCCAGATGGAAAAGCAACAAATACTAGACTATATAGCTAGCGCAAGTGAAGTCGCTCATGATGTTACACCATTTGCAATGACTATGGCAGAAGTTGATGTTGCTCTAGCAGAGCTTGCTGAACAAGGTGTGATTAGTGTTGATGGGTCAATAGTACAGCGGATAGATACTCAATTTTTCGAAGAACTCGAACGAGATGTTTTAGGTAATTTTAGTGATACATAGGTTGCTAGCAGTGTATTGACTTAACTGCTAAGTTTGTGTATATTTAGTTTTTAGAAATTTAAAACAATAGAGTAATAAAAGGAGCTATATGGCAGATGCACAAGCACAAGGAAAAATTATTGGTATCGATCTTGGTACCACCAACTCTGCAGTTGCAGTGATGGAAGGTGGCACACCAAAGATCATCCCAACGAGTGAAGGAAGAAATACTTTCCCCTCAATTGTTGCCTTTAAAGGCAGTGAAATTATTGTTGGTGATCCTGCCAAACGTCAGATGGTTCTCAATCCAAAAAAGACTGTCAATTCAGTCAAACGGTTTATGGGTCGCAAATTTGCCGACACTGCAGTTAAAGAAGCTATCAAACACGTTGCATACACAATTACCACTGGTAAAGATGGTATGGCTGTCGTTGATATTGATAGTAAAAACTACTCACCACAAGAAATTTCCGCTCAAATTTTGGCAAAAGCGAAACGCGATGCTGAAAGTTATTTAGGAACAACAGTAACCCGAGCAGTGATCACTGTACCTGCGTACTTTGATGACTCACAGCGTCAAGCCACCAAACAAGCTGGTGAGATTGCTGGTCTGACTGTTGAGCGCATCGTTAACGAGCCAACAGCCGCGGCACTCGCATATGGTCTCGATAAAAAAGGCAATCGCACCATTGCTGTCTACGACCTTGGTGGAGGAACTTTTGACATTTCAATTTTAGATATTGGCGATGGTGTCTTTGAAGTTAAAGCTACCAACGGTGATACATTCCTTGGTGGAGACGACTTTGATAACGTCATCATTGACTGGATTTTAGCTGAGTTCAAAAAGGAGACTGGCAAAGATCTCTCAAAAGATCCACAAGCTTTGCAACGTATTAAAGATGCCGCTGAAAAAGCAAAAATCGAGTTATCAAGTGCTCAAAATTCAGAAATCAATCAACCATTTATTACCCAAGGTGATGAAGGTCCTCTACACTTAACAATGAGTCTTACTCGTGCCAAACTTGAAGAGTTGGTAGATAGTCTTATCAGACGCTCATTTGAACCAGTCAAGAAAGCACTGGCAGATGCCAAGATTGAAGCCAAAGATGTTGCTGATGTCGTGATGGTGGGTGGTATGACTCGCATGCCAAAAGTTGTTGAAGAAGTTAAAAAATTCTTTGGCAAACAACCTCATCAAGGTGTTAACCCAGATGAAGTTGTCGCTATTGGAGCAGCTGTGCAAGCTGGCGTGATCGGTGGAGATGTCAAAGATGTTGTGTTGCTCGACGTAACACCACTGACACTCGGTCTTGAAACACTGGGTGGTGTCAGAACCGCTTTGATTGAGCGCAACACGACAATCCCAACCAGTAAGTCACAAGTCTTTTCAACCGCAGCCGACAACCAGACTCAGGTGGAAATTAATGTTCTGCAAGGTGAGCGTGAAATGGCCGCAGACAACCGCTCACTGGGACGATTTGTACTTGATGGAATCCCACCTGCACAACGTGGTATGCCACAAGTTGAAGTGACTTTTGATATTGACTCAAATGGTATCTTGCACGTTACTGCCAAAGAGAAAAACACTGGTAAGGAACAGAAGATCACTATTCAGAATTCTACCAATCTCTCTGAAGAGGAAGTAGAAAAAATGAAGGCTGATGCTGAAAAACATGCAGATGAAGACAAGCGCAAAAAAGAGCTAATCGAAGCGCGCAATCATGCTAACAGTGTTTCATTTGAGATTGAAAAACAACTCAAAGACTACGGTGACAAGCTCGATCCAAAAGACAAAGAAGAGATTGAAACCAATGTCAAAAAGCTTAAAGAACTGGCAGCACAAGACAGTGCCACCAAAGAAGATTTAGACAAAGCTACTGAAGAGATGTTTAAGTCTGCCCAAAAAATTGGTGAAGCAATGCAAAAAGCTGGAGCCACACCTGGTGGTCAACCTGGCGCTGATGCAGCTGGAGAAGCAGAAACCGCAAATGATGACAAAAAGAAGTCCGAAGACAAAGAAAAAGGTTCTGCTGAAGAAGGCGAAGTCGTTAAAGAGTAACCAGCAATTATTTGTTAGAAACTAAAAAAGCCTCGCATAACTGCGAGGCTTTTTGATTGTTCAAAATACTACTGCGGTAGCGTTTTTTTCTTTCTCAGTTTTTTATAGACAATAAAGCCACCAGCTCCAACAATGAGTAGTATCAGTACCAAAGTATTTGTAGCAGAAGGGTTACCCGTTGAACCTGGAATACTTTCAAGGCTTCCAAGTTCGTTTGATGCTGCAGAGAATGGAGCAGCCCCCATGCTATTTAGAGAACTGCGTGAATCAAGTGCAGCTCCAAAACCACCTCCAGAAGCCCAGCCAATACCTGGATTAATACCTCCAGTCATTGGTTGTCCTCTAAATTCAGTGTTCCAGTCAGCATAGCGGTCATCAGCTTGGCTATTTTGTTCAAGCCTATCTACTTGTGTTTCATTGACCAGTGCCACCATAGAAGTGAGTGGAGTTACAACATGGAGGTTCTGAGCGCGTTTGGTCAGGCCATCCAGAATTTGTAATGTTTCATCAGTTGGGCTTCTCAGATTTACACCTCGAGCAGTTGTAGTCATTTGTTTAAAGAGATCACTATATTCACGGTATAGCTCAGGAAAATCACTTGCAATAGTAGAGCTGGTATAACTATTGGTGTTGGGGAGTAGTTCACCAAGTTTAGTTCCGCTCGTGGTAATCGGTACAACTTGCCAGTAAGGATTAATAGCTATTTCGTGTTCAGGTGAATTTTCCAGTGCCGCAAATCGAACCCAGGCTTCAGCAAGTGAGCGATTGGCAGAAACTTCTCTGCCAAATAATGCATCTGCTACGACTGGATTCCAGTTTGGAGCTTCAAGATAATCGGGATAAATTAAGTACAATGGTGGTGCGTTAGTGTCCGTGTTGATGTTTTGAGGTGGTGTATTGGAAGAGAACTCATTACTTGAGATATAAAATACTGCATCAGCATCTTGGGGCACGTTGGCAAGTATTGTGTCAAAGTTGCCTGATCCAAACCACACGATATCTTGTAAAACTCGTGCATAATTTTCCGTAGTCAACTGAATTGGTTCCGCAGTAAGCGTATTGGCTTGTTCCAAAAATACTGTATTACTGCCCAAAATCTGTGGGTTCTCTTGCAAGAACATCGAAAGTCTAGTGGCAGCATCTGATTTCTGGTTTTGGACGGAAACATCAAGTAGAAAAGTGATTTTTTTACCCACAATATCTGTTAGTGGGGTTGTTTTACCGGGTTGAGTACAGTAGAAGGTACTTGCTGCTACGCTACTAATAATAAAAGATTGCTGCGAGCTACCTACTGAACCATTCTGAGCATCACAGAAAGGTACATTTGATGCCATAAAATTATTGTCAGGTTGTGCGGCATTTCCGTCCAGAATAGTTGTCTGAGTAAAAGTAGCTGATTCTTTAAAGCCAGTTCTTTGCACATAGGTGGGTAATCCAAAGCCATCTGGTGTGAGCGTTGTGATGTAGCTATACTGCACTTTTTGCTGCCCATTACTTGGAACAGGAAATACATTCAATCTATATTGGTCGGGTCCAATTTCTTGTAGTAGTGCTGGATCTCTGCGGCGCCGTACTTCTGCTTCATAGGTTTTTTTTGCAGCACCTCTTGGAGCTACTAATCCTGGGAATTCTAAGTTCATTCCCAACTTTAGATCAGCCACAACCGAGCCCGTAGGTAGCAAAAATTCTGTGGTTGTTTCTCGATCGGTAAAGTCCAAGTTCATGAAGGTGTCAGTGACTGTAACCAGTGCGAGTTTACCTTCCTGTTGAGTTGTAATGGAGATAGCTCGGTCTAGTAGAGTAACTTGTGTAGAACGTGTTTGCCAATCTTCTTGAATTGTAACTGGTTCACCTGAGTAGACGTCATAGTTGAAAATTTCGCGAACAGTAGCCGAGAGAGAACCATAATCTGAATTAAAACTATATTTGTAAATGTATGGAGATGCTATCCATCTGAATGAAGTATCGATGATTGTAGCTATTACTTTTGGGATAATAAAAGAACTGTAAACACTTTCACTCAGTGAATAATCAGAATCAAAGAAGTATCGATTGTCAGCTGTACTAAGATATTCTGCCTCAGTCAGAGCGGCGGAACGATTCTGTTGTAATTCGCGGGCAAGCAATTGCTTTTCTTCAAAAGTGTGTGATTGAGCATACTGTTGGAGTTTTTCCAAATATCTTCTAGATGGTTGGATAGTTCCAACAATTCCAATTATGAGCAATAGTATAAATGTGGCAATAGAAATATACTGAGTTTTCTTCATTCCAAACTGGGTAGTGAGTAGTGTAAAGAAATTTTTCCAACGAATTGTATTCCAGCTAACTAAAATATAAGGAACTACGGTAGTCAGCAATAAAATGATGATGGAGTAGAAACAGAGCACTAAAAGATACATGACACCATTACCTGTTCTCCCAGAAAATATCATAACTATTGATTCAATAAATGAACTAATAAATGAAGCAAACATTGGAAACACAAAAAAGCTATAGAGGAGTGCAAAGTACATAATAAGTGAAGTCACTAGGCTTTGGAGAACAAAAATAATTGGAGTAAGCACTGGAATGTAACGCTTGGGATGGAGCGAAAGCAAATAGGTGATGATAGGACTGATGCTGATGATCAATACTGTCAAAATATACGGTGAATCAGAATCAGAGTAACCTGCAATATACGGAAATATAAGATTTAGTACTACTGCTACAAATGGTATTTCGAAGGCAAAAAAATACTGAGCCAAGTTTTTTGTTGTCCTCAGTTTTTTGATAAAAAGTGGCAATACTAAAGAGATAAAAGGCAGTAACAAAATAATAGGCAATATAATTTTCGCTTCGGCTGGTCCATTTTCTAGTTCCCGTTGAAACTGGGTAAAAGTCGTGTCGCCAAAGTACTCAATTGCCCAGTAAATTACTAGATAAATCACGTACCCATTTGCAAGAATATAAAGTAGTTTAAAAAGAATAGACCCAATGAAGTCTCGGACGTGTGTTAACGATGTCATGGAAAATTCCAGTACTGACATTGTACCAGAACTGAACCACCTATAGTATCTATCAAAAAAATTGTTATGATGTATTGCAATGTCAAAAGTTACTCTCTCTGTCGTTATTCCTGTCTACAATGAAGCTAAAACCATTGGCCAAGTTTTGCAAAAACTTTCCAAAGAAAGTGTTGTTTCAGAAATAGTAATTGTTGACGATGGTTCCCAGGATGGAACTGCAAGTATCGTCAAAAAATCAAAGGATAAAAAAATTAAATATTTCTATAAAGATAACGGCGGCAAGGGCAGTGCGGTGCGGTTTGGTCTAGCGAAAGTAACAGGTGAATATGTGCTGATTCAAGATGCTGATCTTGAATATGATCCAGAAGATATTGGTGGGCTCATCGATCCTATTCAAAAGCAAAAAGCTACAGTGGTGTATGGTTCTCGCTTTTTAGGACCACATTTAAACTTGCTGTTTTGGCATCTTGTTGGCAACCACTTCTTAAATTTTGCCATCAACATTTTATACAACACAACCCTTTCTGACATGGAAACTTGTTACAAAGTTATCCCTACAAAAGTTTTCAGAGAACTGAAACTGGAGTCAAATAATTTTGATATTGAACCTGAAATTACCTGCAAGCTTTTGAAGCGAGGCATTAAGATTTATGAAGTGCCGATCAGTTATGTGGGAAGAGATTTTAGTGAAGGCAAAAAAATTACTTGGCGTGATGGCTTTTCCGCATTACATACCATACTGAAACTACGTTTCTTTGCGTAATGATATATGTCTATAAGCTGGAAAAAATTGAGTACATTCCCTGATAAACATCCTGTTGCCTGGGCTTTGATACTATTTGTGCTGCTAGCAGCAGTTCGCTTCTTTCCATTTTTCTTAGGAAAAACGCTCTATTTTGGTGATAACTATTCACTGATGGTGCCGGGAAAAATTTTTACCGCACAGTGGTTACAGCAGGGCGTTTTGCCCTTTTGGAATCCGTACATTTTTGCTGGTGTAAATTGGATTGGTGATGTCAACCAATCTGCACTGTACTTCACCACTTTATTTTTTATCTGGTTTCCACCAGCCACTGCACTCAACATTTCTATCTTTTTGCATACAGTCCTCACCGGGCTTGGAATGTATCTTTTCTCAAAAAAATTATTTAAAACAGAGTGGCAAGCAATTCTCTCTGGAATCCTCTGGATGTTTTCCACCCATGTATCAGGAAGCAGCAATAATTTGAGCACTATCCAGTCTATTGCTTGGATACCTTGGTTGTTGTGGGCAAGTGTGTTTGTAACAAAAAAATCGGGAGCACGGATTGGATTTGCGCTACTCGTACTGGGACAGTTTTTGGCAGGATATCCACAGCATGTGGTCTACAGCATTCTTATGGCAGTTATTGTGTCCTGGTGGTATGAGCGATCATCACTACAATTTTTTAAATGGCTGAGAGCTTGGGCTATAACAGGCATACTGACGATACTCATAAGCGCAATTGTGTGGTTACCATTTGCTGAAAGTTTACTGCTTTCAACACGAGTAAACCAGTCAAGTGGGCAAGCCCAAGTTGGCTCACTTGATCCTGCAATGTTGCCAAAAATGATTTTGACGTATATTTTTGATCATCCGAGCCGTGGTGTTAAGTGGGGACCAGCCTGGAGTGGGCAACCCAATGTGGTTTTTTATGTGGGGTGGATTTCGCTGATGGCGGTTGGTTACTCACTGAAAAACTGGAAAAAATCGAGAACATCACTTGCTATCTTTTCTGCACTTGTTGTGGGACTGACACTCTTCTTTTCGTTTGGAAAGTTTTTACCATTTTATGAACAGATACAAGCACTCATTCCATTCTTGAGAGTGGGACGGTATCCCAGTATGGTATTGATGTTCACCAATTTATTTTTGATCATCTGGGCAGTTGAAGCACTTAAAAATCTTAAATTTGAGAAAACATTTCTATATACTGTGTTTGGTTTTTTGAGCTTGTTAGTTTTGGGATCGGGTGGGGTACTGTATGCGATAACCTACCATGCTGATCAGGTCTGGCAACTGCTCAATGTGCTTACTCATCAAGCTCTTGCGCACAGTCAGTTCCACACGCAAGCACGTGATATGGCAATTTTAAGTGTTCTAGCTGAGAACGTTATAGTTGTGAGTGCCATAACAATTGGCTCAGTATTCGCTGTTTTTAAAAAGCACTGGTGGATAGTCACTGGCTTTTTAGCAATTGAACTTATCTACAGCACTCAAGGAATGTTTATCTTTGGTGATAAAAAAATATACAATGAGCTGCAATCTGCCCAAATACCAATACGAGATGAGTTACAGAAAAATATTCAGGACCAGCAGTACCGAATTCTCACTCGCAACAGTAATCAGCCATATAGTGACTATGGTAGTTACTGGGAGGCACTGGTTGTACGCGCACCGTTTTCAGATTCTTTTATCGATAATGAAGAACTCAAAACACAGACACGCTTAACAGCGCTTCGTGATGGCTTTACTCCCGATTGGAATATGGTTTTTAAAGTCCCAATGATCCATGGCTATACGGCACTACTGCCACGAGACTTTGCAAACATCTGGCAGAAAAGCTCTGAGACTCGCATCAACTTTATCGATACTGTTGCCTCATCAGATCCCAATCTTCGGTCTTGGGCTGTTAAATATTATGTAGTTGATAGCTGGTATCCCACGTATTCAGAAAAGTTGCCAACCAATAAAGTCGCACGAGTCGGAGAATGGGATATCTATGAACTACCAGATACATTACCTAGAGTACGTTTCGAAAATGGTATGGCGGTTGATCTCAGTCAGTTTGTAGAAACACCCAATACAGTTGCTCTGGAATTCCCTAAACTTGAACAGCCACAAACACTAATTATTGCAGATCGATTTGATAAAAATTGGAAAGCACAAGTAAATGGTCGTGATCTGCCAATTATAAATAGCGATGGCATGCGCAAAATAGCACTTCCAGTAGGTGCTTCACAGCTCAAGATGCAGTTTGTACCACAGTTGTTCTTTGCAGGCTCAGTCATTAGTATTGTAAGTATCGTTTTACTGTGGATTTGGTGGTACTATTTTGACCTTAGCAAACATAATTCTTGACTGCTTAACAACTTCTCGAGAAAATGATAGAATCTAACACCTATGGCAACCAAACGTGACTTTTACGAAATATTAGGATTAAAAAAGGGTGCAACAGACGCCGAGATCAAGTCTGCCTATCGCAAGATGGCTCTGAAGTGGCATCCAGATCGCAATCAAGACAAAAAAGAAGCAGCAGAAAAAGAGTTTAAAGAGATTAACGAAGCCTACCAAGTGCTTTCTGATCCTCAAAAAAAGCAAACATATGATCAGTTTGGACATGCTGCGTTTGATCCAGCGAGTGGAATGGGTGGCAATCCATTTGGTGGTGGTTTCCAACAAGGTCCATTTAGTTATACCTACAAAACATATGGAAGCGCACCTGGCCAACAGGATTTCGACTTTGGTGACCCATTTGAAATTTTTGAACAATTTTTTGGTGGTGGTTTTGGCGGATTCTCACAGCAAGCACGTCGTCCTCGGTATTCACTGGCAATCAGTTTTATAGAATCTATCAAAGGTACAACCAAAGAAGTCAAAATTGATAACAAAAAACACACCATCAAAGTGCCAGCCGGTGCAAATGACGGCACTCGGATGCGCTTTGATAATTTTGATATAACAATCAATGTTACTGCTGATGCACGATTCAAACGCGATGAATATGATCTCTATGTTGATCACAAAGTTCCATACTCAGTCGCTGCACTGGGTGGCACTATCTCTGTTGAAACAGTTGATCAGAATTTGAAGATGAAAGTTCGCGCAGGCACTGCATCACATACACTTGTTCGCTTACGTGGTGAAGGTGTCCCTCACATTCGTGGTAATGGTAAGGGAGACATGTACGTTCGGCTTATTGTTGAAATTCCTGAAAAACTCAATTCTGAGCAAAAAGCAGCTATACAGCAATTGACTGAGCTTGGTTTGTAATATAATGCATGGTTCATGCAAACAGCTATTACATCATTACCAGAGCTTCAAGAGTATCTCGCTATTCGATATCCCCAACACTCAAATCTGCTTACAGACAGTGAAACAAATGGAAGTCGTGGTTTTCCAATTCGCATTCCACAACACTATGCAGATCTGATTGATTGGCAAAATCCCCAAGACCCATTACGCATCATGGTGTTACCTACAATTGCAGAAGAGAATATCGATATCAATGAACTAAGTGATCCCATTGGTGATGAGGCGCATGAAGCTGTTCCTGGGCTCATCCACCGCTATCCTGATCGTTGCTTATTGCTGCTCACGTCACACTGTCGAGTGCATTGTAGATTTTGTTTTAGAAGAGAAGTAGTAGGCAAGGTGCGACCTGTTAACTTTGCTGGCATTCGCGACTATCTTGCTGCACATCCTGAAATTCATGAGGTTATTTTTTCTGGTGGTGATCCAGGTACATTTCCGCCGGCCTTTCTTGATAATATTCGCAGACAACTTGCTGGGCTATCTCACATCACTCGGTGGAGATTCCATACCCGTGTGCCCGCGGTAGATCCTGAATATATAACTGATGAGTGGTTATATGTAGCAGAGCAGTTTGTGGGCAAGAAAATTGTCGTCATTCATATTAATCACCCGCGGGAACTGAGTGAAAAAGTACAAAAATTAGTGACTGCACTGTTGAATCGCAACTTTCTGGTGCTTTCACAAAGTGTCCTTCTGAAAACTGTAAATGCCGATGTAGAAACGCTCACGCAACTTTTTACAAAACTGGTAGCTGCAGGTGTTAAACCATACTATTTGCATCACTTAGATTTGGCAAAAGGTACTTCGCATTTTAGAACTTCAATTGAGGTGGGAATTCAATTATTCCGCCAGCTACGAGGAAATCTTTCAAGTGTCTGCATGCCTGAGTATGTTTTGGATTTGCCAGGTGGTTTTGGAAAAGTACCCGTGCTGTGGTTGGAAAAAATGGGCGAGCGCGAGTACAAAGCAAAAACGTTTGAAGGAAAAGAAGTTGTATATCAGGATCAGGCGCAAAAAAGTTAAATAATCACTAATTCATTGACCAGAGTACAATGACGTCGGTGTTTGGAATTTTAGCTGAAGCAATTACCTTTTTATTACTATATATAACTGGAATAGGTTCACTGGCTGATAGATTGATCATGTCAATATTCATGAGAGCATCACCAGTATAACTTTCTGGATCAACATGAAATTGAATATTGATAGGGACAGAATCGAGCTTTGTTGTTTGATATATATTGCTATATATAAGGAAGAAGCGTTCTAGGGGAATACTGAGTGAGCCAAACTTAATAATGGCATGCCAAACCAAGTTTCTATGTAACATGTCGGATTCAATCGAAAGATATGCTCCATCTTTCTGCATGGGTTCACTGACAGCAGTATTATCTTCGTTAAGATAGTACAGACCTCGTATTTTGTCAGTTAATAACTTGCCATTTGGGTGAATGAAGTAAACATTATACTTATTAGCTAGTGCATGAGTAATATGTACTTCATTACTGAAATTATCTACTCGAGCAACAAAGTCACCATCATGTTGTGGACCAAACAAATTATTTTCCATCAATTTATGAATTCCGAGTGCCCCAGCTGGAGTAAGTTGCAGTAATCCCATGTCTCCAGACATTATATCGGTTGGGTATGCAGTAATCTGAGTTAAATTGCTCATTCCATGTAAATCAGTATTTGAATGGTAAATATCGTAAATACCGGTGTGGTGAACAAGTTCATGAATAAGGCCAGGATCGATACCATCAAATTCTGCCAACCGGTGAATTATTTTATCAGCATAGTTGGGAAAATCACCATCATTACAGTTGTCAGTAAGCACCCAGGTAGAGTCATCGGTGAAGGAATATTGAAGTTTTTCATTATTAGAATTAAGTACAACCCCATCTTGGCCGTGTTTAACAAAGTTGTGATCATTTACCCAAGGCACAACCAGAGTTGGGTTGAGTGTGTAGTGAATTGGAATTTGTGCATCTGAATAGATCTTGTTGAGAATATTGACATGTTTCCTCATGAACTCTTCAGGGTCAATTCCTTTTGCAATCATGTCATCCCAGAGTCCTCTGCCTACAACGAACCTAAGTGTCCGTTCGGTATTAACCCGAGTTTCGTTACGGTGCGCAATCAGCTGATCTGGTGTCATTCTTGCTCTGTCATATCCAGCAGCAATTTCTTCAAGTCTCAGGTATCTATTCGCTTCTTGAGAAGTTGTAAAGAAGATTGATTCAACGTTTGGATCAGGAGCAACTACTTCAATTGGTTCGGGTGTTGGTTCTGCCACTGGGTTGGCTGGTCGGACTGGAATAGGCGCTGATTCTGATGGGGCGGTAGACGGCACATCTTCAACTAAATATGGAGACACCTCATCCTCCATAACAATAACATCAGCCCTTTTAATCCAGCCCACACGACCGCCACTCCTGATTATTTGCAACCATTCACCCTTTGAGATTCCAGTATATGTAAGACGCTCGCCTTCAAACGCATAGATACCGCTTGTGTCTGCAATGTTATCAACGATATCTAGAACGCGTGTAGTCTGCAAAGTTGCGCCATCTGGCAGTTCAGGTTCGGCGATTTGTTCAGAGAGAACTTTTACATTTGCAAGGGGGATCCAACCATCCATGCCATTTACACCGGTCACTTTAATCCAGTCACCTGTTGTGTCGATTTCACCAGAAGTTTCAAGTTGAGCACCTTGTGGGGGAATATTTACTATGCCACTACCACGACGTGGCTCTTCATACATGGTTGTCATAGCAGCCATAACTTCAACATGTGCTGATCCAGAATTTTGAGCACTTTCTGCAATATGTATTTTTACATTTGCAAGTGGGACCCAACCATCCATGCCATTTACACCGGTCACTTTAATCCATTTTCCTGTGGAGTCAATTTCACCAGAAGTTTCAAGTTGTGCTCCTTGTGGAGGAACATTTACAATGCCACTTCCTCTTTGTGGCTCTTGGTACAGTGTGGTAAATGCTGCCATGACTTCTACAAATGAAATAGGTGGCTCTTCTGAAGACTGCTCAAAATCTTTGAAATGAGTAGTGTGTTCAGTTTGTACCAGTTCAGTATCTGCGGCATACGCATGTTTTGTAGTCAGAACACCTGTAGCAGAACTGGTGATTACTAGCAAAATTCCAATCCATGCTGCCAGTAGCAACTTCATGGCGGGTTTCAAACCCTCCACGCCTTCTAGTAATTTACCAGTGGCAACGGCTTCCTGAATATGAACTAGATTTACTTCATTACCAGGGGAATTCTGATGTTCTTCTACATAAGATTCAACTATTCTCTGAACCAACGGTTTTCTAGCCTCAATTTCTGCTAGTGAAAATTCTTGCCCTGAACTAGCTAGATTCTCAAGATACTTCCATACAACTGTTTGTTCAGCAGGCTGGAGACTTGCAATATCGATGTTAAGAGCAAGTGTCGTACTCCATTTTTCCAAAAGTTGAGCACGGGAACCGCGTTCTCCAAACTGCTTGCCAATAAATTGCGTTCTAACATCTGCCCAGAGTTTCTTCGTCCGCACTTGTTCTGGAACTAAGTCTGAAGCTGGTTTTTCTCTGTATTCGTTTTGATTCATGAAATGTACTTGCTTCTATCATGGTATAAGAACAGGACAACAAATACAATTTGGTAGATAGAAGAAAAGGTGAGAAGAGGGTTTGTTTTTAAGGCAAAATTATTGTATAATAGCTTTGTTTGTGGGAAGGGGCTGTCAGATGATGCCCTTTTTTGTTACAAAGAGGAAAAATACTAATTTAAGAAAGAACTATGCAAGACCAAAAAGTCGTTAGAACAGATTTTGCTACCGCTATCACTCAGATTGCTAATGAACGCAAAATTCCCGTTGAAGCAATTTATAGTGCGATTAAACAAGCGTTAGTTTCTGCATATCGCAAACAATATGGCCCACTTGGAGACGAGTGGCATTATTATGCAGAACTTGATGAAGGTAGTGGCGAATCAAAGATCTACAAAGCTCCTGTCATTGAGCGAAACGAAGAAACACTTGAAGTAACCAAATGGAATGAAAAAAAGAGTGAAGATGTTACTCCAGCTGGTTTCGGCCGCATTGCTGCTCAAACTGCCAAACAAGTTATTTTGCAAAAAATCAGAGAATCAGAAAAAGATCAGATCATTGGTGAATACCAAGAAAAAGTCGGTGAAGTCATTGCTGCACAAATTTTGCGCATGGATGGCCGCACAGTCATTCTTGATATTGGTCGTGGTCAAGGCTACATGCCACCTGAAGAGCAGATGCGTGGCGAATTCTACCGAATGAACAATAGAATTTCTGTTCTCATCAAAGAAATCCGCGACACACATAAAGGCAAATCAGTCATCGTTTCTCGTGCAGATAAGCGATTAGTTGCCAAACTTTTTGAACGTGAAGTTCCTGAAGTTGCATCTGGTGCAGTTGAAATCGCCCTCATTTCTCGTGAAGCTGGTGTTCGCACCAAACTGGCTGTTAAATCAACCCAAGAAGGTGTTGATCCAGTTGGCTCATGTGTGGGACAGCGCGGTGTCCGCGTTCAAGAAGTTATCCGAGAACTCAACAATGAGCGCTTGGACATTATTCCATTCTCAGAAGATCCAAGATTACTGTTACAAGGTGCTCTTGCTCCTGCTGAAAACTTAAAAATCGACATTGATAAACTCACCAATCTGGCAACTGTTACGGCACCAGATGATCAGCTGTCACTCGTCATCGGACGTGGTGGTCAAAATGTCCGCCTAGCTTCAAAGTTGACAGGTCTTAAAATCACTGTTAAATCTGCTGGTGGTACCGTTGAATCAACAACAACTGGTTTGGAAGAGTATGAAATTGATACATTTACCGGGCTCGCACCTGAGGTTCGTCAACAATTGATTGAACACAAATTAACGACACTCTCTGATCTTGCTAGATTTAAAGATAAGTGGATGCAGTTTGAAATGACTGAAGATCAACAAAAAATCTTGGGAGATCGAGTTACCGTCTTTGAAGTTGAAATGGCAAATGAAGAACCTCGATTTAAACGTGAAAAGAAAGAATTTACAGAGAAAGCTGAATAAGCAGTATGGCACTACAAAAAAGACCACCAGTTATTACCATCATGGGTCATGTCGATCATGGCAAGACTTCATTGTTGGATTACATTCGCAAGACTCGAGTTACCGCTCGTGAAGCTGGTGGTATTACACAGCACATTGGTGCATACCAAGCTGAGTTTCAGGGTCATAAACTGACTTTTATTGATACTCCAGGTCATGCTGCTTTTAATAAAATGCGTCAACGTGGTGCCAAAGTTACTGACATTATTATTCTGGTTGTTGCGGCTGACGATGGCGTGAAACCTCAAACGATTGAGTCAATTCGCCACATTCAAGAAGCCAAGGTCCCAATTGTTGTGGCTATTAACAAAATGGATGTACCTAATGCTGATCCAACACTCGTCAAATCACAACTTGTAGAACACGGTATCGCTGTCCAAGGATTTGGTGGAGATATCGATGCAATTGAGATTTCAGCAAAGACTGGTCAAGGCATTGATACGCTGCTTGAAAACTTAGTGGTGATGGCAGAGTTGAATGACTACAAAGCAGATCCAGAAGCACCACTTCTTGCTGCAGTAATTGAATCATCTCTTGATCAACGACGTGGAACTGTTGCAAGTGTAATTGTCCAACAAGGTACGCTTCAAGCTCGCCAGGATATTTATACCGAGAGTGCTGATGGTCGAATCCGTTTGCTCACCAATGAAAAAGCTGAACAGTTACAAAAAGTTTTACCTGGTTCACCAGCTGAAATCATTGGATTTAAAACAGTGCCAGTGGTTGGTGAAATTGTTCGAGATGCAAATGCTACCTATGAGGCTGAAGAAGAAGTGGAAGCAGATGCAGTAGAACCAGAAGCAGAGTTCGGTGACTTTGATTTTGGAGCAATGCTAGAAGATAAACAGAAACTTAAACTTTTGATAAAAGCAGACGTCTCTGGAACTCTCGAAGCAATCACTCAGACATTAGATATGGATAATGTAGAGCTTGTGGGTTCAGGTCTGGGACAAGTTACAGAAAGTGATATTGAACTCGCTGAAGCTACTGACTCAGTAATTATTGCCTTTCATATCAAGGTCCCAAATGGTATTAAGCAAAATGCCAAAAAAGTTGCCGTTAAGATTATTTCGTATGACGTAATTTACCACCTCATTGAAGACTTACAAAAGCAAATGTTGAAGTTGATGGACAGCACTATTGATGAAGTGGTGACAGGTGAAGCCGAAGTGATGCAAGTGTTTGAAATGCGCGGAGAGCGAATTGCTGGTATCAAAGTCAAAACTGGCGAAATTCGTAAAATTGATCTGCTGCACCTCAAGCGTGGTGATGAAATCATCATGAATCCAGTTATCAAAAGTATGATGCACGGTAAGCAAGAAATTGACAATATTAAAGCAAAAAATGAAGGTGGCTTAACCTTTAAAAATAGAAAACTTGATTTTAAAGTTGGTGATATTATCATTGCATACAAGATTGCTCTTGATGCCGTGGTATAATACCAATCTTATATAAATTAAATGGTTACTTTACCTGCTGGTCATATGGGCAAACAATGACTTCGCGGGATAAAGGAAAACGAAAGGATACCATATGGCATTAACTAAAGTTCAAAAAGGCCAAATCATTAAAGACTACCAATTGTTCGAGGGAGACACAGGTTCTCCTGAAGTTCAAATTGCTTTATTGACCGCCTCAATTCAAGAATTAACTTCTCACTTAAAGCAACACAAAAAAGACGATCACTCACGACGTGGTCTCTTAAAGCAAGTTGCCAAGCGTCGCCGCTTACTGAACTTCTTATTAGAGAGAAGTGAAGAGCGATACCGAGCACTTATTGACCGTCTTGGTTTAAGTAAGTAATTTTCAAATATGCTACGATAAGCAGTGTATGGATTCTCAAAATTCTTTATCAAGTTCTGAAGAATCAATTGCAAAAAATGTTGCAATTTCGGTGATTGGAATTGTCGTTTTCATTGCTGTCTACAAATATTGGCCAGGTCTCAGCGATCAAAAGAGTACAGTGGTCGGGCATGTTTCTGTACCAGTAAGTACTCCAATTCCCTTTGCTACACCCGAACTAGCAACACAACCAGTGGTATACCAAGACTTTTTTATTCCAATTGCGCGTAACTTCATGCCAATTGCAAAACTGCAAAGTACTTCATTTAATCCAGCTCAAGCTGTACCCAAACTCCCAGCTGGTCTCAAAAATCTTTCACCACTGTCACAAATAATTGAAAATCGTGGACAAGTTGTCTATAAGGATTATCAAGACAAATACATTCCTGAAAATACAATTGATGCTGATTGGGTGACAAACTGGCGCACAACTACCGATAGCACGCCATATTTTTCCTATATAACATATCAGTTTGATAAACCAATTGAACTTTCACAAATCCGCTATAAAGCAGATTGGGATTCAAAGGAAGCATATGATAATCAAGTTATGCTAAGTTTTTGGATTTATGATGAAAACATAGGTTATTGGCAACTCCTCGGGACACAAACTCTAACCAAAAAAACTATGTCACTCGCTCATATACTCACGTTCACACCAGTTACTGCCAAGCAGTTGCGAGTTCAATATGATGATCCTGATGATTCCTGGGGCGGTTGGGGAAATATTTATGAAGTTCAGGCCATAGGAACAGATGCAAGTGTCATCACTCGAGAAACTGTCCTTGATCCTGTGGTACAATAGTTCCAGTACAAATGGACGAGTGGATTGAAGAGGATTCGAGAGAGACGATACTGCCTGACGTAATAGTTCAGTGACTTAGTGTCTTTTCTCCAGAATACTCAACCACTTTTCCCAATTAATTCAAAGGAGTTGGATATGTCATATCCTCTGTATCCTAATACGTATAAAAAAGACATCAAGGTCGGTGATAAGATCGTGTCTGTCGAAGTCGGTAAATATACCGAGCAAGCTTCTGCAGCAGTTATCACACGTTCTGGTGACACTGTGGTGCACACCACTGTTGCTTTGGGTCGCAAAGTTAACTTAGGTTATTTTCCACTTTCTGTTGAATATGCTGAGAAATTATTTGCCAGTGGCATTATTAAAGGTTCACGTTGGGTAAAACGTGATGGTCGTCCAAGTGACGATGCAATCCTCAAGGGCCGTGTTGTAGACCGCTCACTTCGCCCAATGTTCCCTGATGGTATTACTAATGAAGTACAAGTTATCTCAACAGTGTTTTCTTATGATGGTGAAAACGAGCCAGATATGTTGGCACTCCTTGGTGGTGCAATTGGTTTGAGTATTTCAGACATTCCTTTTGATGGTCCACTCGCTGGTATCAGAATGGGATATCAAAAATCCACCAATGAATTCATGATCAACCCAACAGTCACTGAACAAGAAAAAAGTGACATGGACTTAATCGTCTCTGGAACTGCAAACAGTGTTGTTATGGTGGAAGCTGGAGCTGATGAAGTTTCTGAAGCCATAATGGTAGAAGCACTCACTAAAGCTCAAGAAATTTTTGCAGGTGTTTGTGACGATATCACTGCAATGGTTGCTGAAGTTGGTAAGCCAAAGAAAACACTTGTGGAAATTGATGCTGAAGCTGAAGCAAAATCTGATGCCCTCAAAACTCGAGTTCTTGAAGGCTATGCACAGCAACTTCGTGTGGTTGTTGAAAAAGAAGGCCGCCTTGAAGAGAGTGGTGCTTCTGAACTTATTAAAGAAATCGTTGCCAAGTTTAACGAGGGTGTTGAAGACGAAAAAGCAAAAGTCACTGAAGGTGAAATCTCAGGTGCTGTTTACTCACTCACCAAAAAAATTGGTCGTGAAATGATCATCAAAGAGAAGAATCGTCCAGATGGTCGTAAAACAGATGAAATCCGCCCAATTTGGTGTGAAGTTGATGTATTCCCACGCACTCATGGTTCAGCCATGTTCAAACGTGGTGCTACACAAGCTGTCACCATTACAACTCTTGGCGCACCAAATCTTGGTCAATTGATCGAGAGTATTGAGGGTGAAGAAGTTCGTCACTACATGCATCATTACAACATGCCTCCATACGCTTCTGGTGAAGCTGGTCGCTTTGGAATGCCAAAACGTCGCGAAATTGGACATGGTGCATTAGCTGAGCGCGCGCTCTGGCCAATGATTCCTTCACAAGAGGAATTCCCATACGCAATTCACGTTGTATCTGAAATCATGAGTTCCAATGGTTCAACTTCACAGGCATCAGTCTGTGGATCAACCATGTCTCTGATGGCTGCAGGTGTCCCAATCAAACGCCCAGTTGCAGGTATTGCAATGGGACTGATGAGTGATGGAGAAACCTATGTTGTCCTTTCAGATATTCAAGGTCTTGAAGATCACATTGGTGATATGGACTTTAAAGTAGCTGGTACCACAGAAGGTATCACTGCAATTCAAATGGACATCAAGTTGAAAGGTGTGCCACGTCCTATTTTAGAGCAAGCACTTGATCAAGCTAAAGCTGGTCGTTTGCATATCTTAAGTAAGATGCTTGCAGCAATTCCTGAGCCACGCAAACAACTTTCACAATATGCTCCAAAGATTGAACAGGTCACAATTCCAATTGATAAAATTGGTGAGTTGATCGGTCCAGGCGGCAAGAACATTAAAGGAATGATTGAACGCTATGGTGCACAAATTGATGTTGATGAAGATGCTGAGAACCAAAAAGGTATCGTCACCATTTCATCATCAGATCAGGTGCAGATTACCGCAGCCAAGACAGCAATTACTTCTATGTTCCGTGCTGTTGAGATTGGTGAAGAGTTTGATGGAGAAGTTACTCGCGTTGAAGCATACGGTGCTTTCGTTGAGTACTTACCAGGTCGTGAAGGCTTAGTCCACGTTTCAAACATGTCAACTGAGTTCGTCCAAGATGCATCACAAATGGTGCAAGTTGGTGATCAAGTACATGTTCGTCTCAGTGAGATTAAAGATGACGGCAAGATTGGTTTAAGTATGTTATCAGCTGAGCAAGAGGCTGAAGCACGCGCAAATCGTCCAGCTCGCGCCCCATTCCGTGGTGGTGACAGAGGTGGCGATCGAGGTGGTTATGGTGGCGGAGGACGCGGTGGAGATCGCGGAGGCCGAGGCGGTGACCGAGGTGGCAGACGCTACTAATCATTCTCTAGCAATAGAAATCAAAAAAGGCTCTCTGAAAAGAGAGCCTTTTTAGTATTCAAATATATAAAATTATGGCTGAGGAATTTCCTGCATCATGGCACCAGTTGGGAACTTAATAGAGTTCGTAATAAGTGCCTTATCTTGGTTTACTTGACTAGCCATTTCATCATCAGGATCAATTCCCCAAGGAATAATGACCATCAACTTTGAAGGTGTGACCGGTGTGACTGCCATGTAGACAGGTTCCTTGTAAAAGTCACCATTACTGAGGCCTTCAACATACACAGACTGTACTTCAAGTTCACCCCACATCTGCTTGTCACCATTCAGGGTAACGGTTTTCTTGGAAGTGGTTTGGGCTTGTTTTACAAAACCATCAAGGTCAAGCTTTTTAGTGTTATCGATACAAAATATATTGTATCCAGTGTGACCTAGGTTGAAAGTACCCTCATCACGTAGGCGATCTGCATTTGTTTTAAATGAGATGATCGCGCCCAGTGCTCCACCTTTGAGCTGTGCAGCTGGTGCAAGTCCGCGAAAACTATCTGCTGCAAGTTGTCGCTCCTCATAGATCCAAAATCGAGGTGGTTTCTCATCTGAAGAAGTCTGTGGGAGATTGACTGTAAAGCCACAGTTTGATGGCACCGTATCAGTTTGGGCGAGATTAAGCGTGCCGCTCATATCAGAGTCAGACATGGCTCCGTATTTACTTGGATCTTTTGGAAACTGCTCCATAAGTTTTGGTAGCATCCTCATGAGGAATGAACTCATGACTAAGAAGATAAGCCAGCCGATGAGAGACAATGAAATCAGTGTCCAGAAAAGTCCATTTCTATTTGCAGTTGCTGGTGTTGCAGCTTTTGCTTGTTTGTAGAGTGTCAGCATATAGGCCACACCGAACCAACCCAAGACAATTGAAAATATCATGTTGATGAATGAGTAGGCTGCACCAACACTTTCGTTGATAGAATTAAATATTGATGGAAGCACGAACGAAATTGCAACATTAATAACAAAGAATAGCAAAATTCTTCCTAAAATAGCGCCAAAGTTCTCAGCTACAGTGTTAAGACTCGATTTTAAGGCAGCAATTGGTGTTTTCTTATCAATTACAACTTCGTACATACCGAACATGAAGAATATACCCATCAAAATTGAGGGCACCATGAAGAACCAGAAGCCACCAAAACTTAAAAATCCTGAAAGCAGGCTATACAGTATCAACCAACCAGAGACACCAAGTCCAGCTTTGAGCAGTGAACCGATGCTCGGTTTTTCACCGGCACGAGCGAAAGCCAGAATCATAGCCGCAGTAAAAATTGATCCAATTACAGTCGATATGATTACTAAAATTCCTGCCACGATAACGATTCCAGCAAAGAAACCTGGGCCGAGTACAGTAAGTGCTGCAGGTCCTTGCTCAGAAAGATTCTTAAAAAGTTCACTGATATTTGTAGAGCTTGCTGTAAGACCAAACAGTGCGCCAAAAGCTAGTGCAAATAGCACAAACGAAACTGCAAAGGAGATTAAAGAGAGTAACACTGCATTGAGTGCACCACTCGTCATGCGATGCCAGCTTTCAATGAACAGATCTGAAATTGAAGAAAATCCTGCACCAGAAACATGTCGGGTTTTTTCAGAAGATTGTGGAGCAGCAGATGTACTGTTTACTGTAGTTGTTACTGATTGATCAGTTGAGGTTTCTTGCATAATTTATAGGGAAATTGTATATAGAATGTATTCTACACTTTTTTTTGTGTAGCAACAATCAATCTTTCATGTTCACTTGATACTGGGTATACTGAGCACATGAAGATATCGGGAATACGCGATCAAAATGACGTGGCGGTGGTACTAGCCTTTGATCAGGTAGTACCAATTGCAGATCACCTTGGCTTAAATATCCATAATCCGCAAGAAAAAGTTATTTTCACGCAACAGTTGAATGAGATGATGCAACTGTATTCGCCTGCCGCCACCGGTGTAGTAATTGCTCCAGAACTGGGGTTTGATGCATTGGGAGAAGTTTCACCGTTAGTGGGGACACTTTTTTCACTGGAGCGAAGACTCTTTGATGCTGATCCGCTGTCTGTACCAATCCTTGTTTCACAGTGGGGTGTAGAAGCAGTGCGAAATAATTATGGAGTAGCCAAACTTGAGCTGATGTATAACCCAGAAGAAAAGGAAGCAGCCACCAAAAAGCAAATTGTAGCTGAGCTTTTTGACTACTGCCAGCATGAAGGCATAGATCTTCTACTTGAGCTCGTCATATACATTGAAGGCACTGAACTCGAGTATAAACAACGCTTTTCAGACCTCCAATTGACTGCTATTCAAGAGCTGAGAAATTCATGTTCACTACTTGCGCTTGAATATCCAATGACAGCGTTGGGTGCCGTAACGGTCACGGCAGAACTTGATATTCCCTGGATCATAACCGCACGCGACACACCCTATGAAACATTTAAAGAACACTTGAGAACTGCTCTAGAGAGTGGTGCTACTGGATTTATGGCGATGGAACAATTTTTACCACCACTACCTGCTACAGGTAATCCTGTGTTTAACGAAAAAGCATGTTTAGAATTCTGCACGACAATTGGTCGAGATCGCATATTGGAGCTCTCACGAATTGCAAGTGAAGCGGGAGAACGAGATAAATCCTGAGGATGTTTCGTGATTTGTTAGGATTGCTCAAATAGATTTTTTTGTTATTGTAAGTACTACAATTACTCACTTTGTTTGCACCTGCTCAGAAAGGCACGTTATGTTTACTTTACCAAAGCTCACTTTTGAATATAGTGCGGTGGAACCATATATCGATGCAAAAACAATGGAGATTCACCACTCAAAGCATCACCAGACGTATGTTGATAAGCTGAATGCAGCACTGCAAGATCATCCTGAATTTGCCAATATGGACGTGACTGAACTCCTCCAAAAAATTGATACAGTGCCAGAATCTGCCAAAACAGCAGTCCGCAATCATGGTGGCGGACATGCTAATCACTCGTTATTCTGGACAATCATCGGTCCACAAGGATCAGCACAACCTGCTGGCACTCTTGCAGAAAAATTGAATGAAGCATTCGGCAATTTTGAAACATTTACTGAAAAGTTCAATCAAGCTGCCACCAATCAATTTGGTTCAGGCTGGGCATGGCTAGTTGTCACTCCTGAGAAAAAACTGGCTGTCTATTCATTGCCAAATCAAGATTCTCCATACATGACTGGTGATACTCCTATTCTTGGACTCGATGTTTGGGAGCATGCATATTATTTGAAATATCAGAACAAACGACCTGAATACATCAGCGCATTCTGGAGTATTGTGAACTGGCAAGAAGTTGAACGACGATATGCAGCGGTAGCTGTGTAGAATCAATCCATTTGAGAAAGAAAAAATGTTGCAGCTTATACTTGACGTGGAAACCAAAAAAACCTTTGAAGAAGTGGGCGGATTTTTTCCAGACCGCTTAGGGATTTCATTTGTGGGTGTCTGTGCTCGTGATGGCTATTCGGGCAAAGGTGAGATGAAATCATTTTTTGAGGATGATTTGCCACAACTGTTTCCTTTACTTGAAAAAGCCGATGTTGTCATTGGATTCAATATTGATGACTTTGATATGCAGACATTTTTGCCCTACTACAAAGGTGATATTACAGCCATACCAACGCTCGATGTGATGCAACGCATCAAGAAAAGTGTGGGACATCGGATTGGACTTGATGCCGTGGCCAAAGAAACGCTCGGGATTGGAAAAACTGGCGATGGTCTTGATGCTATCAAGTACTACCATGCCAAGAACTGGGAGGCACTTTCTAGTTACTGTCTACAAGATGTGGCGGTGACGCGTGATGTCTATGACTATGGATTGAATAAAGGAAAAGTGAAGTTTCGAAATAAATGGAATCGCTTAATTGAGTGCGATGTTGATTTCTCATTTACAGCAAGTAAAGATGCTGGTGTGCAGATGAGTCTGCTGTAGAATGCACTAAGATGCAACCAAAAATCTGTTACACCGCTGCTGGTATTTTAATTCACGAGAGAAAAGTGTTATTGGTTAAGCACAAAAAACTGGGAATTTGGCTTAATCCCGGTGGTCATATAGAAGGTGCAGAGCTTCCACACCAAGCAGCAGAACGAGAATTTTTTGAGGAGACTGGGGTAAAAGTGGTGGCTTATGATCCTCGTGGCTTACTGACAGACACCGACTCAACATACCTCCCATCGCCAATCCTTTCCAACGTACACTGGGTATGTCCAGAAAATTTTGCAGCTCGAGAAAAAAATCCCGACAACTATGAGCTCCATCCCAAATGGCAGCGCGGGTGTGAACAGCACCTGGGGTTTTTGTACTTGGTGAAGCCCGTGGCAGGTGTAGATTTTGTGGAAGATACCGTCGAAACTGATGGGATTCAGTGGTTTGGAGAAGATGCAATTGCTGGAATTGAGACGAGAGAGAATATAAGGAAAGAAATTGGCTACGCATTTCAGCTGCTGTGAATAAAGTACATCTGGTACAATAACCACGATATGTCAGTTCTCAAAATAAAAAACCTCCACGCGCGCATTGCTGAAAAGGAAATTCTGCACGGTATTTCCTTGAGTGTGCAGAGTAGTGAAATTCACGCCATCATGGGTCCAAATGGCTCGGGAAAAAGCACCCTTGCCAGTACACTTGCAGGTCATCCATCCTATGAAATTGTTGAGCCAGAGAAGTTTGCTACCAGTATTTCAATTGATGGAGCAGAACTTTTGGAGCTCTCACCAGACGAACGTGCCCGTCATGGCTTGTTTTTGGCCTTTCAATACCCGGTAGAAATTCCGGGTGTGAGTGTGCAGAACTTTTTACGTCATGTGCATAATGCCCGATTTGCCAATGAACCAGAACGATTGTTTAAAAAAGCAATTGATTTCAGAAAATATCTCCAAGAAATGGCGGCAGAGTTTGAAGTTGATGCAGCATTTTTGAGTAGAGGATTGAACGAAGGATTTAGTGGGGGAGAAAAGAAACAGCTTGAGATTTTGCAGATGGGTGTGCTCGAACCAAAGTTTGCGATTTTGGATGAAACTGACTCAGGACTTGATATTGATGCCATCAAAAAAGTAGCGCGCAACGTCAAGAAAATTGTGGAAAAATCTGGAACTGGCATTCTTGTTATTACGCACTACAATCGTATCCTCGAGTACTTGCAACCAGGATTTGTCCATGTCATGATTGAGGGGCAGATTGCCCAATCTGGTGGCAAAGAACTGGTCACAGAGCTCGAAAAAACTGGCTACAAAGAATTTAAGTCCTGAACGTATGGAAACACTGCCACATCAACTCACTAAAAACGTCAAATTACTCCAAAAAGTTTTGTTAGTTCATAACGGCAAGTTTTTGATTATGCGTCGCTCTCCAGACAGTGCGACTCGTCCTGATCAATGGGATCTGCCAGGTGGCAATTCTGAGTGGCCACAAACGAGTGAAACACTCCAAGATCCACACAAAGCAGATCTCGTGCGGGAAGTGGAAGAAGAGACGGGAATTGAAATTTCTGAAGATGATGTTAAAGAAAATGTGTATATTGGCACATATTTTGATGCTGCCAAGCAAATGTATTCTGTGGTGTTGGGATGGAAAATTGTGTTGCCTGATGATTTTTTGGAGTATTCTGTGGCGATGAGTGATGAGCATTATGAGTTCACATGGCTAGAAAAAGAGGATTTTGATCAGTTTGATTTTGGTTTTGCGGGTGGAAAAGATGGGTTTATTACGAAAATGGTGGAGAAGTTGTAAAGAGAAAATTGTACAAATGAATTTGAGAGGCATCTAAGAGGATGCTTTTTTTGTGGAAATTTGACGATCTGACTGGCAGAAGGGTATTTCACCTCCTGCCAGCCACGTGCTCTAAAACTTAACTAGATCGTCGTTACCTACTGGATGGTCACAGTACAAAGCCTTTGATCAATGCCCGCGCATTCGATAAATTTGCGGGGCACGATGAGGAACGAATTTGCAGCCCTTAACGCGAACCCTCCACCCGCTTTCAGATAATATTCTGAAACGGTGTAGGTGGCCGCACCTGCGGCTCCAACCCAGGAAATGACGTAAATCAGTTCGGGTGATGGGCGCAAGATTGTCCAATTTGTCATCTGCTCCCACGAATTGTTGCCCGACGTCCGCATGTCTTCCCGCACCTTTTCGTAAGCAGGCAAAGCAATCAAATCCCCAAGTGGGAGGAAATGATAGTCCGCCATGCAGGCTCGAAACGCAGCAGTAGACACGAACGTTGTTTCGATGGCCATCTTGCGGGTCACGCCGGTTCCTGGCAGGGTTGTCAATCCGCCTAAAATGACCTGCATGGGTTCGGTTCTGCCGCACTCGCTTGGGGTCCTGCCAGGAAGTCCTAAGCTGTCAACGAAAACTTGGAGTTAATAGAAAAAACGCGTTGGTTTTTCAGTTAAAATACATTGAATAATAGGTAAAAAGTGAGATAATTAGCACTCTAAAAGTTCTAAATTGTAGGTATTGTATGAAAAAAAGTGGTGTAAACA
>JBILGT010000018.1:0-30393 GCA_044350895.1 Limisphaerales bacterium
AACTTGATGCCATGGTTAAAGAAATGAATGATCGTCCACGCAAGTGTCTCAATTATTCCACACCAAAAGAAGTCTTTGTGAGATACTTACAATCACGAGGGGGTTGCGATTCGCATTAGAATTCAGCGGAATGCTATAATACACACATGGTAAAAACCGAAAACCATACTCCGACGCCTGAAATACGGCTACCGGTGAAAGTGCGTTCTGTGATAGAGATATACATCGCTACAGAAATGCATCGCGCTTTTCCTACGGTGGGTACATTTGAAGCATTCCTAGAAGGCACAAAAAGATTTGATACTCAAGAAATTTGGAAATGGCTGAAAGCAACAGCTTTCACTGTTCGTCTTAATGGCCTGTTTTGGCTAATGAGTAGTGAAGGTAATTCTTGGAGCCGAACTACTCTCAACGCAGATCAGATTACCTTAACAGGTATCAAGCCTCATATTGATGCACTAATAAATTCACCAGAGATCGTTGGCAGCGCAGTCAAGTTTGCTGAGTATTTACGAGCGTATTTTGAACAACACATAGATGATGATCCAGAAGGATTAAACGAATTTAGACCTGCGGGCGTAGTTGGCAATCCCGTCCTCATTGTTACTAAATCACAAGAGACATACTCTCTGGTGGATGGTGCACATCGGTTGATAGTCTTGCTGTTAGCAGGCCAAACTCAAATCGATGTTTTTGTGGCGGAGAAAACTAAATCGGGTCAGGTACCTCTCTCAGGTGCGAGCACATTTTTTGAGTTTCTGCGCACCTATTATCACTCAAAAACAGAGGAAGAAAGATCAGCGGTTTTAACTGTTCTTTTTGTACTACTGCGCATTAGTGCTGATGGTGAAGAAGGTTTAGAGCGGATTTGGATCAAGGGACAGCCTCCAGAAATTGCAGCTGCCGCTCAAGAAGTTTTTGCAGCATATACAAAGCAGCGCACAGCAGCTACTATCAAAACTTAAAAGTTGAGACACACTAGATCTCTATTATTACTGTGATTCTACTTCGGAAATCACTTTACCAATTCCAGTTGGAGCAAATACTTCCTTTTGCATGAATTCCTTTCAAGTATAGATTGCTTATAACAGCTACATTTATAAATATCAAATGATTAAGTGGTCGTTCTCGCGCAATTCTACACAATAGGCTTCAAGTGACTCTACGATCAAATATTTTTTATTGCTGTGCAATACTGTGCAACTCACAAACCAAGGAGGGATACATGTCATACTGCAGAGTAAAACAGTCAAGATTAACACCACAAGCTATTGATTTTCGCAGAAGCAAAGAGTCGACGATGCATTCAGTTGCAGCAAATTTGATTTCGTATCTCCATATCCTTATTGATACTTCTGGTGGCTGGGAAGCTGCATACCAAGCATGCATGGATGCTTTTCCTGACACACTTGTACCCAAGCAGAGAATTATACCTTCTCCTGCTGTAATGAATCTTTTCATGAACAAGGCAGACAGTAACGGTCTTACTCAATTTACTGAGTATGATATTGAGTGGTCAGCACTTTCTACAGGCAACGAACTACAACCAGTTTTACGAGTCATAGACTCTGAGTTGGTTCTTCTGGTACTTTTGGAAGTTAAAGCGGTTCTGGAGCATGCGTGGCAACTTCCTGCTGTGAAAAACAAGCAACCTGTTGCTGCACTTCAACTAGAAAAAGCCGAGACTTTACCAAAGACACCATGATCGATGCTGGTGACCTTACCTGTACAGCCCAGAAGGTATTTGATCCAAACTATCAATGTAGTTAAAACATTATAGTGCAAGACTGTAAGGCTCACCTAAAAAATGGGCCTTCTTACGTTTTGCTGAAAGATGATCTGAGATACATTCACAATTTACAGCGCTACAATTTTCCGCTCAGTCATTTATAATATTCGATCTATGTCGTTGCCAGAACTTTTAGATGCATTCAAATGGGAAACCTTAGTCTTAGCTGCCTTTATTTTGTTTTGTATCGATTTTTACGGACATCAAGATAAAAAGCACCACGAGCATGCGATGAATTTGGCCTCCTCAGTCAAATGGAGTATTTTTTGGGTGGGCTCGGGACTTTTGTTTGGTATTTTCGTGTTATTTGCTGAAGGTAACCTAGCAGCTTCACAGTACTATGCTTCTTTTATCTTAGAGAAGGGGATGAGTGTTGATAATATTGCGGTATGGCTTGCAATTTTAACAGGCATGCAGATTCCTAAGGATGACTGGCATCGACTGCTGACTTGGGGAATTATTGGTGCCATTATTTTTAGAGGAATCTTTATTTTCGGCGGACTCAACCTAATGCACCGCTTTGAGTTTTTGACAGTTATCTTAGGCTTTTTCTTGCTTTGGGGTGCTGTTAAAATTGTTGGTTTAAAGTTTGACCTCAAGAAAAAGAAAGTATATTTTTCTGGTGAAGATGCGCACTTTGATCCTGATAAAGATAAAATGGTCAGTATTGCCCGGTGGATTTTGAAAAAAGTAAATCCAAATCTTAAAACTGCACAAGCTATTTTTATAGTTGCACTACTGACTATTGAGCTCACCGATATAGTGTTCGCGCTGGATAGTGTCCCTGTTGTTGTGGCACTTAATACCTCATCCTTTGTGGCAGCAAGTTCCAATCTATTTGCTGTTTTTGGACTGCGCGCACTCTTTTTCGTTGTCAGTGACTTCTTAAGTAAACTTGAATATCTAAAGTATGGTCTTGGGGCAGTGCTGCTTTTTATTGCTGCCAAAATGATCTTTGAATTTCATATTGAACCACTGGCCAGTCTAGTTGTGATCACGGTCATCCTCACGACTGCAACAATTCTTTCACTGCTACACAAATCAAAATCAGAAATAAATTAAAAAAAATCTTCCTAGTAGATAGCGTTGTGCTACCTACTAGGAAGTGGTTGAGCTTTCAGAGGCTAGCTACGAAGCTGGCTAATGAGCTCATCAACCTGATCAGACAGAACTGCTTCTGCATCAGAGATATTAAATTCTGATGCTAGCAAGAACAGCGATTCACCATCAGTGACTGACAGTTTTGCTCACTTGTAAACCACAAAAGGTGGTACTACAATCTAGACTCTAGTGCCAGTCGCTAGTTTTTTTTTGCCCATTCGATTTGAAAAGACTCTCAACCTCTTGAGAGTACATACTTATTTTCACCCCCGCCTCGGCGGTTTTTTTTTGCCCATTTGTGAAAACCTCAAACCATATATAAAAATATCCAGAAAGGACTCTCATGCCAGCAGTGCAGGAGCAAAATACATTTTATAATAATCATTTCATTGAGATCGCGCAGATCCAACAAATGGAACAGTTGCAATATTTATTTGCGCTCGCAACAAAACTGACGGAGATGAGGAAAGCACATGACCCAGCACTTAAAAAAATGCTGGAAACCTATACTGTCGCAGTGATGTTTTATCAACAAAGTTCACGTACGTTTGGTTCTTTTGTTTCAGCAGCACGAGGATTAGGCGCAACAGTAATTGATGTGCATGATATGGAGCACTATAGTTCTGTAGCCAAAGGCGAAAACCTCACCGATAGTGCGATGACCGCCAGTCAATCTTGGGGTGCAAATTTGATTGTGCAACGTCATCCTGAGAATAACTCAAGTAAATTAATTGCAGCAGAACTTGATGCACATGAAACTGGCACAAAAGCTGTCAATGCTGGGGCTGGTACTGAAGAACATCCCACCCAAGCACTGCTCGATGCTTACACTATCTACAATCGTTTTGACAGACTGGATCACCTACATATTGTGATGGTTGGTGATATGAAGTTTGGCCGAACAGTTAAATCACTTGCCCAACTGCTCGCTAATGTGGGAGAGGGCAATAGGATCACATTTGTGGCACCAAAGGGTTTGGAAATGACTCCAGATGTTCTTGCAAAGTTAGAAGGTAAAGTAGAAGTTGTGCAGCAAAAGAACCTAGAAGGATTAGAAGGTGCAGATGTTGTGTACTGGACACGAATTCAAAGAGAGTGGTTTGTAAAAGAAGGTCAGCTTGACCTCTATGATGCAGTCAGGGATCTGTTTATTCTCACACCTGAGGTTGCAGGACAATTTTCAGGAGACACCGTATTTATGCATCCATTACCAAGATTGGGTGAAATTGAGAGAAGAGTGGACAAAGACCCCCGGGCTCTCTACTTAAAAGAACAAATGTCTGCAGGACTTTCAGTACGTATGGCACTGATAGCAGCTATACTCTTGGAAAATCCACTTGCTGGACTTCAAGCAGTTGAAGCAGGGTCTGATGCTGTCCAAGAAGAATCAGCTGAGGATTTCACAATATAAGATATTTTGCTGCTTGAGCAATCAGTTCTCTTTCAGGTAGAGTGGAGAGGTATGAGAAAAAACACTGTGGCGAAAAAACCAAAAATCAGTACAAAAATGCTTAATGTTGTAGCTATTTCACTTGTCCTTGTTGGCGCAACAATGACGTATGTACTCGCAAATGCTCTCAAAACTACCAATCTATTTGGAAGTGCTGATGCTCAAGTGGCAGAAGTGGTTTATCCAGGTGACGTATTTGATCTCACCAACTGGAAGCTCACTATCCCCGATCAAAATACGACAAAGGAAAAGTGCGATGACGGTACGTATCCTCCTGTGGAAATTAAGCAGCCTGACTTAAGAACCTATGCGAATTCGTTGTATTTCAAACTCAATACTGAAAAAAATGGGATAGCATTTGTTGCGCCCACCAATGGAGCGCATACTTGTGGGTCAAATTATAGCCGAAGTGAACTCAGAGAAATGACCAATAATGGTAAAGATGAAGCCGCTTGGTCATCAACTAGTGGCACACATAGTATGGAAATAGAACAAGCTGTGATAAAGCTGCCTGTGGCCAAACCGCATGTCGTGGTGGGTCAAATTCATGATGCAGGTGATGATGTTGTGGTCTTTCGTGTTGAAGCTCCTAAGCAAGGAACCTCTGGCAATACCAAGCTGTATGTAAATGCAGATGGAGATGCCAATGATGTACTACTCACAGATAATTACCAGCTTGGCACCCGTTTCAAAGTGGGTTTTGATGTGGCAAATGGTGAAACAAAATTTACCTACAATGGCCAGCGCGTTATGAAGAATGGTAGTGAAGCAATACTCAAGAAAGCATACAAGGGAGCATACTTTAAGGCAGGTTCGTATGTCCAAGCATCATGTACCTATGCTTCAGTTGGACATGTCAAAGAAAACTGTAGTGGTTCAATTCCATATGCGGAAGTTGTTGTTTTCAAGGCTACTGTCTGCCATGACGGAGTCTGTACGGGCGGAACAATCACACCTCCAGGGACACCGTCTCCAACAGTAAAACCTACTCCAACTCCAAACCCAAGTAGTACTCCGCAGCCTACTGGTAGTCCCAAACCTACAATCACACCAAAACCTTCAAGTACTCCGGTGCCTTCGACACAACCTACACCAACACCACCGGTGACTGATAAAGTAACTGGACTAACTGTTACATCACCAAAAGATAGTAAAGTTGTTGTGAAGTGGAATGCATATCCTGGTGCAAAAACATATAAAGTCATGATGGCCAAAGACAAACCATCCAATTCATTCAAAGAAGAAGAAAGTACTTCCAAGACTTCTATTACACTTGATAAGGCAAGCTGCAAGAACTTCTTCTTCAGAATTGATGCCTACGATGCCAATAAGAAAAAACTTGCAAGTAGTGACATCGCCGGTGTACTCGTCGCGATTGGTAAGCCAGTCCACGCATGTGACTAGCACAGGATGGATGAAATTATTTAAGCTGTCATTTTCTTAAAAATTGTTTAACTTCCTGACTAGGTTTAACAGGCGAAGAGAAATAAGTACTGAGATGAATTCTAAAGTTACGTGTATGCAATGAGTTCGCAGCATATGCTAAACATCCTGCAGACTTTCCCGATACTAGATCAAAACTTTCATACCTCGATCCGCCCATTTTAATTGATTTTACCGACAGATCTTGCAATGTAGTACTCATTTTTTCCCAGGATTTTTCTGTTAAAATCTCAAAGGCTTTCAAGAAATCATTGCGAACATTGAGCACCTGCCAATAGGTAGCTTTATTGTTAACCAAATTAATAATAGTTTTTGGCAATCCAGCCGCTTTCTGCAGGGCATGGAAATCTTCCCAATCAGATACACTCCAATTCTGAATGTCATTATATCTAGTAAAAATTAGTTGATATACTTTTTCTGCTATAAATAATTCAGGTGTCATTGGAGCAGGATGTGCTTCCAACGTTGGAACCACAAATACTGAATCATTTTGCAAAAGTTTGCCATAGAGTGCATTTCTTGTGGGATCATTTGCAAGTACTTTGTGATCTTCAAAAATTATAACTGACCAACCTGCTTGGGAAGCTCTTTCAATATACTTGATTCGAAAAATTGCATACGTATCAACATCCTCTTTTTGCTCTCTTAACCGCTCAGTTTCATCATAAAAAGGATGGATAGCAATCACAATTTTATGTTGATTACTTGCAATCTTTTCCTTCAACCGACCTTTTTCCGTAGCAGAAAGTGTATCTAGGCTCTGCCAAGGGACAGCCCGCGTCTGTTCATGGGTATGTGTAAGGCCAAGTTCACTATTTAGAGTCATAGTAGTTACTTTATATATTGTCGAACAAAGACTAGCACCTTATCTTGATGCGTATAGAGCATATGTCCTGTCCAAAATAGTAGTGCAGGGAAAATTACAAAATTCTCTACAAACTTTCCACTCGTGATGCGCAGCCATTTGACTGGTGGTATACCAAACACCCATTTGAAAGGCCACAGCAGTGGTACACCTGCTTTGGTGGGTAAGTCCATAACAATGTGCGAAATCACACCAATCATAAATGCTTGCCACACAATATAGGGATCAATGTTGAGCGTTATAACTGACGCAATGGCGCTGAAGAGAAACTTTGATGTAAAACCAATTATTGTTAGTCCAAGCAGCGAGTGAGAAATATTCCGATGCCCACCCAGTGCAGGACAGATGACTTTGGCTACAAATGGACCTAACCTAAAGTTATCCCAAAAATCACTGGTAGGTTGGTCAATATCCGGGAAAAGTCCCCCAATAAAGTTGGCTCCAAACGCAGTAATTGCCGTGGCTAATGAAATCTGCGGAAGTTCGGGCAGATTGATAAAAATAAAAGTAAGTGCAGTAAATGCTGCTAAATCGTGAGTTCTTCCAGTCATTCAACTAGAGTAAAGGAAAAGTGAGACAGAGTAAAGATGACACTCGGATGATACAACTGTAGACCAACCAAAAAGGGGTAGCTTGCGCTACCCCTTCTCAAATTCATAAAAAATGAATTAGTCGCGGTTATAACCACGGTCATTAAAACCACGGCCACCACCACTACCGCCTCGACGATCGCCACCACGGCCACCACCGAAACCACCGCCGCCACCACGACGGTCACTTCCGTAACCACCACGGCTTCCGCCACCAAAACCACCGCCACCACCGAAACTTCGGCGTTCACGAGGCTCTTGAGGACGAGCGATATTAACTACAATTGCACGACCATTGAGCTCGAAGTTGTTCAGAGCTTCAATAGCTGCAGTTGCTTCTTCTTCAGTAGAATACTCAACAAAGGCAATGCCTTTTGAGCGACCGGTCATGCGATCGGTAATTAACTTAACTGAAACTATGTTGCCATATTGGGCAAATAAATCTTGAAGTTCAGCTTCAGTTGTGCTGAACGGCAAGTTACCAACAAATAATTTTTTAGGATCAGCTTGTTGCTGTCCTTGTTGGGTTTGGTTTGGGATTTGGTTATCCATGTGTTCCCTTGCGACTCAAAATACTCTGAGTCATACTTTACTACTCAGTTTATGAACAAATCTATAGATACAGGGAATGGAATTATTATTATTCACAATAACACTGTCTTAGTGTTCAAAAAACTTTTAACAACTTCTATTATAGCACTCTTTTACGGCAAATCCACTCAAAAAAGGTTTGCTATACCAGACTTCTTAAAGAAAAATAAGGCGTGAAGGCACAATTCAATTGATTGATCATCTTAAAATGGATTCATTCAACAAGATAAAATGTGACTCAGGCACCGAGCACAATCAGCAGTTCTACTCATGGGAATCACTTGATACACCAAAAATTTCTCTAGACTGCGATCTTCGCAGGCCAACTTTAGTCATGACAGCAGTTCCCATTCGTTGCAGGTGAGCAAATGATGCAATTTTCCAGAAACTTTCCCATTGATCTTCTTGGATTACATCATGCAAAAGATTTAAAACAGTACCTCGTTCTTCAGGACTGAACCCTGATTTCTTGAGGAGTTCACCAAGCGCAGACTGTTTGTACAATGTGAAGAGGAAATTAATTAACGCTTGTTCAGTACCAAAGTTGGCAATCGCAATGGATGCAAGGAGTTGTGCCGCAGCTTCATCTTGATGTGATTCAAATAGCTGCGCAAGAGCATGGGCTTTTTCGTGAGAAACGCCATGTGCAGCTTGTAGCAAAAATTGTAAACCAATATCTCGTTCGTTTTCAGACATACTCAGAAAGATTATATACCCAATGTACTATGACAGATTTCTAAATGAAAATATGTTATGTAAAAAGCTGAACAGCCAGCTAAGTGGTTTGCATAGCCATTTTTAGAGCACCATATACAGGCGGTTGCTCTGGTGTCATGAAATGTAGTTGGGGGAATAGTGCAGTAAGTTGTGCAGTAACGCCTTCTTTTACATGCGGTAACCCTAAGATAGCACCTGATAAGACAATGTCTGTGGGCACCTTCTCTTGACCAAGTTTATTGAGAACTGTGGTAGATAGGAGCACCAATTCTTTTTGTGCCCACTCAAAAATTTCCTTGGCAGCTGGATCACCTTTTTCGTAGGCTGTACTACAAAGCTGGGCCAGTTCAGCAACTTCAATTTTACTCAACACAGGACTATAGACTTCAGTCTTGAGGTGTTCAATACTCCGAATCCCAAAGTGTGTACACACCAGTTCTTCCAAAATTGTTTTTGAACGACGACCATCATAACTCTTCACTGCTTCACGCAAAACGTGCCGACCAATGTCGTAACCAGAACCTTGATCTGTCAGTAAGTAGTCCATGCCGCCGGTTTTGACCGTCAATCCAGCTGCATTTCGTCCCCAGCAGATAGACCCTGTGCCTGAAATCAGGATTATGGCATTGGGATTATCAGTGCCATTGGCCAGCGCAATCCAACTATCATTGACTAGTGAAAACTTGGTAATGCCAAATGGTTTCAGGATGTCAGTAAACGTCTTGTACGCCACTTCATATTCGCGTTCTGTATCTAGTCCAGCCAAACCCATCGCAGCCGCAACTACTTCACGTTCTGAGGCGGGAATTGTTTCGAGAGATTGTCGGACGGCTTCTTTAAGATTAAAACTTGCCGCACCGACAGTTGTAGAAGTGAGGTTGGTGGGACCAGAAGAACCGTGACCTAAAATATTTTTTTCGGCATCAGTACAGATAACATCTGTTTTTGTGCCGCCACCATCAATACCAATGTACAATTTTTTCATCTTATTGCATCGTAGTCTGGAGCGGAATGAGATTCAAGGTACAGAATTTAAAGTTCGTGCATTACTCGGGCAGTTTTTTGCACATTTTGGTCAAGTTCCTTTTTGCGCTCCAAATAGAGGAGCACAGTTTCAACATAGACTGCATGACTCCAAACGAGCGGAGTGGCTGAAAGTGATTCTCCGGTATACGGATTTAACTGCTCAGCCAGAACTCCTGAAGAGTATCTGAATTTTAATACCCACTCGAGTAATTGTTCGACGTACTGTAGTTCATCAACACGTACTTCTGGCTGCGATAAAATTCGCTCAGCATCCCAAAGTGTAGTGATGAACCAAGGATTGGAAAGATCGGTAGAGCGGAAGTAGGCATCTTGTTCATATCTGATATAGCCACCGACGGGCCCTGGACTCTTGAGACGAGCATCAACCTGACGCTTGGTTTTGATAAACAGTGGATGATCGTGCTTGAGCATTTCAAAGTACCAGAGTCCAAATAAACTGCTTGAATCAATTGTTTCGTCATGAACCACCACACCATCTTCAACAGTGGCACTGCGGACAAACGAATCAAGTTTTTTACTAAATAAATGAGTGATTGCCGCTTCTCTAATTTCTTGCGCAGCTTTTTTGAAGTCTCGCATGTGATTGCGCTTATCAAGAATTTCACTAAATCGCGCTGCTGCCATCAATCCGCCATACACAGCGGCACAGGTATAGGTAGAAACACCAAACTTTTCTTCCCACAAGTCATAGGAGGGGAGTGGAAGACCTGTCGTCTTGTCACGGAAGTTGACTAAAAATTCTGCGATTTTTTCGATCAGCGGCTTGTACAAAACCTCAATAAACTCCAAATCTTGCGTTGCATCGTAGTATTCCCAGAGTGCTACAAGTACACTGGCGCTTTCATCTTCTTGGATAGGGAGTTGGAGTAGTTTGTCACGCAACCAATCTCGTTGTGTGGTTGTGGAATGCCAAGTCGAACCCAGGGCTTGATCTGGACGGAAACGGTGATGCAAGTAGCCATCAGGATGGAGAACGTCTTTGCAGAATAAGAAAAATGGCTTGGTGATTTCAGCATATCCAGCCTTGCAGGCAGTTTTGACAATGTAGGCAGCATCTCGCGGCCACATGTACGAATAGTCATCTTTTCCGAACTCAATCATGGCGCTGTCGGCGGATGCGATGATGCTGCCGCGATTATCCATGTGGCAGCGCAATACAAAGAGAGAAGTAAAGAAGAGTTTGCGCTGCTCTTCAGAGATTGCTTGGAGATCAAAGTTTTTGGTCTTCAACCACGCATGCCAATAGCTTTCTGTGGAATGAATAAATGATTCGGGCTGTCGCTCAAGCACGAGCGTATTCAGTTCATAGGCCTCTTCCAAAGATTTTCCTGCGCAGATCCAGTAGTACACTCGTGTTTTGGCACTTGGTTCACACGAAGCGCAGAACCGGATGACAGAGTCTACTGAACCATGCTCTACGGCATTCTTGGTGAGATTGCCGTCTTCAGCATCACGGTAAACACCTTCTTTGCCTTCAAATTTATAGGCACCCACAGAATAATCATCAATCTGACTGCCACTTTCAGTGACACCATTCACAATAAACACTCGTCTTCCTTTGTAATGCACTACGGCATTGTGCGTGGGATCATAAAATCCGGTGTTTCGTTTTTTGCTTTCTTGAATGTAGAAAACTTGATGGAAGAAAATTCTGACATCCACTTTTTCTTCCCGGTGATTGTAGATATCAACTTGGCGCATGAAGATATCTGTTTCGTTGTAGACAATATCTTCCATCACCACGGTAATATTGAGTTGTTCACTTTTGCAGACTAGGTATCCCACCATTGTTTCAGGTTTATAGCCAATGGAGATTTTCCAGCTGCCATCATCTATCCAGGAAAATTGACCGTTTACCCAAACTCCAATACGATGTCGCTCTCCAGCCACATGATTTTCAAGACCGACGTAGGGAAAATAGAAGTCACGGACAAAACCAAACTCATCAAGACAAACAAGTAATGAACCATTTCCTAAAGTGAGTGCACGTGCCATAGAGTTTAAGTATATAAAACTTTTACAGTAAATGAAATGAAACAATCAGTAGCACTGATTTTTATAACGTCCTTCCCACCAAATCCGCCAGCACCACGCTATATCGTCGATACGCCTCAAATGGAGATTTGTACGGACTAAAGTAGGCATGGACATCACCATCTGCAGCCCATTTTGTACACATGTAGTAAAAGTGGTCGCTGGTCTGTAACCGGCGCCAATCATCAAGCACAGCTTCATCTTTGAGGGCATACATTGTCTTTTGTAGTTCATAGATTTTCTCAAGTGTGTCCCACTGAAATGAGTTGCCCCGCCAAGCGGTGAGGTCGCGGTCTACGTCTGCCCAGGAAATTGGTTCAGGAACGTCATAGAGCAGATGATCTGGGATTTCTGCTGGTTTTTTGGACCATTTATTGGCATACGTGCGCTTAATTTTCTCTGCGGCAAAGACTTGCCGTGGTGTCACAAATGAATTCCAAGACCGCTCTGCAAATTGATGAACAAACTCTGCAAAAAACTCAAAAATTCCAGTATCTTTCCATTGATGTTCACCAAATGTCTCGAAATCCATAAAAAGATTGATGATCTCATCCTCTCCATAGACTTCTGTCCATTCCAGATATCTCTCCACAGTAAGTGGATACAAATCCCAATTTCTGTCACTAAAGCGGAATGCAACGTCATCAGAAAGCTGGGCATGCTTGAGTAACAGCGGCAGGCGGGCAGGCGAGTAACTATAGTAGACCTGGGTTTTGGGACGATCCCACAAATACCGTCCCACAGCTTCAGTCAGCATTCCTGAAAAACCCAAAGCCGCCACTTGTTCAGCAATGTTGTTGGAGTAGATCAATTCAGTATTTCTAAAAACAGTCGGCGTGAAGTTGAAAAGTTTTTTCATGAGCTGCGAATGCCGCCAGACTTGCACTTTAAATTCTTCAGGAGAGTAGAGGGCTGCAAGAGAGTGATAGTAGGTTTCAGCCAAGAGTTCAACTTTACCTGTAGCGACAATTTCTTTGACGAGCGATATTATTTCAGGCTGGTACTCAAGCGCTTGTTCCACAAAAACACCAGAGAGCGAGAGCGTACAACAAAATTTTTCTTCAGTTTTGAGGAGTTTTTTTAGCAGTCGTAACATGGGCAGATATGACTTCTGCGCTACTTTTTTGAGAACTGCGCCGTTGGCATCTTTGTCATCAATAAAGTATGAATTTTCATTACCCACATCAAATACATTAAATTCACCCAGTCGCCAAGGTTGGTGGAGTTGTAAATAGAGGCAAATTTTTGGCATGGCTACATTCCAAGCAGCGTACGTGCGTAAACTTCTTTCATTTTTTGGGCTGATTTTTCCCAAGTGGCATACTCGATGTCTCGCAGTTGTGCGGCAACCAATTCTTTTGAAACTGCTGGACTACCCACGAGTCGTGCGATTTCTTCAGCCATTTTTTTAATATCCCAGAAATCCACTCTGATACTGCTTGGCATCACTTCACTTACACCTGAGTTGGTGGAAACTATCACTGGAGTGTGTCGCTGAGCTGCTTCAAGTGCTACCAGACCAAATGGCTCTGAAAGTGACGGCATCACAAAGACGTCGGCACGCTCGAGGAGCTTGGCACGTTGTTTGTCACGAACAAACCCACTAAATAACACTGAAGCAGAAAGTTTTTCATCGGCGGTTTTGAAGAGCAGTTCATGATACATATCACCATCACCAGCCAAGATAAAGAGCGCATCTGGAATTCTTTGTAAGACTGTTTTGGCCAGCGCAATAAAGTAGTCAGCTCCTTTTTGCATCGTCAATCTTCCCATAAACACAATCACGGGACGATCTGGGGCAAAAAGTTGTTTATCTGTTTTTGGGGAAAACTTGAATGGTGAGACTCCATTGTGGACGATGTCAATTTTTTCAGGATCAATGCCGTATTTGGTGACAAGCAGTTGCTTGGTGTAGTAACTGACGGCAATAACGCGGGTGGCTCGAGCCATTCCTTCATACTCAGTTTTCATGATGTACTCACTGCCATAGCCATTGGGGATACGATCCAGCTCTGTGGAATGCACATGGGCAATAAATGGTTTTTTGATGACATTTGATAATCTGATGGCAGCTGGAAACGACATCCAGTCATGGGCATGAATGACTTCAAATTCTTTTTTATGTGGGAGTGCTGCATCTACAACTAGATTTGCATAGGTGTCAACTTTTGCTTCAAGTTCTGAAGTAGGTAAAACATTCAGTGTGGCAGCATCAATCGTGCCTGATTTGAAAATAGTTTGCTGTCTCAGTGCTGAAGCATACGCGAGAAACGGAGGAGAGCCTGGAGCAGTTGCGCCATCTGTGAACCATGCGGGATCTGAACAGTTCAAGACATCCATGTGTCCAGGGGAACTGCCGAGAGAATACGGAAGTGTGAAGTAAATGTGGGTATTCATGCCAGCGAGTGCTTGGGTCATACCTTCACAGGCCACCCCAAGGCCACCACTATTATGCGGTGGATACTCCCAACCAATCATGAATATATTGCTACCACGCAAAAACATCGTACGCCCAAAAGCGCCGTAACGGCGATATAAATACTATCTCCATAGTAGTCCGTTTTGGGTGGTGGGTGCAAGCATTAATTTATTCAAAAAAACAAAATGTTGTGGTTATTACAATGTGGAGCTACCAAGGATGCTACTTAAGTGAAGCACACTATGGCTAAAAGATTTTTTTAAAAAAAACTTGAACGTAAAAAGTGCATTTGCGGTGTATGTAAAGTAAAACACCCGTCGGCTGATCAGTTGCAGTTTCCGTTGGTAACTCGGTTGGGGATGTCGCGATAAGGGTCGAGGTGGCCGTGGCAGTCGGCTCATCCCCTTCTGACGCAGGGTCCCGCGGACTCCCAAGGACAACCGTGAAACAGAACGCCACCATAAGCAGCACTAACGCAGCCAAAGTGCTCAACCGCCACAATACAGTACTAAACTTCATGGACTTTCTCCTTGAACTTGAAACAAAAAACATTGAAAAGCTTAAAAACCCTCAGGCAGACCCTGTCGGTATTCGATAGTGACACGTCGCTTCTTCTCACAGAAGCTGAGTATTAGTCATATCGTGAACCGAGTAAAACGCTCAGGCATGAGGCTACACGGAGGCCCAAGCGCTCTACTCAGTTCACGATTTTCATCATGGTAAAGAGCGAGTGTCCAACACAGCAGACAGCAATTGCCTGCAGTTAGAAACTCACGTCGGTTATTATTACATATTAAGTATGTAATTTGTGGGGTGGATTTAGACTGATGTAGCGGAAATCAATTAAATGTTGGTCAAGGAGAGTAAAGATAATTTAAGAGAAAAATGCCTCTAAACGCAAAACACCCTCGGTTTCTAGCCGAGGGTGTGTCCATATATACGAATTGCGTTAGCTCACCACAGTCGAGCAGGACTGTGGGAGCAGGAAAAATTTGTTAGTTAGCGATCAAGGGCAGGAAGAGGGTTTTCCCGGCGCCGTTCACTGGGCGCGGGCGCAGGGTAATGAACAGGGCATTGCTGTAGAAGCCACGCGATTCCACGCGCACTGAGAACGTACCATCCCGCAAGCCCAACTCACTAGAATCAAAGCAGACTTCCGTCGTGCTCCAGCGAGTGGGGATCACGTTGATAACCTCATGCTTGATCCTCCCAATTGAATCGGGCTGGGACAAGATGACGTACATAAAGTCGTCCGCTGGGAATTCACCAGTAATGCAAATTTCTTCGCCCAGGGTGGCGACTTCTGGCAGGCTCGTCAAATGAGGCGTAACAACGGTTGGGTCGACACGGTTAACCGTCAACGCCCCAAACCAGCCGTCATTTTCATAGGCCCACGAAAATGCCCCAATAAAAGTGATGTGGTGTTCATCCAGGGTGACGGCCTTCGCCACCAGCGTGAAAACGACGGTCTGGCCCGGGGGCACATCGACCGTCCAGAAGTATTCCGAGTCCACTGATTGCCCTACGGCGTCTGAGCTGAAACCAATGACTTGGCCAGGGGCGGAGAAGTATAAAACCTCCTCAACCCCGGCATTGACACCAATCTGGGTTGTCACTGTCTGGGTCAATGTACCAGGGTTCGAGATGGTAGCCGTCATTGTGACGGTACCACCTGATTGGACCTCTGCGGGGTTGACATTGGCAGTGTACTGCAGGGGGGGTGGCTGAGGCACGGTTTCCCCCCGAGCCACTTCAGTTTCGGGCTTACCAAAAACGCCAAACAAAACGAAAAGCAAAACACCGAGAGCAACGGGCAGAGCCCGTCGCCAAGAACAAACTTCGTAAGACATGAATTTTACCTCATCTGAAAAGATTATGCGCACACATCAATTATTCCGCGTGGCGGCGGTCTCTTTCCAAAGTCAAATCACTATCTGCTCATAGAAATTGTGACTGTGGAATCGGAATAAAACCGCCAGTATTCCTTGAGAGAAACCAGCAGCTCAATTCCGACTCCATCAGTCGAATTCGTATGTATGTTAATGAGCAAGTAAGCAACAAAAAGGCAGCATGTGCCAAGTGTTAGTTACTTTCCTCTGTTGAATAAAAAATACACATTAAATGTGTGTATATGTATTATAGCTTAAGGACAATGAAAGTCAAGTTATAGGACTTTGGTTGTAGTGAAGTGATACACGACGAATCTGGGGATAAAACGGAATTTATCTGGAGGGGAAATATTTAGCTGATGGAAAAGAAAATGAGTGAATGTTGTGGGGTAAAAAATACCCTCTAAATGCAAATCAACCCTGGGCGGTAAAACCGACCAGGGTTGAGTACTTCATGATACTAACTAAAAACTAACTAGACTTGCTAAGGTGTGCCATTTTCCTTAGCGATTGATAATGGGCAGGAAGGTAAGCTGGATCAGCGCGCCAGGCTGAACAACTTTAACTTCCTCAGTGAGCACGGCCAGCATAATACAATCACCGTCTTCACCGGTAGCAAGGAACGCCCCATTAACCCAAACTGGGCTAGACAAAGCAATTCCATTCTGGCTGACCGCCTTGAATGGCGCGCTCACGAGAATGCTGTCACCTGTCTGCAGTTTTTCAGCGTGGGCGATCTTAATCGCCAACACAGTGAAACCATTTGTTTCGGCCGACTGTGGTTGCCCGCACTTGAAAGGCGGAAAGATCCCAGTCAAGTGTTGATAGGTGATGCCCAGCTCTTCAGTGCTATTAGTGCCAGAAACTGCAATCAGGGGCGTCAACCCCATCAGATCCTGCGAGACTGAAATCAGAATCTGCGCCTCGCCCGTCAGGGCTTCGCGCGAATCAAGTTCAGCGGTCGCAGTGAAGATCTCGCCAGCGTTAACAGAACTCGGCACCGTCATCACAAACGAGCTGGCCAGCGTTGGCGCAGTCGTTGGAACAATGGTCGGTGTCGCGGTCGTCGTAGCCGTTGGTTCTGGTGTTTGGGTCGCGGTCGGGGTTGGCGTGGGCAGAATGGGGTTAACTGGGAGTGGGTAAACAAAGGTCTTACCCGCCTCCTCGATAGTCACTGTAACCGCTGTTGCGTTGTCCGGCAACTGCATATACCGCGTCTGAGATTCGAACAGTGGCGCGATCGCTTCAAACTGCCCAGTTTGCTGAGAATGCGGCGTGGTCACCACCGTGATTTGGGCCGTTGCACTGATGAGCACACGGCGGTAGATCTCCACGACATTTCGGGAAGGATAGGGGAAGTTGCTAGATTGAACAACTTTCACCGTAAACTCAGAATTTTCTGGCAACTTTGGGTCGAAAGTCACTTGGTACTGGCCTTCCACGATAGTCACTGTTGCAGCCTTGACACCGACAGGGACAGGCAGGTAAAGATATTCAGACCCTCCCGAAGTTGTCGGGCTAAAACTCGTGTTGGTAGTCTGGTTATTGTCCCAGACAATGTGAACCGTTGTTGCACTTACTTTCTTAACATGACGACGGAGAATCAGGACATTCTCGTACGTCGTTGCGCTAAGCGGCCGTGGGAGCATGTAGGCATTAAATTCGGAATGTGTGCCTGCCTGGACCATGGTAAAAGAAACAGCCGAAAGAATCAGCACCAAAATGATGGCAAGGGCAAGGCCCCAGCCATTCTTCGGCGAAGAAAACCACCCGCCTCGCGGGCCTTTGTTAGCGTACATAAAATTCACCTCATGGATTGGCGCGGGTTTTGAATCCGCGCAGAGAAAAAACGACTTGTTTGACTTACCGGCGCATATAGGAGCGCCTTACAACCCGTGGTACGCTTTTGGCATACCCAGAATTAAACGTTGCACCACCTTGTGGGTAATGCAAAACAGAAGACGCAGCTACTTGCTGCCAGTTGGATCAAAACTTTGTCGCTTATAAAAAGCTTAGTTTTAGTCATGATCACGAACCGGAAAAAACGCTCAGAAACAGCTACACTGCCCCAAGCGCTCTATTCGGCTCGCGATCATTTCGTATCATGTTAATGAGCAAGTAAGCAACAAAAAGGGCAGCGTATGCCCATTGTTAGTTACTTTCCTCTTTGTAATTTAAATACACATTAAATGTGTACAAATGCCATTATACTACTATGACACAGATTGTCAAGTTATAGGACATTAAATTCTGATCTGGAAAAGTGGATTATGTAAAAATTGCTTGAGATGCAAAAAGACCCTGCTTGGGCAAGCAGGGTCTTTTCAATGTGTGATTAGTATTGGATGTAGGTTTTTACCGATTGATCAGCGGCAAGTAAACTTGGTTCTCAACACTGCCGTCAGGGACGACAGCCAAGTCAGTGCCCGAGCCACTGTTGTCTGGCCAGATCCACAAGAGCACGCTTTCAAAAAGCGTGTTCTCCAGGACGGGCGCGATTTCGCCGCGGATGATCAGGGTAATGGTCTTTCCGGGCAGCACGTCGGCAGCCCAGAGAATGTTTTTCTTGTCACCATCCAGGTTGGTGACACGCAATTCACCGTCACCCGAGATCACAATTGACTCCGCCACAAAGGGGACTGAGTCGAGTTGTAACTTGGTCAGGGCAATGTGCTTTTCGCGCCCGGTATTAGTCACAGACAGCGTGTAGGTAATTACGTCACCGCTGGCAGCGTCTGCCGGGGCAGTGATTGATTGCGTCCATCCACTCGAGGTCAGAATTTCAACCTCGTTAGAGAAGTACTTGCCATTCCACACCGTGAGCAGGTACCGCGCCCCACGGATCACACTCTGCCCATCAGGCATCACGAATGTAATCCGCCCGTTTTCCCAGGTCGTAGCGGAGAACGGGATTACCAAGTTTCCCAACGGGTTCATCGGCAAGCGCATAAAAATGTACGGCTTGCCATTGTTCCCATTGGTTCCGCTCAGCAGATTGGTGCCCGTGATGGTGATATTTTCTCGCACCACGGCAGGATTCATCACGGCCAGGATCTTCGGCAGCCGCGCGCTGATGGTGAGAGCTTTTTCAATCTTCTGGCCACCAGGAGTAGCAAACACAAAGGCCTCATCAAACTGGCCTTCTTGCTGCCCAGCCTTGGCGGTGAGAGTCATAGTGACGACTGCTCGTGCGCTGATCTTGCCGCTCCAGACATAGGTGCTGTCGCCATCTTGAGTCAACTCACCATCGCTCACCGTAACCTGCGCGCTCTGGATGGCATTTTGATCAAGCTTGATGGTGGAACTAAATGGCACGGGATCACCCGCACCGCTCAAGTTCCCAAGACTATAGACCACAGTAAGTGGTTGCCCAGGCTGAAGCTCTTGTCCTGGGTTGAAATCAAAAACAGGCAGGATGAAACTTGCCTCGGCCAACACTGGCCGAGCACCTGCCATCGAAATCAAGAATGCAGTCAAAAAAGCCACTGCCAAAACCGGAATCGCCCACACGGGCTTTCGAAACGTGTTCATATGTTCCTCGCTCGGAAAATAGGGTTTTTCATACTGGACCCTAGAGAAACCAGACAGATACATGCCAATTGTTTGCCCAAACAATTAATCATGCAGCCGCAGCCAACAGCCATACTTCTAGCTGCTCACTGCGACCGCAGATCAATTGCTCACACATTGTTAACGAGCGCTTACCCGCCAGGAAGACAAAAATGTCTGTAGGCAAGTAAGCACATAAATTATACACATTAAATGTGTATATATGCGTATTATACTTTTAAGTTACTGAAAATCAAGTTATAGGATAAAATCTAGAAACTAAAATTAAGAACCAAATACAAGTGTTCAAAATAACACCTGAAGAAAACAGCCAGACAAAGTTGAACCTTCACCAGCTGTTTTCTTCAGCAGTCATCATAATCAGTCATCTAGAGACTCCTAGCCTAGTCTTTACACGCACCACACTACTCTCTACACTACAAAGTGATGCAACAAACTCGTTCAATGCAAGAACTTTCAGATACAGCGCGTTCGATTCGGATTTCAATCATCAAAATGCTTGAAGAGGCAAAAAGTGGACACAGTGCAGGTTCTCTGGGAATGGCTGATGTTTTTACCACTCTCTACTTTTCTATAGCAAAGCACAACCCTCAAAACCCCACCTGGGAAGAGCGAGATAGAATTATTCTTTCCAATGGTCACATTTGTCCAGTCCTGTACGCCACACTTGCTGAAGCAGGATATTTCCCCAAAGAAGAGTTACAAACTCTACGAAAACTCGGTTCACGGCTACAAGGCCATCCTCACTTGGGAAGTTTGCCAGGAGTAGAGAATACCAGTGGTCCACTTGGTCAAGGACTTTCACAGGCGGCAGGTCTGGCATATGCCCTCAAGATGGATCACAAGTCAAATCGCATTTACTGCTTCACTAGTGACGGAGAGCATGAAGAAGGGCAGACTTGGGAGGCATATCTGTTTGCGGCCAAGAACAATTTGAACAACCTCACCGTACTGATTGATCGCAACAATATTCAAATTGACGGCTACACCGAAAATATCATGCCCCTAGAGCCTTTAAATGATAAATTACAGGCCTTTGGCTGGCGTGTCCTAGAAATAGACGGTCATAACCTTGATGCCATAAATGACGCTTTAAACTTGGTCAAAGTGATACAAGACAAACCAACTGCAATAGTCTGCAAGACAATCCCAGGCAAAGGAGTGGATTTTATGGAGAACCTCCCTGCCTGGCATGGGAAGGCCCCCAATCAAGAGGAAGCTCAAAAAGCCTTGGAACAATTACAATGAAATATTTTGTATGACACACGCTCTAGATAGAGAATATCAGCCAAAACTTCCAGACGCTATACAAGCGATTCCAGATTTGGAGTCACCTGAAATCGCGGCAGCAATGGCGCAGGTGTATGAACAACTTTTGCAGGAATGGAAAAAAATCCCCAAGTCTCCAGATCATGTACCGGAAGAAATAAAGCAGACCTGCAAATCATTAGCTCGCGGGTTTGTAGTGGCATGTTCTGTATTTGGACTAGAATGGCAGAAGGCAGTGCTTGCTATTCAAGAGCGGGACTTTCACAGCATTTCACGAGGGCAGTTCTCCTGGAAGGATCCTGTCGGAAGCAATGAGAACCAACAACCATGCCTCACGCTGTTTGTCCGGGAACGTGAATGGCAGCTCAAGTTTTATAGAAATTTGGTGGTCAAAGACTTAATCCATGAAGTAGGTGAGTGGTGGCTATCGGTGGAATATCCTGAGTATCAGGAACGTGAAGAACAAGCTATGGAAGCAAAATTTGCTGAAGCAGGAAAGAATACTCGCGGAAAAGTAGACAATGTCAGTGCCCAAAGAATATGGAGTGAATCTCCCAAAGAACAGCTCTTAGAGAGACTCTCACGACAAATCTACAAATACTGTCAGTTTGAGGAGCATCTTCTTGATAGATTTTCCAGAGAGTGGAAGTGGCAAGAAATCCTTGCTGCCACTATTGCTACTCCAGTACTAATCTTTGCTTTGTATATGCAGCTAGCTGGTACTCAAATGACAGGTGAATTGACGGACTTGGTTGCACAGGTGCGGTCTCAAATTACGGCCACAACCACTTCTTCTCAAGAGCATCCGACTTCAGAGGTAGTTGATTTACGCAACCCAGATAATGATATTGGTGAATCTGGCGAAGTCATTACCACTGGTGATGTACGCAAACTTCTAAGATTGCTCGCAACAAATGAGAATTTCACAGTTTCTACTCAAGGCATGCAGCCCACTGAAATTGAACAACTATTTCAAGAATTAGGAAACAAATTTGATAAACTAGTCGGAATTGATCCACTTGCTACCGGTTCATATTCTCGTGATGAATTCATTGCTAAAATTCGATCATTTTATAAATGATATGCAGATTATATGGTACAGTTAAAAATATGAGTGATTCGCAAAAATATTCTACAAGAGATGGCTTCGGTCAAGGACTTATTGAAGCTGCCCAGGCAGATAGTCGAGTTGTGGGTCTCTGCGCCGATCTTGCTGAGTCCACCAAAATGGATGGTTTTGCCAAACAATTCCCAGATCGATTTATTGAAGTAGGTGTTGCAGAACAGAACCTTGCTGGACTTGCAGCTGGCTTTGCCTTGGCGGGAAAAATTCCCTTTGCAGCCAGTTATGCTTGTTTTCATCCAGCCAATTCTTGGGGAGTCATCAGAACAAGTATTTGTTATTCCAATTTGAATGTAAAACTCGTCGGTGGTCATGGCGGACTCGTCACTGGACCAGATGGCGCCACACATCAATCATTAGAAGATGTAGCCTTGATGCGCGTGCTGCCCAACATGACAGTGGTTATACCATGCGATGCAGAGGAAGCTCGGAAAGCTACTCTGGCATTGGCTACACAGCATGGTCCGTGCTATCTGCGCACCAACAAACAACCAGTCGCAACGCTCACAACACAAGAGACCCCATTTGAAATTGGAAAAGCAGTGATACTGCAAGAGGGAAGCGATGTGAGTTTAATAGCTTGCGGGGTTATGGTGTCAGAAGCACTGAACGCCGCACAAGAGCTTGCGCAAAAAGGCATTTCTGTTCGAGTAATTAACATGCATACCATCAAACCACTCGATGTGGAGAGCATCATCGGTGCAGCGCGAGAAACTCGTGCCATCATTACAATTGAAGATCATCAAGTTATTGGAGGTCTGGGAAGTGCCGTAGCAGAAGTGTTATCACAATCAGGCCAGCATATTCCATTCAAAATCATGGGTGTCCAAGATCAATTTGGTGAATCTGGTACAGCGGCAGAACTTCTGCAAAAACACGGACTCACAGCAACCGCAATCATCACACAAGTCCAGGCAATGGTATAGCTTTACAGTAATTTCTTCGAGTAAATTGTCACAATTGGTGCTCCACCTGCGGTTACATAATGAATAGGAACATAGCCACGTTCTTTTAATTCTGCTTTAATATCACTTCTAAATTCATTAAAAGAATTAGTTATCACATAGGTAAAATCATACTTCGAGTTGTAAAGACCAATTCTCAAATTTCCTGCACTTGGGGCAACGTAGTCGGGGATGACAGCAAGTCCAACAGTTGATCCTGGTTCAGCAACTTGAGAAAGCACCATGATAGCTTCACGCTGTCCTTGACCCCATGACCCTAATTCAAAAAGCTTTCGCTCATACACAGTAGTATTTCCACCTGTCATGAAGTTGTAGTAGTCCAGATAGTACGGATAGACCAGATACAGTGACAACAGCAGAACTCCATACACAATACTATGAAAATACAGTGGGAGTTCAGGGTGAATAGCACGTAATTTTTTGGTGAGTTCCATCAGTGCATATCCCACAATTAAAGCCACAGCAGGGTAGATCATGATAACGTACCGAATGCCGTTTTGCCGCAGGGGATAGAACGATTGCAAAAGTGGTATCAAAAGCCACAAAACGAGTAACCAGTACTTTCGAGCTGCTGAGTTTTTGTAGTAGTAGAAAAGTCCTACACACATGAAAACCAGTACAACTACTGGGGTAGATACCACGAATGAACCTAGGTAGTAGTGCCATGGGACGGGTTGCAGTACACCAAAGTAGTACTCCGTAGCAGGAGCCATTCTTTCTCGAGACCAGTTCTGGATATTTTGAAACGTTTCAACAGGATGTGTCCACAGTGCAGGCCAAATCAACCAGAAAACAGCCAACGCTATGACTGGAACCAGTAAAATACTCAAATCTTTTTTACTGAGACTTTTCCAGATAGATTGATGAGTAGTTTGAGCTTTTTGTATTTTTGCAGCCAACCAAACTGCCCCAAGTAGTACACCTAGTAAAACATTCGTATACTTGGTGGCAAGAGCTAAGCCCAGTAAAATTCCGGTCAGAACCAAGTACTTTTTTGAATTCTCTTCAAGATACAAGATAAACATATAGACGCACGCTGTTGTGAGTAATAGGATGAGTGACTCGAGGGTGATGAGCTGGCCATACGCAATGGAGAGTGGAAGCAGCATCAAGATACCAGCTGATGCAATACCGACTGATTTGTTCCAAACCCTTTGACCAATCAAGAACACAAATCCTACCGCCAGTGAACTAAACAGTGCAGAAAGCACTCGAGGTGCCGTCCAGTCATATTTGAAAATTGCTGCTCCATCCGTGGCACGAGCATCAATTGAAAACTGTCCTGCAAGACCATAGAGATAGCGTGAAAGCGGGGGATGATCTGGAAAACTGTACCACTGAGAGCTCGAAAAATCACCGTTTTTAATGAGCCTGAGATAATCATCACCAACACCTACATATGCGTATTCGTCCCAGGTATGACCTATTTTATTCAAACCCACCAACCGAAAAACCAGACTGATCGCAACAACTATTGTGAAAATAAGCCATGTTTGCTGCAAATACTTAGTAAGCCACTCCCAAGTAGTACGCTCACTGACTGATTTGCTTCGTTTCATATTAATTGATTCTAACCTCAGAAGTGACTATACTGAAAGTGTTGCTTCTAAAGGTTATACCTGAGACTACCCACTTACATAGTGGAGTAGCACAGGTATAAAATGAAACTATATGTCAAGCTGTGATACAAACAAAGTATCAATTATTGGGTGCGGAAAAGTCGGCATGAGCGCTGCGTACTCAATCTTGCACCGCGGTGAAGTGTCAGAACTTGTTCTCCACGGTAGAAAACTTGATGAAATTATCGGCGAAGAGCTCGATCTTGAGCACGGTATGAGCTTTCTGCCATACACCAAAATTAAAGCCACCGACGACTATAAAGATATTGCGGGTAGTGACATTGTCGTCATTACTGCTGGAGCTGCTCAAAAACCAGGAGAAACCAGACTAGACCTCACTCAAAAGAATGTTGCCATTATCGAATCAATCATTCCTGAAGTAGTGAAACATGCTCCTGAAGCAGTTATCTTAATTGTCAGTAATCCTGTAGATATCTTGACGTACCGCGCCTACCAGATAGCTGGACTACCTAAAGGAAGAATCTTTGGATCAGGCACAACTCTTGATACCGCTCGCTTTAGATTCCACCTTTCAGAATTTTTGCACGTTAACCCTCAGAGTATTCATGCATATATTTTGGGAGAACATGGCGATAGCTCATTTCCAGCACTTTCCAGCGCTTCAATTGGTGGACAACCGCTGATGACCATGGACAACTTTTCTGAAGAGCGCGCCTGGAAAGCGTACGATAAAGCTCGAGATGCCGCCTATAAAATTATCCAATCCAAAGGTGCCACATACTACGGCATTGGAACTGTTATTTCCTATATTGTTTCTAAAATCCTGCGTGACAGCCGTTCAATCCTGCCAGTTTCTGTGCCACTCCATCAATACTATGGCTACTCTGGAGTAGCACTCAGTGTCCCGAGCATTATTGGGCGCAGTGGCGTCACTGAGTCACTTGAAATCAAACTTGATTGGGAAGAGAAGCGCCGCCTCGAGAAGTCTGTGGTTACACTGAAGCAGTACCTCTAGACTGAAGTCACAGTCTCAAACTCTACACTTAGATCCTAGATATAGTCACCACACGGCCAATCTGTACCTAGACTTGGCAGTTTGGACAGTAAAAGGTACTTCTGCCGCCTTGTTTTTTACGAATAATAATTCCACTACAGTTGGGGCAAGGCTCACCTTCGCGGCCATACGTTCGCACTTCGTCTTGATAATCACCAGCAAAGCCATCGACATGTCTGAAACTATGAATGGTTGCGCCGCCCAGTTCAATTCCTCGAGAAATAACTGAGACGAGTGCTTCATATAATACCGACACTTCCTCTTGAGAAAGAGAATTTGCTGAACGAAACGGACTAATCCGAGCCATACTCAATGCATCATTGGCATAAATATTCCCCACACCCGCAGCAATGGCGTTATCCATTATTACTTGCTTGATCGGCACACTGCGCTTTTTAAACTGCTGACTCAAATACGCTGGAGTCACTGCTGTATCAATAATATCGGGACCAAGCGTACTTAGCTCCTGAGCCACCGCTGCTTCAGTCATCACTTTAAGCCACCCAAAGACACGCAGATCATTAAAAAAAAGCTGTGCATCATCTGAGAGCTGAATTTTAATTCGAGTGTGCTTGGAAGGGAGTTCTTGTATCCAATCCTGCGTAGGATGACCACCACCAAGCCTGGTGTGTGCATCAACATAAATGAGCTGGCCGGTCATTTTAAGATGAACGAGCAGTTTTTCAGGTGTATCAAAATGAAATTGGAGAATTTTGGAGTGTCGAGTAATATTTTGAATGGTGGCACCTGTAAGTGTTTCAGGCAGCCCTTGGAAGCTTTTTTCTCGATATATTGAAATTTTTTGAATTTTTTTTCCCACTACTACACTGCGCAGTCGTCGGGCAATAGTTTCAACCTCAGGTAATTCTGGCATATCGGAAGTATACCTGATATAATTCCACTTCGTCATACGTAACGTTGTCGTGGGTCCGTAGCTCAGTTGGTAGAGCAGAAGCCTTTTAAGCTTTGTGTCCCGGGTTCGAGTCCCGGCGGACTCACAAATACAAGTTTCCTCTGGAGAAAATCTCCACATTTCTATTCTTTTACTTTTCGTTCAATTTTCTCTGGACTGAGTTCCAGAACCAAGTGGAGCATTTAGACTTATATTTATTACTATAGTGTATAATATACATATTTAATACGCACTTTAACAAATATCTAAAAGATTGCACCTTTCTATTGAGTAAGGAACTCAAAGAAGATATTTCAAGGTATCTTTTCTGAGTTCCTTGACTCTTGGCAAGGAATACAAAAAGGTAATACGTTTTTAATGTCTCATCAGCGCCTACAAGTTGCAAATCGCAACTCATAAGTCACAATGACTTCGTCGGTTATGATGCATTACATACAACTTACCATTTGTTGTGCAAATCTTCAGATCAGATCAAAAAAACCAAGGAGTAGCTACCTTGGTCTACCTTTTAAGTCTATGCGACGAAAGGAAAAGTAACAAGCTAAAACCAAGAATTGAATGCAGTTACTGCTGTACAAGTGTAACTGGAGATCCCTGCCATAAGTGAGGAGAGGAGTCTGGAAGTTTGTCTTGCCGACCACAACTTCTAGATTATTGGTGCCTGATTAGCACTTGCTGTCTTCGCGGCCCGCAGCGCTAATCAGTGTTCGTGAGATCCAGAAAACTCTAGGCACGTGCTGCTCTAAAAGCAGCATCTGTTATAGGGTGCCTTGTAGTTTCATGTCAGATGGACACCCACCATGGAACTACATTTGAGAAAGGCACGACCGTTGGTTAGATTTCTATGTATGCTGATGGTGCTCACAGGAATTATGTTGAGCACTTCACGTTTTGCGCTGGCAGATCCTAAAAGCGGAGGTGAGCAAAAAAATATGCTTTACCTTCCGCTCATTATGAGACCGCCGGCAACACCACTCATCCCACCGCCTCTCCAACCCAGTGATTGTGATGGGGAATACCAGTTCCTCACGCAACAATCCTATCCCAACGGCACACACATCCTCGCCGTCGGGAAGGAGCGGCTGTTTTCGCCAGCCTTGATTGTGAATTTGAATAAGAAGATCCTTGACGGCGAAAACAAGATCATAACTTCAGGCAGTGGGTCAAGAGTGTGCCTGAACCAATCCACTGTCAGTTTGATCTATCGGAATCCATCCCAGCCATATGTCACTGGGGATGAGGTGGGTATCACGGTAGATCGGAAGCATCGTGTGGATTGGCAAATTCTTGACCAGAACCCCTTCCTGCAAAGTGATGGATCGTTGCCAGTTGGCAAGTTCTTTACTGGCATTGTGCCATCCAGTTTGGATGAGGTTGCTCAAGTCTCTAAGATCGGACAAAGTGCTAACTTGCCAAAAGCTGGCATCTTTGAAGCCACCAGCCTGACTCGGCTGGGGCGGCTAGTAAACTTTCTGAATGGCGCAATGACGGCATACCTCTTTATCGAAAGATTCTGGGAATTGCAAGACTTGGCACTGGATGATGTCAGTCTGTTACACTTGCCCGACGGCAGCAGCTATCTACCGCAGACAAGAGTCAAGATCGGTGACAAGCTGTATCTTTGTCGATATGCTACCAACTTTGAATACCAGTCTCAAACGTTCTCAATTGACCAGATCGTCGGTTTGCTGTTTCAGAACGATGTGGAAAGCACAAACCGCGGATGGGTACTGACTCGTACGGCCCAACCAGGATGCAACTTGCCAACATTAACGATGGACGAGTTCCTGCTGCTGGCACCGACGTTGGCTGAGCGGATTCCATTCACGGTGGCAGACGACTCACTGGACGAGCAACTGCGGCAAATTCTGGACGAGATCGACAACATTCACCAAGATCCTCCGGCTCCGCCAGACCAGGGGGGCGGTGACGGTACTTGTCGTCCAATTGATGATTCGGTCCTGAAAATGGCCGAGTCATACCATCTTGGGATTTATGGCAAAGTTACTGACCTTCCCGCCAGTAGTTATTCTGCTGGGCGTGCGTGGCTCCGCAGTGTTCTACAAGGCTCAGAGATCTACACAGACTACTACGAGGTCTTACCTACCCCAGGGACACAAATGCGGCGAGGCCAGCTGTATGTGAGCACTCAAAACTCTAACGAGGGCGAGTTCCTCATCGAAACTCGCTGCATCGCTTTGCCTAGTGGTCTAGTGCATCGGTTCTCAGCATACGGAGGGTGTAATATGTCTGGGGGTATTTCATCCCGGACATATTGTCCTGCATATTTCATCATCTTGCCACACAGGGGCACAGGGATCTTTCCCTTCCCTCAGTAGAAGTGGCAAAACTGATCTGATCTGAACTACCGCCCCATTTTGGCTAAAAACCAGGATGGGGCATTTTTTTTTAGCTATTTAAACGGAAACTTAATTTAGTATTTCAAATAGCTTTATTGTATGGATATCATTTCATGGATTAAGTTCAGAATTTTTAATTTTTTCTAAACTCTGATTTAACTTGATTATACTTTCTAGCAGGTGTTCCACCCACCGACCAAGTGGCTCACGGATTTTGGTTTCCCCTGGAGATTCTGCAAACATCCCCATTCATTTCTTTTAATTTAATTTCCTGCCTGGACTGGGTTCCAGAACCAAGTGGCTATTTACTTCCAAAAATTGTTTTCAATTAAATCTCTCTCCTCGACTGAATTTTAGAACTATGAGCTATTAATTTAACACTATATCTTAAGTTTTGAAATAAAAAATAGAACTAATGATTGAGACAGAAGTACCTAAAATCTATACTAGTCCTAGCTATGTGTCACAATAAAGATGAATCTGCTAAAAATAGAAGTGTTACTTTTATCAGTTTAATTCCACTTGAAATTGGGAGTTTGGCTTTCGTATTAATGATGGGTGGCGGAGTTCAAACAGTTTTTGTGGAACTCATATCATTTTTGGCTAATTCTGTAGTTGCTGCCATGAGTATGATATTGGCGTTATTTATTACGGGAAATAAAGCAGTATTTTCACTAAAAAAGATTGCACTTTACTCTTTTATTTTGGTCATTATAGGCGACATATATAGTTTGCTCGCTTCTATTTTTTTAAATGCTAGCCAATCTCCTATCTCATCCCCCTTATTTGCAGAATTCTTTGCACCCAAATATTATGACATCATTACTCAATTCTTGGTTGTTATAGCAATAAATTTCATTGTTCTATCACTATTGTTTATAAAAATTAATTTTAAGTATAAGTTTTTTATTATTTTGGTAGTTTCACTCATAAATTCTCCTTGGTTTTTTATATCTCAACAAAAATCAGACTATTCATCTTATACAGGCAATAAGCTTGCTGATGTAAGCCAAAAGGAAGTCTCAATATTGAAAGAGCAGATTCAATTTGAAGAGAAAGGTGTACAACTGGTATCTCTCCCTGAGCTAGAAAGTACATATAAAACACTCGTTACTACTTTTGAAATTACAGTTCCACAAAGTGGTAGTTACAGAATGAACATGAGTATTCATCGTGAATCAGAAATGAATTCACCTGAGGCAAAGATGTATGCACTTGGTTCTGCAGGTGACCCACACGGTACTTATTATATTAACGATGAAAAAACTGATTGGTATAATGCTCCACAGAAAGTAAATCTTCAGCAAGGTAAAAATACAATTGTTGTTAAAATTCCTTTTGTTTACACAGAGCAAAATTCAGGAAAGCTTAATTACAACTTATTTCCAAACACCTCAGACAACAAAACCTTTGGCCCGTATATACTCCAGTTTGACATTAACGAATTTGAAGGTGAAAATGGCACTATTGAGTTTGGTGAAATGCAATCTCCAGACGGATTCCAATACTTCAAACAGTATCCATCTCTAAGCATCAATACGTTTAGTTACAAGCAAACTGCTATTTTAAATAATTAAGTTGGCAAGATAATCTAGACATACTCTCCAACAGGGGTTCCACCCAC
>JBILGT010000030.1:0-10150 GCA_044350895.1 Limisphaerales bacterium
TGTCAATTCCCCCATATACTACATATTTAAATAAGGGACAATAGAAGTTGTCCATAAAAACAAGGGGGGTAATGATGAAACGGCGGACATATACAGCTAAGGAAAAGCTACAGGTTGTGTTGGAGAGTTTTCAGCGGGATACGACGATTGAGGCAGTCAGGCGTAAGTACGGACTGTCAAATTCAGTGGTACAGAGATGGAGAGCGGAGTTTTTTGCCCAAGCAGAAGTACTGTTTGCAGATAAACGAAGTCCTGGAGCACGAGGTGCAGCAGAGGGATATGATCCCGGGCAGTCACCTGAGGAATTGAAGAAAATCATTGGAGAGTACGCCACACAGGTGGAGATACTAAAAAAAGCTCACGGGTTGCTAGGAGCAAAGTAAGTGAGAAAAAGCTCGTTGCAGAGCAACTGCTTGTAGACAACCCGACATATACCAAAGCAGTCTTGTCACGCTCACTGTCATTCAGTTACGAGAGTTGGTACTATCACTCAAAACTTGAGAAACCAGATAAGGAGTTGTCTAATCAGATACTTGACCTGCATCAAGATATTGATGACACACTCGGTCACAAGAAGCTGGCACCACTGCTCAAAGTCAACAAAAAGAGAGTCCACAGAGTAATGAAAAAATATGGCATAGTCGCCAGAAAGAGAAGCAAACGGTATCACTACCATGGTAAATCCAGTGTTGCACAACCAAACATTGCCAATCAACCAGAAGTGAAAGAGTCATTTGACCAAGGCATAGTTTTTTCAGATATCTTTGAGTTTGCACTTCTTGATGGTTCCAAGCTGCGAGGGTGTTTTGCACTGCTCAAACAAACGAGGCAGATACTGTCGCTTTGTTTTGACTACAGCATGAGAGCAACACTGGTGCAGTCAACTATTACACAGATGAACCCGCAGGATGATCTGTACATCTGGCATACCGATCAAGGAAAACAATTTGGAGCACAGGCAACCATTGACTTGGTGATTGAAAAAGGCTTGCTCCCCAGCATGAGCAGAGCTGGGACTCCTACTGACAATCCCTTTGCAGAGCGGTTTGTTGGACAGTTCAAACATTCAGTGGTGAAAAAACAGAAGTATCCTGACCTCGGATCATTCCTTCATCAAGCAGAAAAGTGGATCAACTTTTACAACCAACTCAGACCACACGAAAGTCTTGCTCAGCTCAGTCCCAATCAGTTTGCTCAGAAATATGGCTGGAAAACCATCCCTTATATCTCTCAACTAACTATGCAGTAAATTGGGGAATTGACACTGAGCTACTTGAATTGTAAAAAACATAAGGGTAAGGTTAATGCTGTTTTTGTTAATACTCTGGACACTATTTCTGCTGATATTTATGAATATATATCAGTAAGAAAACAATTAAGTGCACATGAAGTATCAATTTTTTCAGCAACAGAGCCTATTACTAATTATTCTGAAAAAAAGCATGTGGAGACGATACTTTTTGCATTTGCAGAACTGGATAAGGCCGTGCGAGCTGGAAAATTTCCTATCTCGACTGAGTAACTTCTTGCAAAGTTTTTCCATCGAAAATGGATCGTTCGTACTCATCCAGCCAAGTACTAATTAGATAATCTATGCAGGTAATTTGGTGCTTTATTTCTTCATCAGTCATTCCCTCAGCACATTTGCCTAGAATCTTTCGAGTTTCTCGAATCTCTTTTTCGTCTTCAATAAATGGATTGTCATTATAGTTAACTACCTTTGAATGTCGAAACATACCACCTTTCTTAAATATGATATTTAAAACATGGTTTTAATTTATACCCAGCATCAAATAAATTAAGAACTTAATATAACAAGTAAATATTCAGTCTTGAAGTAGCTTTGAAATATCCTCCATTAAAAATATTAACTCTGTTGCTGTAATGAAATCAGGAGTAACTGGCTTTGACCTGCTCCCCATAAAATGCACAGTAACTGTAAAATAGCAGTACAGTGAAAGGTAGAAATATGGCAGGGATAGCACGGGAGGTGAAGGTAGAGATATTGGCGAAAGTGCGAGCTGGTGAGAAGGTGGTAGATTTGGCAGGAAAGTATGGGGTACGGGAGAAGACAATATACAACTGGTTGCAAGGTGAGGTCGGTGAGCGAGTCAGTTGGAAGGAACATAAGCGGGTACTCAAGGAGAACGAGGATTTGAAGAACATACTAGGGATACTCACACTGGAGCTTGAGAAGACAAAAAAAAAGAAGTCGAGAGATAATCAATAAAATTCTGGAGATTCACCCACAAACAAATAAGCAGTTGCTCTCCCAAGTATTTGGGGTATGCAGAAGATGGCTGTACCAGAAGATATCACTGCTGCAGCACAAAGACGCAGTACTCAAAGAACAGATACTTTCTGTTCTGAGTGAGTTTCCCAGCTATGGGTACAGAAGGATTTCAGTTGCACTCTGTATTGGCAAAAAGCGAGTTAGACGCTGCATGAAGTTGTATGGCATCAAGCCATACAAACGAAAGAGTCGGTGGAGCAAGCGTAGAGATAAGAGACGAGCACCTGCTGTATTCCAAAACCAGATCAAGAATCACTGTCCACTAACCCCAAATCATACTTGGGTGGGAGATTTTACATACCTGCCATTCAAAGGCAAATTTCTGTATTTAGCCACGTTCATGGATCTATTCACCAGAGAAATTGTGGGCTGGAACATATCCAAGAAACATACCAAAGACTTGGTCATTCAAGCCTTCCTCAACAGCCTCGTGAACAGGCAACTTGAAAGACCTCAATTTGTTCACTCCGATCAAGGCTGTGAGTACACAGCCAAAGACTATACTGATCTCATAGAGCAGTTTGGTATCACTGTCTCCATGAGCAAAAAAGCTTCTCCCTGGGAAAATGGCTACCAAGAATCATTCTTCAACAACTTCAAAACTGATCTTGGACTTGAGTTTGATCGTTTTGAATCAGAAGGACATTTCTTGGAAGCTATTCATCATACACTCCACACCTACAACCACAAACGTATTCACTCTGCTCTTAACATGCCCCCCGTCAAATTCCACACCAAGTATTTACACTCTCTGTGCACGAAAAGGGGCGCTTGACACTTTCCTTTTAGGCTTATATCAATTGTTTTATCTCTCCATGTTATTGGCTGATCTTTTTTAATAGTTTCTTCTGTAAAATTAAAAGTATTTCCATGAGCAGCACCATTTCTTAAATGTTTTGCGAATTTATATATTGGCATTGAATTAATCTTATTTTGATATTTAGAAGCTTGTAGAAAATCGAATAACAATATTGCCATCATCCTACTTACATACGTCATAAATTTTTTGTTACTAGAAGTGTATGAGCCATCGCTACTTACTCTTAAATTAACTTCTTGGTTATACTCATTTATGCTTTTAGCAATAGCTGGGTGAATCCTTAAGAATGCAGTTTGAAAATTTGGATTTCCCACAAAGCCAATACTTAGAATGAAGAAGTCAAACATTTTTTTAATTGGATCGAAAAGTGGATGAACTTGTATTTTATTGTAATCAGCACTCATATTTATATACCCCATCAATATTTACTTTTCTATAATAATCGGCAGCTTTACTTACTAGTCTTGTATTATTCAGCTTGAATAGGTTTTATTATAAAAAAATTTGTATGTCTAGACATAGTAAAACAGCCACCCTTGTGAGGTGGCTGTGGTCTATAGCTATGTAACTAGTTTAGTACCGCTTAATATCTTAGAAATCAAGATATCAGCAATAATAAAGTTAATTACATAGCTTTCAAACGAAGAAATTAACGCTGAACAAGTGGGAGGAATAACATATTTTGTGGTGGAGGCGGCGGATCAACTTGGCATTGTGTGGTCGATCCAGGAGAGCCATTGAGTTCACTCTGCCCAGCCTCATTGAAAGCGCTGACCGCAAAATGGTATTCAGTCTGACATACCAAATTGGCGACAGTGAAACTAGTAACGCCAACCCCCACACGAGCAATCTCTTGATATCCTGTACCCATATGTTGCCAAACGATAAAACCAGATTCGTTATCGCTGGAGTCATCCCAAAGCACTTTCATGCTCGTTGCCGTGTGCTCTGCCGTCCGAACATTGCGTGTCCACTCAGGAATCGTGGGTTGTTGTTGGCAACTACGAACCGACCCAGTTAACGTACCACTCTTGCCATTCAGAAAATCCTTCTCGTCTGCGGTGTTCAACAACTTAGCAACGACACGGTATGAGTGTTGACTCCCCTCGGCCAGACCTTCATCAGTGAAACTGTACGACGACTTTCCAGCAACACTTGCCACTTCAGCAATCACTTGCTCATCTCGTAACAGATAGAACTTCTCCTCAAAATTCGAGTAGTCATTCCACGTAATCGTTAATGATGAACAAGTGGGTGAATCGATAGCAGTAATTACGGGAATCGCAATTTGTACACCCACGAAAGTCAGACCAGTCTTCACTTCACCAACTGCATTACGAGCAGACACTTGCAGAATGTATAGCCCAGGTTCAACTCCAGTAACTAACCAGGAAGTTTGACTTTTCCAGCCAGAGCTATATGTTTTTTCACCCAGAAGATCTGCCTTATAATCATTGGCTCGCTCTGCTGCACGCCAGGCAATATAAATCTGAGCGTCCTCATCAAAAACATTCATTCCTGTCAGCTCAGGCTCTGGAAGAGCGGGCGCAAACGCTGTACAAGCAGATGTTTGCCCCATTACCCAACCGACCTGGCCAGATTCACCAAATGCATTGGTCGAACTAACCTTGTAGAACTGCTGTGTGCCGCATTGCACTTGATCTGTGAAGCCTCGATTTGGCGTGTTGTGAGACAAGAAGACAAATTCACTGCCGTTCCACTTGTACACTTTGAACCCCACGGTGTTCGGCGTAGCATGATCCCAAGCCAATGAAATGGAATCTTGTGTCACGCCGCTGACACGTAAGTTATAGGGTGAAAGTGGCGCACAACTGCTATTCCCAAAAATCTCAATGGATGAAGTGCGGTTATTGAGTGAGCCAATGTTTGCAATGTCACCACTCAAACATTCAGACCGCTCACCTTGAGCTTCGTTGTGTTCATAGAGAATGCCACTTTTACCAACTGGAAATCTTGCAGATTGTGCTGTGTCGTTGAAGTAATCTTTCGAACCCAAATTCTCCATGTTATAGACACCTGGATCAGCACCTGCTGACCAAGTATAGCTTTGAAAATCTGAATCATTGTGAAAGACCACACTTGTGCGCAGTGAATTTGGACAATTAGTCTGGTTGAAGACTTCAATATCGGTGACTTGCGCATACAGATCAGATGGCCAGCCGCTGGGCAGCGGGTCTCGTGGGGCATTGTAACATTCTACTGTACCTCTTTTGCTGCCTTCTCTATAAATTGACACAGACATCCCGGAAGGCACTTCAGTCAGGCGGGTCATGGTGTCATTCCAGCCTGGCCCAAAGGCAGGCATTGAATGATATCCAGTACCGAACTGCCAGCACCCTGTTGGGCTGCACATCACAATCAAACCTGAACCACCAGTTCCGCAGTCATTGCGGTTGAATGTCTCGATTGATTGAATGGAGTTGTGCCAACCGTGGTCTTGTAAGTTTGGCACTGATTGATCCCAGCACCGTTGCTCACCACCTCGATTATCTCCACGCCAGGTTCTCGCACTCCATCCACTTGGAAGCTGTAACGCGTAGGAATTAGCATTTGGGGAATTGGAAAAACCCAAGCCGCCAGACCATTGCACGCTTCCACCGTAGTTTGCCTGTGCGTATAGCTTGGCATACCCCGTTGAAGTGTCGTTTGTCGGGTTGCAGTTGAATGACTTGGTCTTTACAGGGTTAAGATAATGTTGGCTCCAAACAAAGTTGTTACCTACCTTATCCCAGATTTCCAAGCCGAACTCAACTGAGCCATCGGGCACATTCCAAGCACACATGTTCCAACTATAGCTGTATGGGGCAGTGCTCACTGTGGCGAGATTACGCCAAGTTCCACCCCATTTTGCTGAGTAGCGGAGTTCTTTAATACCGCTATCAGCGTCCTGAACTCCTGACACTGTCAGGTTTGCAACACCTTGATTAATAGTGACAGAGAAACCCGATGCCGAAGGAGCTGCGCAGTCAGCACTTGTTGCAAAAGTACCTGAGCTTTGAACTCCACCGCATTGAAATACACCAATGAAAACATTTGCCACATGGATTTGATTTGCCTTGACAGTGATAGTGTCTCTATTGAGACTATCCTGTGTTAAGTCACTAAAAAACCCTGTGACACTTGTGCCATCAATGTTATATGCAGTAGCGCGCACTTTTACTTTCAACTGTGCAGGGATATTTTGGATTTCAAAATATCCGTTAATGTCTGTCCTCCCTTTTGCAACTACATCTGAATTCATGAAAACTTCAACAGTTGCCAGCGCTGACGGTTGCCCATCACGATAGACTCTGCCATTAATACTCCCAAATCCTTCAGTGCTCCATGAGAACTTACTTGGAACGGGAATATCCCAGGCTGGGACAACAGTCCAGTGATTGTTATCATCGATGCAAAACGGTGCAGCTGTGGCTCCGAAACACGGGGCAAAGTGATACCCCAGATCGCCAATGATTTTCGCATTATCAATTGCTGCATCACCGCGCTCCATCACAATCTCTGAGAAATATGTCACTCCTGCTTCTAGCTTACGTGCGTCTGCTGTTCCAAAAGTAACTTCAAGCTCTCCTGTTACTCCAGATTCAAATCGTGTGTCCACATACCAATCGGGCAGATTTGAATCTGTTGAAAGTGATTTTGGGATGTTTTTAAATACTTCATCCTTTGTCACCCAAACGCCAGGTCCGAGATTACTCGTGGAAGAATCATTGAGCAAGAAACCATGTTCATAGGTAACTTCTGGATAGATCAGGAAGCCAGGAGCAGCTTTGATATTATCAATCCGCTCTTGACTCCAAACCATCTCCTGCCGAATGACGTGTTTGCCTTCCGAGTTCTCATAGGTCAGAACGGTACCATAGGAAGGACGGAAATCGCCAACGGAATCAGTATCTGCTTCGCTTGAATCCTCCTTCATTTGGCTTTGGACAATGGCGCTATTCGTTGGACTAACCTGCGCGACAGCAACAAAACTTTGGCTGGTGAGCATCAAAATGATGAGCACCATGAGCAATTTTTGCTTTGCTTTCACAAAGCTCAGTGAACCGTTCACTTAATCCTCCTGTGAACTTGAAACGGGATGGTAAAAAGGCCGATTAGAACCGTTTTTAACGGTACATACTCGGCGAAGTTAAGAGGTAAGTCTTTTTAATAACAATTAATGGGTTCAGAAAAACATGTGTCGCTAGCGGATTTTGTTACTTCTAAGCACACTTTTTCTGATGAATCGTTAGGCGTGTAGATAACTTTCCATTTAAAGTCTTTTACAACCTCTTTTGCGTTATGCATTTTAAGAACTTTTGTTGAACATGATGATAGTGGTAGTTGTTGTCTTTCATGGGGATAGAGTTTATAAGCGTTACGCAATAATGCACTTTGCTTATCATTGTTGTGGGCATACAACAAACTTACTGCTATGGCAAGAAATACCACTATAATGGTAGGGCGCATCTTAATTTCTGTTAAAGCAAGATTACTTTTCTTGGCAAATTTTCTAGACATTAGCCATGTAATTGCTAATAGTATTAAAAAAATTAACAGAGGGTTAATAATTGCCCCTATCATAGGTTTCATTACACCTTCTAAAGGTGCCTGAATGCACCTAAAAAAGTAAGGAAAACTAGGATCATAAATATAACTTTGATATAACTTAAAACTTGGTAAGGGAAGATAGCCACAAACAATATCAATTTCATTATATGTATATGCTACATGAGTTCTTGTAAGTCCAGCATAAAACACAAAAATTGATCCTATTACTAACAGGAAGAATGAAAATAGCTTTTTTCCATAAGTACTCACGCTATTTTTCTCTAATTTTGTATTATGAATCATACCAAATGATTATATATTAAAAATAATATAATTACCTCCAAACTTCACCGAGTATGTAAACTCGAGTAAAATTATAATTTTCTTCGCTTGTTAAAGAGCATTGCCACAAAATTTGTAGCAATTCAGGTCTCAATAAAAACTCAAACTCCCCAGATTCTGTAAAAAGAAAATTGGAATCATCAGTCTAAATTAAGAACTTGATATTCTATCACAATCCTATAACAATTTGCAGGAGTAGGTTTGCTTCATTGACTCAAGTGACTACCAAGGAAATTATGCGATACTACTATCAGATCTCTTACTGATACTCTTCTTGAGCAAAGTGATATCTGTACTTCTCAACATCAATAGTGAAATCACTTCAGACTTCAATTCCTTTGCTTATATTGCATTCATTTCAGCCTAAATGTGCCGTGTAATGCAAGTCATGTGAGGCAAAGAGACTGCCAACTTTTGTAACTCTAGTGACTGAGCATTCATCAATGCGATAATCTTCATCTTCTGCAAAGGTGTATCTGAGTGGTGAAGTAACTGGCTCATCAAAAACACTTCTCAGAAAATCTGCAATTGTGCCTCCATGAGTTACAAGTGCAATGTGGCTGTGTTGCGCTGCTTCAGACTCAAGCTCATGGAGCAATGCAATAACCTGGCTAGCCGTTTCTTCTGATGATCTTCCGCTTACTGGTACATACGATCTATCATGAGTAGCCTTTGACCACTCAGCAAAAAACGCAGCTCTATCTCCCTCAAACTCTTGAAAGTCCATTCGCTCTCGCAGTCGTTCATCTGTGACGATTGATAGATTGAGGTGTTGTGCAATATGTCCAGCAGTTTGCTGAGTACGCAGGTATGGACTGGCTATAATCTTGGTAATTGGAAACTGCGCAAGGTACCGTGCTGTTTTTTGAGCTTGGGTGATACCAGTAGTAGTTAGCCCTGGATTATTTTTGGTAGCTTCTTTTTCACCATGGCGGATAAGGTAGATGTGCATACTGTAATTGTATCAAGCTTTTGAATGCTTACTATTTTGTAGCTTCCCACCCATATTCTGAAAAGTGCTTGCCTTTTGCAATCTCTTCAAGTGCTTGGCGAATATAGGGAATAGTATTATTAGGTAAGTTATTCATGGTAAACCATTCAACTACACCATGTTTGTGAGGTTCTTTTACTTCGGGAGTCCCATTCCAATTTTCTGTTGTAAAAAATACATTGAGCCATTCATTGCCATCTACCATACAGTGCATAAGGTGGGCTTGCTGCAGATCAACTTCACGAATAGTGACGCCTACTTCTTCAGATGCTTCTCGTACTGCTGCGGTTATTAGCTTTTCAGAACCTTCTATTGCTCCTGCAGGCAGACTGTACATGCCATCAAGATATCCAGTATTACTTCTGAGTATAAGCAAAACCTCGATATTTCGCTTCAATACACAAAAAACTGAAACTGATAATTTAAATCTTTGTCGGGATGTAGTCATGTGTTGATATCTACTCAAAGCCATTTGCACAAGTAAGATTTACTTCGTCCAACTTAATATTGAAGAGGGTGAAAGTATCAGTATAGAACTCCCAATGTCCATTCTTTCCTGCGAGAGTACAGGAACCAATGTCTTCTAAATGTTGTCGCAACTCATTAATCTTTTCTTCTGCTTCACCTGGTTTAAAGGCTTCTTTATTATTTTCATAATAATTGATGGAGCTATCTACTAATGCCTTTGAATCGGTACCATTGAAACTCATGGTGATAATTAGCAACCTTTCATACCAATTGAGTGAATTCAAGTAACGTTTTTTTGCCTCGTTACGCTCTGGCATTGCCTCATTCATCCACACTGGTGATGCCTGACCAAATCGCGTAGGAGCGAAGAAAAAAGCGGCAATGTAGTTGATAATAAAAAAGCCAATTAGGAAAAGAGAAATAAGAATAAGTTTTTTTATCATATATTAATTTCAATTTTAAATATTCAGCTACTGTTTACAAAAAAGTTTGTTCAGTGTTTACTTTCTTCTTAAGATTAGTTGATTTTTACTTGCTTCCTGTCACTCGTATTATTCAAGGGGCTTGCCTAGATAACGCGTAGTACAATACGCATAATGTTTGATAAACCAGCAGAATACGGAGAAATAAAACGGCGCCGCATTTCGGACAAAAAGTTTCGGGTGTTGGTGAGATGTTTTTGCAC
>JBILGT010000042.1:0-2957 GCA_044350895.1 Limisphaerales bacterium
GTTTCAGGTTAAACTAACTGGGTATTTAGAGTGGTACAACAACAAACGTCCACATGCATCACTGGGATATCTGTCCCCAATGCAATTTATTAACAACAGCTTTCCGAAATGTATGTGCGATTAACAATAGCAGCAAATTTTTTCAAAAAATGCTACAGTGTGTATATGACTGAAACACAGCCAACAAATATTCAGGAAGCCAGAAGACAACCGGAACGTTTTGATACCAATAAGTTGCCAGAAAAAATACCAACCGTAATTTTTGCAAAATGGGTAGATTTTATCGATACCTCACTAGAGAATCCTACATTTCTTGAATTGTTACAAAAAAACGACCTTACAGCGCTTCATGCTTGGACATTTGCTGAGTGCCAACGATTAGCGCAAGAGTATGACCTGGCACAAAGTGTAAAATCGCAATCAAGAGGCTTGCTCGATGAATCAAGCATGCCTGCCAGCCAATTCTTTTTGGGAGATGAATATGGAAGTGACAATGCCTGGAAAATGCTCCGTAATGGTTTTTTTGCAATTTTAATACAAGAAGTCACTGGACAATTTGAGACTGACTTTCAGCAAGCTATTCAGCAAATTGAAAAAAATAGCCAAGATTCTGGAATACTCTTTGAAATTCAACTGCCCAACAGTAAAAGTATTGCAATTCTGAATCCAGAAAGTGCATTTGCACATACATTAGAGTCTTCAGAAGTTATGCATGCTTCACCAGGTGAGCTAGGTCTTAATGCAGAACTGTATCCACAGATTGAACATTGGCTATCAGTAGTTTTTGAAGAAATGGAACAGTATGCTGAGCAACATCCTGGCAAAATATTAAAATTCAGTAGGCATTTTGGTTACTATATAGGTGAAGATTACATTGGATCTACAGTACCTTTCAAAGAAAGTAACTTTGATGCTAGGGAATTTTTAATAGTTCTACCGCAACCATCTTCTACTGACCGGGCCAAGTATGATATTAGCTCACATGAACGGTATGCGCTTAGTGAGGAGACTCACGTGTTTATCAGTGCCAATATCGGACTTCATAAGTCAGAATTAACTTCGATAACCCAAATGATTGCTGACCATATCTTCAATAAATTCACACATGCTTGGGCACAAGTGCAAGCGACAAAGAAAAGTACTTCAGACAAGATGTTGCGGGTAATTGGGGATATCAATCTACATGGCAGAACTGAGTACGAACTGCAATTAATTAAAAATTCTTCACAAAATCGACCAGCTACATACACTAGTCAAAACATTGCAACAGAAACAATTGTTGGTGGCTTTGGGACTGGGTTGTTTGAAATTAAAAATGTCGCTGAATTGGAGATTGTAACGCTGCGCTTAAAGGAAATCCTAGATAAAAATGGCCTCGATGCACTAGCTAACGATATACTTAAGCGATTTGCATTCTCCTTGCAGGAATTTCACACTTTTCTCACTTCAAAATATTCAGTCGACGAAATTAAGGCAGCTATTACTTTGTTTGTAAAAGCTGTGGATTCAGGTGATGTTGCATCAGTGAGAAGTAATCCAATTTTAGCTGAGCAATTTTTAGAAGAAGATGAGACTATTCCACGAGTATTTTCTACATTTGTTGATTATTCAATTTATGAAGTTTTATTGAGAGATGGTGATGATGCAAGTGCACAGCAAATCATGAATAAAATTCCCACACGTATTCCCCTATTACTAGCACAACTTCATTTAAGTTTGTTAGCTAAACTCCAATTCACCACAAATACAGGTGTTTCAAGAATTCAAACACCTCTTGATTCAGTTGCCGTAAATTTACTCACTGATATGGCAAATCGTCCGTCAGTTGCTGCCACTGGTTGTCCCGCAATTCCTGGAGGTGTTGTAACCAGTGCTAGCAAAATATATGGATCGTTGTATACATTTTTAGGGGAACTAAAGCCTATCTAGTTTTTCACTCATCCACTCCACAAAATTTTCTGGGCATGCCATCGTCGATAGCCTTCCCTGTTTCACCAGTTTAAAATCGGAAAACTTGCCACTTTCTTTAATTTCCTTAAGACTTACTTGTTTTTCTTCAGGAAATTTTGAGACAAACTTGACCTTAGCTGCCCAGCTAATATTGCGAGGGTCATTAGGATCTTTGTATGGTTCTCCCACAACTTCCATCAGTCCCATTATTTTTGCTACACCTTGGGAGTGATACACAAAAATTTTGTCACCCACTTTCCATGATTTAATCACAGCAATTGCTTCATATGAGTGCACACCGTCCCAAATGGTAGTGCCATCACGTTCTAAGTCATCAATTGAATACGTTTCAGGATCGGTTTTAGCGAGAAAGTATGCCATTGGTTAGCCTTCCCATGGAGTCATGAGCTGAAAGTAGTTACCTTCTGGATCTGCAAATGTAGCAATCCAAGCTGCATTGTCGCCTTCTCCCATGGAGTAAGGTTCTTTAATGACAGTTGCACCAGCGGCTTTGATGCGCTCAAATTCACCTTTTACGTCTTTTGTTTCAAAATTCATGATAATGCGCTCTGGATTGGCTGAAGTACCAGTGACTTTGTCGTGATTACCCATAGATAAAAAACAAGACTTAGTCGCAAAGCCGTACCACTCACCATCCACCATATCTGGTTTTTTACCAAGGACCTTTTCATAAAATGCGGCAAGTGCTTTGGAATCTTGTGAACCCAGCATGATTGAGTTGAGGTTGAGCATAGTAAACTCCTGTAATTTATTTACACCATTTTACCAGCTCAATGTGATTTTACCTATTCGCATCACAGCCCTAGTATTAAACCTATAATGATATAAAATATGCTCCGATAAATTTATTTACTTATGATCCCGAATTCGCAGTTGAAAAGCACCACTATGCTAAAAAATAGTGTTTGTTTGTTCTCTTGATAGAGCTTGGGCAGGGGTTTGAAACTGCAGGCATTTTCGGGGTGTGTTGTTCATCTCATACTGAA
>JBILGT010000043.1:0-2910 GCA_044350895.1 Limisphaerales bacterium
CTAGTGTTTTCATCAGCCAATCATACTGGCTATTCCCAGAAAACATCTCAATATTTCTTCGTACCCTTGTTGATCTTCCTACCTTCACGCTTACCTTCCTATTCCGGAATGTATCGTGCGATATTCATGTTTAAAAGTGTTTTCTTAACTTCAACCACCTGGGTCTAGAACCCCCTCCAAGCAGGAAATTAGACGAAAATAATAGTGTTGGAATATTAGATAAATCTCCAGAGGAAACCAAAATTTGTGAGCTAGATGGTCGGTGGGTGGAACACCTGTTGGAGAGTATAATCCAATTGTGTAGTAAGCTTTTGGATATGGGCGTAAACAGTTAATCATCGTTATTTATTTGGATAATTTTCAACGAATTGCTCATGCCAACTGGGATCATCATATTTTGCCGTTATAATCTGCCCATTTTCAAATCTTACAATTATTTGTGCGTTTTCTTTTGTCACAGCTGAATATTCAATGCTATACCCTTTTCTTTCTTTTGTTGGAAAGGTACTCAGCAGCTCTCCAGAGTCAATTAAAGTTTGAAGGTTTTCAGGATTCGTATTATTAAATGCCCTGAAACGAGAAACCGCGCTAAAAACCATTTCAACATCTCGAGCTGCAGCAACGTACGGCAGTTTCTTGTCTACTTGCTGATCTGCTTGAATTTCTTGTGCTGTTTTTTCAAAAACACCATCCTGTGCCTCTAAGTTAGTGGCATTACTGCAAGTATTAGTTGTTTGTTTACCATTTGAAAAAATGAACTGTAATTTACAATCTGCTCCTTCGTTTGTTGCTGCGTAAGTGTAACTCACACTTTGAGGTAGAGTGACATCTTCAATGAGTTGAGCTTCTTTCAGCAGGTTAATAGTTGCTGGATACTTTCCATTTCCCTTTTCGCTCTGCTTATACATCTCTGCAGCAAGAAATATTTTAGTAGCTTCATTTCGAGCAAATTGTAATTCTTCGGTTGGAGTAGTCAGATTCTCAGAAGAACTAGCAACAAGATTTGAAGGCACTGATTTATTTGTAGTTTTTCCTTGTAAAACTCGGAATGCAGTACCTATGCCTACTGCCAGAATAAGTATAACAACAACTAAAATTAATACTTTAAAAAATTTACTCCTGCTATCATCTTGTCTTAGATTAAAAACCATGTTTTGAGAAACCTCTGCATTTGTTTGAGTATCGGTAATAGATTCCTGAATATATGAATTAGGTTGTTGCTGAGTGTAATTCGCTTCAATCATATAATTTCTTAGATTTAGTTGTGTTTAATGATAGCATCTTTACAGAAAAAAATGTTACCGCTACTTGGATCTCAAACCCACTCCAGGCAGAAAAACTGAACAAAATGAAAACTGTGGGAAAGATTATTAAATCTCCAGAGGAAACCAAAATCTGTGAGCCACTTGGTCGGTGGGTGGAACACCTTTTCGAAAGTATAATCAAATTAAGCTGCAAGTTGGATGAGATTGATTAAAAAGTTGATCTTATTGGTGCTTTTCTACCCTATTCCAATAACTTCAAGAATTTATCAAAGTAGTATACTTTTTCTTTAGTTTTGCTTTCAGTAATTTTTAAAACCCCAATTTCCTCTAATGCATTCATGTACTCTAGTGCAGTTTTATTACTCTTTATCTGCGTAGATTCCATAAGTTTATTTTGTGTATAAAACGCGTTAGAAAAAATATAAGAGAGTAATTCTTGAGAATAGGTAAAATTGAATTGCGGAAGAACTTTGTTTTTGAACCATTCTCTTAACTTCAGTATTTCTATAATTGTATTATTAGTATCATTCGCTTGGGTTTCTGCAGCATCTAAAATAAACAGAATCCACTCCTTCCAGTTATCTTCATAAGTAACTTCACGGAGCAATCTGTAGTACTCACTTCGATTCTGGTTTATGTATCTACTAATGAATAATGTTGGAGAAACGAGACAACCGTGTGCTACCAGGTACAAAACCATAAGTATTCTTCCTGTTCTTCCGTTTCCATCAAAAAATGGGTGTATTGCTTCAAATTGATAGTGCAGCACTGCCATTTTTATCAAATAGTCAGGGTCATTTGCAGCATCATTATAAAAGTCTTCAAAATTCTTAAGTAGGCTCGTAATAAGTTCTTTGCCCTCCGGTGGAGTGTAATAAACTTCTCCAGTTTGTCGATTTCCGATTTTAGTGCCTGGCAAGTTCCTAACACCAGAGTGTTGCAAACCGAGTTCTGTTTGAATGTTTATGAAGTCATTTGTAGTGAGAAAATTTCTCATTTTCACTTGTTCAAAGCCAAATAGTAATGCTTTCTTATAATTTTTTGTTTCTTTTTGTTCAGGACTTAATTTTTCTTGAGAAAAGAGTTCTGCTTGTAGTGCTTCAGAGATTGTTGTGTTGATATTTTCAATACCAGAACTCTCGACAGCCTCTTTTACTTTCAATGGCTCAAGTATTATTTCAGGATTTTCAAGTGACCTAATTAGTCCATTCAGGTGTGAAATCGCTTTATTTGCAGTAATGACTTTCTTTAGAATAGTGACATCATCAAGATTGACTTGAGGTGGTAATTTTGGTAGTTGATTGTAAGGTATTGATTTATCTATCATTGATAACTAGTATAGCAACTATGTAAAAAATGTAAAGTATTACATAGCAAATCAATTACTTATGTAATGACTACAGAGCACCTTGTATTACATTCTTTAGCAACATACGCCACATGGTTCTGGAACACAATCCAGGTGAGAATTTGATTGAGAATGAAAGTGTGGGAAAATGAGAATAATCTCCAGAGGAAACCGAAATTTGTGAGCCACTTGGTCCTGAATATCGCACGATACATTCCGGAATAGGAAGGTAAGCGTGAAGGTAGGAAGATCAACAAGGGTACGAAGAAATATTGAGATGTTTTCTGGGAATAGCCA
>JBILGT010000044.1:0-2846 GCA_044350895.1 Limisphaerales bacterium
CAACTCACCCCCCAAAGACTTGGCCGACATCACCGCAGCAAATAAAACAGAAATACTTGGTATCAGAATGAGCCAGAAAGAGAGCTTAAGTGGGGTTGAAAGTAGTGTGTACAAGAATTGTGTGAATTGTTCCATATACGTCCTTCACTTAAGGATAACGTATCTAACGCCAATAGCCAATAGTTGTTAATCGCACATACATTTCGGAAAGCTGTTGTTAATAAATTGCATTGGGGACAGATATCCCAGTGATGCATGTGGACGTTTGTTGTTGTACCACTCTAAATACCCAGTTAGTTTAACCTGAAACTCATCTAAGTCAAAGTAGATCTCATCATTTCTGTTGATAAATTCCTCTTGAATAGTCCGATTAAATCTCTCAACAACACCATTAATTTTGGGTGACTTTGGATAAATAAACTGATGTTTGATGTGTTTGTTTTCAAGATACGTATGGAATGTTTTGAAGAACTCACTACCGTTGTCAGTCTGGACAGTATGTACTGTGTGCGGGAACAGTTGTTCAAACTCTTGAAAAGTAATCTTTGCTTGCAGGCTTGAGAGTGTTTTTACCTTTCTGACATGAGCAAACTTTGTGTAGATATCAATGCAGCACATAAAGTTGTGCCTGATAGTATCGATGTACACCACTACTGAATCTACCTCAACATATCCAGGCTGAGTTACTTTCGGTGATTTCTTTGTTCTGCCTCGAGAAAACTTGTTCTTTCTCTTTGTCTTCCTTGGTGTATCAAAGTACAGGTTCTTTCGCTTAATTACTTTGGAGATAGTACGACTACTAATTGTTGCTATCCCAACTTCACGAGAATATTCATCTAAAAAAATCTTTACTTTTTTCTCCCCAATATTGCCATGTTGTTCTCGAAATTCTCGTATGAACTGAACTAATCTCCAGTCTGTTGTCATTCGTCGAACCCGTTTTGGTCTAGTCTTCTTGGGTACTAGTGACAGTATCTTCTTCTCTGATCGCTCATACTTACGCTTCCAGTCATACAGTGTTGATTTTCCTACCTTAAACGCCTCTACTGTTGGCCTCCATCCATATTTGTAGTAGTGCTCTAAAACATGCAATCTAAATTTAGCTGGATCTGATTTGTCAAACCTCAATGAATTCTCTAGTGTTTTCATCAGCCAATCATACTGGCTATTCCCAGAAAACATCTCAATATTTCTTCGTACCCTTGTTGATCTTCCTACCTTCACGCTTACCTTCCTATTCCGGAATGTATCGTGCGATATTCAGCTATACTCTTCATACTATGATCAAAAAACTTGCTTCCAAAGTTGTCTACAAAAATCCTTGGATGACTGTCCAGGAAGATCAGGTCGAGTTTGCAAATGGCCACACCGGTATCTATGGAATTGTAGTTAAGAGTGACTTCGCTCTTATTATTCCTTTTGATGGGACTCATTTTCACTTAGTTTCACAATTCCGTTATCCCCTCCAAAAAATCTCACTAGAATTTCCACAAGGTAAACATGAGGATGATCCTACTGCTGATCCACTGCAAATGGCGTGCGATGAGCTACGTGAAGAGACAGGACTCGTTACAAAGAATATCAAAGAAATTGGTTACTTATATGAAGCCTCTGGATATAGCACGCAAGCGTTTCATATATTTTACGCAACGGATTTTCAGCGGGGTGAAAAAAAATTAGATACCACAGAAGTGGGACTGGAAACACTTTTACTCACTGAAGCTGAACTTGAAAACATGATTTTGGATGGCACACTTACTGACGCGCCAACTGTTAGTGCCTTTGGTTTGTGGAAACTGAAGCGTGATAGAAATTTACTGTAAGACTACTCCGTCTGTATCAATGAACGAGTAGCTGATTTTTTCTCCCTGCACAGTAAGTGCAAGAAATCCATTTACAGAAGCATGAAACGGACTGTCAGCATTTGTTATGATCTGGCGTGGTGATGAACCTGCGGTTCCAGAAATAAGTGGCTGCACTGAGCAACCTTCAATTACGCCAGGATTTTCTAAAATATGAGCGTGGCCACTGACATACAATTCTGCACTATTGCAGACAATATCAGTTAATTCCTTTTTACCGTTCCAATTTTCTAGATGTTTTTCAGCTTCATCAGTCAACAATGGGCGATGACCGAGCACAACGGTGTGAGGAGTTGTGCTCGTGGCCAGTTCTTGTTTGAGCCACTGCTGTTGCTCAGGATCAAATTTTTCGGTATCTAGCACAATAAAAGTGACGGCATCAAATTTTTGTGTGTAGTACCGACTGGGCATTTTCCATTTTTGAGAGATTTTTGTGTAGTCAACGTAGCATTGTGTGCATCCCAGATAGTCATGATTGCCATAGGCGATGAAAATCGGAAAATTGAGTGATGCATATGGCTCTTCAAAATGCGTTTGGAACTTTTTGTCTTGGAGAGAAGTAACACCTTCATCATAGATAACATCACCGATGATAAATCCAGCCTGGCAAGCTTTTATCGATTCACAGAACTTTTTGATTTGTTCTGCTACTGAAAATTGGACTGGAGCTGCTGTACCTGCATCACCCATCAAAATAAATGTTTGCTGTACGGCTGGAGGAGTTGTAGTGGGAGGATTCTGCTGCGAGCCAGTGGGAATAGAAAAATTAAAGTATGCAAAGAAAGTGATCAGTACAATCAGTAACGTAATAATTTGAAATTTTTTTGACATGATTCTGTCATTATACATGCTGCAGTCGTAAGTTCTAAAACGAATCGCAACCCCCTCCAGTAAAATGGAGGGATATGCACCACATCAAGATAACCGCTGAGGAACGTGACAGAATCGCTTGTTGGCACGCCGCAGGCGTGTCAAACAAGGAAA
>JBILGT010000019.1:0-28982 GCA_044350895.1 Limisphaerales bacterium
CAGCAGGATACCCTGGAATTTTTGACAGTACCATCTGGTGACATCAATGCAGGTTGGTAATTCTTGCAACCCCTTTTGAACTCTTCTGTAGGCTGTGGCTACGCCACAGCCATGCATATCTGACAACATTCGAAATGACATCCCACTTAAGTGCTGAACCAGCAATGCTTTTGCAGGTACGCTCTCACGAGACCTGTTGATCTGGAACCATTTTCTACACGTTCTGCATTGATATTTTATTTTTCCTCGACGACGTCCTTTTTTCCAGCTACTGCTTTTACAAATCGGACACTGAGGATTTTTTTCATACCACTACTATATCTTTCACCTAGTAAACTATGCAATTTGGTCGTATCATTCAATCAGTCTTACCTCAAAAAAGTGACCGTTTTGGAACGGTCTCGAATTGACATTTTACAATTTTTGGAAGAGATCCGCATCTCGCTGCAGTGGGTTTTGTGTGGCAGCCACTGCCAAGCTTATTACAAGTACCTCTAATTGCCGTACTGCGACCATTCGGCCTCTTACTTCTTGCTGGTCCACTCGTTACGGCTGTCTTTGGCGCAGTATCCGCTCTCTATGTATACAAAGTAGCACGACTTGTTTTGGCAGATCAGAATCAAAAAATTTCAGTGACTATCACAATACTTTTTGCCACTAATCCCATGATTTTTTTATATTCTGCCATTGGCACCAGTGAAATTATTTTCATCGCTTCAATCTTGGCCACAACGTACTATTTACTGAAATGGAGAATATACGATTTGCAACAGCATCTACTCGCTGCCAGCTTCTGCATAACACTTTCATTTTGGTCACGCTACGAATCACTACCCGCTTTCTTTGGATTTGTGATCCTGATTGCTGCACACTACATTTCAAAGAAAATTTCATTCAAAGAATTTGCATCCACTGTCCTACAATTTTCGGTTCCGTTTATATATACAGTTGGCTTTTGGATACTGATTAATTGGCTTATTATGGGCAATCCATTTTATTTCATGAATAGTCCATACTCAAACGCTGCATTCACGACAAACTTTCAAGGTATTCAAAAAAGCGCCACAACAATTTTTGTTGAGAGCTTTCAATACATGGTGGAACGAGTGCTGTTTTTAGCACCGCTCTTGTTGATTATTCCATTAGAAGCTGCTGTCGTTATTCCATCACTTAAAACTTTAAAAGAAAAAGTTTCCCATTACATGCTGCTCGGATATCTCACAGTTCCAACACTGTTAATTTTGATTTTTCACACGTACCAGCTGTATAAAGGTGAGTCATTCGGCTGGTTGCGATTTTATATGTACAGCATACTAACGGGAATTTTCTTTGCAGTGTACTTAATGAGCAAGAAACAAAAATTAATTACACCTGTTGTTTTCAGTTTTATTATATTGGGCAACCTTGCCACTGTGATCGCCATGAACGATCCAAACCTCGGTAAAGAAGAATACTCCTTCATGCAAAAGTTACGGAATCCAGCTGCTGTTCTCGATTATTCGCGCAGTTATGCCGATCAAAAAAAACTTGCACAGATTGCAAATAGGCTACCGGGAAGTGTATTAATTGACACTGATAAAGGATTTGCAGTTCCACTGTTTGCAGACCAACCCCAAAAGTTTGTTATTACTTCAGATGAAGACTATGTCGAAATTGTAAAAAATTATCCACAGCATGTAGACTGGATAATTGTGCCAGAGCCGGCCAGTGATGATCGTGGGCAAAATAAAATTTATACACTGTACCCCAATATTTGGGAAGGTGATGCGCCATCACTACAGCTACATACTGACTTAGGGAATTGGCGGATTTTTAAAGTAAATGACCCACCTTTTTAGGGGTGGGCCAGATACATCGTTCACTTTCTCCTTTCTTTTGGAAAGAATTTTTTTCTTTGCTTAATTACCTACGACAACTTGCAGAAGCTGCCGTCTTGAAGTTGGACCCGGTTGATGGCCGCCTCAGCTTCGGCCGTGATACGGCCGAGGGGCGTGGCGTTGAGCCGAATCCGAATATCGTACTTCGTGCGCTGCGCCGAGGTGAGGGTAGGGGCATCGATTCGCAGTTCCTGTTCTTCGCTGTCGAAGAGCAGAAGCACCCCATTTTCCGCAAATTCAACCGAGTCTACTTCGTCGCGGTTGACCTCCTTGCGGCCAAGCGTGTGCTCATTTGAGAGGTCATACAAAACGATGGTGCCATACTGGCCACCAGCAAAGTGAATTGCGCCCATTAGGTTTTTTTTGCGCGGCACCTCAACGATCACACTGCCAGTGCCTGTCCCGATGTACGGGACATAGGCGCTGCTCTTGTCGTCCAGGTTCAACACCACAAGCGTGGTGTTGATCGAGTCCTCGGGCCGAATGATAACCCAAGTCTCATTGAACGCCATAACCTCACAGTTGACCTTGGCCCCGCCCTGCGGCGTAGCCTCGGCTTCTGGAGTCGCAGTAACGCTTTGAGATTGCCCGCCCGGCGATTGCGCAACCGGGGCCAGCGTGGGGGCGCTGATGCCAGGAACTCCAAAGGGCAGCGTGATAAACCAGCTTGCCCCCCATAAAAGTCCCCACAGCAAAAACGCGATCACTAACAGTGCGCCTAAGACGCGCCCAATAAAACTAACAGCCGACCAAATGCATCCCATTTGACACCTCCGTGTTTGGGAACAAAGAAAAAAGTGACGATGTTAATGCGCGGTTGCCGCTTGATTAGAAGACGCATGTCTCCCCTAGCAACAACCTCCACTCCCTGTATTATACCTTATTTAGGCTTATAATGTTATAAATTGGACGATGGAACATACAGAGTGACTAGAAACCGCTGTAAAAGCCGAGTATAGTTGTTCGTATGATTATTGATTTTGTTGAAAAATTTATTTTGAGACGCCCGAAAAAAAGACAGATTGGTGAGGCTTTATTAATCGATTTATCTGCAATTATGATCTGGCGTGGTGTATGGGGATTTATGGATCTCTACCTTTTTCCCAATCATCCGGAGATAAGCTTTATTCTCTCGATCACTGTGGGAATTACATTGATGGGGCTCGTAAGATTTTTCAGTAGACGATAACTGCATTACAACGCAAATACCTGCTTTATCACTTTACAGTACGACAAATTTTCTCACAATTTCTGTAGCATGCAAATACCGCTCAATCAGATTTGTCTTTTTAAACTCAGATTCAATATAAAGCATTCGAATAGCTGCTCGTAGCAGCATCTGTCTAAAATGTGGCACCTGAGAAAATGAGTTCAAAATCTCACTATCGCCTTTCCAAGGTCCAACCCAGTATGCATAGATGGCGAGTGCAAATTCAGGAGGGCGGAAGTATGGCGCAAGGTCAATGATTCCCACGGGTTGACCTGGTGCAATTAAAATATTTTCAGGATTCAAATCTCCGTGAATCAGTTGGGAAGTTGCATCCATAACTTCAATTTTAAGAGCTTCGAGCATTTCAATCGGGACTCGATAGTCTGGCAGTACTGGGAGTGAAATTTCCCCCCACGTTGCTGCATCTGCTCGGCCATATTCATTGTCAGTAATGATTGGGAAGAAATCAGGTTGCTGTACAGTTTGACCGCATTGAGAGTTTTTTAGTATCACCAACAAAAAACAGATCAAGATTTGAAATTAATGAGATGCTGAAAGCAGGACATTTTCTTGCAGCGTTACTTCAAACGCTCAAGCAAATTGAAAAATTACAAAGTAAAAAATAGCCTAAAAAGCATTTATAAGCGCTCACGTTTTTCAGGCATACACTAGTTACTCTAACAACTTTTTAGTGTCCAGGTTCATGAACAAGAAGTTGCAGTACAAACATGAGCATCACACCCACCAAGAAAACTGCTAAACTCTGTAATGATTTCTTTCGATGCTTTTCTTCTTGAAGCTGTGGAAGTAGATCAGTTGCCGCTATATACAAGAAACTACCTGCCGCAAATGGTGTCAGGATTTTTACAAATCCTTCAATCTCTCCGGCCAACATAAAACCAATCACTCCACCAGCTACTGCCGTAAGTGCTCCCAAAAAGTTAAGAAACAGTGCTCGACGAGTCGTATATCCAGATTTTATCAAAACACCAAAATCACCGATCTCTTGCGGAATTTCGTGCAGAATCACTGCAATCGTAGTTGCAATTCCCACTTCAATTCCACCTACATACGCTGCGGCAATAATTAATCCGTCAAGAAAATTATGCACACCATCTCCTATTAAACTCATTCTGCCATACGTATGTGTACTGCAGTTATCATCGTGACAATGACGCCAGTGCAGAAATTTTTCAATCGCAAAGAATGTTATAAATGAAGCGAGAACCATCATGAATAGTTCATGTGAATCTAAATTCTCAGCAGCTTCAGGTAGCAAGTGTAAAAAGGCTGTACCCATCATTGTACCTGCTGCGAGTGCTACGAGTGAAGAGAGCAAGTCATGGAGTTTGTTTTTTTTCCATGCCAATGTGAAAACACCTATGAATGAAATAGCACTCACAATTGATACACTCAATAAAATATAAAGAAGAGTTTGCATAACTATAGTGTACTAAATATTTTCTATTTTGCAACTGAGTTGCATTATAAGAAAATTACATCAATGAATGTGCCCATGATCGTGTAGTGAGTCAATTTTTTTGATTGGCATCCTTACTGCAAATGTTGCAGCCAAGAATGTTGCCAATGGAACTGCCAGAACTAAGCCAATTGATCCAGTAACCGTTCTAATGATTTCTTCGACAATAATTTCACTATTCAAGGTCACCCATTGGGGCACCTGATCGTTGAGCATAAATAATAAAAAGAGCGGTAAATTGGCACCTGCATAGGCCAATACTAGCGTATTCACCAGTGACGCAACATGATCCTTGCCTACTTCTAAGCCTCTACTATAGAGTTCTTTGACTGAGATATCTTTTTTTGCCGCACGAAGTTGAAACACCACTGACACCTGTGAAACAGTAATATCATCAAGTACACCTAGTGCACCAAGAATTATTCCACCTAAAAGCAGTCCCTGTAAATTTATATTGGCAGTATTACCAAATTGAAGAAAATATGCTTCTTCACTGCCTAGTCCAACCAATTGTGCTGAGTGAACACTGATATATGACAGCACTGCAACAGCCACCAAACTGCTGAGCATCGATGCAAGTGCAATATGTGATTTAACATTGAGGCCATGTGCTATGTATAGTGTAATTCCACCAATAAATAGTGAGCCAATTAAACTAATGACAAGCGGATTTCCACCTGCCAAGATCTGAGGTACTATAAACTTGACTAAAATTAGGATACTGAATGCCATACCAGTTAGTGAGCTGAGCCCTCGCATTCTTCCCACGATTATCACAATCACTGCAAAGAGTAGCGTTAGCCACACAATTGTCGGGAGACGATAGATATCGGCAAGTACAACGGCACGTTCTTCTGGGGTAATCTGCTGTTCAGAGAGTACAACTTTTCTTCCCACAGCCAACCGTTGAGATTTATTAAGTGGCTGAAATTCACTACCCACATCGACTGTCACTAGTTGTCCTGTATCATCTCGCTTTACAGAGACTTTCTGTACATACAGTCCCTTCTCAGCATCAACAGTTCGTTCTTCCAAAATTTCTTGAGTTACACCAGTAAAATACGAAGGTTTGAGAATTTCTTGCTGTGCTGACACTGAGTGAACTGAGCTCAATAGAGTCACAAACAAAGTAAACAGAACTACACAAAGTCGGCGCATACTGCTAGTCTATCATGTAATCGGTATGAAATTTGATATTCAATTTCTCAAAGCAAATATAATTTTGGTGCTACTTATTTGTCTCACCACATTTTTGCGAACCTACAAAATTGATACTCATGGCATTCTTTTTCCCGATGCTGCAAAAGATTTATTAACTGCCCATCAAGCTTGGAAAGATGGCAGTATTCCCTTACTGGGGATTGCATCAAGCCGTCCTTGGTTACACCAAGGTCCCATTGCATTGTGGATTGAGTTGCTCGTTATTGCACTTTTTGGCGTTTCTACACTCGCTCAATCTGTAACGTTTGCATTGCTTGCGATTGCCGCAGTTATTGCCTTGTATGAATTAGTTACTATTTATTATAGTAAGCAAGCAGCCTACTTTGCTGTGGCGTTACTGGCTACTATGCCACTTGCTGTGGCACATAGTCGGGTTCCCTATCACACAACTCCCATTCCATTAGCTATGGTGCTATTTTTGTGGTCACTTGTTGCACTGTGGCAAAAGTTTACACTCAAACAATTATTTCTCAGCATACTGGCGTGGATTGTTTTATTTCAATTTGAAATTTCAAATGCCCCACTCGCACTCTTAATCCCCTTTGTACTAATCAGAAAACGGTACAGACTTACGCTCAAACAGATTTTGGGTTGCGCAGGAGTTTTACTTATTGGATTTCTACCACAGTTATTTGCCGCACTACGAGGAGAGTCAAATCAACTTGTCGCATTTGGAAAGTGGGCAGCTAGTCAAAGTTCTGAAGCAGTAACAGCAGTGGGCAGTAGTAGTTTTGATAAAATTGTACAAACTGGAAAAGCATTCTGGTTGTATGGCGGCAGATTGTTTGGGGTAGATTCATCAGTACTTTCAGTATTGGGTGGATTACTTTTGGTGGGTTCACTTGGGTTCTGTGTATATCAAATTATTAAGAAAAAACTGCCACCACTTGTAGAATTAACACTGCTCGCATTTTCTGTACTAACAGCAGCGTACTGTGTGGTTGGTTCACCATCTGAAGCCTACTTCCCTCCCTATTTTATTTTGGTACCAATTCTCATAGGCTACCTGTTTTCATCACTTGCAAGTAAATTTAAAGTTGTGGCAACATTCATGGTTGTACTGCTACTTGTCGTCAACTCAGTTGTAATAGTTCGCTCCAATTTTTTTGTGCAAAATGGAAAAGCTTTTCAGTATGATAGTGTCGGTGAACATCGACAAATTGCCAAACTTTTGGCACTTAGATCCAGTGGCGCAACATACCAATTGCGAAGTTGGAGTGTGCCTGATTTACCTAATTTTCTGGACCATATCAAGTGGTTAGCACTGGAAATCGGTGGAGCTCAAGCTGGAGATTCTGGTCGTTTATACTATGTCGAAGGTTCTGATCAGCAGCCACCTCCACAGACAATTTTGATTCAAAAATTTCCTACCAAAACTGTCTATTGGTTTCCCCAGCTAAACACCAAAAGTAGTAAGCAATAAATTTTTACTTTGGAGTAGAATGTAGACATGAAAGTCAGTCAGGCAATCATATTTGGATTAAGTGCAGCAGCACTATTATTTATTGGTTTTGGTATTGGCTTTTTCTACTCAGATAAAATTGAACTTCCCTTAAAAACACCGTTTGTTGTCAATCAAAAAGAAAAAGCTTTGCTTCCACTACTTCCATATACATTTGCCAGTCTTCGTGAACGCACATATGAAGGGAGGACAATTAAAATAGAAAAAGAACTTTCTAGAGAAGTAGAATTTGTTTCGTATTTGTTCACCTATGATGCATTGGGCCGAAACATGAGCGGTCAAATTAATTTCCCAACGGTTGTGACAGATACAACTCCTGTGATTGTTATGATTCGTGGCTATGTACCACATGAAATATTTAGTACGGGAGTGGGCACCAAAAATGGAGCTGCAGCTTTTGCTCGGGCTGGTTTTATTACGATTGCTCCAGATTTTTTTGGGTATGGTGATAGCGACCCTGAGCCTACAGATTCTTGGCAAGCACGATTTGAAAAGCCAATTGCAGTGATTGAACTCATTAAAACAGTGCGAGAAAAAGGTATCCCGATGGACGAGAATGGTGACCTTTTTAAAACAGATCGCGTGGGATTGTGGGGACATAGCAATGGTGGCCAGATTGCGATGAGCACGCTTGTTACAATGCGCGAATCTATCCCTACTGCACTTTGGGCTCCAGTTGTAGCACCCTTTCCATACTCTGTTCTCTTCTTTAGCGATGAAGATGCTGACGAAGGCAAAGGTATGCGTTTGTGGGTGGGACAGCTTGAAGATAAGTATGAACTTCGTGATTTTTCTTTTACTCAATATCTGGATGGTTTGAATGGACCGTTCCAGTTACATCATGGAATAAGTGATGAAGCGGCACCCAAAGTCTGGAGTGATGAATTTATTGCAAAGGTAAAAAAAGAAAATGAAGGTCGTGTCTTTGCCAAAAAGAATGCATCAGCAAGCCAGAGTGCGACCCTGGCTGACCCAATTGTGTTTAAATACTTTGAGTATCCCGGTGCAGATCACAACCTCCAGCCCAATGCAAATTGGCAAAAAGTCGTAGAGAGAGATATAGCTTTTTACACTGAGTATTTAAAGAAGTAGAATCTTCAGTCAACCTTTTCAATTGGATCAATGAGGAGTGGTGATTCAATAGCTTCCTTCAAAATTGTGCCTTGTCGATAGTTTTCGATCTTCTCAATTTTGCGTTCCATCTGTCTCACCCGTGTCCCCGTGAGCAGTTCATAATCGCCTTGTAAGGTCTTGAGTGTTCTTCCGTATTTATCAAACTGTTCTTTGAATCTACCCCATTCAGATACAAACTCATCAACCTGCAGAACTGCTTCTCGCAGAGAATCACTAATCATAAAGTTGCGGTAACTTTCCAGTACTGTTCGAGCCACCATTAAAAAGGTAAATGGTGAAACAAGCAGAACATGCTTTTTAAATGCATAGTCCACAACGTCGGGAAGTTTTTGATTAACATATGAAAAGATCATTTCATTTGGGACAAAAAGAATTGCATAGTCCAAGGTGTATGAGCTTGGATCAATATAGACTGAAACTTTATCAATTTTTTCTTTGAGGTTTCTCGAAAATTGCAAAAGATGTGTCTGCTGTTGCGTTTTTGTATCAGAATCAGCAAGTTTTTGAATTTCACTAAATGGAAATTTAACGTCAACACAAATGCAGCGTTTATCTGGAAGCAAAAGTTTGATATCAGGTCGCAGTGTTGTAGTACCCAATAACGACTGCCGCTGATAATGCACACCTTCCATTAAGCCATTTGCTTGCATTAGATCTTCAATAATCCGCTCCCCCCATTCACCACGAGCTTGATTATTCGAAAGCACATCAGAAAGTTTTTTTGTTGAAATTGAGAGTTCGTCAGTGAGTTTACGATGACTTTCGAGGGATGTTGCGAGCTCTGAGAATTTTTTCACCCGGTCTTGCTCCAGTACTCTAATTTCTGACTGGCGTTTTTCTAGATCTTGTTTAATACCCTCCACCATTGTCTCAATTGACTTATGTTGGTGGGATAAACTGTTTGCAATGACTTCTTTTTCACCTCGTAGCATTTCACGACTTTGCGCCGCCACTAAAGATGCACTTTTACCAAATACTTGTTCAACCATCGCTTCAATATTTTTTTGCTGATTGTTTTGACCAAGAAGTTGTTTGAGAGCAAAGTACAGTCCAATGAATCCAACTAGTATGAGGAGAATTACCCCTACTTCGAATGACATGGGTTTGAGTATACTATGGAACGTATATATGTTGCCAGCGCAGCCTACTCCTACTAAAGCAAAATCCAGACTTTCCACCCCTAAAGAACCTGTCTCTGTACAACAAAATATATCACCACACTCGCCATCACCTATCCGTTCTGCAAAATCACACATAATCACTACACAATTTTTTACAAAACGACTTGCATTTATTCCACTGTTAGTACTTTCACTATTGAGTTACACAGCACTCGTTTTTATTCTCAATCAAGTTCATCCCTCAAGCATTGCCAACATGCTTTTTTTTCACAGTTACCTGCCACTGCAAATTGCGTTTTTTATCGCTAACTTTTTTGCACTTAATTTTTTACTACTTCACACTCGTAGAGCACTCATTTGCAGCTGTGCTCTTTCGGTTATTTTGTTTTTAAAACTACAGTCAGTTTCTATCCATTTTGTAGTAGCACTTATTCCTCTATTGTTTTTCTTGACCCTAGAAGCCTTCTTCAGCTTCATCTTTAGGAAATAGTTTGATATACTTCACTATAGAAAAGCAGGCAATTCATTATGATAAAGACATCACCTTCATTAACTAAAGAAGCAGAAGTACAACTTAAAATTGAACTCGCTCAACTGATAGCAGATTTCAGAAAACCACGAGAGATCTTATCTTTCTTAACACTTTTCCTTAGTGATGCAGAACTTTTGATCCTCACCAAGCGTCTGGCTATTTTCAAACGTCTCAATTCAAACTACTCATATGAAGACATTCAAAAAGAGCTGGGAGTTTCCAGTGCTACAGTCTCTTCTGTGGCACAATTAAAATCTGATCCATTTGCTGAAACAGTGATGGAACATCTGCTCGCACAAGACTGGGCAGAAAATACCGCTCAGAAATTGCGTAAGATTTTCAAAAAGTCCTAATTATTCTCTACACATTTTAGTTATAATGATCGGTAGTGCTTATGAAAAAATTCTACTTAACGTCTGCTATTCCCTATGTAAATGCCAAACCACACTTAGGTCATGTTCTTGAGTGGTTCCAAGCTGACACAATTGCTCGGTACCATCGAGCACTGGGTGAAGAAGTTTCATTTGCCTGTGGCACAGATGAAAATAGTCTTAAAAATGTTCAGGCAGCTGAAAAAGCAGGCAAACAGCCTCAAGAATGGCTTGATGAATATGCTGTAATTTTTGAGGATGCATTCAAATTTTTTGATATTAGCTTGACTCACTTTCGTCGTGGCAGTGATGCCAAGTTGCATTGGCCAGGTGTACAAGAGTTATGGAATCGCTGTGACCAAGCAGGTGACTTATATCAAAAAGAGTACACAGGACTCTATTGTGTGGGCTGTGAAAGTTACTACACCCCTGATGAGCTGATTGATGGCAAATGCCCGGAGCATTTGACTGTTCCAGATACAATCACAGAGTCAAACTACTTCTTTAGACTCTCAAAGTATCAAGATGCAATTAAAAAGCTGATTACAACAGACACGCTCCAAATTGTTTCTGAGCAGTATAAAAATGAGATGCTCGGATTCATTGACCAAGGTCTCGAAGATTTTAGTGTTTCGCGCTCTATTCAACGCGGCCGTGGTGTGGGCGTTCCTGTTCCTGGAGATGATTCACAAGTAATGTATGTCTGGTTTGATGCGCTTGCCATTTATTTGACGGCAGTAGGTTTTGGTACGAATGCAGCTGAGTTTGCTGAAAACTGGCCAGCACAAGCACACGTGATTGGTAAAGGTATTAATCGTTTCCATTCTGTGTACTGGATTGGCATGCTGCTTTCCGCAGGACTTGCAGTGCCAAACACAATTTCAGTTCATGGCTATATTACTGCAGACGGTCAAAAAATGAGCAAATCTCTTGGTAATGTTATTGATCCATTCGCTGTGGTCGAAAAATACGGTCTCGAACCGATTCGCTACTATCTGTTAAAGTACATTCCCACACATAGTGACGGTGACTTTAGCTATGAAAAGTTTATTGAGGTATACACTGCTGATTTAGCCAATGGCATTGGAAATCTTTGCTCACGGGTCGCTAAACTTTGTGAGAAAAACGAAGTGAGTGTGCCGGCAACAGCACCAGAATTTAGTGCTGAGTTCAAAGCATTTTTTGATACAACTGAGCTTTCTGAAGCAGTACATGCAGTTTCACAACTTGTCACTCAAACTGACCAGTACCTCAGTGAACAAACACCATGGAAAAAAACTGGTGCCGAACAAGCAGCAATTTTGGTAGAAGCAGTGCAGCGAATTCGGATAATTGCATTCCATCTACAGCCATTCATGCCAAAGACTGCAGCAACAATTCTCGGGCACTTTAGCCAAGAAAAGATTACCGCACTCCAGCCATTATTTCCTCGACTTGAGTCATAACACAGTATGATTATTGATACACACTGCCACTACAACCTTGAGCCACTGTACGGTGAGTCTGGCACTGTTTGGCAGGATCACTGGCGCACTGCACAAGAACATGATGTTACCCACAGTATTGTTGTGGGAACTGATATTACAACATCACTGCGTGCAATAGAAATCTGTCGTGACACACCCAATTTACGAGCTGCTGTTGGATTTCATCCACACGTCATTGGTGACTCTCTTGAGAAGAAATTGCCAACTGAAACACAGAAAATTGAAGACCAAATACATGAGTGGATTATTCATTTACAAAAAGTTTTACAAAATGCACCAACAAAGAAGATCGTAGCTATTGGAGAAACCGGCCTCGATTATTTTAGAATTGATCTTGCTACACAAGAAGCACAACATGAACGTGCATTACAACAACAACTATTCATTGAACAAATTAAACTCGCTGATTCACAACTGCTGCCCCTAATTTTACATGTTCGAGATACTGGTGAAACAGCCTATGCAGACACGCTGCATCTTTTGAAAGAAAATAAAAAGTCAAACATTCCATTCATACTGCACTGTGTTTCCGGTTCTGTTTCGTATGTCCAAGATGCACTCGAAATGGGAGCATATGTTGGAGTGGCAGGAAATGTGTCATACAAAAATGCAACCAAAATCCACGAAATAGTAAAATCTGTACCAAAGGATAGATTACTACTCGAAACTGATGCACCGTTTCTTCCACCAGTTCCACATCGTGGTAAAACTTGTGAGCCATGGATGATACAATTAACTGGGCAAGTGCTGCAGGAACAATTTGGAATCACACTAGAGCAACTATATACTAATACACTGCAGGTATTTCCCAGTTTACGCACAACATGACAAAAGAAAGTTCAACCGCGCGCTTCGTGAGAAGGCATCCGGTTAAAATCCAGCGCTTTTTAGAAATTCTCCCCGGATTCTTTTCTTGGTCACTGATTCTCTTTCCATTCTGGGGATCATTTTTTATTCCCGTAATTGTTTCATACTATATTATTGGTTTTTGTGTGTACTGGCTCTACCGTTCACTCACGCTTGCTGTACTGGCCATTGTGGCACACTGGCGCATCCGTGCATCTAGTCAATTTGACTGGATCACCGATCTTAATTCAGTTTTTGGTGACAAGTGGAAAAAAATTCATCACGTCATTATTATTCCCACCTACAAAGAGCCTGTTACAACATTACAAAGAACATTAAATGCACTCAGTGAACAAACATATCCACGTAAAAACATTCACATTATGCTTTCATTTGAAGAACGAGAAGGTCAGGAAGCTATAGATAAAGGGAAGCAGCTACAAAAAGAGTACGGCCATGTTTTTGGTAATCTCTGGACAACGCTCCACCCAGATATTATGGGAGAAGTTAAGGGTAAATCCTCCAACACCGCCTGGGGCGCTCGAAAAGCAAAAATTCACTTGGTAGATGAGCAAAAAGTCCCAATTGAACACGTTACCATCACCAGTGAAGATGCTGATGCGCTGTTTCACAAATCATACTTTACCGCACTGACCTACTCATTCATGAAAGACAAGAAGCCATTTAATGTCATTTGGCAGGGTGCAATTGCTTTTTATAACAATATTTGGCGAGTGCCATCACCAGTTCGCGTCATGGCAGCTCTATTTTCTGTAACACAAATGTATATTCTGGTGCGCCAAGATCGACTGATTAACTTTTCCACATACAGCACATCACTCAAACATATTCATGATATTGGCTACTGGGATACAAATGTGATTCCAGAAGACTATCGTCTTTTCTTCAAATCCTACTTCGCCAAAAAGGGCGATTTTGAGGTCAAACCTATTTATCTCCCGATCTATGCTGACGCTGCTGAATCACACTCATTTTGGTCTACTATGATGAATCAATACGAACAGCTCAAACGGTGGGCCTGGGGAGTCAGTGATGATGCGTATATTATTCGCCAATATTTAATGGCAGATGAGATTCCATTTTGGGATCGCACAGTGCGTGTCATGAAGACTGTGGAAGATCACTTTTTATGGCCAGTGAACTGGTTTGCCATTACTATTTCAGCATTTTTACCACCACTTTTAAATCCTGCATTCAACCGCACTATCTTGGGAAAAACGTTACCTCAGGTTACCTCATTACTCCTCACCATTTCACTAGTCTCTATGGTGGTTATTTTTATTCTCGATGCACTCAATCGTCCACCACGTCCCAACAAAAACAATCCACTTTCGTATATTCTGCAACCACTAGAATTTTTATTGCTTCCCGTCGTTGGATTCTTCTTTTCTGCCCTGCCAGGAATTGATGCACATACACGTTTAATGCTGGGCAAATACATCGAATATAAAGTGACTGAAAAAGTGTAGTTCCTCTTCTAACTTTAGAAAAATCTCAGTATACTGGAGTAAGTAACAGTTTCTGTCCTGCCTATGTCTTCATTTCAAAAGTTTTTAAAAAAACTTGATATTTGCTCTCCTTGGTTGGCTGGTATTCTCCTTATTATCGTTATTCTCCGGATTCCCAATTTTTTTGAACCATACTGGTATGGTGATGAAGGAATTTATTTAACAATCGGCAACGCACTGCACAATGGTGCAAAACTATATGCCGAAATTGTTGATCATAAAACGCCACTCATTTATTATCTCGCCAATGTAGGTAGTCAGCTCAACTTTAGAATTTTGCTCGTCATCTGGATGCTTGCTGCTACAACTGCTTTTTATTATGTTGCGGCTGCACTTTTCAAGCGTCAGCGAAGTATCACCATTGCCACGCTTGTATTTGCCCTTTTAACAACTCTGCCAGCTCTGGAAGGTAATATTCCTAATGGTGAACTGTTCGTCATTGGTTTTGTAATGGTCGGACTGCTCCTTATCACTAAGACTGACTACTTTACTAGCCTCTTTGATCGTGAAAAGGCACACAAAAATAAATATACAAATATTTTGCTCATACTGAGTGGTAGCTTGTTTGGTTTGGGAATTTTGACCAAAGTTCCAGGACTTCTCGATCTAGGTTCAGCACTCTGCATTGGTTGGTTTACACTTACGCTTCATTTTTCTTGGAAAAAGCGTTCAGATTTTTTCAAAAAACAGCTACCTCAGACAAGTATCCATATGGGTCTAATTCTGCTTGGTGTGTTGCTCCCGATAGCTTTTTCAGTTCTTTACTATATTCTGCGCGGTACCAGCCAAGATTATCTCAACTTTGGCCTTCTCTATAATTTCCACTACAGTGGAACTTGGAAGCTTGCGCTTGATAGTAAGATATTGGAATTTCTATTTACCCTACCTGGTAAAGCTGCGATTATGGGCATCGGCATATTGTTACTAACAGTGGGAGGCAGATACCTTACTCCACAGATGCAGTTTGTAGCGACTTGGTTCCTAGTGGCATTATTTGCAAGTCTGCTTTCCAATCGTCCCTATCCACACTACTTTTTACAAGTTGTTCCACCCCTAGCGCTGATGGTAGGAGTATTATTTGAAAAATATAGTCGGGTCATGTTTGCGCGCCATATAATTATTACTGGAATTAGTGTTGTGCTTATCGTAGGTGTTGTTCAAATTATTGGTGTCCAGCGATATCCAACAGCCTCATACTATCAGAGAGCCTACAAACTACTAACCAACCAAATTTCAAGTGATGAGTATCGCAATAGTTTCAGTCACCTCATGACAGATAACTATCGTGTTGCCCCAATCATTATGGCCAATAAAGACCCCTATCTCTTCATTTGGGGTACAAATCCCACACTTTATGCATTAACCAAAAAGCAACCAACGGGTAAATTTACCGTTTCGTTTCATGTAATTGATTTGAAAGTATACGATGAAACATACTGGGATTTTGTCACTAAGCAGCCCGAATTTGTCGTAGTGATGCATGATGAGCACACACCGTTACCTGGTCTTGCGGGGTATCTACAAGATAACTATATTCCCAATTTTAGCTATGATAATTTTGTCCTCTGGCGAAAACGGTCAGTTAGTGGGTTATAATCAGAATTATGTCAGAAACCTTTCGGATGGATAGCTGGGATCAGTTGAGTGTTGGTATCAAACGACCACTATTGATTAGTATTTCAGTTACCGGTTTCATCACTATTGCCAGTACACTCTACTACTTTTTTGCCCAACCAATTATTCCTATTTTTTACTCACTTGCTCGAGGTGAGCAAGCCCTCGCACAAAAAGAATGGATATTTCTTTTTCCCCTCATTTCACTACTCATGACACTACTGCACAGTGTTTTAATTTCTGTATTCAAAGAACTTGATAAATTGGTCTTAAGATTATTTGCCTGGACAACAGTGGTCATTCAATTTTTTTTGTTTATGACATTACTAAGAATTATAATAATAACGTATTAACCTATGCTCTCATTTCTCATTACGGTTATTATTTCAGGAGCAGTTACACCGCTTATTATCTGGTGGTATAGAAAAAACAACTGGCTTGATGACCCAGAAAAATTAACTCACGCAAAAAAAACACACAGTGACGCAGTTCCTCGTGGTGGTGGCATAGTTATTTTTCTCAGTATTTTGGTGGCAAGTTTTTTCTTTCTTTCCTATGACTCGTACTTACTAGCTATTATGCTGGCAGCTGCTGTGCTGATGATTGTGGGCTTTCTCGACGATATCTTTGATATACACCCACTGATACGATTGGGTACTGGCCTGCTTGCAGCCCTGATTGTGGTGGGCGCAGGCATTGGTATTGCGTATGTCAGTAATCCATTTCAATCGGGCGTTATCCACCTTGATCAGCCGCAACTTACATTTGAATTCTTAGGTTCTGTTCGAACCATTTGGGTGCTTGCTGATATATTTGCTGTCTTTTTTATTTTATGGAATATGAATATTGTGAACTGGTCAAAAGGTGTTGATGGACAGATGCCCAGTTTTGTAAGTATTGCATTAATTATAGTGGGAATACTGTCCACAAAATTCGTTGACGATCCGACTCAGTTCAATACTCAAAACTTAAGTTTTATTGTGGCTGGAGCGTATGCAGGCTTTCTGATCTGGAACTGGTATCCACAAAAAATTCTACCTGGATACGGAGCTGGTTCACTCGCAGGATTTTTCTTGAGTGTTCTTGCTATTCTTTCGGGAGCAAAAGTGGCGACAACACTGATGGTGCTTGCTATTCCCACTGCTGATGCAATTTTTTCGATTTTTCGTAGACTGCGAGCTGGCAAGTCGCCGATCTGGGGTGATAGAGGTCATTTACATCATAAGCTTTTGGATGTTTTTCACTGGTCAAAGCCACAAATTGCAGTGTTTTATTTGAGTACAAGTGCTATGCTGGGTGTATTATCGCTCTATTTGAACACGCTAGGTAAATTGGTTACAATGAGCATAACAGTCCTTTCAGTATTTGTAGTTTTAATTTGGGCAAAGTACAAAGTGATACATGGAAACATAGGTAAAACGTAATGAAAAATTCAGCAGCATTTTTATTGCTTCGCACCGCCCGACCTCGTCAGTGGATAAAAAATCTTTCGATGTATGCTGCACTTTTCTTTTCAGGTTTTCTATTTTACAAACCTGTAGAAGATTTTAGTTACTTTTTAACAGTCACCTTTGCATTCATTATTTTTTGTTTCCTGACATCAAGTATTTACATTATCAACGATATTATTGACCGAGAAGCTGACAGTCATCATCCCTTCAAAAAGAAACGGCCAATTGCAGCTGGTCTTTTGCCAGTTCCGGCAGCTATGTTCGGAGCAGGTGTTTTTCTTATTACAGTCGTCTTTTTATCACTCTGGTTATCATTATTCTTTAAGTTTTTAGTACTGTTCTATCTAGTACTGCAAATCATCTATGCCAAATACCTCAAGCACATTCCAATTATGGACGTTGTTTCGATTGCAACGGGGTTTTTAATTCGTGTCTACGCAGGAGCAGTTGTCGTAAACCTCCACATGAATGTCTGGTTTTTACTGACAGTGATTTCTGCATCACTGTTTCTAGCTGTTGGTAAGCGACAAAGCGAACGCACGCTGTTGACAGGAAAAGATGGTACTTTGATGGAAAATACACGTAAAATTCTCAAACGATATAGTCAGCGACTCCTTGACCAGTACACGGCGATGTTTGCCACTGCTACTTGGGTGACGTATGCACTCTTCACGTTCCAAAACCAACTTGATGCACCACGGAATGAGTTTGTAGGTCTATACACATTTTTGCCCAAGACACTCCATTCACAAAAACTTTTAATGCTCTCGCTTCCTTTTGTGATTTTTGGTGTAATGCGGTATCTGCAACTTGTTTATGAAAAGAACGAAGGTGAATCTCCAGAACGCGTTCTATTAAGTGATAAACCCCTGCTCCTCACAGTTTTTTCATTTGGTTTAGTCGTATTTATCGTACTCTACATCATTGGGTAGAAATCCTCCTGTATGAGAAGACACATCTATCGGTATCGATCTGTCATCTTGCTCTGTATTATTGCGTTTGCGTTTTTTACCAGAATGTTTCGTCTGCACGAACCACCCACCTATATTTTTGATGAGGTATATCATGCGTCAACTGCAAAACTGATTGCACGCAATGATCCCCGTGCGTATGAGTGGTGGAATCCTGCGCCAGAGCCGAATACGGCAGTTGACTGGTTACATCCACCACTGGCCAAATATACGCAAGCACTTTCAATTTTGGCATTCGGCGAAAATTCATTTGGCTGGAGATTTAGTTCAGTTGTGTTTGGGGTGCTCGTGATTCTTATGGTGTATCACTTAGCATACAAACTCTTCGATAATCACATAATTGCACTACTCAGTGCCGCACTTGCTAGTTTTGATGGGTTACTACTCGTGCAGTCCAGAATAGCAATGAATGATATTCATGTCACTTTTTTTATTCTGCTGACACTCTACAACTATCTGCGTTTTAGAGAATCTCAAAAATTGTCGCATTTATTCTTTACTGGTCTAACAGCAGGACTGGCAATGGCCACCAAGTGGTCTGGTTTATTTGTCCTGGCCACCGTTTTAGTATTTGAAGGATTACAACTTATTGCACATTGCTTTGAACAACACAAATCAAAAACTGCACGCTGGCTGATTGTTTTACAAAAGTTTGGAACGTTCTTAATAACTCGCGTGCCACTACTTATTATTCTGCCACTCATTGTGTATGTAGCTGGATACTCACATATGTTTTTACAAGGCAAAGGATACGCACATTTCAAAGAACTTCATAAACAAATTTGGTGGTACCAGACGCACTTAGATGCACACCATCCGTATGAATCTCGACCAATTGATTGGTTTTTTAATCTGCGGCCAGTTTGGGTACATGTTACATATGGTCCCGATGGAACAACACGGAGTGATATCTATGCGTTTGGCAATCCTGTTCTATTTTGGACTGGCTGTGTCTTGTTCTTTTTTACACTCATATTTTTTGTCACGCAACCCAAAAAATATTTACTGCAATCCAGTAAAGAAAAAATTAGAGGTAAGGGATTTCTCCCAGCATACCGGGCAATTATTAATCATCCATTAATTTTTCTCGTTGCAAGTTACTGTATGGTTTGGATGCCATGGCAACTCTCACCACGTATTATGTTCTTCTATCACTACACTCCTGCAGTACCATTGCTATCAATTCTTATCGCCTACTGGATGTACTTCTGGGCAGACCACGCGAAGCCAATCATATACGCGTTCTTTGCTTGCATACTTATCGCTTTTTTTGTGTGGTATCCACACTGGATAGGAATTGAAATGCCTACTTCATTTGTTGAGAACGTGTACTTTGCACTTCCACAATGGAAGTAACACTCGGTAAAACTTTCAAAAAGTCCAGTTCACGTAGTTCTTTCATGACAGTTCGGATCAAATCACGTAATTCATTCACTTCACTATCGGGCAGATCAAATGCATGACGAGCAACTTTCCCTGTTTTTTTATCTGGTTCTACAAATTCAAAAATACCTTCAACAACTTTGTGATCAAATGTTGGATCCACCTCGGTCAACAATTTATAAAACAGTAGTTGCCGTTTGTACGGGCTGCGGATTCCCTCAGGCAGTGCCTGTTCACGTTCAGAAAGTTCTGCCGCAAGTGTTTTACCTTCCAATGTGTTCCGTGATTTTGCAGAACCTGTTTTGTAATCAATGACCTTCAGTAATTTTTTGTCTTCATCGTACCAATCAAACCGATCAATTCTGCCTGCCAGTAAAATATCATCTAGCACGGCTTTGCGCAGTCCTTGTCCAAAACGCGCTTCCAGTCGCCAAGGTCGTGCGGCACTTAAATCAACTGTTGCTAAGTAGTCTTGTAAAACTTTTTTACCATGTATAAGTCTGCGTTCCAAATCTTCTCGGGTTAGCACTTCATTTCGTAAAACAGTTTCAAATTTTTCAAATACCGCTGGAGCTGCAATCTCACGTTTTCCTTGTATAACTTGCTGAAATGCCGTTTCGAGTGCAGCATGCATTGCAGTTCCAAAAGATAAGTACGGTGCTTTACTACGAGGAATCATAAGCAAATCATTCATTATAAAATTGAGCGGATCACGCAAATAATTATTCAATGAACTGACTGACAACTTATATTCAGAAATTACTTGTTTAAAAAATGCTTCAGTTCGCTGATCAAACTGGGCTTGCGGACGAGGTGCAACCAATCGTGTCAGATATGCTTCCTGCTTTGTCACAACTGTTTCATCACGCTGCACTTGAATATGGGGACACGACTCCTGTATTTCTTGAATAAACATACTTGCCACCACATTTTTAACGCGATTTTGATTAATCAATGTCTCAGGATATGAAAGGTAGCAGGCTTCTTTGGCACGGGTGATAGCTACATATAATAAGCGACGATCATCTTCATTTTTTTCTTTTTTAATTATATCAGTATGCTTGAGCATGCCACTAGGTAGTGAAAGCATGTTTCGCTCTCGCGTATTTCCCCAGACTCCATCTAAACAGTGAATGACAAAGACATGTTCCCATTCCTGACCCTTTGCCTTATGAACAGTGGAAAGATGCACAGCACCCTGAGTGATATTAAAATCCTGCACGCTCAGCGAAATACCATAGGATCGCATTGTTTCCACAGCGTCGAGTAAATGCGGTAATTTAAAGTTTGCTCGTTCCTGAGCAAATCGCTTCACCTGCTCAAACAGTGTATTGGTATACTGCAAAATTTCTGTGAAGTTGGGCTGGCGCTGTGCCCACTCCATAAATCCACTTTCATTAAGGACTGTTTCAAACCAAGTAGGTAATGTTAGTTGTGCATCAAGTACTGCCCAATTTTTTATTTTTTCGAGAAGTGTACCGACAGTAGCGTACGCCGCTTCTGTAATAACATCGCCATATTGTTCTGTAACTGCGGCATGGCCCAACTCCAGCATGTGGCGAATACTTTCCCGTTCTCTACCAGATACATGTGAAAGTCGATAAACACTCAGCGTATCCAAACCAAGCCAGTCATAACAGAGCACTTCAAAAAACCGCTCGTCTTCTTCACCACTTTTATACTGTTGAATTATTTGCAGGAGTTGCAAGAATTGCCTGATTGGCTCAAATTCAAATACATTACTGCCGCCATCAATTTCATAGGCAATTTCCCACTTGTCCAAAATTTCACTCACTTCCACCGCTTCTCTATTTGTGCGATACAAAATTGCAATTTCTTCAGCGGGCACACCGTTTTTGAGTAATGCAGTAATTTTTTCTGCTATATGAATCAGTTCAATTGTTTGTGAGGGTCCTGCCCAAATTTGCATGCCATCAGGTCGATTTTTGGCAGACTGCAGTTCTTGAGTCATCGCTTTTTGCAGCGTCTTTCCGGCACTACCTTCTAGTCCATCAAGCTGAGTGAGCGTGTTGTAACTTATCAGCCCGTGCGAAACAGTATTAACTTCCACCGGGCAGCGATAACTTGTTTCGAGTGTAATGACTGAAGCTTGTGGATATTGCTGAACAAATCCAAGTACGTTTTCTGTGGAAGCTCCTTGGAACCGATAAATTGACTGATGCGGATCTCCCACCACAAAGATATTTGCTGATTCTCCCCAGAAAGATGCCAGTAAACTTACCACCTCGTTTTGGGCTGAGTTGGTATCTTGATACTCATCCACCAAAAAATAGTGATACTTTTCTTGATAATCTAAGAGCAGTACTTCTTCTTGCCGAAAGGCCTGAACAACGAGCGTAATCATGTCATCAAAGTCATAGCGCAGTTGCTCACGCAGCTTCTTTTGATACGCCGCATACACCAGGGCAAGCTCTTCGTTCTTTGCTTTTTGTTTTTCAAATTGTTGCAACTCGGTCTTTTTAGTAGGTAGGTTGGCATCTGAAAAAAGATCTACTATTTGAACCAAGAACTGTTCGGGAGTAACACCTTCACGCTTCAGATCGGAAATTGCACGTGCCATATCTTTGAGATAAAAATATGGTGTATTTATTGGCTTGAGTGCATCAAGTGGTAGCTCTCGGATAACACTTTTAAATGCTTCAAATCGCTCTACATCGGTTATTGGCTTGCTATCACGATCGATGGGGAAAAATTCTGGATACGAGGTGATAACGCTGGTACAAAACGAATGAAAGGTCGTAATTTCAACATAGTACCCTGGTTTACCAATCATTGAAACAACTCGTTCACGCATGTTCTTTGCGGCAGATTCTGTAAAGGTCAGGGCCAAAATATTCTGTGGCTGTTCATCTGTTTTGCGTAAAATATTGGCAATACGGGCGGAAAGAACTTGTGTTTTACCAGTTCCCGGACCTGCCACAACAAGTACTGGACCTTCAGTGGTGTCCACTGCGCGGCGTTGTGAAGTATTTAGTTTGGAATAGACAGTGTCAAAAGAAACCATATGAATTATTTTTTGCTGTTCAACTCTGATTGGAGGCGACCAATTTTTCGTCCCACCATATCACCACGCAGCCCAATTGTACTCTTGAGGGGATCTTCGCTTGCTGCTTCTGCACGAGCCAAGGTGCGTCGCTCCGTGACAGCCTTATTTAATCGTTCTTCCATCTTGGCAGCTCGACTTTCACCAAAGGTAGCAGGCTTTGAACTTTTGAATGCACTAGAGATAATGTTGAAAAGTAAACGACGCATAGGCATGAGTATACAACATGATTGACCTGTTACGGTATAATACATATATGCAACCCCATTCAATGTGCGCTGTCGCATTAGCAAACTATATTTGGAATAGTTTTGATAAGATAAAAATTAATTCTTGTGTCATGAATATCGAGTACCTTAATAGGTATGGTGAGAATCAATTAAAAAAATATCGCTTATCAAATTTTACTGAAAATTCGGATCGCAGAGAATTTACTGTGTACGTTATTCGTGATGGTGGCGGCATTTCTTGTACGATAACGGTACGTCGCAACACAACCCAAGAAGGCGCTGAAGTGGAAATGACCCACTCCCAAATACATATTTCTGGCCTACGAGAAGTATACAGATTGATGAAAGAAAAAATTACAAACGGTAGACACTACAATAGCTTGATATATAAGGACTTTGAAGGAGAACAGACATCCCCTGATCGAAAGAAACTACGGTTGTGGACTGATGTTAAACAGAAAAAAGATGATCGTTTCCTGAGAACCCAGTACGACTTGGAAATTGTCTCAATTTACTAACCACCTAGCGCTTCATCGAGATGCCTCTGAATATTTTCAGGGAGCACTTGAGGAACTACCTGTTTAGCATTCACAATCTTAATATAACTTTCTAATTCATCTTTAATCTGAGGCAAAATATTTTGCTGGAAATACTCAGTCACCTTGGTTTTCAAGCCCATTTTTATCAATGCATCAATTGCTACCCAGACTTCAGTTTTATCGCCCACACAATCAAGTGGTTTCTTCCCCACAAAATCCATCAGTGGCTTAAACAATTCAACATCATCAAGTAAGTCCCGAGAAAAGAAGGTGTCCAGAAATTCTCTGTCAACGCGCACTCTGCTCACTAGATAGGTGAACGCACATTTGTGACAGTTACTACAGAAATTTACAGTTTCAGTTGCTTGATTACAGCTCGTCCAAACATCTAAGTAATTTGTATCCTTAAAGAGGATCTCACTTATCCTATATTCATATAAACTAAAGAATGGAGAATAATATGTGAAGTCAGTAGTAACATAGGTATGCGCATATGCATTTAATCTTCGTGCAAAATCAATTGTTTTGACAAACTGGTGATTCACAGCATATCCTTGATAAATTGCGTTAGGGAAATTGGAACTATACTCATTTCCTATCAATACAGACTTGCAACTATCTGAGTACAACATTGTATTAAAAAACAAATGCGCCATATCGACACCACTATATAAACCACTATATTCTTGCTTTAAAGCATTTATAACAGCCACTCTATTTGAAATTGTGTGAACACTTCTAAATTTATCCTGGAACTTTTCAAATACTTTTTGACGATGCACACTTCTCTCCAAGTTGAGATAGAAAAGTAAAAGCTCTTCCTTTTTCTCCAACATTTTAAGCAGCGCCAAGGATTCTTTTCCACCAGTTAAGCACAGCGCTACACTTTTACTTTGAGTCGGTACCGAAAATGCTTCAAAAATTTTGCCAGACTGATTACTTTCCCACTGGATTTCAAGATCCTTAACGTCACCGCCAAGAGCATACATCTTTTCTATTGCCAAATTTTTAAATAATTCGCTCCAGAATATCAGTTGTTCATTTGCTAATTGTGCAAAGATCTCAATCTTTTTGGGAAGTACGATCTCTGCAATATCAACTAGATAGCACATACCTATATGGAATCCTATTGTCTCAATTGCATGTGCCTCTAAGTTAGAAGGGCTAGAATGAGATAGTTTAATTTGTTTTTCCTGGCCATCGACACGATAATTGAATATGAACTCATTTGAAGATACTATGGCGCCATCAAAGCTTAAGATTTTTGCAGTTTTCATATTTTTATCTTGGAAAAGTCCTTATTAAGTTGTCATTATATCAGTCACACTGTTCCCAACAAGTCCAGATATACAGATCACTTTAAAAGGTACCCACCTCAACAGTCACCAACTTTCAATCACGGGAGGAAGATTCATTTTATGAAAGCAAAAATCATTAAATGATTTTGTGTTTCAAATCATTTATAGTGTAGGTAATGAAAAAAAAGTCATCTGCCCCAGTTGTACTTGTTACGCTGTTATTGTTCACCATGCTTGGAACACTTGCCGCTACAAGTAAGCATTTCTCTTTAAAAAAACTGAACATTTTTGAAAAAGGTAGACCTGTCGCAACATTCATTCCATCGTTTGCTCCGTCCGTATACGTCCCCAAAGTTCAACCACTACCCAGTGACATCCCAATCAATCCTACAGAGCTCGCAATCACTCCAGAAGGTCGCTTCAAATATCATTTTACACTTGGAGAGCCCCATCAAGCTGAAGCTGATTTCACCAACAACTACACCATTGAGTTTCCTACCAGTTGGAAATCATTTACCAATACAAATGACAGGTATGGAACAAATCTTATTCTCAAAAAGGAAAGCAGCACCATTACCGTTGATCAACAACTATACGAGGGAGGTGTCTGCATATTTCTACAGGAAGGTGAACAACAGCGAGATGCAGGAGTCCCGTGCACTTTAGTTGAAAATATCACCATTGGTGGTGAATCATATAAAATATTCTACTACCGAGATCGTGTTGAACAGTACAATCAGAAAAGATATGGACTCTGCAAAGTTGTTGACTCACTATACTGTTCACCATGGGCAAAATTTGGTGAAGTTCAATACGTAACTGTCTCAGATACAACAGAAGATTATCAAGAATTTAAATCAGTAGTCAAAAGCATTGTCGTGGACTAGTAGTACCAAAATATTGCAGTAACAAATTGTAGTCAAAAATATTAATTACACCATCAGGGTTACCTCTTGGTGCAATGTCAGAACGTAATCGTGTCGGAGTAGGAATTGGAGTCACATATGGGCTTGGAGATGGTGAGGGCGTCGGCGTTGGTTGGACAGAGCCGTTTCGCGGTGCGACTCTTGAATAATTAAATTGTTACTACTAGAAGTAGGTGGATAAACAAAGAGTGGTTCTAAATCACTTGCGGCAAATATTGGTCCTGCAGTAACGAGCAACAATAAACTAGAGGTGAAAATGAACAAGAATTTGTATTTCATTCACATCTAGAATATCACACAATAAAATCTGACTTGATCAATTAGTTTTTTTCTTAGATAGTATACATAATGAAAGTTTTCAAAGCACTCAGCCGCTACATTTTAATTGTGACGTTTTTAGTTGCATCTTTTATCATTTCACGCTCAATCCCAGGATTGAGTAACATGTTCTCAAAATTTCCCAATGGCATGTATCTTTCCATAGCATTAATTTTCATTATTGGCTTTGGCACACGTAAGATCTCAAAAAAAGTATTCATTCCCTCATTCGTATTGGCCATTTTAACTGGTATTTCATTACAACCATTATTTAGTTCCTTCACGGGTAACTACATGGTTCTTTCAATCATTAATGAGTTTTTGGCTGCCCTCATTCTTTTTGGTAGTGGTGTAGAAATGCCCTGGCAGAGTTTTAAAAAGTACTTCGGACCAGTGGCTAGTCTTGCCTTTTTTGGAATGCTCATTTCGGTACTACTCTTTGCTTTACTCATGGAGTTTCTAGCTGGCTTTGCGGGAATAGAAGTACCTGCTTTTTCATTCTTACTCATGGGCGCAATTCTTGCTGCAGTTGAACCATCAGCTATCATTCCAATCTTCAAAAATCTGCATTTTCCAGATAGAAAAGTGCGAGATGTTGCAATTGCAGAGGGCGCTGTCAATGATGTTACGGGAACTATCATAACGCGCTTCTTTTTAGTCGCTGCACTAGCTTCAAATCATGCAGGGGGCAGTGTAATGAGTACATTCCTGCCACTTCTCCAGAGACATCATTTTGATGCATTTGCTTTAGAAATTATCTGGGGAACAATAGTTGGTGTGATTGGCGCAAAGATCTTGCAGAAATGGTACAACCCTGGGACATCAGAACGAGATAATCCAGCCCTCTTTTTTGCAATTCCCATCTTTTGTTATGCGTTGGGTGGAATAATTGGTGGCTCAGGATACTTAGCTGCATTTGTAGCTGGTTTACTGTACCAATCTAGTACCACAACACGCAATGTAGCTCATTTTTATGAAACTTTTAATAGTCACTTAGTCGTACCAGTTATTTTTGTACTACTCGGTGCAGTAATCCCTATAGATGCACTGGTGGAAACTGCTGGTATAGGCATTGTTGCGTCATTGATATTTATGTTAGTAGTTCGTCCAACAGTTGTTTTTGCAAGTTTAATTCCCTGGTTATTTGGAAAAAACAGACAGTTCAATTTGGCTGAATACATTTTTTTAAGCAGTATAAGAGAAACTGGTGGAGTTTCTGCTGTGTTACTGTTGATAATTGCTTCTCAAGGTATTGAGGGAGTTCAGTATATATTCGGTATTGGATTTTGGGTGATATTTATGACACTGATGATTGAGCCACCGCTCATGCCATGGCTTACTAAGAAGTTGCAGATTGCTGAACCTATACCCAACACGTAATGGTTGGTTACTGTCGGATCTGTGGAATGAAATAATAAACGAGTTCAAGATTAACAATCCCATTGTTTTTCACATTTCTACAGGTAGACTATGAGGAGTTTAGCTTGGTCTAACTAAGAATACTCAAACATCTGATATACTTTTTTTATGAAAAAGAGAAAAAATAACGATGCCTTATTTTTGTCTGTATTTTTTGGGTTGGTTACCTTGCTGCCTTTTATTTTTCTCGAACTCATAAACAAAAAAAAATTTAACGAGGGGTTACCTATACAGCTTTATTCTTTTGCTTGGGTAGTTCTTACAATCTTCATATTTATTCTATTGCCAATAATAGAAGCTGTGAAATTAAGAAAATCTATCTTTGAAAAGCCTATTGAGCTAACTTTACGATTGTTTGGATTATTACTTTTGGCATCTATTCTAGTTGGTTTGTTGGTTGATCAATGGCCATGCCTGATGGGTGTACCGAACTGTGACTAGTTTTTAGTTCAAGAAAGCGATTCGTAGTCCTCTCTGCAATCTGAAACCGTTTGCAAACTCTCTCAAAAAATCGATATGTGTCGGCCAAACGCACTTTGTTTCGAACCACTTTTGATCTGGGTTACTGAAATAATGTCAAAGTACTTCTAGTTTCTTTTTTAACTCAGGAATATTTTGTTGAATTGTGTCCCAGACTATTTGTAGATCGACTTCGTCATATCCATGAATTAAAAAGTTTCGCATGGATATAACTTGTCTCAAGGGTAAATCTCGATTATTACTTTTAAACTCACTAGAAAGTTTATTTGCCGCTTCACCTAAGACTTCAAGCTGACGAATTGTTGCATCATGGAGCATTTGATCTGTCGAGAACTCTTCAAAAGAAACAGTAGCAGTATATAGAGCGATTTGAGCAATCGCTTCTTTCATGTCCTGCAAGTAAACATCATCAGTTTTGTTCATAAATGGTAATAAGATCTTCGTCTATATATGGCTTCAAAATAGGTTTTATATTTTTTCTGGTAACTAAGTCTACTTTTCTACCCAGTGTTGTTTCTAAGTAAAATTGAATGTCAGCTAAATCGAACAGTGTTTTGTTTGTATTAAAATCTATTAAAACGTCAATATCACTGTTTGATTTTTCCTCGCCCCGAGCCGCGGAACCAAATAAACCAAGGTAGGAAATACCCTGTTCTTGATACATGGTTTGATTGGCTTTTTCTTGAAGTTTACTCAAGTACTTATTCATATCATGAGTATAACACATGCCAGGAAATAAAGGATTATCTGGATGAAAAATACATTTTATAGTGACAGGACTCGAATCATTTCCAGATTAGAGAAAATCTAGTTCGTTTTAGTATCAATAACCAACGAAATATCTCTGCCTGGAACGGTTCGAACTTTTATTTTGTCCAGGCAAGGTAAAACATTTGGTCGGGGAGACAGGACTCGAACCTGCGACCGCTCGCACCCCATGCGAGTATTCTAGCCATCTGAACTACTCCCCGATACACCTCTTCTCTCAGAGGCATCAGCAGCTATTGTACTTCATTTTA
>JBILGT010000020.1:0-27541 GCA_044350895.1 Limisphaerales bacterium
AGATTTAATCACAGAAATGATATGCAAAAACGACTCAATATATTACTAAAATTATACAAGGTTTCGGGCGTTATCTAGGCAAGCCCCTATCTTTTTCTTTTCTGTGCATTACATGTACTAATTCAGCTCTAGCAGGATTAATGATCAGCCCAACTTCTTCCTTGACTTCACGAACTAAATTTTCAAGCAACGATTCATTATCCTCAACATGACCTGCAGGTAGTCCATACTTACCATCTTCATATCCTGTTTGGAAGCGTCTTGCTAGAAGGACGCTATCACCGCGTATTAACATCAAATATGCTGATGCAATCATTTTGAATCGTTCCATCTACTTACCCTCTTTCTCAGCAGAATTAGTTGCAATAAAAATATTAGTACCTACGTGCTGGTACTCTGATCGAAGCAGTTGGGCAATATCAAAAGCAAAGTGTGTTGGCTTGTAACTCTCTTCAAAATCTTCAAGAAGAATAACAGTCGCTTTTTTTTCCTTTACAGCAATCATGACTTCATCGTGCATTATTGGTGCTACAGCAAACCAAGGGTGATAGTATATTTGCGGTGTTGCGGGAAGAAGTCCAGTAAGTGGGTAGTACATAACGTTACCACCTACTACAAGTAGCTTATCACTTTCTACACTATGTTTTCTTAAGACTGCAGCTTGTTGCTGCATTACCGGCAGAATGATTGGAGTGCGCTTTTTTAAATGATCTACATATCCTGGTGACAGATACATGAACCAGGTAATATACAGAGCGCTACAGACAACTAACAATTTTTTTTCTTTTTTTCTTGAAGTGCCCATATTAGTAAAACACTTAACCCAAACCAAATGCCAACATAAAATGGACTCAAGTGAAATATCTCATTTGTTCTGCTGCGGAGTGTCATGGATAGCAAAACTAGTGGCACTAACCATTTTCTATGGAACAGTGAGCAACAAACCACCAGCACAAAAAGTGTTAATATACCCAAGCTCTCGTCTCTTGCCATTGTGCTGTGTAAACTGTCGAGAGCTACTAAGAGATGCTGTCCCAGTATCTCTCCAGATTTATGTTGGATAAATGCAAGAAAACTACCTTTAATCGTCAAAAAGAAGTTAAAGATTGTAGTAATGACTTCACCACCTGTTTTTGAAATAAAATCCAGATAATCATAAAACACTGTGAGAATATAATTAGCGTGTGATGTAGTCTCAATATCAGTGAGTCGGAACGGGAGATAGTACTTGTTATTGTACTCAAACACCGCCCAATAGAAGACTTTCCAATTTCCAGTGACAGCGTACAAAACTGGAAAACTCACTAGAAGTGCTACTCCTGCCAAAATAGTTGGCCATCTCACTTGGCCAATAAACTTTTTTATTCCATTCCAACCTAACATGTATAAAACTGTCAATAGAATTACTCCGACACTTAATACTGTTGTTATCGAAGACCACACGCTTACAAAAATTGCTGAAATGCTCACCCAGAACAATTCTTTCGCTGTAATAGTTTTTTGCGTAAAGTGAATTACCCAAATGCTTACTAATACCATGAGCGCTAAACTTGCTAATGTATCGGCCAAAAACATTTGTAACAAGAATGTGGGGATACCAAGTCCGGCTAAAACTACTGTTAAAGCCACAGACCAGCTCATTCTCTCTGAAAATCGCTTTGCAAGATATATCCAAGTACCAAGGTGTATCAAAAGCATTAATAGACGAAAGAGCCAGTATGCATCAATTGCAAACGGAAATAGTAATCTACTTACAACAAATGGGAAAGGTGTGTGGTGAAAGAAAAAATCTGTATACGGTATAAGCCCTTGGCTCATTAACCAACCTGCGGCAAAATTTTCCTGTTCATCACCAAACGAGCCAAACCAAATTGCACTTCCTATAAAAATTAAACAACAAAGTATCACAAAGATCTGTAATCGTGAGAATTTTGGCATTATTCACTAAAGCGTATTGACCGCAAAATCATATAAAATCGCTCAGTGTCAGAAATGGGACTTAAACATGTTACCGTAAGTTTGGGAATATTTTCTTCATTTTTCAACACATAGAGAGAAGAAGACTCTGGATTTGTAACGGCAGCAGACTTTGGCGCAATTTTAAAATACTCCACTTGTGGTAAATCGAAATCACTGAGGACATTCTGTTCAGTAACTGTTTGTGGATCAGGGGGAGCTGTGAATTTGGCAAACGTACACACTGCATTCTCCGTACTAGCTCCACTCGTAGAATCTGAAATTAAAGTGTACAGCACGTCATTTTTAAGTATCCAATGAGCAGGCAGCATTGCAGAGAACTTTAATTTGGTACTTTCATATTGGGCAAGCGTACCACCATCTGTGGGTTCAGTTGTAGTTGAGACACCAAGAACACCAGCTGCAGGGCTTGGAGAGATTTGAGGCGATGGACTTGTGGAAGCAGTCACTGTAGGAGTGGGTGACGCCACTACTGCAGAATCTTCAGGAGGGCTTTTTACAAGAAGCTTAAGCACTATAGCGAGCACTACGATTGTGAGAAAAATACCAACGTTAAATTTTAGCCACTTACTCATAACTAGAGCATACTAAAAAAACTAAGGCTTTTCCAGTCTAGTTACGATTTGACTTATCACGGAGATTTTTTTGTAAGATGCGTTTGCGCAATCTGAGTGACTGTGGTGTGACTTCCAAAAGCTCATCATCCTCAATAAAGTCTAAACATTGTTCAAGACTTAATCTCACTGGAGGAGCCAGTTGGATTCCCATGTCAGCAGCTGCGGCACGAACGTTGGTTGATTTTTTCAATCTACAGACGTTTAATTCGATATCTTCTTGACGATTATTGAGTCCCACAACCATACCTTCATAAACTTGTTCACCTGGAGCAACAAAGGTGTCACCATGATGTTGTGCTGGCTCTAATGCATATGCAGTTACTTGACCAAGTTCTGTAGCAATCAAAACACCGTTGCGGAGCTGACGTGCATTAACACCACTTGGTTCATATCCTAAGAAACGAGTTGCAAATAAACCGTTACCTCGAGTTTTACTAATAACTTTAGAGCGGAAACCAAGTAAGTTATTTGAAGAAATTTTGTAAACCATGCGAGCTACACCACGATCGTTGGTATACGTGTCACTTAATTCGGCACGACGTCGTCCGAGTTCTTCAGTGATAATACCAACAAATTGTTGATCAATTTCGACTGTTAACTCTTCGTATGGTTCGTGCTCAACGCCATCTACTTTTTTGTAGATAACTTGAGGTTTACTGACTTCTAATTCATAACCTTCACGACGCATTGTTTCGACCAAAACTGCTAAGTGTAACTCACCACGACCAGAAACGACCATGCCACTTCCGTTTGTATTTTGTTCAATTTTTAATCCAATATTTGTTTTCAGTTCACGACCTAAGCGCTCTTCAATTTGGCGAATAGTACAGAACTCACCTTCTTTACCAGCAAGTGGTGAAGTGTTGTTACTGATGACAATTCGGAGTGTAGGCTCAGTAATTTTAATCATTGGTAAACCAGTTAAATCAGTAGGATCTGAAACTGTTTGACCAATTTGAATATTTGAAAAACCAGTAAATTCAACGATATCGCCTGGAGTTGTTTCTGTAACTTCTACACGTCCAAGACCTTTACCTACGAAAATACCTTTAATCTGTTGTTTGGAGACAAGTTCATTCTCTGCCATGATTGCAACAGTTTCACCAGTTTTAACTTTACCTTGTAAAACTTTTCCAATTGCATATGTACCTTTGAATGCATCGAAGTCAATATTTGAGACAAGCATTTTAAATGGTTTGTCTTCTGCAATTTTTGGTGCTGGAATTTCAGTAACGATTGTTTCAAATAATGCATCTAAGGTTGCAGGCTCTTCATAATTTTCAGGAAGTGAAGTCCAAGCTTTACCTTCACGAGCCACTGCATATACAACTTTGAAGTTTAAATCTTCGGTGGTACGTGCGAGGAGCAAGAACAATTCTTCGATTTGATTGAGGACGTGTTCAATATTTGCATCTTTACGATCAATTTTATTGATAACGACAATCACTTTAAGGCCATTATCTAAAGCTTTTTCAAGCACAAAGCGAGTTTGTGGTAATGGACCTTCAGCAGCATCAACAATCAGCAATGCGCCATCTGCCATGTTAATCACGCGCTCTACTTCACCACTAAAATCAGCGTGTCCTGGAGTGTCAATGATATTGATTTTTGTATCATTGTAAAAAACGACAGTATTTTTTGCCAAAATGGTAATACCACGCTCACGCTCAAGTTCATTACTATCTAAGATAGTAGTCTGAGACATTTCAGCTTGGTTATCACGGAATGTATGTGTTTGTTTTAACATTCCATCCACCAAGGTTGTTTTACCATGGTCAACGTGTGCGATGATTGCGATGTTGCGAATTTGCATGAACTGTATATTGTACCTGAATGTCATTATTTTTGCTAGAGTTGGCTTCCCCACCTACTTAGCAGCACTTAAAATATTGAAAATGGCGTGATTTACTCGAGAAGAGAGGCCCCAGTGTTTGAAGCTGTGCAAGCTCACCACAGTTCAGGAACACCATTGGGAAGATGGTAAACTGTCAGATCAGTAACATTATGACTGTAGTCTATTGCGTTCACCTGGCGATGCGAGAAAAATAATGGTACTCGTCCTCCGTTGATAATAAAAGGTGAATGAACTCTACAGGTGAATGAAATTTTTGTTGCACTGCCATCAGTTGCTTGAATAGTTACAGTACCAACCTCGTCATTCATACAATCACCAGATAGTATAAGTTCTGATCCCTGAATATTTTTTTGAGCAAGTTGCTTGGAAATTGCAGTCGCAGTACCAGTTACCAGCTCAGAGTTTTTTTCCAAAAACTCACTTTTGTACATACCTTCTGTCAGTGGGATCATGCCAAAGTTGGGTTGTAGGAGTTCAGCTGTAAGCACTTGAGAGCTGTTGGGACTTTCAAATATATCGGCGTGCTCTGATTTCTGTAAGATAAGAAAGTGGTCAATTGTTGTGATTGGGTTATAGTTCTGCATTAGGTAGCGCAAAAGTGTATTAGCTCTAACATAATCGGGTACTCCATCCTGAATAGCATGGACATCGAGATTGTAAATTACATACTCAATGCCGTTGCTTTGAATATACGAGATAGTATCCCGCTGAGCAGATTCTGGTGATCCATCATAAATTTGGACATACCGAGGTGGCTGCTGCTGTAACAGCGGATAAAAAATTGGATCTGTCGGGTAACTGAATGCAGTTCCATTAAAATTTGGTTGCTGCTTAAGGTAGTCGATCACCAATTGATGGCTACCCGATTCTTTCGCAAGACGAGAAATATGCGCATCAATATTCTCTTGCTTCAAGCTTTTAACACGAAATGAATGTACAGTAAAAAATGGTTGTGTACATATATATAGTGCAAGCACTACAACATACCACGTCCAGTATTTTTCACGCACAAACAGCTGTCGAAGTAGATTTTTATATTCAAATAAAAGCGTAATGCATAGTAGCAGCGCAATAAATATAATTTCTTTATCTATCAACCGAATCATGTTTTTATACATTCCAATTGTAAGGGCGATCAACAGACCTGTTTGCGCCAAGTGCCGATACGCAAACTTTTTATCTTGAATCAGATACCGGTATGATAGATACAGCAGTGTACCGATAATAGTTGCAGTGATGAACAAGTTTTCAGGTTTTCTTAATCCAGAAAAAAATGGAGTTTTTGCATACATCGCCAGTTCAGGAAGATGCTTGACTGTGGTTATGAATTCTGGCCAAGCAGCGCAATACCATAAAAATATGAGCAGCGGCACTGCTCCTATTACGAAGCCTCCCAAAGCAAATAAAGATTTTTGTACTAGTTGCTTGAGCTGCGGGAAGATTGCATTGGTGTACTGCCACTGCACTGCAGTTTGTACCAGTATAACGCCAAAAAATATGGTCAAACTATAAATACCTTGATCCAAAAATAAACTACCCAGCAACCCAGCTATGACACCAAGTTTGAGATATTCACGCATACCTGCATTTGGCTGTTTCATACATGATTCAGCTAGTAATATTGCAAATGCAACACTGCTGCCATATCGCACAAATGCGTGAAAACCTGTGTATTTTTGCGTAAAATAAAAGAAGGCTGCAAAAACTATCCAAGTCAGTAGTCTATCTTTGATAATTTTTGAAAGAAAATTAAAAATGATGTAGAGATACAAACTAGCGCAGAGCAGCAGTATAGCTTGCGCCCACCAAAACTGATTAGAGTAGTACTGCACAATCCCGTACGGATAAAAAATATCACGATATGGTAAAAGCCCATGAGCGGCACTATGTTCCCAAGTAAGCAATGTCTGAGCATCAAACCCAAGATCAGTAAAAGAATAGTAACCAAAAAAGGTTCCAATGGTTATACAGAGGATCAGTAAAAAGTTACGTATGTTTTTGAACTGCATGAGTGACACGATACATCAGAATACAGAGAACTGGGAGAGACACAAGCAGTAGAAAAACCACGGTGTCAAACCAAAATGGATATCCACTAAACTGGGTGTAGGCAGCAATTCCAGAAACACCAACTGGTGTGGGAGAAAATTCTGCTCTCAGCTGCTTAATATATGTAAATAGCAGCCCAAACTGGGTGGCAAGTATAAGGGTTATGCTCATGAGTAATTTTTTTCGTTTTGACACAAACAGTACCATGCCAGTCATGACACTTTCTGGTATCAGGAGAAAAACTAAAAATACTAAGTGCCAGTAAAACTCAACTTTAAAAAATAGTAAAACAGCCAAGAAAATACTCAGAAGAACTGTATACAATGTAATCAGGTGAATTCGTATTGCTAGATCAAAGCCCATACCGTATATTCTACATCGCGCCATTATGAATCAAGAGGAAAAACCAGTTGTAATTGCAGGAGGTTTACACGCCGACGAGCGAGGCAATCTTGGTTTTGTGAATGCACTTGATTTCTCCTCCATCAAACGGTTTTATCACGTCCAGAACTCTCCAGACCAACCTATCCGGGCTTTTCAATGTCATTTTAAAGAAGCAAAGTATGCCTATGTCATTCAAGGTGCTGCTCTTTTTGTAACGGCTCATCTTGATACATTTCCGCCTGCAGTAGAAAATGTGCCGCAAACATTTTTACTCAGTGCTTCCAAACCAGAAGTTGTATATATTCCACCCAGCTACGCAAACGGCTTTAAATCACTCACTCCAGATACGCTGATTATCTTCTTTTCCACATGTACACTCGCAGAGTCTCAACAGGATGATAAGCGACTACCGTGGGATTATTGGGGTACAAAAATTTGGGAGACTGATGCAACAACCTAAACAGGTCGGTGACTACAGACACTATGAGTACTGCCGCTTCTGCATGAGCACCAAACTTGTACCAGTGATTGACCTTGGATACATGCCACTTGCTGGTGGATTTATTCCGCTCGAACACGCACCTCAGTTACTGGCTGTTGAAAAATTTTTTCCACTGCATATTCATTTTTGTAAAAATTGTTTTTTGCTTCAGGTAGTGGACATAATTGCCCAGGAAACGCTTTTTACCGAGTATTTTTATCGTTCTTCGACAATTACTACGCTGGTTGAGTACTTTACTCAGATCGCTCGTGAAGTTACACAAACCGTTTCCCATGCTGATCCATTTGTAGTAGAGATTGGTGCCAATGATGGTAGTTTTATTTCTGCACTTTGTGCTCAAAACATACGCGCAGTTGGAGTCGATCCCGCAGAGAATATTGTTGTTGATGCTCAGAAAGCTGGACTTCCCATTGAGCTGGGATACTTCAATCGCTCCATCGCCAAGCACATTGTAGAAAAACATGGTCGAGCTGACGCTGTATATAGTTTTAATACGCTCGCACACATTGAAGACATGCATGAGGTTGTAGAAGGAATTAAGTTGCTACTTAAACCAGATGGCTATCTCACTTTTGAAATTCACTATGTTGGTAGCATCATTCAGGAACTGCAATACGACATGATTTATCACGAACATCAGTACTACTACTCCCTTCTGACTTTAGAAAAGTTCTTTGCAAGTCATGGGATGAGTATTTGGAAAGCTGTCAAAACTGCTACCCACGCGGGCTCATTGCAAATCTCGGTACAAATCTCAGCAACCGGGACACGTGCAGTCGATGACTCAGTAGCAACTCTGCACAAAGCAGAAATTGAGAATGGTTTTGACAAACTCAGCACCTATAAACAGCTTGGCAAAAAGATTGCACAAACAAAAATTGATCTCCTCAAACTTTTGAAAAAGCTTCGCTCACAAGGAGCTACACTGGCTGGCTATGGAGCATCTGGCAGAGGAACAATTATTAGTAACTACTGTGGACTGGATGAAAAATATTTTGACTACATCATTGATGACTCGCCATACAAACAAAATACTTTGACACCTGGAGTACATCTGCCTGTTCGATCGGCGGAAATACTGGCTACAGATAAGCGACCAGATTATGTGGTGCTCTTTGCCTGGTCATTTGCTAGAGAAATAGCGCAACGCAACACAAAATATCTTAAAAATGGTGGCAAATTTATTGTGCCGTTGCCACAGGTGGCAATACTCTAATGTCAGAAAATAGTGCACCGATTCTTATTCTCGGATGTGATGGACTGGTCGGGAGAACAGTATTCCATTACTTACACGAGAAACTTCCCGGCCGCGTGTTTGGCACACAGCGCAGTGCTCCAGCGAAGATTGAAAATATTTTTTCACTCAGTGTTGATAGTTTTCAATCTGACTACACTGCTATTAAAAACGTGATTGGTACTCCAGATTTTGTAATTAACTGCATTGGCTGCACTAAGCAAGATGCTCCAATTGATGACCTAGAAAAAATAAATGCTGTATTTCCAAAGTTAGTGGAAAGTACCACAAGTGCATCCTCCACCAAATTAATTTATATTTCCAGTGATGCGGTTTTTTCTGAAACAAGTGATTACGTTGTAGAAACAACTCCACCTAATCCGACAACTCCATATGGTAGGAGTAAAATGCACGGCGAAACTACAGCAGCACACTGCCTGACAATCAGAACTTCGTTCTTAGGATTTCATTCAGAAAAAAACACTGGTTTGCTTGAATGGCTTCGCCGTACTGATGCACCAGTCGTGAACGGTTACACCAACCAGAATTGGTCGGGATGTACAACATATCAATTTGCACAGCTTTGTGAATTTCTTATCGCTGCTGAAAATTTTTCTGATTTACGGTCACAAACACCAGTACTTCATTTTGCTCCGCTCAGTGCTTCAAAAGCCACAATCCTCGAAACCACCTGTCGCATTTTAAACTTGCCGAAAAAAATAAAGAAAGTAGAATTACGACCACTGAGTCGAACACTGAAAACGTTGTACAGTTCGAATACTACATTTCGCACAACCAATGACCTCACTGAAGCGTTGCGTGAAACATGGAAATTTGAACAACTGCAGATAACAGGAAACAACTATGAAAAAAACTAAAAAAACTATTGCATTCATACTTGGTATTCGCCCCGACATTATTCGTGCGGCACTGATTATGCGATACCTTGAACAAGAAAAAGATATTAAAGTTGTTTTTATTTGGTCTGGGCAACACTATTCAGATAACTTAAAAGGCATTTTCTTCAGACAACTAAAAATGCGCGATCCTGATATTGAATTGGGTTGCCAAGGTGAAACTGATACTGAAATTGGTTCGCAACTTTTGGCAAAACTCCACCCTGTTTTACAAGAACTGAATCCTGATGCAGTAGCGTTTTTGGGTGATACCAATACGTTGACAGGTGCACTCGCAGCTATGTTACTCAATATTCCCATTATTCATATTGAAGGCTGTTGGCACTCATATGATTGGCGTATGCCTGAAGAAAAGTATCGAACCATTGGTGATCATATCGCCGATGTAATTTATACCTATGAAGAAGAGTACAAAATTCGTGGTATTGCTGAAGGATTAAATCCAAAAAATATTGTTGTTGTTCGTAATCCAATCGTTGATATTTTAAATGAATTTTATTTTAAACAAAAAAAGCGACTGCAAGCTGAAGCAACGCCTGAATTTTTTGCAACACGTGGTATTACAAAAGGCGAGTACTATTTTATGACCTGTCACCGCCGTGAGAATGTTCACATTACTTCGTCACTCAAAACGATCTTAGCATTTGTAGCACAAGCAGATAAGCCAGTATATTTTCCCGCAAGTTATCGCACTCAAAAAATTCTCCAAGCTGAGAAAATAAAACTTCCTAAAAACTGCATCATGGTTGATCCAATTGGCTATGAAGAGTTGCTCATGCTTATCACAAACTGCAAAGCCATCTTTACTGATTCCGGAACACTTAGTGAAGAAGCAAGTGTTCTGCAAATTCCTTGTGTAAATATTAGAAAATCAACTGAGCGACCGCAAATTTATGATGTGCGTGGTGCAGTAAAGTTTGATCCCTCTGAACCAAAAAAATATCCACCAAAATTGTTGTATAAAAAGCTTGCAGCAATTATTGGCACAACTTGGAAACATACGCTCGGTGATGGAAAATCTTCTCAAAGAATTGCGCGAGATATTATTAAACGATTGCGAACTGGCAAGCTCCGTGGACATCTCCCAGCAGACAATCACCTACCTATTTCACGATCATTTATTGAAGATGGTATCGTCGTTTAATGCCGAAACCTCAAACGTTATTACTAGCCATTTGTATCCCAATGTATAACGAAGCTGTTGATGCTGCAGCATGTATTGTGGAAGTCATGAAGTACATTGGTACTATTCCCGCTATTCAGCTCATTATTATTAATGATGGCAGTAGTGATAGCACACTCAGTATTTTAGAAGCTCAGCAAAAAAAATTTCACGGAAAATTTACCATTATTTCTCATCAAACAAATCGGGGGTATGGGGCTGCCATACAAACCGGTGTACATTCTGCCGCAAAAGTTGGGGCAGAATATGTTTTGTTTATGGATGCTGATCTCACAAATCATCCTCGATTCTTAAAAAACTTTGTGGCAAAAATTCCTGACGGCTATGACTGCGTCAAAGCTTCTCGTTATATCCACGGAGGTGGCATGGTGGGTGTTCCACTCTATCGACAACTATTTTCAACCTATGGAAATAAGCTCGTAAATCTGTGCTTTAGGATGCACCTGCATGACTATACCAATGGTTTTCGCATGTTGCGTGTAGCTGCTGCAAAAAAAATTATGTACACCAAAAATGACTTTTCGCTATTGCTCGAAGAGATGTACTACCTTAAAAAAATGAATGCTCGCTGTTGTGAAATTCCACACGTTCTGACAAACCGAGTGGCTAGTTCATCACACTTTGTGTACTCATTCAAGCTTTTCCAAAATTATCTATATTTTATGTCTCTGGCACTCAGAGTATAAAAATTTTGACTGCTATTTTGAATTAAGACCAGGTTTTACCGTCATCAGTGATGAGTGAAGTGAAGCTTGCTGGACCCCACGTTCCTGCAGCGTACTTTTCTGGTTTAAAATCGGCTTCTTTTGTACGTTCAAGCAGAGGTTGCACAAACTTCCACGCTTCTTCAATGCCACTGGCATGGGGAAAGAGTGTGGCATCACCTTGAATCGCATCGTGAATGAGCTTCACATATGCTTCAAGTAAATCCATTTGGAACACGTGCTTATAGTAAAAACGCATCGGCACTTCTTGGACTTTCAGTTGTAGTCCAGGCTGCTTCACATGCATTCTGAAAATTATGCCTTCATTTGGAGTGATCCGAAGTGTGAGAATGTTACCGCGTGGCTGTCCACCCATTTTCTGAAACAGCTGATTAAATGGTTCCTTAAAGTGGATAGAAATATCGGTAACTTTTCGAGTCATTCGTTTTCCTAGTCTCACATAAATGGGAACACCTTGCCAACGGTCGGTATCAGCATACATTTTGCAAGCAAACGCACTTTCTGTTGTAGAATTCTGAGGCATTCCTTCTTCTTCAAGATAGCCTGGCACTGGAGCACCATGCATAGTACCTTTCGTATACTGCCCATATTTCACCTGAGACGCAACAGTTGCTGGTGTAAATGGTCGCAGTGATTTGAGAAACTCTTGTCTGCGTAAATCAATATGATGTGCACCAAGTGATATTGGCTCTTCCATAAGTGACATCGCTACCATTTGCAGAATGTGATTTTGGAAAATATCACGAATCGCTCCCGTTTGATCATAAAATGTCGTTCGTCCACCCACACCCAACGTTTCAGCAGCAGTCACAGTGATGTAGTCAACAAACTTCCAGCTCCACAAATGTTCAAATGCACCATTCGCAAACCTGAACGCAAGCAAATTCTGGACAGTTTCTTTTCCCAAAAAATGATCAATTCTATAAATGGAATTTTCATCAAATACCTGCAGTAATTCAGTATTTAATTCCTGGGCACTTTCTAAATCTGTACCAAATGGTTTCTCAATCATCAGTTTAGTCCAGCCATACGTCGTTGTATGCAGCTGTGCACTTTTAATATTTCTGACAACGTCACCATACAATTGCGGAAGCGTTGCCACATACCATAAATGGTTGGCACACTGTTCAAGTGCTTCATATTGCTTTTTAATGGCAAGCGTTGTCTGTGGATCAGTTACGTTCCCAGAAACGTAGTAGAGGTGCTTACAAAACTCAAGCCACTGCGCTTCCTGTTTAGGGAGAACTACTGAACGGACAAATTCATGGAAAGCTTCATGGGTGTATGCAGCCCGAGCTGTACCAATCACATAAAAATGTTCTGGAAGTAACCCATGTGAAAATAAATGGTAAATAGCTGGAAGAATTTTCTTTTTGGAAAGATCTCCAGTCGCTCCGACTAAAAATAGTGCAAGGCTACGTTCTATTGGCTTCATGAATGCAATTGTTAGGTGAGATTGTAACCGCAAGAGCGCTTACTTTGCAATGGAAGTTTGCTAGTCTTCTTTCATCCATTCAAAATAAAGCACAGGGATGAAAAGTAACATGATAGTACTTGCTACGAGCAGACCAGAAATGATAGCACCACCTAAGCCTCGCCATAATGGGTCTGCAATAGTAATAGGCAGCAATCCAAAGACAGTTGAAAGCTTTGTTAAAATGATCGGTTCTAAGCGACTTGCGCCCGCATTTGCAATTGAGTGTCTAAAGCTCATGCCTTCTTTTTTGTTTAAATTAATTTTGTCCACAATAAACATTGAATTTGTCACAATGATTCCAAACAGTGAAAGCACGCCGATTAATGCTGGGAATGACAATGGTGTACCAGTTATTGCAAATGCAAGGAATACTGAGGAAACAGCAAGTGGAATAACAATGATAACGATCAAAGCTTGTCTGAATGAATTAAACTGAATAACCATCGTAATGAGAATAAGTACAGCTGAAAGAATCATTGCCATCAAAATTGACTGAATTGATTTAGCATTCTCTTCATTTACACCACCAGTTTCCCACTCATAGCCTTGTGGGAGTTTAATAGAATCAGTAAATTCGAGCAATTTTTTATTGGTATCTGGTATTGATGTACCTGTTGTTACAGCTGCACTCACACTGATACTTCGCTTGAAGTTTCGATGCGCAATCACTGTTGGATTGGCTTTAGTTACGAGCTTACCCAAAGAAAGCAGTGGGAATTCTTTGTTATCTTTGGTGAAGATTCGTAGTTCACTCAAACCCTGTGGTGAACCAGTTGCTTCGGTTACTCTAAAAACGATATCTTTTTTATCAGAATCACCTTCTTCAAAGGCAATTGAATCAAGAGGAAAACCACTGGCATACAGCCGTAGTGAACTACTGATCTCATCTTTACCTACACCATATTCTGCAAGTTTTGCTTCATCAGGTACAAATTGAATTGCACTGGTACTTTCGTCAACAGATTTATTAATGTTTGTAACACCAGGTTGTTCTTTAAGATATGCTACAACGGTGTCAGCAATTTGCTCCATTTCACGTAAATCATTGCCAAGTAGTGTAATTTGCAGATCTGAACCAGCTGGTGGGCCACCTGAGACTTCTACAACGGATATGTCACCTGCTGTATAGTTGGCGAATGTATCACGCAACTGTGTTGCAATTTCTGGTGATGAAATTTTACGCTCTTCTTTATCAACCAAGCGAACTGTGTAGTACACACTATTTGTACTCGCTGATAGCGCACTGCTACCACCATCGGTGTTGGCACGCTTTCCAATTTCGGCAGTAATGTATTCTGCTTCAGGGATCTTTAAAAGCTCACCGAGAATGGCAGTACCTTCTGTTTTTGTTTGCGCTAAATCAGTTCCTGAAGGAAGCTTTAATTCTACAAACACTTGATTCTCATCAGTTTTTGGAAAGAACTCATTCTTAACAAATCCAAGGGGAAGTAGTGCAAATGAAAAAATTGCATAGATTGCCACTGCCCACATAACTTTTCGGCGACTTGTCTTTGATTGCAAAATGCGATCAATCAGTCGTTCATATTTTTCAGCAAATGGTTCAATATCAATAATTCCTTTATCAACAATTTTCTGTATGAAAGAAAAAGTGCCACTTTTTCTACGAGGGAAGCGTTCTTGTAGAGCCGCTTTCATTCGAGAAAGTGCAGCACGACTTCCTGTTCTTAGTGATGGGAGTGTTCTCAAAAATATAAATGACAATATGACGTAGACTAAGAGAATTGGAATAAACAACGGAGTTCCAAAAGCCAGTGCGATTACAACACCCAGCGCAATACAGTACACCAGTGCTTTAAGTAGCCAAATTACTCTGACTGGAATAACTGGTTTCAATATGAGGATCATCAGTGGCAAGGTAATCAATACAGCAATTGCCGTAGAAGAAATCATTGTTACAGTCACCACAATAGGAATTGGTTTAATAAATTCACCAATAATTCCTGATGCAAGCAACAGCGGAACAAATGCCCAGATTGTTGTAATTGTAGTAGACCAAATTGGAACAATTGTATCTCTCCACACAAGAACACCTGTTTCAGCAGGAGTAAATCTGCCACTTCTGAAGTAGGTTGTCATTGCAGAAACAACGACGATGGTGTCATCAACTAAGAGTCCCAATGAAAGTAAGAATGCAAAAAGTGACAAAAAGTTTATTGTCATGCCAGTAAGTTGCATTAAAAAGAAGGCTGACAAAAATGTGAGTGGCACTGTGAGTGAGGAGATGAGTGCCTGACGCAGACCTAAGAAAATAAGTAGCACGGCAAATACTAAAATAATTGTTGTGGTAAATTCACCTAAAAGATCAGTGAACTGTTTAGAAATTTCTTCACTTGTATTGAGTAACGTTGTAGTTTGTAGTGTATTATTTCGCTCAGCTATGAATTCTTCAACTGATTTTTCAACATCATTACCAGCTGCAGTAATATCGGAGCTAGAAGTTTTGTACACTGAAAAAACAACAGCTTGACGAGTTTTTTCACCTGGTTTGCCCAAAAGTGTCTGTTGTTGATTAAGTTTTGCTTGTTCCTGAACTATTGCGACTTCTCCCAAAGTAACTGACTGACCATTGATGGTCAATTTTAAATCGCGAATATCTTGAACAGTTTCAAGTGTTCTATCAATCGTGAGAGTAAAGGTGTTTGATTCTGACTGAATGGTACCAGCTGGAAATGAAGAGCGGGCAGTTTTGACTGCTTGAGATAGCTGGGCTGGATTAATATTATATTGACCCAGCTTTTCAGGGTTAATATACACAACCACTTCTTGTGTTTGAATTCCAGTCGTTTCAACTCTATCTACTTTTGAAATATCTTCAATTCTATTTTTTAAAGCTTCAGAGGCTGCCATTAAGTCTGGAACATCACCAGTACTGGTGAGAGCAAACTGCCAGATTGGCACATCTTCAAAATCAAGTGCTCGTACTTCAGGGTCGACAGCATTGGCTGGAAGTTGCACAGGTTCAATTGCAGTCGTGACATCTTCTTTTGCTTTTTCACGATCCACGGTTGAAACGAACTGCAACGTAATGAACGAAACATTTTGCTGTGAAACAGAACTGACTTGGTCAATACCTTGCAAACCACGCAACTTGTCTTCGAGAGGTGTAGTAACCAGAGTTTCCACATCTGATGGTGAAGCACCTGGTAAAACAGAGACAATGGTAATAATCGGGATCTTTACTTCAGGATTAAGACGTTTTGGCAAGTTGATATAGGAAAGTGTTCCAACCAAAACAATTGTTAGGATCAATAAAAACACTAAGCGAATACTTTGGATATACCGTCCCACCCAGCTCTGCATAAGTGCTGGATCAAACTTGAGTCTTCCAAGATATGAGTTTATTTCTGATTGCTCACTTTTCACCATAAATTACTCTGTCCGTATTGGATCACCGTCGCTGATACCTCGAGTTAAAACAACTACATCGTTAGTATCTAAACCAGATTCCACTGTAACATAACTTCCAGATACTGCCCCAAGTGTCACATTTTTAACTTGTGCATGCTTTTTTCCGCCCTCATCACTGCTGACAATATAAATGTATGCAGCATCCTGAGTTTGATAAATTGCATCTAATGGAACAAACTCTTTTTCAGCACCAATTGTGGCAGAGCCAACGGGTACAGTTACACTAATTTGTTCTCCATTTGGCAACCATTTTTCGTACTCGCCTGGAATGTTGTACAAAACACTGTGTAATGTTCCATTGGTAGGTTCTACAGAAACATAGCGTGGTGCAACTGAAACTGCTGTACCATTAATCATAAACACACTTGTCTCAACACGAGAAATTTTACTTGCAATTTGTGATGGAACAGAGACAACCGCTGTGACATCTCGCTGATCTGCACGAATAATAGCAAGTGGAGTTCCTGGAGTGACACTCTGCCCTACTTTGACAAGTACCCGTTCCACAATTCCTGGGCATGGGGTAGTTGGATACATGAGACTTTCAGCTACACGAGCCAATTTAAGCTGTAAGTTGCCCAAATCTCTAGTCAGATCAAGAGATTTTTCTTGGATATCAAGTTGCTTCAGTGCACTGTCTTTATTGATTGTATCTAGTTGTCTAGGTTCTTGATCATCCGCTGTACTGTACTCAAGACTTCGCAATCCTGCTTTCAGGTTATTGAGAGCAGCCAGAGCTCCTGATTTACCTTGCTTTGCGGCAAGAATTGAGCTGTCATTTACACCACCGACATTTGAATCTTCAAGTTCTTTGATGTTGCGATCAATTGTTCCAATAATATCTTCATTCAAAGCAATTAAACTTTTTGTTTCATCAATTGACTTCTTGTTAATATCGCGAAGCTCACTGTTTTGTGCAGAGACATTTTTAACAACATCTCGTTGTTTATTAAGTAAATCCTTTTGAATGTCATATGTTTCATTGGTAAAAGAAACACTCTTTTGAGTTATCTGACGACTGATTGACGCAATATTCGCACCATTGTAATTGGTAGATAACGAGACTATTGGCACACCACGTTTGACGTAAGAACCTTCAGTGACTGGAAGTTTTTGTACAACGCCAGCTGTTTGAGCCATAATCGTAATAACACCAGATTTCTCAATCTTAGCTGTTAATTTGACACTAGGACTCTCTCCATTTTCGTATACTTCAACCAATTTAGGTTCAGCTTCAGGTTTTTCTGCAGCAACTTCTGGCTTACGGATGTAATTTCCAATCAGAACAAGTGCAAATAAAATCACTAATCCACCAATAAATGCAGTGAATGGTCGTGTATCAATAAAATGTAGTACTTTTTTCTGTGCCCCAGAAATATATTGTGTGAGTCTTGGCATAACTTCTATATCCCTTTGGATCAATAAAACTTGAGAAGAGGCGAATTATACCAGAAAATACTATATTTTAGAAGATTGAACCTATCCAAATAGCACCAAAGTAGATAGAACCAACAATACTAATAACCGCAATACATTGCCAAAAAATCTGGTACAAGTACCAAACAGCATCACTCTGTACAAGGTGAAATCCCTTCAATCTTTCAGGTGGATTTCGGGTGATCGTGGAAAACTGTTGATTAAACCAGTACATGGTTTCACCAATGCTGCGTACAGTCCAGAAAATTGTAAAAATCAGCACACCTACATTCCAATTTTGGAAATACAGAATGCTTGCCGCAATAAGCAACCAAAACGGAGCAAATATAAGTGCATCACCCCAAACAAATATTCCTAGTGGCCATAGAAGTGGCGTTTCAGTAAAAGCACCTGAGCACTTACAGTTGCGAATGCTCATAAGCCACGTGATAGCACTCACTATAGCTAGAAGCACAAATACATAAGTCTGTAAATTTGTCATTATGAGCTATATTGTACCTGACTCATTCCTGAGTATGTATAATGGGCAGAATGCAGACACCATCCATTGAAATCAGAGCATTACAACCATTAGACTGGAAGATTTTTAAAGATTTAAGAATTCAGTCAGTTTCACAAGAACCCACTGCATTTTTGGCAACTGAAGCAGAAATTAAAAATCTTAACGATTCCTATTGGATACAAGCAAGTCAAGAGTTTGAGAAATCACTTTTTGTGTTTATCGCATTTGATACAAAAATTGAAAAAGCAGTGGGACAAATTGGAGTATCACCGCTGCAAAATCAAAAAAATCAGCACGTTGCAAAACTTTTTTACACATATGTTCAACATGAGTATCGTGGACATGGAATAGCACAGCAACTACTTGCTGAGGCAGTAGAAACCGCGCAAAAATTACATATAAAAATCCTCCTGCTTGAACTTTTTGAAACTCAACAACAAGCGCTTACTCTCTACAGAAAATCAGGATTTGTAATAAGTGGTAGTATTCCCAACTTTTTTCAAGTTACTACCGCTACTGGCACAAAACTTATTGGCAAAATTGAAATGTATAAAGAAATATAACTATTATTTATATACTCTGTTTGCTTTTTCATACACTTCTCTTCTATGTCCCACCATCAGCACATTAAAAGAGCGTTGCCCCTTAACAGATCCAACCTCATATACGATTATTCTGTAATCATCGACATCCAAAGCAATTAGTGGGCGGCCATTGTAATTGACTCCATCAAGTTGTTTATATCTAAAAATACGACTGTCACTATTAATGTCATGAAAAAATCTCCATATTCTTTTTCTAATATCTTTGGGGATTCTATTCTTTTCAAAAATTTCGTGAATGCTTCTTTGATCTGTAACATTAATACGGTACTGCACTCCCGGAACTTCAGCTGTATCAGCAGACTCAGCACCTTCTGTAACATACATTCCAGTAGATTGTTCCACTGCTGCTTTACGTTTCTTTGAACGCTTATCTCGGATTTTTTCATCATTGGTTAAAATTTTATTTTGTGTGCTAACAGATTGTTGTTCAGCAGCAATTATTTCACTGACTTGTGTAATTGCGGCTACGCAAACTGACATCATTGTATGCATTATAAAACGCACTTGTACTGCATCCATCGCTTCAAGTAATGACCAGTCTATCTGTCCAGTTTTCATATTAATATCTACTGCTACTGGTAGTACTTCTGTTTCTGAAAGGGCAAACTCAAATGTTATTTTGCAACTGAGTGGTATCTTTCGATCAACATGAAAAATGAGTTTTTGTGGAGCTTGAATTGCTACCCATATAAATTGTTGTGGCTCAAGTTGCCATTCTGTTCTCTTAGATTTTGTATGAATGCATGAAAGAGAAGTCCTCATAACCTGATATGAATTAACATCAATGGGTGATAAATGAGGCACGTCACTGTTGGTAATGAGTATGTCTTTAAACTCATGTGCTGTATGAATTTTTTGATCCTTAAATACTACAGTAATAAACTGTCGCAGTTTCTGTGCAAGTAGAGTGTAAAATTCACTTTCACTGGATTTCTGACTAAGCTGAGATACTATTCTAAAAATATTTTTTGCCCGCTCCAACGTGTTCATACCCAACAATTTTAAAAAGAAATATCGTTCGTTTCTCTGTGATTCATCATTTAAAAATGCTGCAACTCGCATTTTAACTTGCTCAAAATCCTGATGTGAATCTGAAAGAACAACTTGTAGTAATTTTGCTTGCGCCTGAGATATATTTTGTAGAAGTTTATTGATTTCAGTGGTTAATTCGTATGCAATTGCAGTTGGTACTTCTGGGGCAATTGTCGTAGCTCGCTTCTGAGATATTTTTTCACCACTCGAGTGATTTGCCATCTTGATGGCTTGGACTGCTTCTATTAATCCATGATTAAACATAGCTGGATATGCAGTAGAAAGATTTTCATATAGCCGTATATCCATTAGTTTCGTACCAGCTTCCGTAGAAATACAACTAAGTAACACCATTTCTAGAAACTGTGTGACATTTGCCCGTTCAAAATCTTTACTAAAAAAAGAAATAAGTGGCAATGAAAAACATTTCAGTTCAATCGGTAATGTATATTCAAAATAGTCATACTCCACCATGTGTAAAAACTCTTGTAAATGCGGGTGATTATGTATAAATTCTTCATATTTCTTAAAGTGTTTAAAAAATAAAAACAACATTGCTGTGATAAGCAATGTAATATGTTTGTATGATTCGCCACCACTTGCAGCCTGCACATCACGAATATTTAACAGATGATCAAATGCACGTTTAAGAACTGAATAGTGCGAATTGTGCTGTAAAAGTTTTTGTAGCTGCTCAGTGGAAACTATATCTGTTTCTTTTGTACTGATCCTTGCGGTAACTGCGCCGAGTTTGGCATCTCTCACTTTGCGAAATTGAGGAAACTCTAATTCTAATTTTCTTCTCTGTTCCAGCAACTGAGGTGTGGTTATAACGGAGTAAAGTACTGGCACTTCTGCTGGATTTTTGTTTGACACGGCGTGCATCCTACCAAACAAAGCCTCAAGATGCAAATGTTTTTAGCCGAATGTAAAGGCATAAAGTTCAATTGAATTATCTTCAAATTGCAGTTCTAGAATGTGATTTTCAGCCTTTGGCAGTTTTACTAATTTGTATAAAGTATCGGCAGACACTGTTACGAGACCATCTTGTACATCATCACCAAAGTACTGTGGCTTGCCATCTACGAGCACTCGCACTTTGCTTTGACCATTTGTGGGCCGCATCACGAGGAAAACTTCTTTTGATTCAAAGTTAAGCAGTAATTTCCCATTTTTTTCTGGCTTGGCGTACTCACTCGAGACTTGCCACTGACCAGTGAATGCCACTTCATTACGTTGTAGTTCGCCAGTCAGTGAATAATTTTGAGATTTGTCTTGTGCAATAGTTTCGTTTGCAGCAAAATTTCTTATTCTCTGGAAACCCAGATATGTTTCAGGAGTTCGGGCATACGTAGTGTATGCAGGATTACTAATTTCACTAGAAACATCTGTTGCGCCTGCTTCTTCTAAAAGCTCTTGAATCACCTTTTCTGTCTCGTCGTATTTACCTTCTCCAAAATGGGAATATCTGATGAATCCTTCTGCATCTATAATATATTTTGCAGGCCAGTAGTTATTATCGTATGCCTTCCAGGTTGCAAAATCATTATCTTGTACAACTGGATACGTAATACCGAAATCAGAGATAGCTTTCTGTACATTTTTTTCACTTTTTTCAAATTCAAATTCTGGAGCATGCACACCAATTATCACAAGGCCATTATCTTTGTATTTTTCCCACCAAGTTTTGAGATATGGAATAGTTCTTTGACAGTTAATACATGAATATGTCCAAAAATCTATAATGACAACTTTACCTTTTAGCTCATCTAATAACAGTGGTTTCGTATTAAACCATGAGCCACCTGCGACTAGTGCTGGAGCTCTAACACCTTTTGGCTGTAACACACCTGATTTGGCACGAGGACGAGCAGAGCTTGTTTGTGATGCCTTTTCAAGTTGGTTTTGGACAGCTGCAGTATCCTCTATCTTTGTCAGTCCTGCTCCGTACTGAGGAAATGTTTGTATGACAAATGTTTGAAATTTTCTATCCAAATTTGTGAGTAGTGCAAGTGATGTCAGAATCATTACTACTCCAAATGCTTTCTGAATGTTTGCAGTATTTTTCAATAACCATGGCACTTTTTGAAAAATGTTTTGTCCACCATACATGATGAAAAACATCGGTATAGCTGTTCCCACAGCATATGAAAGTGTAATGAAGACTGCATCAAGAGTTACAGTCCCAGTTATTGCCAATGAAATGACTGAAGCTAAGATTGGGCCCACGCATGGTGTCCACAGAAGACCTAGTGAAAGTCCCACCAATACACCGCTCCAGTAACTTGGATTAGCATTTGATTGTGGCAGTTTGTTGCTGAGTCTAGAAAAGAATATTTCAATCCAAAGCTGAACTTTGGGGATCAGCATCGAGACTCCAAGCACTCCAATAACTATGACTGAAACAATTCGAAGCCCTTCAGCTGGTAAACCTGTTGCTCGTACAATTGTTGACAAGAACAAAGTAAAAAAAGTAAAACTTAAAATGAACCCTGTTACAACGCCAAGCGGACGAGCTTTCCCAATTTCTTTTCCTGCAAATGATGAGGATAAAATAATTGGCAGCAACGGTAAAATGCATGGAGAAAGTACAGTTACTATTCCAGCCAAGAATGCGAAGAGTATGAGTAAAATCATGTTTGAGCAGCTCTTTTATAGTTAAGCAACTTAATTAATTGCCATAACAGAACTATACCACTAAAAAGTGTAAATGTATTACCTAAAATACGTGGCACTGTGTCTTGAGACATATAACTATATATTTTGTATTCTCCAGCAGGAAGTGTGTAGGCTACCTGGCCTTCATACTCACTGATTGCATCTACTGCAACTTCTTTTTTATTGGCTAGAATTTTCCAACCAGGGAAATACATGGTGGGTTCTACCACTGTCACACCTTCTTGCGCGTTAACTGTATACCGTCTGTAAGTTCCCCGCCACTTTTCAATAGTAACACTTCCCTTTCCAATAACTTGCGGTTGTTGTGGACTTAAGTGTCCTGGTTCAACTGAGAATGTCTTGGGGCGTAACTCATCGAGAAGTGTAGTACTTTGTCGGTAATTGAGATAGTAGTCACGAGGATAGTGCGCATAGGTAGGCCAGTACCAGAAAATTGAATATCCTACTCCCACAACTACTCCGACAAGAATGGCAGCTTTTCCAATCTGTTGAGTCCGCACCCAGAAATGAGCTCCTAGCAGTGATAAAACGATTGCGAGAGGACCCAACAAGCGCCAAGGAAATTGAATATAGGGAAGTATAAATATTGTATTCCACAGTGGTAATGAAACAGGCAACATCAGAAGAACAAAACAGATCGCTGCAAGCATGAAAAAGGGAATTCTTTTACCTACTGTTTTTTTTGTCAGCAGCGCATAGATGCTATAGAGTATTCCCACACAGAATACAACAATTCCAGCAACTCCTACTCCATAGGAAAGTGTATCAGCGCTACCTGGAGCAGAAACCCCATAGGTGACGTTTGAATGTAATAGCTGACCAAACTCAACAAAGTGATCAAGGTAAAATGATCCAAATTTTTCATCAAAAATTATATATTTTTTTTCTAGTAGAGCAGGAATCCAAAAAAATGCTGATAGTCCAAAACCTAGAAAAAACTCAGTACAAATTTGATATATCGACGCTGTTCCTCGACGATACAACGCATACAAGAAACTAACGGGAAAGAGCAGTACTGCATAAATATTATGAGCAAGTAAAACTAATGCACTGAGTAGAACAATTGTGAGCCGTAATTTTTTTCTTGTATCTGCTTTGAATGAACGCTTTTCAATCCAGTACAACAACCAAATACAGGCCGCTGAAGCCAGAAGTTCACCATATGAGCCTCGCACATAGACAAGACTATACATATACGGACTGACCATAAAAATAAGCAAGCCTATGAGAGCAGCGGGAAGTTTCTTGATGACCAATTGGGCGTAGAACAGGATTCCGAGCCACAATAAAATCCATGCCCCAGCAATAATCACTTTTACCGTCCACTCAGGATGAATCCCCACCAAAATTAATGGAGCACTCACCATGCTCAGTAATGGATAGTGGAAGTTAAAAACGGGATAGCCATATCCATCAGAAAAGGTCGGAGCGATACGTGGTGGTATATGTCCTTGTCGAAGAGCCACAGCGTAGTTTGCGGCTCGTGCTACATGACCTTCACCGTCATGAGTAATGGGGAACCCCGTAACAAACAGTGGTGCAAGGGAACGAATTGCAAGTAGCACGACTACAATTAGTAATCCTACTTCAAACCAAGTTCGTTCTTTTAAAAATTTCTGAACCATATCTTTCCACCATTGTACCAAACTTACTGAGATTGATATTGACTTTCGCCTTATTTACGGTCAATACTAGGTATATGCACCCAACTCCTCTCCAACCCTCAGACTCAACGATTCGACTCCCCTTTTTCTCTGCTGGGGTGAGTGCGGGCTTTCCCAGTCCAGCTGATGATTATATAGAAATGGGAATTGATATTAATAAACTGTTGATACAGCACCCCTCGGCTACGTTTGTTGTTCAGGCAGCGGGAAGTTCTATGGTAGAGGCTGGTATCTTGCATGGCGATTTGCTGGTCGTAGATCGCAGTCTCAACCCAAAGGAACACGATATTGTGGTGGCATATTATGGTAATGAATTTTTGGTCAAACGACTGGCAAAACGAGGTACCAACTATTATTTATTAGCGGAGAATCGGCACTTTGCCTTTACTCCAGTGCAGGTCACAGAAGACGTTACTATCTGGGGTGTCGTCAGTGCTGTAGTCAGAACCCTGACAACAAAACCATAAGGGTTTCATGCAAAAAATATTTGCACTCGTCGACTGCAATAACTTTTATGTTTCTTGTGAACGCGCATTCAATCCTTCATTGGAAGGTCGTCCTGTCGTGGTGCTTTCCAGCAATGATGGCTGCTGTGTTTCCCGTTCCGACGAAGCTAAAGAACTGGGAGTCCCAATGGGTATCCCCCTGTTCAAGATTAAAGATCTGGTACACCAACATAAAATTGTAGTGCTTTCCTCCAACTATGAACTGTATGCTGATATGTCAGCTCGGGTAATGAATTTACTTGAAACATTCATTTCTCAGATTGAGTACTACTCTGTGGATGAAGCATTCTTACCACTTCCCTATGGAACAACTGAAACCTATGAAAAACTTGGTGAAGAGATGCGTTTGGCCATAAAAAAGCAAACCGGGATTCCTGTTTCCATTGGCATTGGTCCTACTCGAACTCTTGCTAAAGTAGCCAATGAACTGGCACGCCACAATCCACTCTTTGGTGGTGTGTTTAGTTTTGTGGGCATGCAGCAAAAACAAATCGACTCGTACCTGCAGCTGCTCCCTGTAGAAGATGTGTGGGGTATCGGGCGCAAATCTGCGCTGGTTCTCAAAAAAATTAGAATCAACACAGCATATGACATTACTACTGCAAGTGAAGCTGTCTTACGCAAGTATCTCAAAGTAATGGGAGCGCGCACCCGACTGGAATTACTCGGCACTTCATGTCTCTCATTTTCTGAGTTGAGAAATCCTAAAAAAGGGATTTGTTCGACTCGCTCATTTGGAAAAAAAATAACCAATCTACAGTTCTTGGAGGAAGCAGTTTCCACATACATTGATACTGCCTGCAACAAATTACGTAAACAAAAATCTGTCGCACGTTATCTGACAGTCCACATTCGTTCAAGTTACTTTTCCAAAACGCAGGAATACGTGAGCGCCAGCAAAACTATTGCACTACCTATTGCCACCAGTTACACACCTACCTTTATCTCCTCTGGAATTGCTCTGCTTCGACAAATATACCAGCCTGGAGTGGAGTACGCTAAAGCAGGCGTCTATCTCACTGAGATTACTCAGGCTGCAGCTGTACAACAACACCTGCTCAACCCAGAGCTCAATTCCCAACTTGTGGTAACGGCAAAAGTGAGTAGTTCAGTAGATGAAATTAGAAAAAAATTTGGCAATAAAAGTCTCATCTTTGGCTCAATGGGTATTACAAAAAATTGGTTGGTGCGATCTGAGCATCGCACTCCTCGCTACACTACAAAACTCTCAGAAGTTCTTACCGCCCGTTAGAGATTTTTTTTGCTGTCACACAGCCTCAGCAGTAGCTATGAATGCTGAGATCGATAGTACAGATAGTATCCGCCTGCCCCCAGGAGGATACTACTACTTATAAATACAACAATGTTTGTAAATGATGAGGAAGCATTTGCTGTCTGTGGAAGTGACGAATTCACGCTGATACTCTGTTCTACAGCGAATGGTGTAAATAACTGAGGATTACTTTTGGAAGCGCCGGTAAAACGAAGTTTGTACTGGCCAGCTTGCTTAAATGTGTAGTGTAGGCGAATTGGTGTGACCGTTGAAAGAATATCAATAGTCGTCGCAAGTTGATTATTTTGCCAGACTTCCAACACACAGCCGCAATCAGAAATAGTAAAACCAGTTGGGTAATTATTGAATTGAATAGTGATTTCAGATTTCTCTCCAGCTACAGGTTTACCACTGAAAGAAAAATTAATTTCCGCTTTTGTGGAGTCATCCATCACACTTTCACTCGCAAAAGTAAGTGATGGAAAAATTCCCATCACTACCAAGAACACAACTAAAATAGGATACCTATAATTCATACAAATTTCAAATGTCTTCTTACTTTATTCAGGATATTTTTATTGTGATCAAATGAAAAAAAGAAGGTTATACAAACTGCAAGCAGCATAAGAAAAGAAATGCTATCACTGACAGCACGCACTGGAGTTGCTGTAAATTTGATCTCAACAGTGTGCTTACCTGCAGGCACAGCAGCCATAATGCTCCCATTTGCTGATAGAGAAAGTGGAACCTGTTCACCATCAACCAGTACCTTCCAGCCAGGAAAATCGACTGTCAAAAACTCAATGACTGCTTGATTGGGTGAATTTACCACTATTTGCTTAGTATGCACTTTGTTCCCTACCACAGTGATCGTGCCAAAACCCTCTGAGAACCGTGCCATTTCACTAACTGGTACCACTGACAAATTGGATGCTGTTTCGGGATTATATTCTGGCAGTGCATATTTCATTTGTTCACGTATTTGAGCAGGCTCTGTTCCATAGTACTGATTGTCATCAGCTAAGTATGCTTTGGGACGGAAAAATTGGAAGTTACCTGCTAATATGACAAAAATAAGAATACTAACAAAAATATTTTGCTGCACTTTTTTCTGTACCTGTGAAACTGCAAAACCACTCAACAACGCCACTAAAAAAGTAGCTACAAGCAACCACCGCCAAGGAAATTGCAACATACTCAAAACTGGAAATGCAGACCAAATTGGCTGTGATCGGGCATTCATCATAAGTAATGGCACGAGCGTCACCACAATAAGAAGACCACCAAATACAGCAGATTTTGCTCTAAAAAATTGAAATTTCTTGCGAATAAATGCAACGAGCAAAGTTAAACATGCAGCTACAGCACCAATAAGCTGACCATAACCCAAAAAATATGACATGTCGTTATATGACCATGGTCCGGAATTACCATATCCCCAGTATGGTTTAATCAGTTGCTTGATATACACAAAGTGATTGGCGTAGTCAAAAT
>JBILGT010000045.1:0-2536 GCA_044350895.1 Limisphaerales bacterium
CAATAGCAGCAAATTTTTTCAAAAAATGCTACAGTGTGTATATGACTGAAACACAGCCAACAAATATTCAGGAAGCCAGAAGACAACCGGAACGTTTTGATACTAATAAGTTACCAGAAAAAATCCCTTCCGCAATTTTTGCAAAATGGGTAGATTTCATCGCTACCTCACTAGAAAATCCTACGTTTCTTGAATTGTTACAAAAAAATGATGTTACAGCACTGCATGCTTGGACATTTGCAGAGTGCAAACGGCTAGCCCAAGAGTATGACTTGGCACAAAGTGTGAAATCGCAATCAAGAGGCTTGCTCGATGAATCAAGCATGCCAGCAGTACAATTTTTTTCAGACACAGAATATGGAAATGACAATGCCTGGAAAATGTTACGTAATGGTTTTTTCGCAGTTTTAATACAAGAAGTTACAGAAAGATTTTCAACCGACTTTCAAGAGTCTATGAATCAAGTGGAAACAAGAAGTCAAAAATATCAAATCCTTTTTGAAATTAAATTACCTAATGGAAAAAGCATTGCAATTCTCAATCCAGAAAGTGGATTAGCAATAGAGTTAAGCTCTAGCAAAATTCTCCAAGCGTCACCGGGTGGTCTTGATCTTGATGAAGAGCAATATCCCCAGATAGAACAATGGTTATCAGTTGTTCTTGAGAAAATTGATCAGTATGCGATGCAACACTCCGATGAATTATTGAAGTTTAGTAGGTCCTTTGGTTACTTTATTAATGATGAATACTTTGGATCAACTGTGCCATTCAAAGCAGCAAACTTTGATACAAAAGAATTTTTAGTAATTCTTCCTCAGCCATCAGCAACAGATCGAGCTAAGTATGATGTAAGTTCACATCAACGATACAGTGTGAGTGAGAATACAGAAGTTTTTGTAAGTTCTTCTATTGGACTTCAAAAGTCTGAACTAACAACTATAACTCAATTGGTCGTTGACCAAATCTTTAGTGAATTTGCACAAGCATGGGCTCAAGAGCAGGCAAAAAAAGAAACACCTTCGGATAAGATGTTACGCGTAATTGGAGATATTAATCTAAAAGGACGCACTGAATATGAGCTACAGTTGATTAGTTCTTCTGCTACTCAAGAAGGCGCTGATTTGCGTTCAAGTCAAGCCATTGCAACTGAAACAATTATAGGAGGATTTGGAACGGGACTATTTGAAATCAAAAATGTAGCTGAATTAGAGATTGTAACGCAGCGTTTAAAAAAAATTATTGCTGAAGATGAACTCGATATACTTGCAACCGATATTCTTGAGAGATTTAAATTTTCAATGCCTCAATTTTATGCCCTTCTCATTTCCAGTTATCCTGAAGATGAGATTGCGGCAGCTATTTGCTCATTCGTGAAAGCTGTTGATTCTGGTGACATTGCATCAGCGAGAAGTAACCCGATTTTAGCAGAACAATTTGTAGAAGAAGGTGAAACTATTCCACGAATATTTTCTACTTTTGTTGATTATTCAATTTATGAAGTTTTACTGAGAGATGGCAATGATGCGAGCGCACAGCAAATCATGAATAAAATTCCCACACGTATTCCACTCTTGCTCGCGCAACTCCATTTAAGTTTGCTAGCCAAGCTGCAGTTTACAACCAATACCGGGGTTTCAAGAGTCCAAACACCTCTAGATACTGTTGCTGTAGACTTACTTACTGATATAGCCAATCGCCCGTCAGTAGCTGCCACAGGCTGTCCTGCAATTCCTGGTGGCGTTGTAACCACTGCAAGTAAAATATTTGGGTCGTTTTTCACCTTTTTAAGTGAATTACAGCCCACCTAGTTTTTCTCTCATCCACTCTACAAAATTCCCTGGGCATGCCATCGTCGATAGCCTTCCCTGTTTCACCAGTTTAAAATCGGAGAACTTGCCACTTTCTTTGATTTCCTTGAGACTTACTTGTTTTTCTTCAGGAAATTTTGAGACAAACTTGACCTTAGCTGCCCAGCTAATATTGCGAGGGTCATTAGGATCTTTGTATGGTTCTCCCACAACTTCCATTAGTCCCATTATTTTTGCAACACCTTGTGAGTGGTATACAAATACTTTGTCACCAATTTTCCATGACTTTATCACGGCAATTGCTTCGTATGAGTGCACACCGTCCCAAATGGTTTCGCCATCTGTTTCGAGGTCTGTTATTGAGTAAGTCTCAGGATCAGTTTTAGCGAGAAAATATGACATTGGTTAGCCTTCCCATGGAGTCATGAGCTGAAAGTAGTTACCTTCTGGATCTGCAAATGTAGCAATCCAGCCAGCATTGTCACCTTCTCCCATGGAGTAAGGTTCTTTAATGACAGTTGCACCAGCGGCTTTGATGCGCTCAAATTCACCTTTAACATCTTTTGTTTCAAAATTCATGATAATGCGCTCTGGATTGGCTGAAGTACCAGTGACTTTGTCGTGATTACCCATAGATAAAAAACAAGACTTAGTCGCAAAGCCGTACCATTCACCGTCCACCATATCTGGTTTTTTACCAAGGACCTTTTCATAAAATGCGGCAAGTG
>JBILGT010000031.1:0-8449 GCA_044350895.1 Limisphaerales bacterium
AGAAAACAATTTGGTAACTTCCTGCTAGAATCAGAATGGAGATTTAATCACAGAAATGATATGCAAAAACGACTCAATATATTACTAAAATTATACAAGGTTTCGGGCGTTATCTAGGCAAGCCCCTTATGTATAATTATACTGTTAATCAACAGTTAACAAGCACTTCTATAAGCACAATAAAGTTCAAAAAAATATTTTAATTGGGGTTCAGCGTAATTTGCACCACCTCCGCCAATTGCAAATTGTGGCCAATTCCGCTCCGCTGGCCCACGGGTCGGGGGCGTGGAATTATTTAAACAGTTCGCTGAAAAGCGTAGAATTCACCTGCCGACTTCCTTGAGCAACTGTTCCTTCTTCTTTCTTGATATATCATCCCAGTAAGTATCCGTTAGTGCACCTTCTAACGAATACAGGTAGTAACAGACAGGCCACACTTTTTTTGGATACGTACTCTTCAGTTTGAGGTAAACGCCAGCAGGACCAATCTTCTTAATATCATCCAACGTATACACTCCCACAGAGTTAAGGTTTTTTACAATCGAAGGGCCCAGGTTAATATATGATGTTAATGGTTTTTTTGTCATATTATTGTGATAACTGCTCAACAATATCAATATACAAGCCGGTAGGGTCTGCGACAATACAATGTCGCTGTCCCCACTCTTCATCTTTCAAAGGCAACACAAATGGCAATCCTTTTTTCTTCAGTGTTTCATAACACTGTTTTGCATTATCTGTTTCAAGGGAAAAGATAATACCTTTTGCTTTGTATGCATCACGCAATCCGGGTGGCTGGTTTTCCAGATCCGGAGCCATAAATCCAATCTCTACATTACTTGCCCCATGGCGCATGTGTAGGTACCAGTCGGCTTCAAATACTGTTGTGAAGCCAAAATTTTCAGTATAAAAATCCTGTGATTCTTTCAGTTTTTTTGTTATTACTATTGGAAAAGAGCCGGTTATGTTCATAGTAAGTAGTAAATATTTGACATCATTATTTTACATAGGTGCCTAGTGCAATAATTGTACGTTACGGACATTGTATATGTTAAAATCTCTTTGAATATTCTGAAGGTGTATACCCGGATATTTTTTTAAATTCACGAATAAAATGAGGTTGATCGTAGTATTCCTGTAAATATGCATTTGAATTGAAATCACTGAGTACCCTTTGCATCTTTCCTATACGGATAAGTTCGCGGGGTGTAAACCCGGTTTTTTCGAGAACAATTCGAGCAAGCTGGCGGGTACTGTATCGTGAACTATTTGCGACAGTGCGTACAAATATGCCCTGCAATAAGTGCATGACATACTCAGGCATTGGCTGGAACTGGATATCCAGCTGTGCGATTACGTTCTCCAAATGCTTTGCATATAGGTGAAGTGGCTTATCTTTATACAGCTCCAATTGCTTTCGCAATCCGGGTACTTGAATAGGAATGGGTTCTACAGATGAAACAATCTTTAAAGCAGGCACTCCCCATGTATTGTTCCACGAGCCTGGAAATACTCTCACTCCAAGATAATGAAACACTCTGCCCAACGAAAGCGTTACTGCAGATGTCACCGGTGTCATAACCAGTACCGAATCGCTCGTATCGTTAATGTCAATAACAATATCGACACAACAGTCAGGAAAAACCAGATAGGTAAAATCTAGAGCAAGCGGAATACTCGTTTTCAGTTGCCAAATACAGTACATAGTATCTTTCAGTTTCGGTTGTATTATCAAATGTTCTGCATACGAAACTGTCTCGTGGAACTGCTTTGAAATACCTGGTTGGACTGGTCTGTATGGATACATGTATTGTTATTATATCAATTCTGTGAATCAACCGTTCGGCCCGCACACGCGGCGGTTGGGGTGGGGGCAACCGCCGCTGAAAAAGGTTCGGATTTTTTTCGTAAACACACCGCCTAGTGGATTATGATTACTACTAAAGTAGACTAGTTATATATGCACCTAAATAGAGTGTAATACCTGCAGTATACATATCTTGTAATATATGAAGCAAAATAATTGGTACTAAATTATTTTGCTTTTCAAGATAGTACGCCGAAATTGCTGAAGAAACAAAAATGAAGATCGATGAATAAAAATGTATACTATGCATTAGTAAGAAAAAAATTGATAATAGTATTATTGAGTATCCCATGGGGAGTATGCTTCGTATCCCTCTATAAAAGCCCCCCCTAAATATAATTTCTTCCCCTAAACCAACCAAAACCCATTGAATAAAGAAAAAAATGTTAAATGATAAGAAATGACCTATTCCCTTGTAGCTGGACAGTAGGCTAATAGCAGTAGACTTATCTGAATTGATAAAATAAATTACATTTAAGACTAAAGATACAGCAAAGCTGATTAGTACTAAAATTGTAGTATGGTATACAACCTTAATTAAAGTTAGTGAAGTAAAATGTTGCAATAAAATTTTCTTGTTTGGATAAAAACAAAAAATAGAAATCAAAATTGCTATCGGATAAAATATCCAAGATAAAACTAAATATTTACCAATAGCTGAAACAGTATAAAGGGATATGAAATGCGTTTCTACAATAGACCTTATAATAAGGTAGCTCAAGAAAAAAACAGTTAAACTAATGATTAGCCTAATGATCAATATTTTGATACTGAATTTAGGTAAACCAGTAACAAAAGAAGATTTTTTTGAAAAATCTTTCATACACATGTTAGGCTGAGTATAAAATTAATTACTTTTTCAGTCTGATAGAGAGAATAAGATTTACTATTGCTAATAGTATCACCAGCACTAGGCCTACATTGAGTGACTTTATTGTTGTAAGCATTCCATACATTGGGATGAAAGAAATGAATAAGGCACGATACTTTCCGGAAAAACGGGAAGGTCAGAATGAAGGTAGGTAGGAGCACTCGGACACGTAGAAACATTGAGATGTTTTCAGAGAACAGCCAGTATGATTGGCTGATGAAAACGCTTGAGAACTCATTGAGGTTTAATAAATCAGATCCAGCAAAGTTTAGGTTACACGTTTTAGAGCACTACTACAAATATGGGTGGAAACCAACAGTAGCAGCATTTAAGGTCGGTAAATCAACACTGTATGATTGGAAACGTGAGTATGAGCGATCAGACAAGAAGATATTGTCACTTGTACCCAAGAAGACCAGACCTAAGCGGGTTAGACAGATGACAACAGACTGGAGATTAGTGCAGTTCATCCGTGAGTTTCGAGAACAACATGGCAATATTGGGGAGAAAAAAGTAAAGATTTTTTTAGATGAATATTCTCGTGAAGTTGGGATAGCAACAATTAGTAGTCGTACTATCTCCAAAGTAATTAAGCGAAAGAACCTGTACTTTGATACACCAAGGAAGACAAAGAGAAAGAACAAGTTTTCTCGAGGCAGAACAAAGAAATCACCGAAAGTAACTCAGCCTGGATATGTTGAGGTAGATTCAGTAGTGGTGTACATCGATACTATCAGGCACAACTTTATGTGCTGCATTGATATCTACACAAAGTTTGCTCATGTCAGAAAGGTAAAAACACTCTCAAGCCTGCAAGCAAAGATTACTTTTCAAGAGTTTGAACAACTGTTCCCGCACACAGTACATACTGTCCAGACTGACAACGGTAGTGAGTTCTTCAAAACATTCCATACGTATCTTGAAAACAAACACATCAAACATCAGTTTATTTATCCAAAGTCACCCAAAATTAATGGTGTTGTTGAGAGATTTAATCGGACTATTCAAGAGGAATTTATCAACAGAAATGATGAGATCTACTTTGACTTAGATGAGTTTCAGGTTAAACTAACTGGGTATTTAGAGTGGTACAACAACAAACGTCCACATGCATCGCTGGGATACCTATCCCCAATGCAATTTATTAACAATAGCTTTCCGAAATGTATGTGCCTTTAACAAAACAAGAAAATACCTTGCAAATTTGGTATAATGAACGACAATGAAATTACAAATTCCACCACAGTTGCAAGTATATTTCTGGGGTGATAATCTAAATGAATTAGATTGGTATCAACACAAAAAATACATTATTCAAACGTTGCTTGAAAAAGGTAATACTGAAGCATTAAATTGGCTTTTTAAGCAGACAAATAAGGTAGAGCTTCAAAACTTACTTCCACAATTAAAATTACAACCTAAATCTAGTAATTTTTGGCGGATTTATTTATCATGAACGCCATATTTTTTCCGAGCACTTTGCCAGCCAATACAGCACAACTTGTTGAGAAGATCAATTCCACTCGACCTGAATTTCTAAAATCCTTCTATTTATCTGGTGGAACCGGACTCTCACTACAAATAGGGCATCGTGAATCAGAAGATTTAGATTTTTTTTGTTCAGAAACCTTCAACGCACTACACCTCGAAAAAGAGATTGCTGCTTTAGGGCAACTCACCAACACGGAACTTGCTGCGGGAACATTGAATACCTACGTCGATGGAGTGAAGCTACAATTTTTAGAGTATCAATATCCTTTATTAGAGCCTTTCAGTAACTGGCAAGGTATGCAACTCAGCTCAATTCTGGACATTGCCTGTACCAAGCTGCAAACAGTCAGTATGCGAGGAAGTAAGAAAGATTTTGTAGATCTGTACTTTTTGCTTGATATATATTCATTGCCAGAGTTACTTGAAAAAGCAAAATCTAAGTATTCTGCTGTGGACTATAATCAAGCCCATATCTTAAAATCACTTGTATATTTTGAAGATGCTGATGCGCAACCGATGCCTAGAATGATCAAAGATGTAAATTGGGATGTAATTAAATCAAGAATGATTACTGAGGTAAAGAATATTACATTTTGAACTATTTAACAGATTGTCAATTCAACTCTCAAGTTGCCTAAGCCTAATTTATTTCATTAAACCTCTTATGTAAGCAACATAAGCTCTCCAACAGGGGTTCCACCCACCGACCAAGTGGCTCACAAATTTCGGTTTCCTCTGGAGATTATTTAAACTTTTTTACTTTTATAATTTTATTCAAGTTCTTGTCTGGACGGTGTTCCAGAACCAAGTGGCCGAACTAAAATTTTTCTATTCTGAGTTCAAACTTAAAAATACCCACACTACTCATACCGCAGTGCCTCGATAGGATGGAGTTTTGCTGCGCGGATAGCTGGGTACAATCCAGAAAGCAATCCTACCACAATAGATAACCCAATTACTCCTAGAGTAGTCCACAAATCAAGACTTAGACTGAAACCTTGCAGTGATTCATCAGAAATAAAGCGTATCATCAAATAATTGCCTAGTAATACCAATCCATAAGATACAGCCAGTCCAATCAAGCCACCAATGCTTGTTAATACTGTCGATTCAATCAAGAATTGTAATTGAATATGATAGTCTTTTGCTCCAAGAGCTTTACGCAACCCAATTTCTTTTGTACGCTCTGAAATAGTTGCAATCATTGTATTAGTAATTCCAATTGAACCAACAATAAGCGCTATTGAACCAATAGCACCAAGTATAATACTAAATATTCGAGTGAATGTTTGTGTACTCTCAGCAAGAGACTCTGCTGTTGTGGCACGCAAGTTGGTGTTACTTAATACAGTATTTTGAAGTGCATTCCGTACTGCTTCTAAATCAGACAGATGAACAAGTTTTAGTTTCACTTCAGAGTAGTTTGGTGTTGTTGCTAAATAGTGTTCAAGTGTAGTCATAGGAATTAATATTTGAGTTGGATTACCCCAAAAAGAGGCTGGTTTCATTACGCCTATGACAGTAAAGTTGGTTTGACCAATAAAAATTTCCTTTCCTACTGGTTCAACCTCAGAAAAAAGTGTTTTTGCAACATCTTCAGAAATGACAGCTTCCTTGGCTGCAACCTTAATACTCCATTCACTCGGTAGTGATCCACGAGTAAGCTTAAGTTGATTAATTAATGAATACTCACTCGTAATACCTACAATCTCAGCGCCACTAGTAGTGCGCTCAAACCGAACTGGAAGGTATTCTGTTTTTATAGGTACAATTGTTGTAATTTCATAAGACTTGAGCTGTTCTGCAATAGAGGACAACATCTTATGGTCAATTGCGATTTGTTTTTTTTGTTCCTGCTGTGACGATTTTTCTGGTTGAGGATTATCGAAGTTTTGTTGAATTGTGATGACGTCTGGCCCAAATTGCTTCATCTCCCTTTCAATGTAGCGACTGTTGCTTTGACCAATGGTAAGCATGACTGTAACCGAGATAATTCCGATAATAATTCCGAGTAAGGTAAGACCTGAACGAACTTTACTTGTTTTGATAGATTGTAACGCAGCTAGAATCAGATTTGTCCAGAATGGCATTGTTGTTTTAGCTTCCCATCTTGGATAGTAATACATCGAGCAGCAGCATGTGCAATTTTTTCATCATGAGTAATTAGGACTATTGTCTTTCCTTGTCTATGCAAATCTTTAAATAACTGAATAACCTCCTGACCAGTCTTACTATCTAGATTACCAGTCGGTTCATCTGCTAATAATAAAGCTGGTTGAGTTATTAAAGCACGCGCAATAGCAACACGTTGCATTTGGCCGCCTGATAACTCGTTTGGGTGTTTGTCTAACTTATCAACTAGGCCGACTTGCTCCAACACTTTTTTAGCTGTTGTAAAAGTATCTACAGAATTTCTTTGATTATATAGAAAAGGTAGTTGTACATTTTGAAGAACTGTCAAATGAGGAAGCAAATTAAATGCTTGAAATACAAAACCAATTGATTCACTCCGAAACTCGGCAAGTTGATTATTTGTTACTTTAGAAGTGTCCACACCATCAAAAAAATATTTACCAGAGCTAGGTCGATCCATAAAACCTAAAATATGCATTATAGTTGACTTACCTGAACCAGAGGGACCTACTATTGCTACAAATTCACCTCTGTTGATCTTCAGATCAGTAGGGTAAAGAGCAACTGAAGTTGCCTCAGATTGGCCATATGAGCGAGTAACTTTGTCAAATCGAATTAATGGTTGCGCTGCAGAAAGAGAAGTACTAGACATAATATGAGATAAAAATGACCAACAGATTAGTTTGTTGTTGAAGTCATATCTGGCAGACTAATAATTTGTCCTTCACTCACTCCATCAGTAATTTCTGTCAACTCATCTCCAACCAGCCCAGTAGTAACTACTACAGTACGAGTTTGGTCACCCTCAACGAGGGTGACTGTAGGTTGACCTTGTTGGTCAAGTTGTATTGCATGGTGCGGAACTGCAAGCACGTTTGGATGTTTTTCAAGCATGAGTGTGATTTGTGCAATCATACCTGGACGCACAGTAGATGTAGTTTCAAGTTCTTTTGGTAGTTCGAAACTAACCTCAACAGAATATGTATTACTTGTACTGCTTCCATCTGCAGATGAAGCATCATCATTCTTGTAAGTAGAAACCTTACTAATATAACTAATTGTACCCACTAATGGTGACTTCAAACTTGGAATCGATATATCCGCAGTCTGACCTAATTTCACTTTATGGATATCATACTCACTGACTTCTAAAACAGTTTTAAATCTTTGCAAATCCATAACAACTATGGCTGCTTTTGAAATTTCAGAAAGTGAGGTTTTAAGGTTTGTCTTGCCATCCTGGGAGGTAGTTTCCTGCCCTACTTTAGCATTTACAGCTACTACTGTCCCTCTTATCGAAGAAGTTAATACTTGTACACCATCAGATCCACTACTGCTGATGCTATTAACTTCCTCAAGTGCAGCGTCTATTTGCAGTTGTGCATGATTTAACTTGAGTTTGGCTAACTCTTTTTCTTCAGTTGTACCTGTATTCAAGGTGTCCTTGACTGTATTTTCTAAGTCACGCTTAGTAATGATGGCTTGATCTAGCGTAATTTGTGCTTCTAACTTGCGAACCGTGAGGCTTTTTTCTTTTGTTTTTTGTGCAGATGTTTCAATTGGCTGGTTAGTGGCGCGAGCAAGCTGAGTTTTATTTTGTACAACATCTCCTTCTTTTACGAGTATTCCAGTTACAGTACCCGCTTGACGAAAGTATCCATTATATTGTGACTGGCTAATCAGCTTACCTTGAGCTTTAATTGTTGCAACAACTTCCCGTCGCTGTACTGTTATTTGACTTGCAACTATAGGGGGCATCGCTTGGTTTGTTTGGTAAGCGTACCACTTCCAAAGTCCAAACATACTAATTCCCACTACAACAAAAGCAAATATTGCTGTTTTGGGCTTCAACTTTACATTTTTTAGTGATAGAAATATGGGATTGATTATTTTGTTAGTTTTTGAACTAAGCAGTGACATGTGCTTGATTATAGCAAATCGCTGAATTGAAAACAGTTACTTGTTAATCGCACATACATTTCGGAAAGCTGTTGTTAATAAATTGCATTGGGGACAGATATCCCAGTGATGCATGTGGACGTTTGTTGTTGTACCACTCTAAATACCCAGTTAGTTTAACCTGAAAC
>JBILGT010000032.1:0-8323 GCA_044350895.1 Limisphaerales bacterium
ATACCACTACTATATCTTTCACCTAGTAAACTATGCAATTTGGTCGTATCATTCAATCAGTCTTACCTCAAAAAAGTGACCGTTTTGGAACGGTCTCCCACGTATTGCTTATCCGAACCAAATCGCGTTGGATAAGCGCATCAAAGCCGTCAGTATAGACGACAGAATCAATCTTTTTCCCTTTAATTAGGATCTTTTTTACCAGCCAATTGAGGAACTGTTTTCGCTCGGGTTTGATAAATGCTTTATAAAGTTCAGGCAATCGTTTCAAAAAGGCAATGATCTTTTCAATCTTCTGTTCATCCATGTTTGCCGATGGTTTGTTGAGCTTTTCAATTTGGGATTCAACAGTAGCCAGTTCTTGTCTCAGTGGTGAGTATTTTTTCTCAATGCGTTCTTTGGGAATGATCTCGCCAATTAACTGATCCTCTAAAGCATCCATTTTCTTTTCGATAACCTCTTTTCTTTTTTTGAGTGTTTTTATTTGACTGGGGATATCGGTCCCTTGGTTTTGCATGAGCGTTTGCAGCTCTTTACGTAAGCCATCATAGAACCGTTCGCTGAACTTCAACCCTTTAATCCATGTTTCTAGCTGATCATGCACTTCATCCATGACTGCATAAGGCTCATTACAACTTTTGCCATAGCTTTTCTGACCAAGGCAACGATAGTACGTGTTAATTTGGCCAGTATCTTTGATATGTTGTTCACCAGACATCAATGTGCCACAAGTATTGCAGTAAACCAAGCCAGCTAAGAACCAATTATGTTTGCTCAGAAATATGGCTGGAAAACCATCCCTTATATCTCGCAACTAACTATGCAGTAAATTGGGGAATTGACACAATTAAAATTGTGGATCCAGCTAACACTAATAATGAACTTTATATTTCATCAACAGACAGACTTTTGTTGCAAGATGCTGCTGAAGATGCAATAGCAGTTACTTATTGGAGCGACATTATTTGGTAAGCCGTTGTATTATGCAACATTATGCTGTGTGAGATGTTTGACACGTCTGACAGGTCCCGAAAAAATCACTGACGTGCTGAGAAATTCTAAACCCAGTTTTCTCCACCACAGCATGCTCTGCTTCGTGATTTTCTTCCATATGAATGTGTTCGACCTTCCCACAAGTGTCACAAATTAAGTGAGAGCAATCCGAGGCTTTTTCGTAGTAGTACTTACCGCTTTGCAGATCAACTTTTTTGGCAATGCCATCACTGACAAAGGTTTCCAGGTTGCGGTAAATAGTGACCTGATCAAACGTGATGTTTTTAGCCTTGAGATACTCAGCACAAGCAGCGGCATCGATGGGTAGCTCGGACTCAATTAAGTGCTCCAGCAACGCTAACCGTAATGGGGTAACTTTTAGCCCCATTTTTCTGAGCTGACTTGAGTAGTCTGTTTGGACTTTCATATCTGATATTATACCCCTTGTTTTCTATTAAATGCAAGTTAGTTGCATTTAATCATGTTTTAAGGTAAGATACTCGAGTTATAAATAAAATTAGGAGGCCATATGGCTCACGAGCACGAAGGTTGCAGGCATTGTAGTCAATTGAATTTGCTGGGTATCCAAGCAGGACATGATTCCCGAGAGCACCAAGTGCTCCACCAGATTGAATCAGAAACCGGCTTGGGAATTGCTAACCCATCATTGGCAAAGCTTTTGATTGATGCCTTAGCACAATACCGCATCGAGGACATCACAGAAGCAGTTATTTTTGGAGTTCTCGGAAGTTTAAATAGCTAATCTTTCCAATGAGATCACCGGAAACACAGACATTCCATAGTCCTTCTAAAGAAGAGTTACCAAAAACCCAGGCAACTCTTGTTTTAGGTGAACCCTTTTTGGAACAGACTGCACCAAATGAAAGGCACGAGAAAGGCAAAGTTTTACTAACATATGGTTTACAAGCAAAGTCTGTTCAGGAGGCTCTAAGTTTTAGGGGCAAAAAGAATAAAATCTACCCTTTACATATATCTGAACCCCTACAACGAGAACGCCAGGTTATCTCTAGAACTCGTGCTTTAGCTCAAGCCCAACGAGAGAAATCTTCTACACCTAATTCTCTTGAAGATTTGCCAGCTTTTCTTGAGGACCAACTTTATGAAAAATCCATTGATGAAAAAACAAATAAAGAAGTATTGACGCCCGTTTTTAGTGAGGATACCTTGCGTATTCTCTTTGATTCGCGAACTTCTTCTCGGCTACCCAAGATACGAGACGCACGTTTTTCTACCCGAAAATCACCCTACGATGAAAGTGTTTCTCGATTAGAAACTCAGATAAGGTTAGAAAATGCCGTTACAGGTCAAATAAAAGATAGAAAGGAAAAAAGTCAGCTTGGAGAAATAAAAAATGATGAAGAGCGGTTTGGTCTAGTTGCTGACCACTTTATTGATTATGCTCAAACTGATAAACCCTCAAACGAAAACAAAAAAGATAAAAAAAAACAACTTCGTAAACTTTACTCGATGTTTGGCCTATCAGAGTTCAGCTTCGAAGCTTTAGTGGGTACGCATGGGCAACTTGTTATTTCTGACTTTCTTGATAACCTGCAGTTCGCTCTTAATTTAAACCCTACAAGTAATGATCGAAAAGCATTGCTAGCCCTAGCAGCGGTAACTTCTGAAAAAGAGTTTCCAGCTGTCCACCAATTGGTTTCCGCAATTACCGAATATGACTCTCGACCTAAACGAAGTAAAGCTAAAACACAACAAAGTACCCCTGTTGAAGAGTTTTTTGCTTCTAATAAGAGAAGACTTGATCCAGTAAAACGTGAGCAAATTAAGCAGGGACGTAAACAATTCACTGATCAATTCGCAAATAATTTAAAAAAGAAAAGACAAGCACATACTACAGATCCCAAATTGATGCTTGAAGGCTTATTAGCATTTCATGATGTAGAAGCGCCTAAAGATCTTGAAAATTTTATTTCACAAATTGCTCAGAAACCTCTAGTTGAGCTCCAACATGATGAAATCGCGGTTATTCTTTCCGCTCAAATGGAGAAAATGACTGGAAGCCAAGATGCTGTTGTGAGTGATCCAACTAGACAGCTAATTGCCGACTTAACAAAACAATTAAACGACCATGGACATTACTTTTTCAATATGGATTTTAGTGAACACCACGATAAAGATACATATCATGGTGTATTAATTACTCTCCCTGATGGAACAGTACATTTTGATCTATGTTTGATACATACACCTGCCATTGACCTTCAACTAGCTAATCTTTCATTTGAGTTGTCTATACCATCGGTACCAACCCTTTCGGTTCCTGCTCTTTCAGGTTTCCCTGAAGCCCTTAGTGGAGTAGTTAGTTTAGGCCAGGGTCTCCCTCTCTTTGCCCAAGCCTTCGCTTTTAGTGGTGCAAGTCTGGGAACTGTTTTTTCGGGAAGTGAACGATCATCTATTACAACTTCTGGTGGTTCTACCACCAAACCAAAAACTCCAGAAGCTCCCACAAGAAAATCAAAACCACAAGTTATCTTCCAGTCATCTGGTGGTAGTGGTAGCCGGAATACAAACGAAAACGGCAAAGAAAGAAATGTTACTCCACCAGTCATGCCTAAACCAAAAGAGCGTATAGTCAAAACACCTTCATTAAAGAAACCAGAAAAACCAAAATCAGTGCCTGTACCATCACTCTCACGACCAAAACATCGTGAGACTCCTATCTTTGTTGCTCGCAGTGCTTCAGCGCCTACAGTTTCTCGTCCGATCACCAAAGAGAGAAAAAGTACTCCGCTTATCATTTCAAAGCCTAAGGTAGAACGAGTCCCGCGAATAGTTCTTCAGCCACGAATTGTAAATCAATCGGGAAATGAACGAAAAGCGAGCTCGTTAACTTCAAGTGGTTCTGCTCGAAAAGAAACTGTTTCAAGAGGTGCAACTCAAAGCACCCGTCGTGTGAGTGAAGTTCCTGTTGCTACAACCACCGCCTCATTTTACAAACGTCTTGAACAAGTATTCCAAGAGAAACAAGTTGCAGAAGTTCGGAAAAAGCAGCAGGTAAAACCTCAGTCAGAAATGAGAACAAATGTCGTGACAGCTCCAGCTCGACGAGATATACAAAGCAAGCCGGTTGCAACTGCGCATTCTGTAAAAGAAACAAAGCAAACGCCAGCTATTACCTCCAGTAATAAAACTGCCGAAAAGAGAACCAAAGTAGAACAAATAAAGCCGACTGAAACCAAAAGTCAGATTAAAAAAACCAAAGTTCTGTCTCCTGAAGCTGAAATCCAAGTCCAACAGATTAAAGCGAAAGTCAACATCCGCACCCAAGAGGAAGTCTCAGTAGCTAAAGAGGTGGTAAAACAAAAACAAGTCAAAGAGGTTCGAGCTACTCAGGAACAATCCATTCCAACTCAGGCAAATAAACCTACAGCAGAGACAACAAATGAGAATCTCGTGACTATTACTGCTGCACTTGTGGGTGGAGCGCTTTTTGAAAGCGCTAAACGTATTATCCCAATTCAAGCTCAAGAAACAGTCAGTCCAACTCTCGCCACTGAACATACAGATGCTTTGCTCACTTCTGATACGCAGCTTGATGTGGTAGGCAACCTGCTTGCTCGTCGCCATGCAGAGTATGGACAAGGTCGTGGTGGTGGTTCAGTCACAAAAAAGAAGACAAGAGCTAAGACTCCAGTACAGACAACAGATCGAGTCATGACTGCTTCTATGCGAAGTTTGCCAACCAACGCTATGATCGATGTGAGTGATTCATTTAACACAGCTCGGGAAGTAAAAATGTGGGCACAAGAAGCTCTAGCCCATCCTAAACTCATTGCGCGTTACTACGCGACTGCAGCATAAATGAAGTTCTATGCAAAGAAAAAAACTTAGAGTGATAGTGAGGCCATGGCAACCAAGAAATTTGCCATACCCTGTCAGTCAAACGCGACTAAAATTCTTCATTCAGACTCACGTCACGTCATTTGATGAGATTGTCTATCTTGGCTGGGTGAGAAGATTAGAGGAAGGAAAGCGAGTTGTGAAGTTTTTAGTAGCTACTGGTCCCTCTCGCCTCGTTGCCAAACAACGATTCAAAGAAGGCAATATCACTGATGGTCAGCTGTGGGAGATCACTCCTAGTACACAATCCGTTCCCCAGGCTTCACCTGATCTTGCATAAGCATTTCAACAATTGGATTTTCCAAATTTTCTTGAATAACCCGCTGTAATCCTCGCGCTCCATACTTCGGATCATAGGCACTTTCCGCCAGTTGCTGAAGAGTTTCTGGTTTCACTTCCAGGGTGATGCCTCGAGCATAGAGCTCGATGGCTAACTTTCTGACCTGAAGATCAGCAATGCCCACCAGCGATGGCACATCCAGAGCTTTAAAGACTACAATGTCATCAAACCGATTTATGAACTCAATTCTGAAGTAGTCCTGCATAATGTCTTTGATTTCTTTTTCTATTTCAGAGTGTTGCTTACCTTCTTCAATCAAATCCAGAATGTCCTCAATACCGGCATTTGAGGTGGCAATGATCATGGTATTACGAAAATCTACGAGTTTTCCTCGACCATCCGTCAACCGACCATCATCAAGAATTTGCAAGAAAACATCAAAAACTTTAGGATGAGCTTTCTCAATTTCGTCCAGCAATACGAGTGAGTATGGCTTATTTTTGACTGGATTAGTCAGCTGACCACCTTCTTCATACCCCACATAGCCAGGTGGAGCTCCAATTAAACGCTGAACTGTATGTGGTTCTGAGTACTCAGACATGTCAATTCTGATCATGTGATCTTCATCACCGAAAATTTCCTGAGCCAGTACTTTGGCCAGCTCAGTTTTTCCAACTCCTGAAGGTCCGACGAGTAAGAAAGAACCAATTGGTTTGTTTGTTCGATTTAAACCAAGTCGGGAGCGTTGAATACTGCGAGCAATCTTTTTTACTGCATGGTCTTGGCCTTTTACTCGCTGCTGGATCCGCTCATCAAGACCTGATAAGTCTTTTTTGTCAAAGTCAGTCAGAGAAGCGATGGGAATATTCGCCTTCTGTGATACGACCACCCGTACCATTTCTGACGTAACTTCTGTTTCATTTTGTGATCGAGCAAACTGGGCAGTCTCTTCCATCAGACTAATACCCTTTGCTGGGAAAGACAGCTCGCTGATATGTTGCTTTGTAAGTTTAATGATTTCTTCTAAAGTAGGAGCTAAGTACTGAACGTGATTTTGATTGGTAATACGTTCTTGATGGACAGATAAAATTGCCCGTAACTCGTCCGGATTGGGTTCACTTAAAATTGATACATCAAACTTGGAGATGATGCCAGACTGTTCGGCGGCAAACTTACGATAAGAAGTTTCACTAGAAGTGGCAATTACTTGAGCTTTATCAATCAGAAAATTAATTTGCGCAGTAGAAAATGAGAAGATTTCATCAAGTAAGAAGAGGTTTTTTTTATCAGACGAAGATAAAATATTGAGTACCTGATCTTCTAGGGTATCCGAACCAGGAAAAAGCTGGAAAGTGTCTTTATTCTCAGCCATTCGCATGACAGTTTTAGCCAGTGCTGTTTTGCCAACTCCAGCGGGACCGATAATTAAGGCATTATTTCTTTCAGTTAAGTTGAGAACCCTCAACACATTTTCTATTTCTTTGGTGCGACCGATAAACTCTACGTCACTGGTAAAATCATGTAATTTATGAAGGTTTTTTCGCAGTAGTTCTTTAAGAACTTGCGAGTAAGTGAAGTCCTTCTTTTCTTGTTCCAAGACTTTCAGCGACGCTAGAAATACGACGTGTTCGTCATTATCTGGGCAAGACAGTACTTTGCGTTGGATAGCACACTGATGGAGAAAGTTATTGCCAAAATCTGTGGTGGCTGATCCAAAGCTAAATCGAGGTTTGCTAGGACTTGGTTCATTCTGAATTGCTACTAATTTCTCAGCCACTGAACTGGTCGAGAATAATGACAGAAGTGAAGGGCTATCCTCGAGCACCTTCAACGCCAAACTTGCTGCAAATTGAGATTGAGTCTGATTTTGCTCCTGTGCCTGGGTAGTTATGTGGTGGTGGTAATCCATAGTCTGAAACCACTATTATATGCAAGTTAGTTGCATTTAGCAATATGAAGACAATGCTGTACCAGAGCTAGTATAGGACTTAGCGGAAGAGAATGAAGTTTTGAAGCAACGTTGCTATCAGGAGGAATGACAGTAGTGCAACTGTGACTTGAGTAATGGGTACAAGTCGTAGATATACCTCATCTTCGGGAACGAGCAGTAGCTGAATTAGTCTTGCTAAATTTTGGAAAAGCATAAAAACAGTGATTCCCACAAAGATTCCAAAAGCAATAATAAAGGCCTGCTTACCAGAAACAGTTCTAACTGTCATTAGTTGTCGCGCAAATTCAAGTAACCTGAGAAAGATGAATATATGGAGGCCACCAAGGCTAACAAAATAAATATCTTTAGACTTAATACTCATTTTTTAATCCTCGTTTTTAACCAAACTAAGATACTACCTGCACTAGCTCCAGAAGAAATTAAGATCATTTGAATGAATTGATGAACATTGGCGCTACACAATCCGCTGGCGGCACACACGGGGATATTGGCGATATTACAACCTGCACACATATAATAATTATACCTCTTTAACGGTTCGGATAAAGTCCCACACGGGGAGCTTAATTACAACTACTTGGGTAGTGGTACCTCTACGAGTTCCTCTACCCATCGCTCCTTCAATGGAGTTAACTGTGAATGGCTTACTTGGAAAACTATCTTCTAGCTCAAGTGAGTATTCATATGGTCTATCAGTCAGTTGTATTGAAATTTCAAATTGTGCTGGTCCATGCTCTCCAATTATTTTTTTTGGGCTAAGAGCTACAAACTCAACAGTACGTGAATCAATTTCACCAAATTCACGTAGGTACCAATTTCCTGGCGGGTTAAATTGATAATCCTGATTGCTAGTATAGATTTCTAAGGAATTATTATTATAAATTAATTGATCTTCAGTTTTAGTAGTGTTAAAAGAATCCTGAGTGCTCACTGTTTCTGAACTTGCTTGGCTCGTTTGATCTAAACCAGTCTCATCTAATTTGGTTTGAGCATTTATAAATAACCTAATCAAAACAAGTAATGCTAATAACCCGAGAACTAGCAGGGGTAGAAAGAGGTGCGATTTATTTTTTTTCATTACTATTACTATACCAGAATAAATTTTACGCTTCGTAAGTTCTAAAACGAATCGCAACCCCCTCCAGTAAAATGGAGGGATATGCACCACATCAAGATAACCGCTGAGGAACGTGACAGAATCGCTTGTTGGCACGCCGCAG
>JBILGT010000021.1:0-23260 GCA_044350895.1 Limisphaerales bacterium
GCTATACAATCGCAATATACTCTCCAACAGGTGTTCCACCCACCGACCAAGTGGCTCACTTTAGTCATTTCAAGTTTTTAATTCTCCATTTTTCTTAATATACATTCTCATAGTTTATTTGATTGGCACTAGCACACTGTTTATTCCACAACTTCCAACTGATATCATTAAGTTCAATGCCACTGCAAATCCCTGATATCTCAAGATTTATACTAAATGATATTGTCACAATTCAACTCACTGATGAGGAACTTGCACAGCTTTCGTACAGTGAGCTCTATAAACTGCATGGAGAAATAACTAAACGGAAACTTGATGCAGGTTATCCAAAACAAATTGCATTTGGGAACCTATCACTTGATGCCAAACCCAATAGAAACGGTGAAGCTGAAATACACTTTGCACCATTACCCTCAAGTACTCGAAGTGAACGAGACTTTAACTATAAACTTTCTGATCCACTTGACTTTTTGAAAATCAGCTTGATTGGGCTAGAAGATATTATTTCACTCATTCAATATATCCAATCAGGTATAAATCCCAATATTCCAAAAAGAATTATTGGTAAGACGAACTCTAAATTGGCTGAAATAGCTGTGAAACTTGGGTTTGAATATGTACAAGAAAAGGATGACGACAGCTTACATGGAATTATTAGAAAAGTTGCAGTTGATGTAGAGAAACTCTTGCAGCAGCTTCCAGGATTTGAGTATCGGCTTGCTCTTTTACAAAGAAAAGCAGCACGCAAAGGTATTACACCGCAAATGATTCGAACTGAAATAATTAAAGACAGTAGTACTACCACAAAAAAATAGCTGAGACACACTCGGCGCACTTCTTTTGGCTAACAATTTTCAGGTCGTCTTAGCCTAATAAATTATTTACTATGGGATTGAAATTACACATTTAATGTGTATAATATAGGACTCATATTTATTCCATTGCGGAGTTATATATGAATCTATCCATGGATTCTCATGGAGAACGTTAACATCACTACATTTCCACATTTTCCCTATACATTCCCCAAAACTTTTCCGCAGAATTTCATACCAAAAAGTGTCTTTTGATCTAGCGTTTCTACTGTTATAATGAAGAAATGCTGAATACGAAAAAGTTGTTATATATACTACCTGAAGTAGCCTACATTGCTGAGGTGCTACCAGACAAGAAACCGCATACTTTTGCCGTTCAGTCATTCACCCAAATTAATGGCACATTTTTGGACGAAGACACCTTCATCCCAGCCAATGTCATCAAACTCTTCACCAAACTTGAAAAAGAAGAAGAGTACCACATTATTCTCCCTGACTATTTATTCGCCAACACCATCGTTACTATCAAAGAAAAGTCCGATCAGCGCATCAAAGAAGAACTCCGAGATACCGTTCTACCACAAATGGGCTTGACCACAGAAACCCACAGTATTGACTCCTCTGTGCTTAATGAAATGCGTGGCAACTCCCGTGTTCAGTTATCTGCAATTGAAAAAGAAGTCCTTGCACCGCTCAAAGTAGCCGCACATCACAGCGGTATTACAGTTGTTGGAGTTTCACCACTCAGTTGGGCCATCAAATCACTCGTTTCACTTGAGCCATCCATCAGTGTTCTACAAATGGGCGCCAATCTGTACGTTTGTGAGCACTACATTGGTATCGACCAAACTTCCTACGCACCATCAGATAGTCCAGAAACAATTATTGAATCAATCAAAACCCTCAAAGGTTCTGAGCCAAGTATTCAAACAGTCTATTTGTTGAGTAACTCATTGATAGAAGAGCGACTCAAAGAGTTACTTAATAAAATTCTTCCTATCCAACAAATGGCACATGATGGCGATGGTCATGAAAAAATGCCCGCCCACGTCAAAGAAGTAATCGAGTACACAGCTCGCACACTTTCAATTCCAGACTATCCTGTTCCTGTTTTTCAACTAGGCAAAGCCACCGAGGCAGAACTTGAGACCTTCAAGTCAGAACTTCCTGCAAATTCCAGTGCAGAGGATGATGACGACGCGCTCGCTGAACTTCCCAAGCCAGCTGCACTCGCCATGACTCCAGTGCCTACTCCTGTTGTCGTACCACCAGTTCCTGAAGTTGTAGAACCAGCAGTTCCTGAAGTTGTAGAACCAGCAGTTCCAAAAGCAGACACTTCAGATGAAACTGATACTAAATCAAAGGCAGCAGAACCTGAATCAACTGATGAAGTAATTGAAATCGAAGAAGATGAACCAGAAGAGGAAGTTGATATTGATGATGAGTCAGATTCCGAAGAAGTTGCCGTTAGTAGCCCAGTAGCACCTGCTGCTGCCGCAGTGACACTTGCATCTGTTCCAGTTACGGCAGATGATCATTCTAGTTCAGTTGAACTTCCCACTAGTGAAGTAAAAGCGGTGGAAAAACCAACTCCTGTCGTGGAGGAAGAATCTCCAGAGGAAGTCACGACCCAGCCAGAGGCAGTCAAACCCAACGAGGAGGATATTGACTTGACCCAGTTTGTTCAGGCACAATCAACAACAGAACTGCCCAGTCGTCTCACCAATAAAAGTGTTGCGTCACCAGTTGCAACCCCAACTATTAAGAATAAATCTGGTGTACAAATTATGCTAAAAATGATCTTCATTACATTGGCTGTATTTTGTGTAACTGTGGCTGTCGGAGTCGGCGTAGGCCTTGCCATTCTCAAGTTCTCTGGCTCTGAAGATGGGACTGATACTCCAGTTGTTGAAGTTGAAAGTACCCCAACACCAGTTGCAACTACAGCACCCGTTACAACCCCAACACCAAGTCCATCTGCCTCGCCAAGTGCCAAACCCACAAGCTCAAATTTGAAAGTTCTTGTTGTAAATGCCACCACCAAAGCGGGCTACGCAGGTACATTCAAATCAAAAATTGAAGCTGCCAAACTCGGTACAGTTACCGCTGCTAACGCTAAAGAAAAATACACAGGTGGCTTCATTGCCTACATGAAAACAACTGATACAGCCACTGTTGATAAGTTTGCTGATGCACTAGATGTCGAACTAAAAGTTGATAAAAAAGCTGCTGCAGAAGACCCACAAAACAAGTATGATATTGTCATTGTACTTGCGGAGTAGGAACATGCCCAAATTTGTCACTTGCTCTTAAAAAGAGTATAGGTATAATTCTTGGTGGCTTCAAGTGTGTCTATATTAGATACACATAGAGTAAGAAAATAATAAGTAACAAAGCTAATTAGGAAACATATGGCGGCTACAGGCCTCCACATCTCACTAGCAGCAGAACCAGTCTTCACCCTCGGAGGCTTAGTTTTCACAAATTCAATGTTCACTAGTGTAATAGTTAGTTCACTCCTGATACTTTTTGCAATCCTCGTAAACCGAAGTCTTAAAAAGACAAACAAGCCAACAGGCCTTCAGAATTTTGGTGAGTGGATTATTGAATCCCTCTACAACTTAGTACACTCAATTACGGGAGACTTAAAGAAAACAAGTCTCTTTTTTCCTTTTATTGCTACATTTTTCTTATTCATCTTACTGAACAACTGGTTTGGACTCTTACCAGGTGTTGGCACAATTATGAAGAACGTTGCTCCAGAAAAAGAAGCAGTGCACGTTACAACTGAATCACCATCTGGAAACAACCTCAAACTCGAAGAATCAACAGGTGCCACACATGAAGAAGCTGTTGATACTGAACACGGGGAATCAATGGTTGCAGTAACTGAAGATGAACATGCCGTTGCTAAAGATGAGCATGTTGGTACAGAGACTGCCACAGAAGCAGAGCATACCTCGGAAGAGGCTGGAGAACATCACCCCGAAACTGTTCCACTACTTCGTGCTGGTACAGCAGATCTTAATATGACAATTGCACTTGGTATCGTCACTATGATTTTGGTTCAGCTCTTTGGTGTAAAATTCTTACACGTATCCTACTTCACAAAGTTCTTTAATTTCTCAAGTCCGATTATGTTCTTTGTCGGAATCCTTGAGCTTATTTCTGAAGTGGGTAAAATTCTTTCATTCGGCTTCCGTCTTTTTGGTAACGTTTTTGCAGGCGAAGTTCTCCTGGTCGTTATAATGTCCTTGGCAGGAGTAGTCGTGCCAATGCCGTTCTACGCTTTGGAAATTTTTGTCGGCTTCATTCAAGCACTAGTATTTGCAATGCTCTCATTAGTATTTTTTAATATGGCCACGTTAGGCCATGGTGAGCATGATTAGTAAGTAATAAAAGGAGAATTTATGTCAGATGCATTCGCAATTGCGCTCGTTATGAGTGTAGGATCAATAGCTCCAGCTGTAGCTATCGGTATGTTGGTAAGTAAAGGTCTGGAAGCAATTGGTCGTAATCCAGAAGCTGCAGGCAAAATCCAAACCAACATGGTTCTTGGTATGGCTTTCGCTGAAGCTATCGCAATTTACGCGCTAGTCGTAGCTTTGATCTTAAAGTTCGTATAAATTAAGAATCACAAGCACAGACTTATACTATAAGTCAGGAGTAGCATGCAAATTGAGCTTACACAAATTTTATTTCAGATCATCAACTTTGGTGTTGTGTTAGGGGTACTCTGGTACTTGCTCTACAAGCCAGTGTTAAAGATTTTTGCTGAGCGTGCTAAACGAATTGAGGAAGGTCAAAAAGCTGCTGCAAAAGCACTTGAAAATCAAGAGATGATCAATGAGATCAAACTCAAGACAGAAGCTGAGTCAAAGAAAAAGGCCAGTCAAGTTCTCAAGGATGCAAGTGTTGAAGCTGAAAACCAAAAAGCAGCAATGATTGAAGCAGCACGAACTGCTGCAGCTGCTGAAGTTGCCAAGATGAAACAAGCTTGGGCAAGTGAGAAGTCACAATTGATTCAAAACATTCGCGCTGACGTCGTCGAGACTGTTATGAGTGCAAGTGAAAAAGTCATTGGCAAATCACTCGATTCAAAAACACACAGTAAGTTGATTGATGATGAATTACAACAGATGTTGAAATCACTGTAACAAAATGAAAAAAGAGATACCAATAATAACTATCACTACTGCTCAAAAATTGAGTGCTGAACAGCTCAAAGCATTACAAACTTTGGTGGCCAGCAAAATTGGTGAAGCAGAGTACAAGCAAGTTGTTGATCCAGGTGTTATCGGTGGATTACGGATTGCCGTTGGCAATCAAGACTTTGATGCAACTATCGCGGGGAAACTCAAGAAAGTTGAATCACAGTTACTGCCAGTAGTTGTCACCACAGCTATTCCACTTTCTGCCGAGCAGCGCAAAGCGATCAAGTCTGCTATTGAAGCCAGACTTGGTTCAGTCAACTACACAGAAACTGTAGATGAGAGTGTTATTGGAGGTATTAGATTACTCGTCGGTTCTCGAGCATTCGATGGAACTGTCAAAGGTAAACTAACCCGCTTAAAGCAACTTTTGTTACAAACTATCTAATAGGAAACACAACAAGTATATGAAAAAAACCCAAGATTCATTCCAGGCCGAGCTTTCACAATTGATTGCTAATGCAAACCTTACCATGACCCCAGAGTCCGTTGGAACTGTCGTCAGTTTGGGTGACGGTGTGCTGCAAGTCAAAGGTCTTGAAGATGTGCAGGCTAGTGAACTGATTGATCTTGGTGAAGGACAACTTGGACTTGCCTTAAACTTACTTTCTGAAACCACCGGTATCGTTGCACTTGGCAAAGCAGATCACTTACGTGCTGGAGATCAAGTCAAGAGAACTGGTCGCATTCTTTCACTTGGTGTTGCTGATGAAGTTCTGGGAAGAGTCGTTGATTCCCTCGGTCGTCCAGTTGACGGCAAACCAACATTTAAACCAGCTAAATTCATGAATCTCGAAAAAGTTGCACCTGGTGTCATGACCCGTAAATCAGTCTCCGTTCCTATGCAAACTGGTATCAAAGCAATTGACGCAATGATTCCAATTGGTCGAGGTCAACGTGAGCTCATTATCGGTGACCGTGGTACTGGTAAAACAGCTATTGCTCTTGGTACCATCTTGAACCAAGCAGATCAAAACATGATCTGTGTCTATGTCTGTATTGGTCAACGTCGTTCATCACTCGCACAAATCATTCAAACATTAACTGACCGTGGCGCGATGTCATACACAACAATCGTGGCTGCGACATCATCCACCACAGCAGCAGAGCGTTTCTTGGCTCCATATGCAGGTCAAGCCATTGCTGAATACTTCTTAGAGCAAGGTAAAGACGTTTTGATTATCTTCGACGATCTTTCCAAGCACGCACAAGCATATCGTGAAATTTCATTACTGCTCCGCCGCCCATCTGGTCGTGAAGCATATCCTGGAGACGTTTTCTATCTCCACTCACGCTTACTTGAGCGCGCAGCTCGCCTTAACGAAAACTATGGTGGCGGTTCTATCACTGCATTACCAATCATCGAAACACAAGCAAATGACATTTCTGCATATATTCCTACCAACGTCATTTCTATTACAGATGGTCAAATCTTCTTGGAAACAGACCTGTTCAACTCTGGTATGAAGCCAGCTATCAACGTGGGTAACTCAGTTTCACGCGTCGGATCAGCAGCTCAAACCAAAGCTACCAAACAAGTGGCTGGTACCATGAAGCTCGACCTCGCACAGTTCCGCGAACTTGAAGCATTTGCACAGTTCAGTTCTGATCTTGATGAGCGCACCAAAGCACAACTCAACAGAGGTACTCGCGTCAACAGTATTCTTCGTCAAGGTTGGGACAAACCACTCAAGATGGAAGAGCAAGTAGTCGTGATTTTCGCAGCTGTCAAAGGCTACTTAGATCCAATCGCTATTGATAAAATTCAAGTTTGGGAAGCCCAATATCTTGAATATATCAAACAATCTGAAGCTGATATTTTACAAGCCATCGTCAAAGATCAAAAAATTACGGAAGAGACTGACAAAAAGCTGCATGAAGCAGTCAAAAACTTCAATAGCATGTTTGCAGCCAACTAATCTAGGTACACTCGGAACATATGCCAAACGCCCGGCAAGTTAAACAACGTATCGGAACAGCCACAAACATCGCTAAGATTACCAAAGCGATGGAAATGGTTTCCGCTAGTAAAATGCGCAAAGCCCAGGACCAAACCCTGGCCGCTCGTCCATTTTCGCAGGCACTTCGCGACTCTTTACAGAAATTAGCACAAGAAGCTCATCCAGATCTCCATCCACTGCTCACAGAAAACACAGAAGGTAGAGACGTACTCTTAATTATCACCACAGACCGTGGTCTTTGTGGTAGTTTAAACCAAAATATCTTCAAACTCTCTCTCGACTGGTACAAGAATCATCCAAACGGCATGTTTATCATAATTGGCAAAAAAGGTGTGACATTTTCTACCTTCATCGGTCTTGAAGTGTTTGCCCAGTTCACCAGTATGCCGGATACAATTCGTACAGAAACCATCTTGCCCATCACTTCACTCGTCATTGATAACTTCATCGAGAAAAAGTTTAAAACAGTTTCAATCGTCTACATGGATTTCATCAACACATTGTCACAAAAAGTTAAGCTGCAGCAACTGCTCCCTATCAAAGCCTTACATGGAATGGGTGAGGAAAGTGTCATTGAAAGTGACTCAACCCATGAGTACCTTTTTGAACCAAGTCCTCGAGAAATTCTCAGTGAATTATTGCCATACTATATCGAAAATAATGTGTATCAAGCATTTTTGGAAAGCAAAGCCAGTGAACATTCTGCTCGCATGGTTTCCATGAAGAATGCTAGTGAAAATGCCAAAGATCTCGTCAAAGAGCTTCGTTTGGTTTTCAATAAGTCACGTCAAGAAAGTATTACTAAAGAACTATTAGAAATTACAACAGCGATACTCTCGCTTGAATCATAACGAAAGCAAAGGAACTGTATGCCAATACAAACATTGCCAACAGGTGTTATTACACAAATCATGGGACCTGTTGTTGACATTAAATTTGAAGGTCACGTACCTGCAATTTATAATGCACTCACACTCCAACACCCTGATGGCCATAAATTAACACTCGAAGTAGAACAAGAACTTTCTACCACAGAAGTGCGCTGTATCGCTCTTGGACCTACAGATGGTTTATCACGCGGTATTGCAGTTACTGACACTGGTGCACCAATTACCGTTCCAGTGGGTGAAGAAACATTGGGTCGTATCTTCAACGTTGTTGGAGAAGTGATTGACGAAAAAGAACCAATTAAACCTAAACATTTTGCACCAATCCATAAAGCTGCACCTGAGCTTGTTGATCAAGTGACGCGCGCTGAAATTTTGGAAACAGGTATCAAAGTTATCGACCTAGTTGCACCATTTGCTCGTGGAGGTAAAGTCGGTGCCTTCGGTGGTGCTGGTGTCGGTAAGACAGTTATTATTCAAGAACTGATTCGTAACATCGCAGAAGAGCATCATGGTCACTCAGTGTTTGCTGGTGTGGGAGAGCGTACTCGTGAAGGTAACGACCTCTATCACGAAATGAATGACTCTGGCGTTATGAAGAGTACAGTAATGTGCTTTGGTCAAATGAACGAGCCTCCAGGTAACCGCTTACGAGTTGCCTTAACCGCTTTGACAATGGCCGAGTACTTCCGTGATGAAAAAGGTGAAGACGTGTTGCTCTTTATCGACAACATCTTCCGGTTTTCACAAGCAGGTTCTGAAGTATCAGCTCTCTTAGGTCGTATTCCATCAGCTGTGGGTTACCAACCTACACTCGCTAGTGAAATGGCTGCATTACAAGAGCGCATTACTTCAACAACTAAAGGATCTATTACTTCTATGCAAGCTATCTACGTGCCTGCAGATGACTACACAGATCCAGCTCCAGCTACAACATTTGCACACATTGACTCAACCATTTCACTTGATCGCAAACTGGCTGAGCAAGCATTGTTCCCTGCAGTTGATCCTTTGAACTCATCTTCAAAGATTCTCGATCCAGCAATTGTGGGTGAAGATCACTACAAGACAGCTCGCGATGTACAAAAAGTACTCCAACGCTACAAAGAGCTCCAAGACATTATCGCCATTCTCGGTATTGATGAGTTGAGTGAAGATGACAAGACCGTTGTGGCTCGCGCACGCAAAATCCAACGCTTCTTATCACAACCATTCTTCGTTGCTGAGCAATTCACTAGTGTGCCAGGAAAATATGTCTCAATTAAAGACAGTGTCCGTGGTTTCAGAGAAATCTTGGATGGTAAACATGATAAGTTGCCAGAACAAGCATTCTATATGGTGGGTGGAATTGAAGAAGCAGTAGAGAAAGCAAAGACACTCTAAAGCAGAGCGAAAAAGACTATGCCAAAACTACTATTACGAGTTGTTTCACAAGAACGCGAACTCATCACTGAGAGTGTTGATTCTGTGACGGCCACTACAGTGGATGGGGAAGTGACTATTTTACCTGGCCATATCCCGCTATTTACCAAGTTGCAAACTGGTGAATTCGTATATAGAACTGACAAAGCTGAAAACTCAATTGTAGTCTCAAGAGGATTTTTAACTGTCTCACCAAATAATGAGATAACTATCATGGCTGACACTGCGATGCATGCTCGTGAAATTAGCGAAGAAAAAGCACAAGCTGCTATCGACGCTGCTCATGAAACACTCCGCACCAGTCAAGATCAACGTGAAAGAATTCTTGCTGAAGCATCACTTCGCAGAGCACTTCTTGAAGTTAAGATTGCTGAACGCACCAAACGAACTCGCATATAGACCGATATAGTATAATATCAGGTCTATGAGTGAGTTTGAGCCAGTTAAACCAGCGCATATTCCACCTGAAATAGCCGCACAGATAGCTAAAATTCCGCTTCAGTATATTACTGCTAGTCTTGCAAATTCACCAGAAACGCTCGAGCATTTTTACAAGTTTTTTGATCTTCCAACACTAATTAAGGCGTTGATTGTCCGAGCAGCAAGTGAAGGAAAAGTGACAGCAGCACTTCTTGCGTTCCAAGATCTATTGGCAGCTGAAAACATTTTGGAATATAAGCACTCGCAACGAATGGAAAGCATAAAAAACTACGGCTGGCATTTTGAGAGCAATACAATCACGTTCGTCAACGAAACAATCGGACTAACGCCAATGCAGGCGCAACTATTTGGGGCACTACAACGAGGCGTTTGTGCTACGTATGGTGCACAAAAAGGCTATTGCTACCCAGTTTTTTTAACTGAAGAACTTGAAAAAATTATTACCTCAACAGATTTTGCCAGTGAAGGAAACTATGTTGAGAATCTCGTTTCACACATTCGTAAGAAATTTCGTGAAGTATACAGTGTTCTTATCCATACACCTGAGGCAGACCAAATTTACTTTCCCTGGATCTCAACAATAATCAAACAGGGCTTTCAGCTCAAACTACTCCCCAGAGCTGAATTGATTGCTGAAGTACAGTCATTTGATATGCGTGCGGTACCTAAGCGAAGTAGTGAACCTGATTATGTCGCTACAAATTTTAAGTATACAGATGCCACCACAGGAGTGGGACTAAATCTTGCAGAACAGTATATATTTTACCAATCATATAAGATTGTATTGCTTCCAGAAGAAGTAGTTGTAATGAGACTACTTTTTGATAAACGTGGCACGTTACTTACACAAAATTATATTTTGGATGCCCTGTGCCAGGAGCTTGGAACAGATGTTATTCATAAATCAACCATGTCAATTTGGAATACGCAACTCAAACGAAACCTGCATTCTTTTGCGTTACAGATGCAGCGTGCTGGAGCAACAAAATTTTTGTCAATACATTCGGTGCATGGTCGTAATGGTGGTCTCGCACTTACCACAACTGATGACCTTTCTTCACTCGAAGCATTTATGTCGCCACCACCTCCTCAAGAAAGTCCGTGCAATCGAAAAAAAATAGAAACCCATAATAAAATTATTAGTCCTCTTGCCATAATAAAAACGTTCAGTATACTTAACCCATGCCAAAAACAGCAAAGACAAAACCCACAATAGCGCAAGACGATGACGTACAAAGTGGAGGCGCACAAGACCTCATTGTACCAATTATCAAACAAGTAGAATTAACAAAAGAAGGTCTTGAAGAGCTCACGGGCGAACTTCACGAACTCACCAATGTTAAATTACCACAAGTCATTGACCGTGTTGCGAAAGCCCGGGAATATGGCGACCTTTCGGAGAATTCTGAGTACCACAGCGCACGCGACGAACAGCAATTGGTCGAAGCCCGCATTGATGAGATCCAGAATATTCTTTCCAATGCCAAAGTGGTTCGCTACACGAAAAGCACTGATAAAGTCGGTGTTGGGTCGGTAGTAACATTGGAAGCTGAGAATAAAAAAGGTGAATTCACTGTTCACATCGTTGGTGAATTTGAATCAACACCAGGAGAAAACAAAATTTCAAGTGTTTCACCAATGGGTAAAGCCCTCATGCACAAGAAGAAGGGTGAGAAGGCAGTTGTCAAAGCTCCAGCGGGGGAAATGACATATACAATTAAAAACATAGAATAAGTCAAACGAAATTCAAACCCCCGCTCACAAGGCGGGGGTTTTTGGTAGTAAGTCGCAAAAAAGTATTTTTTGATCAAATAGAGTAGGGTACAATACAGGAGGAGAACACATTTATGTCACGAATCGATGAAACAATAGTAGCTAAAAAAGAAAAAAGAGCTGAACTCGAAAAACGAGGGATCTTAGCTCATCCTTACAGCTTTGATAAAAAGCATACTGTTGCTGTGGCACGCGAGAGTATGAGTCAGACAGTCACAACTGCAGGGAGATTACTTTCACTGCGTCTCCACGGTAAAGTTAATTTTGGTGATCTCCAAGATTCAACTGGACGTATTCAAGTTATGTTTAGAGAAGAAGAGCTCGGAGCTGAGACCTTTGAACTCTTTAAGTTCATTGATTCAGGTGACTATGTTGGTATTACAGGTGAAGTGATGACTTCTAAAACAGGAGAAATCACCATTTTTGCAAAAACATTTACATTCTTGGGTAAATCACTCAGACCAATTCCCACAGCATGGAATGCAGCTGACGATAAAGAAGCTCGCTTTCGCAAACGCTACCTCGATGTCCTCATTAATCCAGAAGTCAAAAAAGTTCTTGATGCACGCTGGACTATTGAAAAAGAAGTTCGTCGCTACTTGCAAGATCAACATGATTTTGTGGAAGTGGAAACTCCAGTTTTCCAGCCACTCTATGGCGGGACCAATGCCAAACCATTTACGACACACATGAATGCACTTGATGTAGATTTTTATTTGCGCCTCGCACCAGAGCTCTATCTTAAACGCTTGATTGTAGCTGGCTATGAGAAAATTTTTGAAATTGCACGTAACTTCCGTAATGAAGGTATAGACCAGACTCATCAACCTGAATTTACGATGATTGAGTGGTATGAGGCCTATGCTGATTACAACAAAGTAATGGATGTTGCAGAAGGCATGATTAAACATCTTGCACAGAAACTCTATGGTTCCACCAAAATCAAAGTGGGGGAACATGAAGTTGATCTGGGTGGAGAGTGGCCACGCATTACTATGGTGGCAGCACTTAAAAAATTCGTAGACATTGATTTTAATGAACTGACAGATGAAGCCCTACAGACACTTATGACGGAGAAAAAAATTGAGTTGATTGGTGAATTTACCCGAGGTAAAGCTCAATTTGCACTCTTTGACAAATTGGTAACAGATTCACTGATCGATCCAATTTGGATTATCGACTACCCACGTGACGTCAGTCCTTTGGCCAAAGCTCATCGCACAACAGATGGCTTGGCAGAGCGATTTGAAGCCTACATAGGGGGTAAAGAGATTGCCGATGGTTGGAGTGAGATTACTGATGCAGTTGATCAACGAAATATCTTTGAAGGTGAACAGAAACGCATGCGTGCTGGTGACAGTGAAGCACATCCGCTTGATGAAGACTTCTTGGAAGCCATGGAGTATGGCATGCCACCACTTGGAGGAATTGGCATGGGCATTGATCGATTAGTGATGTTCTTGACCAATACATGGAGTATTAAAGAAGTAATAGCGTTCCCAACCCTTCGACCACTGCGTACACCGGCTCAGGAAAAAGCACTTGAAGCTTCAAAAAAAGTGACAACGCTTTCAGAACAAAAAGCTCCAGCTGCTTCAAAACCAACTGGTCCATTACCTTCTCGTGAAGAAGCCGAAAAATTACTTGCTGAGTACATCAAAAACGATGCACTCGCGCATCACAGCCGCATGGTTGCACGCGCTATGGAAGCATATGCCAAAGTTTTGGGAGAAGATGCAGAGCTCTGGTACCAAACTGGCTTACTCCATGATTTGGACTGGGAGATGTATCCTGATGAGCACCCCAACAAAGCCATTACCGAAATTTTAGTGGCATATCCTGAAGAGCTGAAAAATGCGATTGCAGCACATGCACCAAGCCGCACTGGAAAACAGCCAGAAACAACCATCGAGAAATACTTGTTTGCTTCTGACGAACTTTCAGGCATTATGCACGCAGTTTCGCTGATGCGCCCCAATAGATTTGCTGATATGGAAGTCAAATCTGTCAGTAAAAAGCTCAAAGATAAATCATTTGCTGCCAACGTCAGCCGTGATGACATCACGCAGGGCATGGAACTGATTGGCAAAACTCCAGAAGAGCATATTGGGTTTTTGATTGAAGTTTTTAAGCAGTAACAGTACGAACAATGAGAAGCATTCACGATGAATAAACATGAATGGGTTGGATTTGTTCCCTTAGTTGGTGATGGCAATCCTGCCACGCTGCTTGCGCGCAAAAATCTCCACCAAAGAGAAAATCCAAGTGAACCATTTCATATTTTGCATCCAGTGATGGCCTCAATTGTGGTGCGGCAACTCCACAAAATTATGACATGGAGTGAGTCACTACGCGAGTTCTATACCAAGTCTGGGGAAGAATCGGTACGATCGAGTTCGTTTGGGACACTCATTGGAGGACTTTTTTATAGAAGTTTGCTACATAAATTAGCTGGTCTTGAAACGCCACACAGTGAGGCAAAAAGGCACTTGGTGCTCGTCCAAGAACATGTATTGTTAGGAGCTCAGACTCAGCTACTAGGTGCACTTAATTTCAGTGACATACAGTTATTACTACCTGATTCACAACCCAAACGGAGTGCTGTTACAGCCCTACAGAATCATCCAGCAGTGACTGGAGTTACCTGGAATGAATCGACGTACCAATTTTTACGTACACAAGGCATCACAAATGCGCAGCTCGCTCGACCTGAACTGATTCAAGGTCATACCACTTCAGAGCACTATGCAGCTATTCATGAACAGGGCGTACCTATTGTCGTCAAGACCTCTGGCAGTGGCATGCCGCAAAAACTGCAACGTGTGCTTTTGCAAGCTCTTCAAGAGCAGAAGCGAGACTGGTCGTTTCACACCCCAAATTGTACACACTTTGGTAAAAATGGCTGTGTGATGAGTGTTGAATTTCCCAATAGAGCTGCTCGGCTGCATGATTTTTATTCAAGCCTAGGTGGCAAAACTGAGCTGTTGATAACGTACCCCAACGAACAAGTTCAAGCAGTTGCAGAACTCGTTTCACTGGGCTGTTATCCAGATATTGTTCTACTTCCACCGCGCGGCGACCACGAAGTTCATAATATTCAATTTATTCTCAAACATTTCCCTCAGCTCTTGAGAGGAATTTTGATTGCAAAACCTCAGGATGCGTACTCTTGGGCTGCAGAATTTAGTTCACAAACAGCATTTATTCCACTCGAAGGTAGTGCAACTATTTTTGCACAGTAACGTATTTGACTTTCCAATTTTTAGGCGTATATTTCATATTTGTATGAAATTTTCATACTTTTTTTTAAAGGAGGTTGTATGAACGAACTACCTACAGCACGAGGTCAAGAAGAATTTTTAGCCGCCGCCGAACCAGTGATACAGGAACTCGTATCGATGCTCACAGCACTCCAAGGTCTTTCACCAGACAGTTTGCATGGGGCATTGATGCAGCTAGCGGCAGGAAAATACAGAGCAGCCTTTGTTAACAATGGTGGAGAAGTCGATGATGCTATTTTTGATGCAGGAAGAGAATTACAACTGTCACAGGTTCACTTGCGATTTATAAGACAAATTGCACAACCTGCATAAGTAGGTATATAATACTGTCAACAAAGCACACACACTGCCTAGCACGCATTGAAGGTTTCAACCGCTTTGCCTGGGGTAATAACCAGGACGGGTATGCCCGTAATAGCTGGAAATAAGTAGTTTGAGGTGGCACCGTTCTTACTTGTGAGAACCCTCTTAAGTCCATATTGTTGTGGATTTAAGAGGGTTTTTTTGTATGAAAATCATGCAATAGCCTGAAAAAGTGCATGTGTACAACAAAATAAAAAGACCTCGAAAGGGACAAATGTTAGACCTAAAATATATCCGCGAAAATGCGGAAACTGTAAAACAAGCTGCTCGTAACAAACAACTGCCCGATGCAGTTGCCGCGATTGATGAGCTGTTGGCAGCAGATGAAAAGCGCCGTGAACTCCAACAAAAAGTGGATGGACTTCGCCAGGAAAGTAACTCGCTTGTTGAAACTATCAAGCAACTGGTAGGGAAGGGTGATAAGCCCACTCCAGAACAAATTGCGGCTGGGAAAGTTATCAAAGAAAAATTAAAAGAGCTTGAGCCAGGTCTTAAAGAAGCTGAAGAAGCTGTCAAGAAACTTGCATATACCATCCCTAATGTCCCCGCAGCAGAAGTGCCGATTGGTCCTGATGAATCAGGCAATGTCGTAGCACGCCAAGTTGGAAAAGTTCCTACCTTTGATTTCACACCAAAACCACACCAAGAACTGATGGAAGCTCTGGATCTCTTGGATACCAAGCGTGCCACAGCTATTGCTGGTTTTAGAGGATACTTTCTCAAGAATGAAGCAGTATTACTCGAACAAGCACTCCTGAATTACGCTATCAATATTCTGGTAAAAGATGGATTTAGCCCGATGACAGCACCAGTTTTGGTCAATGAGCCTGCAATGTGGGGTACTGGCTACTTCCCATGGGGTAACGAGGATCATTATAAGACGCAAGATGGGCAGTTCTTGGCTGGGACGGCAGAAGTGGCTCTCACCGCCTACCGAGCTGGAGAAACACTGACTGAGAAAGATTTACCTATCAAAATGGTAGGTATTTCACCATGCTTCCGTCGAGAAGTGGGATCATATGGCAAAGACACTCAAGGAATTATTCGTGTTCATCAGTTTACCAAGGTGGAACAAGTAGTTTATACAGTGGCAGATGAGGTAGAAACCCAGAAGTGGCATGAAAAAATGGTGGGTTATGCTGAAAAACTCCTCAGTGACCTCGAGTTGCCATACCAAGTGCTTCTGATGTGTTCTGGAGATATGGGAGCTGGACAGCGCAAAAAATACGATATTGAAACATGGTTCCCTGGCCAGAATAAATACCGAGAGACACACTCAGCCAGTTACTTCAATGATTTCCAAGCACGACGCCTAGAAATTCGCTACCGTGCCGCTGATGGTACTACCAAGTATGTCTATACTTTGAATAACACCATGGCAGCATCACCACGATTGCTGGCGGCAGTACTCGAGAACTACCAACAAGCCGATGGCACAATTAAAGTTCCAAAGGTCCTCCAACCATGGATGGGTGGTCTTGAAGTAATTAAGCGCTAAATAAAATTTTGCCTATTTTCCTCGAGTAGACCGCATGTTTTGAGGTTGCTATTTGACCTAATGAGTGATATACTATAGGTCTTATTGATGCATATTATATATGCAAAAATAAATGCTGTTTAACATGTTATTTTCTCACTCCTGATGGTGCCCTAGCCAGCCTTTGAGCGCATATATTTGTGCATTCAAAAGCTGGCTAGTAAATACCTTTTTGCTCACTAGCGAGCAACTATCAAATGTGTTTCACAATTCGAATAAGGAGTAAAGACAATGGCTACACCAGCAACACGACCAACACCACCTGCGGATATGACTGATCCGGACGAACTCAAATTATTTGAGCAAGTCCAAACTGCTCTTCCGTATGTGCAATTGCCTCCCGGCTTGGCTGACAGCAATCAAAAGATTGTCAAAGAAGCCGTGGAAACATTGAAACCTGGTGATACTCCAGCGACCCCTGCTACGCCCGCGTAGCAGAAGTCGCCCGTAGAACCTAGTTTCTGATCTAACCCCTTGTAAGCCGAGGAATCCCTTAGCACTTACAAGGGGTTCTTCTATTTCTAGAGCATTTCTACACTAGTTTTCCCTGCTGCTCACCCCTAGCAATTCGTAGTATCATCTGCTATAACTAACGCCTGTTATGTTCAAATTTTTCTCTCGCCTTTTTGATGATAACCAGAAATCACTCGACCGCTACGAAAAAATAGTAGCCGAGATTACTGCCTTCGAGCCCACTATCAAAAAACTCTCTGACGCCAAACTTGCAGCACAAACAAAAAAGTTCAAAAAGCAGATTGATCAAGAACATGCATCTGGCAAAGACGACCAAACCATCCTCAACGAACTCCTTCCAGAAGTATTTGCCACAGTCCGCGAAGCATCACGCCGCGTCACGGGACTGCGCCACTTTGACGTGCAGCTTTTAGCTGGAATTGCATTGCACTACGGCACTATTACCGAACAAAAAACTGGAGAAGGAAAGACACTGACCGTCACCGCCCCAATTTATCTCAATGCACTGCTTGGTAAAGGTGTGCATCTTGTCACCGTCAATGACTACCTCGCTGAACTTGGCGCAGGGTGGATGGGTCAAATTTATCGATTTCTAGGTCTCACAACTTCAGTGATCGTCCATGACAAATCAAGTTTATATAACCCTGAATATGATAGTGAAGAGCGGGGAGATGAGCGTTTGGAGCATTTCGAGCCTGTCACTCGCCAACAAGCCTACGCTGCAGATATTACCTACGGAACCAATAACGAATTTGGCTTTGATTATTTGCGCGATAACATGGTCCAGTCCATCGAAATGATGGTGCAGCGCCCAGACAACACGCATCATTTTGCCATCGTTGACGAAGCTGACTCTATTTTGATTGACGAAGCCCGCACTCCTTTGATTATCTCCATGCCTGATACGGAACCTACCAAGAAATACTATGACTACGCCAAAATGGTATTGAGTCTTGAGAAAAATACTGACTTCTCCATGGATGAAAAAGCTCGCTCTGTCACGCTGACTGATCTGGGTGTAAAGCGTATTGAGCAAAAGCTTGGTGTTTCTAATCTCTATGAAGAGAGCTTTGAAACAATTCATCACGTAGAAGCCGCCTTAAAAGCCAAAACCATCTTTTTGCGAGACAAAGACTATATCGTCAAAGACAATCAAGTTATCATCGTAGATGAGCACACTGGTCGGCTCATGTACGGACGTCGTTACTCAGATGGCTTGCATCAAGCAATTGAAGCCAAAGAGGGCGTGCCAATCCAACAAGAATCTCGCACCCTTGCTACCATTTCTATTCAGAACTACTTCCGTTTATACAAAAAACTTTCAGGTATGACTGGTACTGCTGTCACTGAAGCAGAAGAGTTCAAACAAATTTACAACACTGAAGTGTTGGTAGTGCCTACTCATGTTCAGGTTGTTCGTGAAGATAGACAAGATATTATCTACAAGACTACAGCCGTCAAATATTCTGCTATTGCCAATGAAGCAGAGCGTGCACATGCGACTGGTCAACCTATTTTGATTGGTACTCGTTCAATTGAGCACAATGAAATTATTTCCGACTTCTTGAAGCGAAAACGCATTCCACATCAAGTCTTGAATGCCAAAAATCACGAGCGTGAAGCATTTATTATTGCTGATGCAGGTAAAAAAGGTGCCATCACTGTGGCTACCAACATCGCGGGTCGTGGTGTCGATATCGTGCTGGGTGGAGCAAAACCTGAGCTCAAAGATTTTAGAACAGAGAAGACCAGTAAAGACAAAAAACCTACCGAAAAACAAGAAGCTTTAGCCAAAGAACTTGGCCTCCAGCCTTCCGTCAATCCTGCCAACTACAAACTTACTGACTACAAAAAAGCTGTGGAATTATGGCGCAAAAATCATGAAGAAGTGGTTGGACTCGGTGGTTTATACATCGTTGGTACTGAGCGTCATGAATCAAGACGTATTGATAACCAGCTGCGTGGTCGTTCTGGCCGCCAAGGTGATCCTGGTGCCACTCAATTTTTCATCGCACTTGATGACGATATCATGCGCATCTTCGGTGGTGAACAAATCGCAAAAGTGATGGACTTCCTCAAGATTGAAGAAAATCAGCCCATCGAACATGGCATGATCGGTAAATCAATTGAGGCAGCCCAAGTTAAAGTGGAAGGCTTCTTCTTTGACCAACGCAAACGCTTGGTTGAGTTTGATGACGTCATGAACAAGCAGCGCGAAATTATGTACAAACGCCGCCGCCGCTTACTCGAAATGGGTACATCTCGCCAAGAAGCTGCTGCTACAGAACTCAAAGAAGAAATTCTGGAATATATCAAAGAAGACGTCAGTAGTGTTGTGACTATGTATGCTCCACAAGAGTTCACACCTGAAGAATATAACGCAATTGTCAAAGAGTTCGCATCAATTATTCCATTCGATGCAACATCACAAAAAGAGTTGCAGAAGGCAATCAGTACTTTAAATACCGTAGATGAAATTACAGAGAAGCTCCATGAGATTGCTGAAGAAACCTACAATTCCAAAGAGAAGCAGCTGGGCACTACCCATATGCGGTTATTGGAACGACTTGTTTCACTCTCAGTGCTTGATCAAAAATGGATGGAGCATCTTGATGCAATGGAAGACCTGCGAGAAGGTATTTGGCTGCGCGGTGATAAGCGGACAGTACTTTCTGAATACAAAAAAGAAGCATTTGCCTTGTTTGATGAGCTAGTAGGTACTATTGAGTCCACGATTGCCAAACGCGTCTACCGAGATCAAGTGATGAGTCCTGAATCAATGACGCATATCAATCCTGAAAAAATGATTGAGCAAAAAGCTGATATTCACGAATCACTCGAAAAAGAAGTTTCTGATGCAACAACACCAGAGCCAGCCTTGAAGTCACAAAAAGGTTCACTCAGTGATCTGGCTTCAGTACTTAAAAATGCCAAAGCAACTCCACGGCCACAGCCTGGTGAAGCTAAGGTAAAGATCAATCGCAACGATCCGTGTCCTTGTGGCAGTGGCCTCAAGTACAAGAAGTGTGGACTGATTAACGCTCCACAACATCGTGGCTAGAACTTAGAATTACTTTTGCACACGCTCGCCAACAGCTCGCTCCATGTTCGGACTATCTAAAGCATTGTGCTCATTCGTGGTCGCGGTGACATCCTGTCAAGGGTGCTGCAAGTAATTCTACAAACTACCTACTCCGTGCTGTACAATAAGTCCATGAAACTAATTGCTGGTTCCTCCAACGCTTCACTTGCACAAAGTATTAGCACATTGCTCAATACACCATTAGTCATAACTGAAATCTCTACATTTCAAAATGGTGAGAAACGAGTGTGGATACAAGAACACATTGCTGGTGAAGATGTCATATTAATTCAGTCATTTTCTCAGCCAGTTGATGAAAATATAATTGAGTTTTTACTACTTGCTGATGCAGTGCAGCGGCTTGGTGCCAAAAATATTCATGTCATCATTCCTTGGATGGGATATTCTTTGCAGGACAAGGTTTTCCTACCAGGAGAACCAATTGCTGCCAAAGTTATTGCCAATCTAGTCTCAAATGCTGGGATAGATCGTGTATATTTACTTGATCTACACAACAGTAGTACTCCAGGATTTTTCTCAGTTCCTTCAGTGCACTTATCAGCAATGGAACTGTTTGCAGCAGATGTACGCCAAAGATTTCCTGATGCCGATATTGTCGTAGCCAGTCCAGATTTTGGTGGACTCAAACGAGCGCGACAGTTTGCAACAATGCTTGGTACAGGATTGATCAATGTAGATAAACATCGTGATTTAAACACAGGAGAAGTCACCGCAGTTGGTCTGCATGGTTCTGTGCAAGGTAAGACTGTGCTGCTTTTTGATGACGTTATTGTGTCGGGTGGAACAGTGACTGAGGTAGCAGACCTACTCAAACGTGAGGGTGCTGCTGAAGCTCATTTCTTTGCCACACATGGTCCATTAGTGCCAGCAGCTCTGGAGAAACTTGAAGAATCTTCAATAGACTCGATTACAGTTACCAACTCCATTGCACACAAAAACCTTCCTCAAAAACTTAAGGTGATTGATGTCGGAATACTGTTTGTTCACGCAATTGAAGAGTGGTTGTAGTAGAACTTTAATGCTTCTATTCTAGAAAGTCAGCTAAATTAAGTGTGGAAAACGCAAAAGCCCGGTACATTTCTGTACCGGGCATCTGCTCTATTCACTTGTTAGGATGGCGGTCCGCCTAGGCGGACCGCCAGTGTTCAAACTGTCATGATGGGAAAAATACTCGAGAACGACTACGGATCGACGTGTGCCAGTCGGACCGTGTTGCACCCGTCCAGGCCGACTTCCTGGATCTCAATACTAATCAGGTGATCCGGTCGTTCTGAAAGTTGGAATGTCCAGTGCCCCGCCTCGGGGCTGACCGGAACTTCTGCAAAGATCTGCTCATCTGGATTCTCGATGGACAAATCACGGATGGTGACCCACGCGTGGCGTCCGCCCGTTAGCCCCGGGCCATCTTTAAAGCCCCACCAGACGTCAACGACCACTGGGTTATTTGGCGATCTCCAGGGAAGTCGGCCGTTAACCTCGAATTCAACCTGGCGTGCTTGGAACCACACTTGGTGGCTCCCAGTCGCAATGCAGCGAGGGTCAGGCACTGGCTCCGGTTCCGGTACGACTGGCCCGCAGGCCAAATGACAGATCAACGGCAGGTGATAAACGTTAGGTGCACGAGGTGGCAAAACAAGCCCCACGTCCACCCGTGTTTCTACCTGGCCAGCCGCCACATCAAAGCAGGTCGTTTTTTCGCCATTAGTGGGCATCTTGCTGTTGACGTCATCGTTTGCCCCGATATTGAAAGGGCTGAAAACGATCCCACTAGTGACCGGAACTGAGATGGCATAGCTGCCAGGTTGCACGTCAAAGACGTAACCTCCAGCCCCGTTTGTCAGCGTAGATGTGACGACGGTGTTACTAGAGCAGTTGATCAGGTTGACTGCCTGTCCAACAGCACCGTAATCCCCGGCGTCTTGCAGACCGTTGGCGTTCTGGTCGACCCAGACGAAATCACCGATGGCAGTGCTCACCGTAGATGTGACCACCTTGGTCAGACCCCAGTATCCACTGACGGCAATGTCAGTCACTGGTACGCTCACGATCTCGCCGATGCCTGTCACAGTAGCAGTGTTCGTGTAGGAGCCGTTAATGGCGACGCCACTGGCTGTACAGGTCATCTGTTCTTCAATAGTGAGCATGGTCTTGGGGCACTGGACTGCACCAACCTTGTCGTCGATCAGACTGACGTTTGTCAACGTGACATTGCCAGTGTTCTGAACGGTATACTTCCACGTCACCGGGTCGCCTTCTCGTACCAGAGCCAGGGGCATGTCATTCGTCAGTTTCTCAACGCTGATCTGAGGCATTGGTTTCCAGAAACCGCAGTCGACGGTCAAGTTTGAGTCGACGCCATCCCCATCAACGATTGCTGCAGGCTCACTGCCAACTTGTAAGTTGATTGTGATACTGGTTGCTGATTGGCCGGGTTCCGTTTGGGTGCAGCGATTCTGCCGATCCTGATTGTCGTCAGTCGCAAATCGAACAGGTGTTACAACCGGCGCTGACATTGTTGGGCTGATAATAACCGAGTAATCGCCCTGCACCAGTTCGTCGAACCGGTAGCTGCCGGCGCCATCAGTAGTTGTTGTGTCCACCACTGTACTGTTGCGCATGAGTTGCACGGGCAGCCCGCTCAGCGTGTTTTCCGCAGCATCTTGGACGCCATCCAGGTCGGAGTCGTACCAGGTGGTACCCCCGACGCAGACTGACTGGATGACGAAGTTGAAGGTGATCGACGCTGATGCAGCGTTAGTGACCGCACTAACTGCATTTCCTGAGCCAGTCACAACACTCTTGCCTACAGCCTGTGCTCTGACAATTGCAGAGCCATTAGAGAAGGTGGGGACAGGTACAGTTGCATTTTTTGAGTTAATAGAAAAAACGCGTTGGTAAATGTCACTGTTTTTGGGATAAAAAATAGCTGACGAGGTACTTTCTTTTTTGAAGAGGGAGTCCTCTATGAAGTCGGAGAAGAAGTTTGAGTTGG
>JBILGT010000004.1:0-70824 GCA_044350895.1 Limisphaerales bacterium
GTTTTGTATTACAATGAAGAAAGATTGCACTCAGTACTGAAAATGACGCCAAAAGCGTTTGCTCAACTTAACACCCGAAACCACTTATCCACAGACAACACGCCTAGTTTATTGGGTACTTGACATATTGCTGGCAATTTTTTGGAACTGAGACATAGCGGTAACCAATCAGAGTTACTCTATGTATTTGGTGACAAAGAGCATAGTTACTACTACTTACTTCGTTACTTGATGACACGAGAAGGGGAGTTCTCTCAAAGCGAGCTAAAAGGTGTCATCAAAGAAATTGAGCGAACTGCTGATTTTCAGAGAAACAAACTCACTGGCATTTTGGAGCGACTCCAAGGAATCATTGATTCCAATCCCACGCTCAAAAAAATCATGCAGCTGCATGTTCGCACTGAAAAACGTCGACTGATCGCACGAGTAGAAACAACGGTGCGTCCAGAATTGCTCTATAGTATTCATTTTGACGAAGTGCATGTGTTTAGTACGCCAGAAATTATCAACTCTGGTGAGCCAGGTGCCCGCATTGATAGACAAGAAAAAGCGCAGGCTTTGACAGCTGCTTTAAGTTTATTGGAACAAGTCAAACTTTATCCAGATCGGTATCCACAATTCACAGAAGGATGGGTGCCAGTTACAGACCTCCAAGCCCATGTTAAGTCAAGAGATCTGACCTGGAATATTGAAAACATCTTACGAACCTATCGCCAAACAGTCAGTGCGGGTGCCCGTAGTTTGCTTGAAATGAAAAAAATTAGTACTGTACCGTACTACCGCATCAATCCACTGTTTACTGACCTTGGACATAGGAAATTTTGGCAGGATACCCCTGATTTTCAAAAGGTCGCTTTACAACCAACAGCAGAATAGCGTGTGGTATAATACCTCTGGTTTGTCCTTCTTATACGCGTGTATAAGAATCCCATCGCTCATGGACAAGCTAAGAAAGGAGCATTTACATGCAAATACCCACAGATAAACGGGTTAAAACGTACGAGCTTACGTATCTCATTCCAGGTTCTTTGACTGGTGATGAAACACAATCCATAACTGCTTCAGTTGAAAAACTGATTGCAAAACACAAAGGTAGTATCAAAAATCAAGAGGACTGGGGCAGAAAGCCTATGGCCTACATGATTAAACATGCTGGCAAACGCCACACAGAAGCTGTGTATAAGCATCTTGTTCTTCAATTCGAAACTCACAATGCGTTTGCTTTCGAAAAAGACTTGTACTTAAATCAAGAGTTGCTCCGACATTTATTTGTCATTGCAGCTGAACCTGAAAAGGAAAGTAAGAAAGCTCCAAAAGCTACTCCAACTGCATAGTATGCTGTAGTTTTCTACAGTTTATGCAATAATTGCACGTATACTAAGGAAGTAGGAGAACAGAACAGAGCAAGAAAGGAAATCACGCATGTCAGCACGGTCTCTCAACAAAGTATTATTAATTGGTAATCTCACCCGAGATCCAAATTTACGATACACACCCAGTGGAACAGCAGTTTGTTCATTTGGTTTAGCCACAAATCGTACCTGGACTCCAGCCGATGGTGGTGAAAAGCAAGAAAAAGTTGAATATCACAATGTTGTTGCTTGGTCAAAACTCGCAGACATTTGTGGACAACTGTTACACAAAGGTGACAAAGTCTACGTTGAGGGCAGATTACAGAGTCGCGATTGGAAAGGTGATGACGGTTCAGATAAACGCATTACTGAAGTCGTTATCGACAACATGATTCTGTTACGCTCCTCACAAGGTGGTGGACAAGGTGCAGACTATAGTGATGATGCGAGTGCAGCTCCACAACAAAGTAGTACACGCAGTAAACGATCTTCTGAAGAAAACAGCACAGTAGCTGATGAAGATACACAAACTGCCGAAGATGTGGCCGATGATGTGCCATTTTAGAAATTAAAAATTAAAGGAACAATATGCAAGCAAAACCAGTACGACGCAGAATTCGTCGTCCAACACAAAGAATTAAGATCACTTTTTCATACAAGGATACAGCTCTTCTCTCAAGATATATCACAGAGCAGGGTATGATCATCGGTCGTTATGAAACAGGTCTTACTCAGAAACAACAACGTCGCTTAGGTCAAGAGATTAAACGTGCTCGACACCTCGCTCTGTTGCCATTTACACAAACTCTGTAACAAGCGAAGTATATAAGCTTCCGCTTTGAGAATAGTTGTAGTACACTAGGTTTTCATGAAAATTTCATTACAGCTTATTCGTACTGTGGTTGTCTCAATTCTACTTGTGGTTCTCGGCACAGTGATCGAGTATCGCTATGGATTGGTGCATCGTTTCCCATTTGCAGGTAACGGTTCAAATAGTCCGGTAGCAGGTGATGCTTCAAGTGAAACACTCAAAAAACTTTTAAATACCTCACAACCAAGTGACAAGAGTGGTGTTGATTTTGCTGCTTTTTGGCAAACTTGGCAGGTATTAGAAGACGAATACAACGAACCTCAAAAACTTGATGCTGAAAAAATGGTTGATGGTGCAATTGGTGGCATGGTCGCTTCATTAGGTGACCCATACACAATGTACCTTCCTCCAGAGGATAAAGTGCGCAGTGGCCAAGATCTGGCTGGTGCATTTTATGGCGTTGGTATCGAACTCGGCTATGTAGAAGGTGTCCTTGCTGTTATGGCTCCACTTGATGGTACGCCAGCTTCACAAGCAGATGTTCAAGCCGGTGACCTCATTATCAATGTTAAAGATGTTAATAAAAAGATTGATGAATCAACCAATGGTTGGTCATTAAATCATGCAGTTGATATTATCCGTGGACCAAAAGATAGTGAAGTGATTCTTACATTGCTTCGTAAAGAAAAAGGTCCTGAACCATTTGAAGTTACACTCAAACGTCAAGAAATTGTCGTCAAATCAGTTGAAGTGAAGTTTGTAGAAAATGGTGGCAAACGTGTCGCCCACATCAAGCTTTCACGCTTTGGCGAGCGCACAAATACTGAGTGGAAAGAAGCAGTTACTGCTATTCAAAAAGAGCGTGCTTCAATCAAAGGTATCGTGCTTGATATGCGCAATAACCCTGGTGGTTTCTTTGATGAGTCTATCAATATTGCCAGTGATTTCATTCCATCTGGAACTGTTGTCACACAAAAGGGCAGATTTACCAATCAAAGCTTTGCATCCAACGGATCAGGTCGCTTGGCAAATATCCCAGTCGTAGTCTTGGTTAATGGTGGCAGTGCCTCAGCATCAGAAATTGTGGCTGGAGCACTTCGCGACAGACTCAGTGCCAAACTTGTGGGTCAAAAGACCTTTGGAAAAGGTACTGTTCAAGATCGTCGTGAACTCCGCAACGGTGGCGGCATTCATGTCACTATCGCCCAGTGGATCTTGCCAGGTGGTGAGTGGATTCATGAGCATGGTATCCCAGTGAATGTGGAAATCAAAGACAACCCAGACACTAAAGAAGATGAAATGTTGCTCAAAGCAATTGAAACACTCTAATATATTGTGAAATATTTGGATGCGTTGATTTAGCGCTATTGAGGGCGTAAAATTTGTCCGTACGATATGATTGAACAAGTACACCATCATGATGCCCGTCGTGGCTTTATATGGGGGAGCGGCCTCTCACTCATAATTCTCTTTGCCTTTTTTGGTGGGGCGTGGGCAGACCGCGTCTTTGTAGTCAAACCAATTGACTACTTTGCAGCTCGCAAACCAGGCCAAATTCAAGATCAATCTTCATTTTCAGATTCAAAACTTGGTGATCTCCTCAATTCAGGAAAAGACATGACAGTGGCTGATGTGGCAGAAGTCGCCTCAGAGTCCGTCGTGACAGTTTCAATCAAAACACAGCAACGGATTGTTGAACCATTTATTGTGAATATTCCTGGATTTGGTCCAACAATTGGAAAAGAGAGAACTGAGCAAATTCAACGTGATATAGGCACTGGCTTTGTGGTTGATGAATCAGGACTTATCGTGACCAACAAACATGTGGTCAGTGAAACACAAGCGGAATACAAAGTAATCGATACCAAAAATACTGAATACGCAGTTACCAATATTTATCGCGATCCCACCAGTGATTTAGCAATCTTACGCGTTGAGGGCGCCAAACTCCCCAAACTTGCTCTAGGCGAGTCCAACTCAATTAGAGTAGGAGAGCCAGTGATTGCGATTGGTACAGCACTGGGTGAATTCAGACATACAGTTACCACAGGCGTGATCTCTGGCCTGGGTAGAGGAATTACTGCAAGTGGAGGATTTACGGGCAGTGAAGAACTTGAAAATGTAATTCAGACAGATGCAGCAATCAATCCAGGAAATTCTGGTGGACCACTGCTCAATAATAAAGGTCAAGTGATTGGCGTAAACGTCGCAGTTTCTGCCAATGCCCAAAATATTGGTTTTGCACTTCCTATCAACTTAGTAAAAGATTCTCTCACCAATTTCAATCAAACAGGGCAGTTTGATCGTCCATTCTTTGGAGTCCGCTATCAACTTCTTACGCTCCAAGAATCAGTGGGAGCCAAAGTTCCACAAGGTGCGCTGGTACTTGAGGTGATTCAGAATTCATCTGCTGCCGAAGCAGGTATGCTGCCCAATGATATTTTAATTGAAATAGATGGTCAGTCGTTGACAGAAAAATCCACACTTGCTGAACTTATAAATAAAAAGAAAATTGGTGATCAGCTAACTATCAAATACTGGCGCGAAGGCAGCGAAAAAACTGCAACAGTTACATTGCGCAAAGCTCCCTAAAGCAGATTACAAATTGGAATTATTCTTCTGAATCTTCAGTCTCACCAGGAACATAATCGGGGTTGAGAAGAGCTGTGCGCAGCTCTAGCAACATCTCAGCAATACCACCGTTTATGATGGTCTCCAAGCTGTACCAGGACTGTTTGGTACGATGATCAGTCACACGATTTTGTGGATAGTTAAAAGTTCTAATTTTCTCCGCGCGTTGTGCACGACCAATGATGCTCCGTACTTCACCTTCTGCCTTGGCTTTCTTTTCTTCTTCAATTTCCCAGAGCTGAGACCGGAGGAGTTCGAGTGCAATTTTGCGATTTTGATCTTGCTTCTTTTCTTGGCGTGCGTTGACGACGACACCGCTTGGGATATGAACAAGTCGAACAGCACTATTTACCTTATTAACGTTTTGACCACCAGCACCGCCGGCACGCATAAATGACCATTCCAAATCTTCTTCTCTGATTTCGATAGCAGTAGGTGGAACTTCAGGTAAAACTGCCACACTAGCGGTTGAAGTGTGGATGCGACCTTGAGATTCAGTAGCGGGGACGCGTTGTACACGGTGGACTCCAGATTCAAATTGGAGCAGTTCATACACTGTCAAAATTTCATCACCAAATTGGGCTTTGCCATAAAACTTAACGATTGTTTCATCAATCATTTCAAATTTGAGCTTATGATTTTCTGCAAAACGCATATACATGCGTAAAATGTCATTTGCCCAGATTTTTGCTTCATCACCACCAGTGCCACCGCGCACTTCCATGGTGCAGTTACCTTTTTTACCAGTTTCACTGACATCTACTTCTTCATGTGAAGTCATTTGAGCTGCAGCTGCTTCAAGTTGAGAGCGTTGTTCTTGAAGTTGGCTAAGTTCTTCTTGGACTAAAGACGCCATTTCTGGATCTTGGGCAAGGAGTTCAGTTTCAGCAATTTTTTGAGTGAGTTGGTCAATCAGTGGTTGATAGGGGTTTGACATACTACAATCTTAAGCTACAAATACTCGCTACAGAATAGCCAAGTACAGGGCTCATTAGTATTACAGTTATTCTTGAGTTGCGCTAGATTTGCGAAGGGAATCCTGCTTTTCACGAAGTAAGTCGCGGTAGGTTTTTGGATCACCAGTTTGAACTTCAACTTTTTGCTTTGCCTGTTCTTTTTGAGCAAGAGCAAGTTTCTTTTCTTCAGCAAGTTTAATTTTCTTGTGGAAGCGGTCTACAGCACCTTGTGCATCAACAAAACGTACTTCACCAGTGAAAAATGGGTGAGAGTTTGAAGTAATATCTGAGTGGACAACCTGGTATTCAACATCATCAATAGTCATTTTTTCTTGAGTAACTAAGGTTGATGCAGTAATGAATTTGTAACCGGTAGCAGCATCGATAAATACGGTTGGATACATGGTTGGATGGATATTTTTTTTCATAATGCTTTCGCGAAGTACCTATTTTACCAGAAACCCTCGAGAACTGCAAAAGGAGATTTTGCGAACAAGCCAGTATAATGGTGACATGAATTTACAAACATATTTGGCTGAAAATCCCAAAAAGCATTTAATTTTCGATTTTGATGAAACGCTTTTCACTTTGCTACTTCCATGGGAAAAATACATCAAAGAATTAACGCAGAAACTGCTCGATTTTGATCCCACACTTGCTGAGTTCAGTCAGGGCAAAATTCTCAATGATGTTGAAAATGAAGCAGTGCGCAGATGGGGGGAACCTGCAATGCAGATCAGAAGGACATATAGTGAACAGTTTGAATCTACCTTTTTAACAGGTGCAGAAGAGCATAGTGAGTTAACGGCATTTGTCAAAGACAATCATAAACACTTTGAATGCAGTATCTGGACTTCAAATATGCGGACTACAATCATGCCGATTTTGCAGAAAAATGCTTTGGATCAGTGTTTTAAAAAAATTGTCACAAAAAGTGACGTTTCATTTACAAAACCCAATCCAGAAGGGTTTGAATCAATTTTTGATTCCTCTACTCAGAAAAAAACGGAGTATTTGATGATTGGTGATAGTCAAAACGACAGAGGTGCTGCACAAAATGCAGAAATAGATTTTTTCCATGTCACAGATTAGTCTTGAAGATTTGACAGCAAGTGAACTTGGCTTTTAATAAAATCAGTTTATAATCCGCCTATAATTAGTTGAAAAAGCAAGGTATGAGTAAGCTTACAGAGCTCAATAAAGTGTCAAGATCTGAATGGGATTTTATCAAGGATGGAGCAAAATCTGATCTCCAAAGAGCTGAAATGCGCCTGAGTAACCATGAGTCTTGGGAGGATTTTAAACTTACTTCAACAATACTTCTGCGCCAGTTGTGGCAAAACAAACTCTATCGCTCTGAGAGAAGAGAGTTCAGAGAAACATTTGGTGATTCTCGCAAAGCTTCAAACGAACTTTTCTCTTTATTTTTCATTAATTTGCTTGCTGAATATTGGGACAAAATCAATAAGCCAAAATTGCCCTCGCTTATCCTTGATGGTCCAGTGCGGTCTGGTACTAGTACCCAAGCAGAACTTTGGCAAAAGTATTTTGACTTTGAATCTCTGCAAATGGGAATGATGTTTCGAGCAATTGCTTTTATTTCTCAAATGAATGGATTAACTCCTCCAGAGGTAATCAAACTTACCAAAGGAGGGTATTTTCACTTTTGTATTCGATTCCAGGATGATCAGCCAACTTTTGAGGTATCGTGTACCCATCCTGATCATCAATTTCTGCAAAATATAGAAAAATCTCAGTTTGGTATTTTGCGCACTTCAGAAATTGACAAATATGCTTCTTCACTCAATTCTGATCCAGAACGTGCTGTAGAAAAAATGGTAGTAAATGCAGTCAATATGTATCTTGAAAAAAATAATGGTGTAGTAATGGAAGGCCGCAATTTAGCATCGATAATACCATCTTTTTCGCTAAGAGCATTCTATCTTGCGGTGAGCGATGAAGAAGCAAAACGACGGGAAGTAGAGAGTGTTAAACGACAGAGTAAAAAGAGTGGAAACCCACCACCTTCAGATGAAGAGTTGGCTCGATTGGCGCAAATGGTTGTGGAAAGAAATGCAAGTGACACGCGCAATGGAATTTTGCTATCACCCGAGGATGCTTTTAGGTCAGAAAAATATACGGCTATATATAATACAGGCGAAGGTGGCCCATATTATTTATTTAACTCAATGGTAAATGTGCATGACATTATTAGGCTTGATGACCTTTTTATTCCCAATATTTATGCATATATGCGGCTGGTACTTTTCACAGGATATTCTGAACTACCAAGTAATTCACTGATGCACTTTTCGCGCAGAAGAAATCGAGAGCCAGGTAATAGGGCGTTGGCATAAGAATCTTTTCACTGCTGATTTAATATAATTTTCTGATACAATAGTTAACTTTGTAGGAAATAATTAAACCCATAATAATATAATAGGGGTTTTGAATAAAGTAGAAATGAAATTAGTTGAACAGACTTTTACTGAACGAGAAGCTCAGGCGTGTAATACCATCATTGATGTACGCAAACAATTTTTAGGAGTATATCCTTGGCAAATCATTGTTGGTTTGGATGGCGGTATGGCTACAGGAAAAGGCGTTCAAGCCAGAATCCATCGTGAAAGCGGTTTTTTGATAGCAAGTAGTGGTGGTTTTTATCGAGCTTGTGCTTGGTTATGTTGCTACCTCAATATTTTTGATGCTGAGAAAATCTCCACTTCTTTGCATGAGATTGCACAACAGAGAGCCCAGGGGAACGACACTGGTGCGGCAGAACTTCATGCTGAACTAAAAGCATATATCTACTCTAAAGAAGAGTTGATGATTCATCTGATCCAAGACGTTCAGCTTGATTTGGTTACAAATGATAATACAGAACAAGTAGTAGTAAAACATCCATTTTTGGGAGCACAACAGTTCGCACTTGATGCAAAAGTTGTTCTGAGACAGCCACATGTAGAAGAAGTTACAAAAATCCTCAGTGGCTTGCAGCGAGTTACAAGTGTTGTTGATCTGCAAATTAGAAGCTTGGCACAGCGAACACATCGCTTCTTTGGTGAAGGAAGAGACAAACGAGCAAATCTGTCAGGACTTGAGAATACTTGGATTGGATATACTGCGGTTACCCCAAAAGTGCGTAATCAGCGTGAAGTGCAGCGGAGAAAAGAGCAGCTTGGTGTACGAAACTTATCTAGAGCTGATGAACATGCTGCAATTATGCAAGCTCAGGCTCGTGATGAATCGGATATGAGTCCACAGCGAAAATTTGGCCGATTACTCCGTAGGGATGAAGCACTAAAATCAGGGGCATATGACGGATTTATTGATACAACAAATTTTACACCGTGTGAAGTTGCGCTCATAACATATTGGTTTTTGGCAAATCACTTTGCACCAAACTCACCATTTGCATTCTCCATAATGAAAGAAATCGAGCAAACCTATGTGGTAGATAGTAAGCGAAGTGTACTTAAACTCCAACGTAAACATAACCTCGTATATGCAGGTGCAGACTAGCCGCTACATTTTTCAATGAGCTCTTCTACAGTACAGCTCACTTGATCTCCAGTTTTCATGTTTTTCAATGCAACTGTGTTCTCCGCCATTTCTGTTTCACCAATGATAACAACATAGAGAATTTTCTTTTGGTCGGCCAGTTTGAACTGTTTACCCAGTTTATCAACAGCAGGGTAGACCTCCGTTTTAATGCCGCTGGTACGAAGTTGTGTTGCAACTTTAAGTGAGGTTGCAGCGTACTGTTCTTCAAATACTGTAACAAGCACTTGTGATCCCAAACTTTCAGCGGGGAGCAGCTTCAGTTCATCCAAAACTTCTACAGTACGATCGAAGCCGACCGCGAATCCAACAGCGGGCATTTGATAGCCAGAGAGTTGGTTGATGAGATTGTCATAGCGACCGCCGCCACCCAAAGAACCACTTGGATATTCGGGTACTCGTGACTCAAAAATAAGTCCGGTGTAGTAATCTAAGCCGCGAGCAAGGTTGGGGTTAAATTTGAGTGCAGCAGTAGGCACACCCAGTGCTGTAGCCTTGTCTACGATCTGCTGTAATTGTGCTGATGGTGTGACCTTTTGCAGTTCGCTGAGGAGCTTATCTGCTGCTGTTTGGGTAAGGCCCTTCGTGACAAGTTCGGCAGCTACTTCCGCAGGTGTTTGCTTATCAAGTTTATCAATTGATTGTGTCAATGACATCACTGTAACTTCGGGTGTAGAAAATGGTGTCAAAAATGACATGAGCGTCTCGCGGTCATTGATCTCAATCACTACATTGGCGAGTCCCAGCTCTTTGTAGACAGAGTAGAAAACTGCCAAAACTTCAGCATCTGCCAAAGAATCGGTACTGCCAAAAATGTCACAATCACTTTGTGTAAATTCGCGGTAGCGACCTTTCTGCGGTTTGTCGGCACGGAAAACATTTTGGATTTGATAGCGACGGAAGTAGCGTGGCAACTCACCTTGATACTGGTAGAGAATACGGGCAGTTGGCACAGTCTGGTCATACCGCAAGGCAATATCGCGATCGCCTCGGTCTTTGAAATTGTAGACTAGTTTGTCGGCTTCGTCGCCGTATTTACCAAGCAAAAGCTCTGCATATTCCAAAGTAGGAGTTTCAATAGGTTCGAAACCGAACTTCTCGTAGACTGCCTTCATTTTGGCAATAACGTAGTCACGCTTGCGCTTTTCTTCTGGTAAAAAGTCTCGAAAGCCTTTTAATGTTTGTACTGGTGATGACATAGATTCCTTTTTTAAAGAAAGATTTATTCTCATTCGACACGGCAAACAACATTTGCCTTGATGACCTCACTATCCATTATCACTGACGATTTCACTAGGTCAATGACGTTCGGTCAACAGTCTTCATATCGAATAAATTTTTCCCTTTCATTTATATTATTTTTTACTACTAGATACAAAAAAACCGCTCGGGAGCGGTTGTATTTACTTTCAAGACACTACAAACCACCCCTCAATCGAGAGTATGGTGATGATGAGTAGTGATGACGATTTGTGTAGTCATAAAAAACAATTATATCATGATCCCTTTTTATCCTAAAGTTGTATTAGCTGGGGAATACAAAAACACGATTGGCGAGGATCTTCTCTGAATCAAATAAAACAGTAGGTTCTGAGATCAAACCATCAATGTGAATCGGTACGTTGTTTTCACCACCAATCGCACTGGAATTACCAAATGCGACGTGGACAGTGCCATAGGCTTTTTCTGCTTCCAGAAGATTCTGAGAAATACTTGCCGCTGGATTGGTTCCGATGCCAATTTCCGCAACGATTCTGCCAGCTTCTCCAAACTGATTCAGCTTATTCCACAACCGTTGAGCAGCTGTGCCACCTTCTATTTTTGTGGCGACACCATTCTGAATAGTCACGGTGATAGGAGCATCAAGGATGTCATCGGCAATTGAGCCATCTATGACTAATGTGCCATTGGTGGAGCCGAGCAGTGGGGCATAGAACACCTCTCCTGCAGGAAGATTGCCTGTTTCACCAGGAAGTATGAACCCTGAGTCATTGATGACTCCAGTTTGGCGTACACGAGCGGTAAGATTTGTTCCCTGAATGCTGGTGACAGTGACTTGTTCCGTTTTTTGTAAAAGATCTTTAAGCGTAGTCCCAAGTTCTCGAATTGAATCATATGGAATACTGAGTGCTCGCATAATCAGTTCATGATCAGCTCCAGGTAGACTTGCACCACGGCCATTATTGAGTCTGGCAGCCTTGCCTGCGGCAGTGTGGGTGAGGGAAAAAACTGTCTGTAAAATGACGATTGAAGCTTGTTCAGCAGCAGTGACAAGTTCAGTTGGTGGTTCTTCACCAGATCGTGTCATCTCAGAAATAACAATTAGATCAATGGGAAGTCCAAGTTCTTTGGCAGACTCAAACCAAATGGCGGCTTCATTTTGTAACATGCGTTCATCCGCCACAATCAACACAGAATCTGAAGGTGTGTAGCCCAAATTTAACTCTAAAATTTGTTTCCCGAGCGCTGCTTCATGAGGGGTGAGTGGGCGGATTGAATACTCTTGGTTGAGTCGTTGGGAAATTTTCATAAGTATCGTGATTTTATCACCCAGAGTGCTATTATAAACACCATGAATGAGTTTAAAAATTTAACCAAAAGGATTATTCAATTTCGCAAAGCACGCGGCTGGAAAAAGTATCATGGTCCAAAAGATATGGCGTTGGGAATGCTCATCGAAGCTGCTGAGTTTGCTGAGTTGGTGCAATATTTTACAGGCACTGAGTTGAAAAAGCGGATCAAAGAGCGAAAAGAAGCACTGGCTGATGAACTGGTGGATGTCTTGTGGTGGGTGCTTTTGAACGCCCATGATTTGGGAATAGATATTCAAGAAGCATTTGAGCGAAAGATTGCTAAAAATGCAAAGAAGTACCCGCCGCTGGAAGATCCCAGGACAGGTGAAGTGGGTAAAGGATTCGAAATAGATAAAAAAATGAAAAGTGAGTAGTTTTCAGTGCTACAATATGCGTGTGTTTTTGGGCCTGTAGCTCATCTGGTAGAGCGTTGCATTCGCATTGCAGAGGTGGTCGGTTCAAGTCCGATCAGGTCCACAACTTACAAATTTTGAGTGAGGAATATATGCAAAATTTTGAACAAGAGCACATGGCATCTATTGGACCTAATCTTAGTACACCTCTAACTGCAGATGAACTCAGTTTTGCCATTGACTTTGCGGCTGCACAAATCGTTTTTTCTGAACAAGTAAAGCATCCACAATCTGAAAAATTTGCTCATGATTGGCAAGTAATATTGCTTGCACTTACAACAGACCGCGGTGCCAGTATACCGACTAGCAATATTAAATGGTGGGGTTGGCACCAGGTGAGATCACTCTTCACCACTGTGCAAGCAGAGCGATATAAAAAAGGGTAGAATCTAGATATGCAAAATGAACAAGAATTTTCAATTGTGACACCAAGTGGCTGGAGTGACTACAAACTGATTGATAGTGGTGATGGTGAAAAATTGGAACAATTTGGTGAGTATCGTTTGGTACGTCCAGATCCACAAATTTTGTGGCAGCGTTCTCAACCTCAAGCAGAATGGCAGAACTGTGCTGCGTTTTTTGAGCGCTCATTTGAAGATAAGGGTGACTGGAGAATGCGCACCAAAATGAAAGATGAGTGGCCAATGCACTGGCGTGATCTCACCTTTATGGCAAAACTCTCACCGTTCAAACACACGGGAATTTTCCCAGAACAGAGTGGACACTGGCAGTGGTTTCGAGAAATTCTTGAATCAAAAATTGAGAATTGGAAGAGTGGGGGATCTACTGAAGGGGAGCGACCACACATTTTAAATCTCTTTGCGTATACTGGTGGCGCAAGTATTGTGGCAGCCAAAACGGGGGCAAAAGTTACTCATGTTGATGCGTCACGTTCGTCAATTGGATGGGCGAAGAAAAACCAAGCTGCCTCTGGATTGGATGAGCGCTCAATACGATGGATACTCGATGATGTGGTGACATTTGTGGGACGTGAAGTAAAACGCGAAACACGTTACGATGGCATTATTTTAGATCCACCTATTTATGGACATGGACCAAATGGTGAGCGCTGGGATTTTAAAAAGTCATTGCCAGTTTTGCTTGATTTATGCCGACAAGTTCTGGTACAGAAACCACAGTTTATTTTGATTAATGCCTACGCTGTCAGTACCTCAGCGGTTACGTTGGGTAATTTGCTAGAAGATACAATGAAAGGCAAGCAGGGTGTTGTTTCAATTGGGGAACTTGCTCTCCAACAAGAGCGTCCTGAAGCAGCAAAGCGATATCTTTCCACAGGAATTTGGGCTCGTTGGCAAGCAAACTACTAGTTTTGAAATTTAGGCCGTAACTTCTACAAGTGCGTCAGGCAAAAGCAGTACTGTATTCTCGTGGCGATAGCCAAATTGATTTTCTAGGTAAATTCCCGGTTCAATAGTAATCGCCATTCCCACAGCCAGTGGGGTGACACTATTTTTGTAGAGTGATGGTTGCTCATGAATTTCCAGCCCAAGTCCATGCCCGGTGGTATGAATAAATTTATCGCCATATCCAGCTTCACTAATGACACTCCGCGCGGCAGCATCGAGATCGGCGGTAGTTACACTGCCACTTTTATTTTGCGTCGCATCAAAGGCATTTTTGTATGCCTGTAAAACTGTTAATTCGATAGTAGTAAATTCTGCGGACGGGTTACTGCCATACCAAGTGGTGCGAGTCATATCAGCGCAGTAGTGGTCAACTTTAGCGCCAAGGTCAATCAAAATAACAGTTTCCTTTTTGAGTTTCGTAGCAGTCGGTTGGTGATGTGGAAGACTACTATGCGGCCCAAACGCCACAATACTGGGAAAGGCGAGTTCGCCTCCATTTTTTTTGATATAAGCTTCAATTTCATATGACAGTTCACGCTCAGTAATATCATCTAACACCAAACTAAGTGCGTGAGTGTATGCGTCTTTTGTCAGTTTTCCCGCGGCAGTAATTGCGCGTTGTTCTGCGAGATCTTTTATCTGTCTTAATTGCCAAATGTGTTGTCGCTCCAACGGTGTGAGCGTGAGTGACTGAAATGAAGTAAGTGCTTGGTATTCGTGCACAAATAAATTTCTCGTATCTATCAGCAATTCCTGAATACCCTGGGTAAGTAAAAGCTGTACAGTGGTGTGTAAACCCTCTGGTGATGGCTGTGTTTGGTAGGTGATTCCTTGAAACTTTTCAATGGGTGAGAAAGATGCGTGCAGCATAACTACCTGTGAAGTGGTGATAAGCAGAAACGCTTCTCGTTCTTCAGGTACCAGTGTTACAAATCCAGTAAAGTAGGCAATATCGGCAGCTTTAGAAAGTAAAATACCTTGAGATGGTGTGAGAATTTTTTGAAGTGATCGAATGCGAGGTAAAAAATTATCGCTCATTTTGAGTGGCTTTGACATCAGTTAATGATCTGAGTGTAGAAAGCTCAAGTTGATCTTTGTCGTTACGTGTTCCGACTACAAGGACTGAAAGATCTTCTTCAAAGTCAGTAACTTTGAGTGTACCACCATCTGCGTTTTCGAATTTTGCAGCTTTTGGTAGTATAAATGTTTGTTCACCCTGATCACCGCGAGCCATGATGGTAATATTGGTTTTGGTAATTTTGGTAATAGTACCAAGCATCACAACTTTTTGTTTGGGTTTAAGCGCACTAGCTGAAACGATAATAATTTCTGGGGTAAATTTTTCGTTGGTTCCCATACCAAGGACAGTGACCCAATTACCTACTTCAATTTCTTCTGCTTTAATTTTTTTGCCAGCACGCACGATTGTGATGTTTTCAGTGAGTGGCAAAATGCGTGAGTCGCCGTTTTGCTTAACGGTTAAAGCTTCTTGAGAGAGGCGTGAGACTTCACCAACAAATCCAAATTTATCAGAAAATAAATTGCTAATTGCGCCCCGAACTTGATCGCGTTTGGCTACTTTTTCAATTCGTTTTTTAAGTTCAAGGGTGGTTTCCTCTGGTGATGCAGAAGGGGAAGCATCGCTAGAAACCGCACTTTTGGTGGCAGGTGCTGTAGCGGCGTAGGAAATAGTTGGTATATACATACTTCCGATGAGGAAGCTTGAAAGGCAAAGTGAAAATACTGCTGTTTTAAGTGTTGTATGCATAGTTATCTGGTTGTTGGTGTCGCTGTAGGTGAAGCCTTTGGTGTAGCTTTTGGCTGAACCGTTGGTTTTACCGTAGCTTTTGGTGTTGGACTGGGCTTGGCACTTGGTGTGGCAGTTTCGATCTCAGTAATAGGTTGATCGTACAGAGTGGTAACCACAACAGTTCGCTCTTTGGTGACTGTCTTACCATCTTCTGTGAGAACTTTTACTGTTAATAGATTACTGCCATCTTCCAACGACACTTCAAAACTAAAATTTCCGTCTCCATCACTCTGTCTAATGTATTCAGTATTATTCACAAATAATACTACATAGACCTCAGGAATTGTACTGCCAGTTACGGTAGTAGACTTCTCCTTTTGGACGCGGCCATCTTCGGGACTGTGGATAGTAATAAGACTATCAGAAGCGTTGGGAGCTGCGCTGGATGCAGGTGAAGTAACGGGATTCGCAGTTTTTCTGTTGCTTGAAATTCGAAGGCGATAAATACCATATGTAATTACCAAGCCAAGTAGGAAGCCAATCACAACTGCAACAAGCATTTCTTTTTTCATAACGTACGGTATTCATTATAACTCATGTACTAAGGTAGCGCGTACTGAGAGACAGTGGTATTATTACTCCACTGATTTGAATCGCACTATAGTGCATAGAGTTACGAACAGTGTAATAGGGTAGCAAGTAGTTGTATCGTTGTCTAGCGTAATAGCGAAACAGTACGTATCAGCAGTACAAGGAGTATCACAACATGACAATTACATATCATGGTCATTCATCATTTAAGCTTAAGGGTAAGCGCGGTATGGTGGTAACAGATCCATATGAGGCGTATGTTGGTTTCAACTTACCAGCTTTGACTGCAGATATTGTTACGGTATCCCATGATCACCCTGATCACAACGCTGCTAGTAAAGTCAAAGGTACCACGCGTCGAGAAAAACCTTTTGTGATTGATAAGCCAGGTGAGTATGAGCTTGGTGGTATTTCTGTCTTTGGTGTTCCGTCATATCACGACAACAGTAAAGGTAGTGAGCGTGGCCGTAATACGATATTTACAATTTTGCTTGATGATCTGCGTGTCTGTCATCTGGGTGACTTAGGTCACGAGATTACTGCTGAAATTCAAGAAGATATCGGTGAAGTTGATATTCTTATGGTCCCAGTGGGTGGTGTATTTTCACTCAATTCTGAACAAGCAGTCAAGGCAATTCGTGCGCTCGAGCCAAGTATTGTTATCCCAATGCATTACAAAACAGATGCACATGATCAAAACTTATTTGGTGAAATGCAGACTGTTGGTCAGTTTTTGAAAGAGTATGGAGTAGAAGTAACTCCAGTTGCCAAACTTGATATTGAAAAAATCAATTTACCAGAAGAAACTGAAGTTGTAGTTTTAGTTGAACAAATTTAAATAAGGAATATATGGCAAAACCGAAGCTGCCTCCTCACGATACCGAGGCAGAAAAGTCTTTGCTGGGTGCACTGCTTGTTGATCCTGATGCGTTAGTCAAGGTCGCTGACTTAATTAAGCCAGAAAGTTTTTACAATCCTGCACACAACATTATTTATGCTGCAATAGAACATCTCTATGAAAAGCGGCAGCCTGTTGATGCAATTACCCTGACCAATCAGCTCAAGAAGATGAAAAAGCTTGATGAAGCTGGCGGAACAGCAGCCCTTGCTCATCTTTCTAATATTCTCTCAACTGCTGCCAATGTGGTGGAGTACGCCAAAGTTGTGGCGTCATTATATGTCAAACGTCGCATTATCTCGATCTCAGCAGAGCTGACCGAGCAGGCGTTCGATGATTCCAAAGAATCAAATGACGTGCTTGATTCAGCCGAACAAAAAGTCTTTGCAATTTCTCAAAGTAATGGCAGTCGAGCATTTACCAGTATCAAGGATACGTTGGTAGAGAGTTTCGAGCGCCTTGATGAACTACAGCGTAACGGTGGGGAGCTCAGAGGCGTCCCAACAGGCTTTGCTGATCTAGATCAGCTCTTGGCAGGTATGCAGAAGTCAAACCTGCTTATTCTGGCAGCTCGGCCAGGTATGGGAAAAACTGCATTTGCCCTTAATATTGCGCATCACGTTGTGGTTACGGCAAAGCAGCGAGTGGGCGTATTCTCATTGGAAATGAGTAGAGAAGAGTTGGTGGACCGGTTGCTGGTTTCTCAGGCAGATATTGATGCATGGCGTTTGAAAACTGGACGGCTAGATCAACAGGACTTCATGAAGCTTTCTGATGCCATGGGTGTTTTGGCTGATGCGCAGCTTTTTATTGACGATTCTCCTGGTCTTACTATTTTTGAAATGAGAACTCGTGCTCGACGTCTGATGACAGAACATCACATCGATTTCTTGGTTGTTGACTATCTCCAGCTCGCCCAAGGTCGTACCAAAGATAATCGTGTCCAAGAAGTGGGTGAAATTTCTCAGGGATTAAAGAATATTGCTCGTGAACTAAAAATTCCAGTTTTGGCACTGGCTCAGTTGTCGCGTGCTGTGGAAAGTCGCGGCGAGCGTGTGCCACAACTTTCAGACCTTCGTGAATCTGGATCTATTGAGCAAGATGCTGACGTCGTGATGTTCTTGTACCGTAAAGATGATGATGTGCGCGAATCAGTTAACTTAAAAATTGCCAAACACCGTAATGGTGCGCTGGGTGATATTGACCTGTATTTCAAGGGCGACCGTATTAAATTCTATGGTATGGAAACAAGAAGAGGCTAGGTTGAATTAGCTTCGAGGTGCTGCTGAGAAGCCAAACAGCAGATAGACAAGTGTCCCTGAGAGAACGATAAATAACAAAATAAATCCCAGATTTTGCTTAATCTTTGAATGGCCTTGTTCTGGACGAGGTGTGTCTGTACTGACAATTATGCCGCCGGCAATGACAACCCAAAAGAGTCCACGCAGAATAACTGACCAGATGCTTGTGACATCAAGCAGCGATTGCACGATTGTGCGAATAGTTTCCATAACACAATCAATATGAATGAAATTGAGAAAAAAAGCAAATTTATCGATTGGCTATAATTTTTTGAGAATAAAATTTACAGTAATTTTTGTTACAACTGAGCGTTATTAGGGAGCTAAAAAAGCCCATGAAAAGCGAGCATACTCTTTGAGTATCCTTCGTTGAATTGGTAATAGAGTGGCTGCTGCTTCAGGGTTAATACCTTTAATTTGCTCATCTTTAACTGTCATCTCAGTAGGTTTAACAAGTGGAAAGTGTCTTGACCAACTCCTTAATAAACGGGGAACAATAGCCCATTTGCGAATACCTTTTTCCCAGTCGAATTCAATACCAATTGAGCCATTTGCCCCATGATACATATTTTTCCAAGTTTCAGGGTGTTCAACAATTATATTTTCCTTATATAAATTTAGTAATCTTAGCGATGTAGTACTTAAAGTATATGTATCAGTAAGAATTTTTAATCTTTCTTCACGCTCAGCAACTGGTAAGAGCTTAATTTGGGATTGTTCCAACCGCAATGCCTCTAAATCCACAAAGCAATTTGCAAATTCATCCCAGATTTCAAGCCATACTTGGGTGATTTCTTTCATTTGTTGTAATTCATCGTCTGAAATAGGAAGAGTAACTGGTTTTTCGCAGATTGTAATAACATTCTTTTGTGTTTGTGTAAAATCTATATCTGGAAAAGCTGATCTCATGCTATCTACAAAAATAAAAACATTTGGATCTCTATCTAAATACTCATATCCCTCAAAGTCTCCCAGCCTTCCATTTGGTGTAAATGCGTCTGGAAACTCGGCTAGACTGTGACCATATGCTTGAATATGCAGATGAAAAGGTAAAAAGCTCGTGTTATATGAAGTTTTTGGATTGATATCATGTGGTCCAAAGTGTTGAAACATGTAACTTTTATCTAAATTATGTCCGTCGGCTCTACATGTGTTCACAACTGATCCATGTAGGATCTGAGCAAAATTAAAAAATGTTTTAAGGTCTGATAATTCTAGTTCACTAATTTTATTGATAACAGGTGAATCTGATGTCATAGGTATTAACGACATCATTGCCTCATAAGGGCGTGAGGGGGCATATTTTGGAAAAATTACGACCTTATGGGTTCCCTGATTAATGTCACCTGCAACAAACGCTACACCTTCATCAATAAGTGTCTGTAAACCCGCATCCAATAACTCATCATATACTGGTTTGTCCATATTAGGACGTTTGCCATTTGGAAAACGAAACTTATCTACAATTGAGTAAGAGTAAAAAACTGGTATTTCACGACTCATGTTAGGCATAACTTAAGTCAATTACTTTTACGATTCAGTATCTCTTGATAACAAATTTCTTTGTTCAATAAAGAAATCACGCAGCAACCCAATTTCCCGTATGAGGTTTTTTTTCGAATCACTACTGTGAAATACAGTATTGTGTTCACTTCCTTGGAAGAGAGAACGAAGTGTTCCGTAGTACCGTGAGGTTTTCAAAACCTTTAAACGCCACTCGGCACCAACGTTTTTGCGCCATGTTTCAATTGCATCATTCCCTTCAAGAAATAGCACTGTGGTTGGCCAATGAAGCATAGTATATGCCCATTCATGCCAACGATTAGGATGTTCGACTTCATATCTAGAAGAGTTTATGGCAGGTTTTCTGAGCTGACGTCTTTGTGCTCCGCCTTTATAAAAATCTTGTAAAAGTGGATAGTCGAAGATGAGTGAAAAAACTGCAAATGGAAATAATCCTAGGTTGGGTGAAAAAGTGTAATTAATCAATGCTTCTGTTAATTCTGGATCTGATAAACCGGGCTCAGTATTAAGTAATAAATGTCCATTGTAGCTAATAGCCTCATCCATGCGTGGTTTGATAAGAGCAATTGTTACTTCTCCTTGTTGTAAAGCCGTACTGGATGCGACGGAGTCGAGTAGTGAAACAACGGTATTAACTTTGCCAATAAGTGGAAGGGCATCATGATTACTAGTAAGAAAAGTATTCCCTTTATCTGAGTAAAGTGGTTGGCGTTCAATGAGTGCCTTAGTCATACAAAAATGTATTACTACCTATAGTATATCATATAATACATATTTATTATGTATTTAAAATGATTTAATCCCAATATTTATAACGAAATTCTAGGAGCAAATGAGGCTTATGATATGGGAAAAAGTGTTATAATACACCTCTGTATCTTGCCACTGTGGCGGAACTGGTAGACGCGTGGGTCTCAAAAACCCATGAGCCTTAAAACTCGTGTCGGTTCGATTCCGACCAGTGGCACATTATGGTAGTATGAGTAAGTGAGCGAAAACGATTCATTATTTACCCTTCCATTTACCGTTATAGAACAGCTTGGGACTCGGTCAGAGTTATCCCCTGAAAGATATAAGCCTTCATACATTTCAAGAATTTTAAATAGAGCAATTGCTCCAGAATTTCATAATCCACAAGCAAGATTTTTGAGGGGTCATTTTTTTATTGAGCCACCAGAACGCTTCTCAACATTAAATTCTGGCAGCAGAATAACTTTTAATTCAGGTGATAAGCAGGTGGTGCTGGAAGGAATGTCATACCCAGGATCAACTCATGGTAAGGAACTATTTGATCAACTTGATGAAAAGGTTTCTAACATAGATGTAAAAAGCTTGAATGAAGAGCAGTTATCAATTGTCGCTGCATTTTTAACTATTTGTAGCGTTACTATTCATCCATTTCGCGATTCAAATGGCAGAGGAGCAGTAGGATTAGCTGATGTATTTCTCAGATCTAACACAGGTACAACCTTCGATTATGAGAAATTGGTTGAGCATAATCAAACTTTAGTTAATTTATTAGTGATTGGTTCATTAAGTTTATTGCCACCCTCCCACAATCCTGAAATATGTGCCATGCAGATGGCCGTTGAGGACAAATATTTGGAAATAAAAATTCCTAACATGCAGAATGCTTCAGTTGAAGAGGTATCAGCATTTCTGAAAGATTTTTCAGATACTATCACCGCATTCATACGAACTTTTGATGTGGCTCAAGCCACTGAAAAACCTGCCAGAATATTTGATCCCAACTATAGTATTCATAAGTTGGCGGCACTTTTCAGAGAAGTACATAAACCGATCGATAGTCAGGAACGTGTTAAACAGATCCAGGCCAATATAAAAGCTATTTTTCAAGCGGAGCAGGCGTTGCAAAGCAGAACCGCTGAGACACCACCTACCGAAGCAGATAAATAGCAATCACCAGGATAATTTGAGGAGCAAGTCCGAGCCACATATTGGGAATTGAGTGGTGGAATTTGCCGTGCAGATCATTGAATGGCTTAAGGAAAAATGGTTCCCATTTTAAGAAATTGCGTGGTGCTTCCATAAAATCTGGAACAAGCCCAACAAATGCGCCGAAGGCAATATGATAGAACGCTGGTGTTCCCACTGCATCCTTCCAAAAATAGTAGACTAGCCCAATTGTAATTGCTAAATCAACAAGTTCCAACAAAATTGCCGTACTACGTTTTCGTTTTCCTTTGGAAAGGCCAGTGCCCACATCCCAGTGAGGCATCCAGTCTTGGAGGTAGTGAAATGCCAACGTGATCGGGACGTAGATAAACGGATTTGGAATCTTGCTAGCAATAAACGCACCGGTGAGCGAGTGGGGTATAGAGAGCATACGAGAATATAGTATACAATAACTGTTGTATGTTTCCTGTACTTCTTAGCTTCGGACCATTCGAACTGCGCACACTGAGTGTTTTTCTTATTGTGGCTTTTTTAACCAGTTCTTTTATTTTCTGGCGAAAGGGAAGAGAAGAGCATTACAATGAGGGTGAATTTTTTGATGGATTTATTCTGGCCACACTGGTTGGATTCGTGGCTGGCCGAGTGGGATTCATTGCACTCAACTATGAGCGATTTGGCCTAGCAGTACTGCACTGGTTTGATATTTTTGCCTACCCAGGCATAAATGGCGTGATTGGGCTACTGTGTGCCACAGTATATTTATATCGATATGCTCAGCACAACAAATGGGATGTTTTTGAAGTTTTAGACTTCTGGGTGCTTTCACTCACCAGTGGACTGACGCTGGGATACATTGGGCTATTTTTTGATGGAACAGCAGTGGGAAGAGCCACAACGTTACCAATTGGACTTGTTTTCCCTGGTTTAATCGAGCCACACCACCCTGCACAACTCTATGCTGCATTCTTTTTTGGAATTATCAGTATGTATCTGAGTCGAGTAGAGTATCGCTATCGCACGTTTGAGTGGTATCGATCTGGCAAAAAAACAGCGCAAACGGGTTTCCTTGTTAGTATTTTCTTGATAGCGACATCGCTCTTTTTCTTTATTGTCAGTTGGGTAAAAACACCAGTTTTCTCAATTGCTGGAATAGATCTTGATAGAATCCTAGCACTACTGGCATTTGTAGGTGGCGTAATATTACTCTATACCAGATCTGGTAGAACATTTCTTAAACGCAAACCAGCATATTCACCAGTAAATTCAGAATCATGAAGTACTCAGTACCACTTTTTTTTGTTGCCCTGATTGTCGATCAGTTTTCAAAATTCATAGTGCAAAAGCAGAGTGGAATTATTCTCAACGATGGAGTGTCATTTGGTCTGTTCTCATTTGTTTCCCCTGTTATACTGCATATAGCAAGCCTTTTGCTGATAGTTGTTTTGACTTGGCAGTTTCTAGACTACTGGAAAAAACATCTGCTGGCGGCAAGTTTATTTTTTGCTGGCGCATTTTCTAATAGTCTTGATAGAATCTGGTGGGGTGGAGTTCGTGATTGGCTACCCATTCCAGGATTTGCACTCCATAATAATTTGGCCGACTGGTATATTGCAATTAGCTTGATTTATCTGGCATTATTTGAAATAAGAAAAAAATATGAATAACTTTCCAATTATCTTTGAAGATGAAGACATTCTAGTGATTGATAAACCCGCTGGTATCGTCGTTAACGAAGCAAGTAATGTGCCAGGAGAGACAATCCAGTCATGGATGTCAAAACGCCTGTATCACGAAGCTCAAAGCGGTGATTGGTATAGTTTACTACCCAAAGATTTTACTGAAGAGTATGGTTCACCAGAAGAAATTTTCAAAGAACGCAACGGAATTGTCCATAGATTGGATAAAGATACGAGTGGAGCACTTGTCTTGGCAAAAAATCCAGGCAGTTTGATGAACCTCATGGCTCAGTTCAAGCAGCGAGAAACACACAAAGAGTATATTTGTTTGGTACATGGATTATTTCACAGCCCTGAAGACACAATCAGATTACCATTGCTTCGTTCTACATCAAACAAAGGTAAGTTCCAAGTTTCCGTTGGAGGACGTCCCGCTGAAACAGCTTTCAAGGTGCTCAAGACATTTGCTTTTTCTCAAGACAGATTGCTGCAGTTAATCCGTCAGCATGATGTCGAAAAAGGGAAAACCGATGCCCAAGTCATGAAAGAGTATCAGACATATCATGATTTTAGTTTGATTAGTTGCCAGCCTAAAACGGGGCGGACACACCAAATCAGAGTTCATTTTTCTTATCTACAGCATCCACTTGTTTCAGATCAAGTGTATACCAATAAATGGCGTGTAAAGGCTGATGTATTGTGGTGTCCGAGACAATTTTTGCACGCAAGTAGCATCACATTTAAGCACCCTCGTACCAAAGAAATGCTTACGCTTGCAGCGCCGTTAGAGAATGACCTCGAGGCAGTTTTGAAAACCCTTGAGTAATTTGACCCCTTGTAGATATACTCATCTACGATATATAGTTGACTATGGCTCCTCACAAACAAACTCCAAGTGTTAGTTTTCCAAATGATTCTATTTCCTACACAGTGCCCACTTGGGCAGACATGATGGATGGTATTTTTGATATTTCTCAACAAATTACTGCCAGTAACGAACAGTACGATGTAATTGTTACCTTAGCAAAAGGTGGCTTACCGTTATCAAGAATTTTGGCTGATTTTTTACATATTCCGATTATTTTAAGTTTGGGTGTTCGTTTCTATACAGGAATTAGAGAAACTCTTGATAAACCTGAAATTTATCAAGATATATATCCAGTTTCAGGAGTTGCGGGCAAAAAAGTGCTGCTTTTTGATGATGTAGCAGAGACAGGTGAATCACTTATTTTTGGTGAACAGTATTGCAGAGCATTGGGTGCAGAAAGTGTCACTACAGCTGCAGTGTATATGAAGCCAAAAACTCGCCATATACCCAAACATTATGCCTTTGAAACAACTGACTGGATTTTATTTCCATTTGAGATTATGGAGTCAGTGAATCAGTTAGACAGCAGGTGGCAAGAACAGGGGATTGCTGCTGCTGAACGACAATCACGATTTATAAAAATTGGATGCAAGAAGGAGTGGCTCAATCAAAAATAATATAGGTAACTATATGATAATGAGTCGCGAAGGCAAATAGAAGGCTTTCGCTCCCAAGTAACAAACGTTGTCTACCTAAAAAGTAGACAAATAGAAACCAAGTTGAGCAGAAAGTCTATGCTAGCACTACCTGAACGCCAACAACCATTCGTAGATTCCCAACAAGCTGAGCTGGATGCGATTATTCGCAACGAGCAACAACTAAAAGCTGCTCAAGCAGCTGACCGAAAACGTTCTTACATAGAGCCAGGAATACCTGATGTAGAACGTCAAGTTGATTTGGTGCGCATGAGAGGCTTTGAATTTCAAACGAATCCAGATGGATCAGAAGTAATTGACATACTATGGCCATCACCGGAAGAGGAGGAAACAGACTATCGTGGTTTTGTTCAAGTAGCGCATCTGTTGTGGCGCAAAAGAAATCAATCTGACAAACAGTTTTTTGCTAGCCCAAAATATCGGCACTCAGCCGATCAGGCATTAAGTACTTGGCAACAAGTTGAAGAACTACTAATGGGTGATAGCATTTCTCAGACTGGAGTACCATTTTTCCGTAAGTTACATGACCCTTCAATTCCTGTCACTAAAGCTCACACAGGGCGAACTCCAGCTGCTCACATTCTTGATGTTTTAGAATGTGTGAAATCAGATCATCTGCAATTAGATTTTCGTCGTTTTCTTGTTCGTGTTAATGCTGTTATGCATGATTGGGGCAAGCTGTTTATTTCTGGCAAGGATATTTATCAGGATCACGCTCATATCAGTTACTATATCGCTCGAAAATTTTTAGCACGTTACTTCATTGAATATTTTGGTGCAACACCTGAAATTGCATTTGCTCAAGCCGCAACATTTACATTACCGATTAAGTATCATCATTTACTTGAACAAGTTGAAGAAAATATTCTAACTGAAAAAGAAGCAGCTCAATTACTGCCCTCAGAAGCTGTGCTTGAGGAGATTGCGACGCTGACGATAGCAGATCGTTTAAGTGTGCGTGGTGGAATGGGCAGATATGCAATGTTTGCATTTCTTGTCTTTTTTGGTTATCCACACCTTTTGAAACAGATTGTCACAACAGAAGAAGTTTTGGTGCTGGCGCAGCGATTAAGTGGCCAATGTTTAGGTGGTGTTGCTGATGTTTTACATTCATCTGATGAGTATCCAAATCTAATTGATAGCATTGCGCTGCCTGTCATCAATGGCATTATGAATTTTCAAGCTACCAGTGATGGGCTAGTTACGATGCTTAGTCAAAGTGCCTTAGGTACTCACACGGAGCAAGTATCAAACGCTCAGAAAAGCGGACTACTGTATAAAGGTATAAAGTGATCACATATGTATATTTACAGATACATATGATGCATATATAATAACCTATAATAATTAAGTGCGGAACACCAAGTGCTTCGCTCCCAAGTAACAACACTTTGCTAGTGCAAAGGGAAACCAAGATGAGCTGAAAGAATACTGGGTGTTTTTTTGTAACCAAATGGCAAAAATAGAACGTACTGAACGGCTAGCTCCTCCTACTAATACTGAAATTTTTCAGCAGCTACATAATCTTTTGATCTACTGGCTTTCGCCATCTGAAGTGAGCCAATTACTGGCTCAGATTGCTTTTAAAGAACTTAGTTCACCAGCATTTTTGCAAGGTATTTCAAGAATAGTAATCGCCTCAAATCCTGAAGGTAAAAAGACTCGAGGGCTGATTCAAGCACTCCATGGTTACTTTACCCGTGAGGGAGGGACTCCACTTGAAATTGAAGCCCGTGATCCAGAAAAATTATCGGGAAAACTTGAAGTGAGTGTTTCAAGCGCTGGTCTAGCTGCAAACTGGAAAGTTGATCAAGCACGCCGTGCGATTGCTGGTAATTTTGGTGGTGATACTGTTCTGGTCGGTACTGACACGATTATTTTTGCTGGAAATGATTCAACTTCAATTGAACGGTTTCCTAACCCAGAACGTGATAGACACTTCGCCCAGATACATGGTTTACCTTGGACTTGGGGAAGTATTAAAGGACAAGTTGAGAGAGTTGTGAATAAAATTGCGAGCAGAGAAGCAGAGCCTCCAAAGGAAGCCGTGGTCATTGCTCACTGCGTGACCTCATTTGCACGAAAAGCACTTGCTGAAGATGCTGGTGTACTTTTCAACCTTGGCTATTCTATTCGCACGATCTACTGGGGAATTAAAGAAGAACAGATCTGGAGAGATATCGAAAAGTATCGGGCAGAAAATACTATTGCCCACATGAACAAGCGACCACCACTGGTAAAACTTGCAGAAGATTATCGCGATCACATCACAGAAGTTGATATTACGCACCTTGTTTGTGGTTTGCTGGCTGATACTGTGGGAAACCCCATAACATTTGAAAATAAAGATGGACATGAGGTATTGATGGATCCTGGAAAAGAGGATCTGAGATTTGTACGTCCTGGTCTGATGTTACAAAATGATGGCAGTATCCAGCTAGTTGATACGTTGGGTGGGGTACAAACACTTACACTTGATAGTTGTACAACAGGACAGATACTAGGTGTGATTGATGACAGTGGCAAACGCATTTTTTCGGAACCAACTGAACGAGGAATTCGTTTTCTAATCCCAAAACGAGGACTTTTACTCACTAAAGTGCGCATGTCTTTGGAAAATGGTACAGTGCGACAGCTTACCTCTCTTGAATCAAACATTCTTAGAACACTAATTGAACAGACGCAAGCATATGAAAAAGTCCTAGATATCGTAACAAGCTTTATGATCGATGGCATCCCGCCTCAGGTAGTACTTGCAGCATTTCTCGCGAGTGTTGCTGTGCCACTGCAAGGCAATTCACAGGAAGTAACTGTGATGGGGTACCCTGAACTACTTAAGCCGACTGAGCCTGATGGTTCACCACGCAGAGAGACGCCAACTGAGAAGGCACAAAGGATTAGAGACGCGTATGTGCGAATGCATGTGGGTAAATATAGTTTTTAATTTAGTGATTCAGCAAGAAGGTTAGCAGTATTTTGAGGATCATTCACACTGGCGGTTATGGTATGTAGTTGTAGTTCTTCAATCGTCAGGGCAAATTCTGGGTCAAACGGAGTGTGTTTCAAAAATAATATTGCGGCGTAGCCAGGTTCAGTTTCAAGTAAAACACGTAACTCATCAATGCCAATATCACCGAGTGAAACAGTATCAAAACTTCCTTTAGTGAACGGATGTCTATGCAGCTCTTGAGTAATTTGTGCAGCACCGTTTCTGGGGCCAACTACTGCAACTGATTTTCGATGCCCTGTTTCAACTGTTTTACTCATATGAAATTATCACACATTTTATCATTTACTGATAAAAATAATATATGAAAATTGTACTAATGCTGTACGATAGGTTACGCCTTATAGGTGACAACAAGTTCTGGAGGAGTGAATTCCTGAGAAGTGATCTCTTGTTGTGGCTTTGTCGTCAAAAGATACATGGTATCGTGTGGAGCTGCTGCGTAGACACTCAATAAGTGACTGAGTATCAGGTCCCAGTTTCCAACATCTGGATACATCGCTTGTAAGTCCTGCATGACTTCTGCTCTCAAAATATTGTACGCGACACTGCCAGTATCAGTGGGAAATGCTCCAACTTCACATTTGGCAATAATTGTCTGAGTGAGTGAGTTGAAATGTAGATCAGGATCAAATGCTTCACCTGTATTTGGACGTGGAGCTACTAACTGTAAATGCAAAATACCAGTTTCAAGATCATTTTGCAGTACGACAAGAATAGTGGCTCGGGGAGCACGCAAGAATTTTTCAACTGCATCAGGATCGCGTTGTAAGCCGAGTGGACGCTCTGCGAGCTGGATAGGAGATTCTGGTCGTAGGTTCTGCATAAAAGTGCATTATAGTATATCAAAAATTGCAGCCAAAGCAATGTAAAGCCAGGCTTTACTTTTTAACCTGCAAAAGCTACGCTATCAGCTATGATCAAATCACGCCTTGCATCTCACTCCTCATTTTCTACTGCACACTAGACTCGTGTCGCACGTCGTAGTACAACTCTTTGCAAGAGTTATGTTTTAATTTCAGTACATACCAAATTTTTAAACCGAAAGGGCATAATGCCAGATACAATTTTTTCTCTGATAGATCAAGAGGAACAGCGCCAAAAAGAAATGATTGGCTTGATTCCATCTGAAAATAATACTTCACCTGAAGTTTCCGCAGTGCTAGCTTCCTGTCTGTCCAACAAATATGCAGAAGGTTACCCTGGACGCCGTTACTATGAAGGCAACCAAATCGTAGACAAGATAGAAAATGCTGCAATTGATCGAGTTAAAGAGTTATTTGATGTTCCATACGTCAATGTACAGCCATATTCTGGTAGTCCGGCAAATTTTGCAATTTACTTTGCGTTGATGCAACCTGGCGAGACGCTCATGGGCTTAAAGCTATCAATGGGAGGACATTTAACGCATGGTCACCCAAATGTCACTGCCTCAGGACGTTTTTATAACTCAGTTCAGTATGGAGTGAAAGAAAATGCGCGAATTGATTTTGATGAAGTACGTGAACTTGCCAAAAAGCATAAACCAAAAGTTATCGTAGCAGGCAATACGGCATATCCTTTCAAGCTAGATTTTAAGAAGTTTAGAGAAATTGCTGATGAAGTTGGAGCCTGGCTGGTGGCAGACATTTCTCATGTCACCGGTTTGGTTATTGCTGGTGAACATCCGAGTCCAATGCCATTTGCCGATGTTGTCATGACGACAACACACAAAACTTTCCGAGGCCCTCGTGGCGCTATGATTTTGGTGACCAAAAGAGGAATGAAACGCGATCCAGAGCTTGGTAAAAAAATTGATGGAGCTATTATTCCTGGTCTGCAAGGTGGTCCACACAATGCCACCACTGCAGCAATTGCAATTGCTGCTAAAGAAGCCAGTACCGCCAAGTTTAAAAAGTATGCCCAGCAGATTAGAAAAAATGCTGATGCAATGGCTGACGAATTCAAAAAACAAGGATTAACCCTGGTGGGTGGAGGAACTGAGACACACCTGATTGTGGTAGATTTAACGCCATTTGGTATAAGTCTCGGAACACAAGTTTCGTTTGCTATGGATGTGGCAGGAATCTATGCCAACCGCAACACAGTGCCAACAGAAAAAGGCTCACCATTCTATCCATCTGGCTTGCGCGTGGGAACACCACTCGTTACCACTCGGGGAATGAAAGAAAAAGAAATGCGTCAAATTGCTCGTTGGATTGCACAAGTAGTTGACCACGTCAAAAATGAACAACTGCCCACAGATCCAAAAGAGCGACAAGCATTTTTGAGTGACTTTAGAAAGAAAGCAGTCAAGGATACAACCTTGCTTGCTATCAGAAAAGAAGTCACAGAGCTTGCACTCAAGTTCCCACTGTTTAAATAGCACATCGAGCTGATTACTTCCATCAGACACAGCTGGCACCTTCTCCAGCTTTGCTAGCTTCTTGCTCCAGTACTTTTTGGGGATCGAGAAGTTCGTGGTGTCGCAAGTAGCTACAGTCTGTGAAAGTAATCAGCTCTTCACGTACATAATTACTCAAAAGGAAACATGTTTAAAATTCAAAAATTTGATCTTATCGTAGCAGTCTATATTTTCTGTATTGCAGCGTCAGAGCTGATGGGAGCAAAAACATTCCCACTGGCCAATATTTTCGGTTATCAACTCAATGCTAGTGTTGCGATCTTTCTCTTGCCACTGCTATTTACCATCAACGATATGGTGACTGAAGTGTATGGAAAAGAGCGGACAAAAAGCATTATTCGCTCAGGAACAGTAGTTATTTTTTTACTCTTACTATTTTCATTGCTAGCAACTAGTTTGCCAGCGTCAGGTAGATTTCAGTCCACTGAACCTGCATATGACACAATTTTTGGACTATCAGCAAGAATTGCTGCAGCAAGTTTGATTGCATTTACAACTGCAGATTTCTTGGATGTGGCAGTTTTCGCCAAGATTCGCAAGGCACTGGGAAAAAGTAAGTTGTGGCTTAGAAATAATCTTTCAAATTTTATTGCGCAGTTTGTAGATACCGTACTATTTATGTTTTTGGCATTTTATTCATTCGATAGATCTCTGAGTGCCAACCTGACGTTTTTATTCAGCCTAATTCTGCCATATTGGCTCCTGAAGTGTTCCAATGTCAGTAATTGAAACCCCATTGGTATATTGGGGTGTTAACTGGCTTAAGCGGGAAGAATAGCTTCAATCATCTCGAGTTCACGTCGGCCATGGAATTTTGCTTTAACATCTTCATGGCTGACGTCAAAACCAGCGCGTTCGAGAAGCGTAATGAAATCCTCACGTTTTTGAGAAGCACTGGGATGGAACTCGCAGATAATATGTTTGATCAGATGTAGAGAATCACGTGCACTTTTTAGCACTTCCACTTCGGCACCTTCAATATCCATTTTGAGTAAATCGATAGGCTGAGTAATGAGCGACGCCAAGGTGACAACAGGAACACGGATCGCTTCAGTTTTCTGCGCATTATTCCAAGCACCTTCAATAAATGAGGCAGTACTATGCCAATTGAATTCTGTGTCAGCATACAACGTACGAGCGCGAGCTGGTTCCGCACCCAGAGCAGCATTCACTGTGGTTATGTCCTGGAGATCATTTTCAGCAATGTTTTTTTCGAGTAGTGCAAAATTGATAGGATGCGGTTCAACTGCAATGATCTGTGCACCAGGCAGTACTTTTTTGAAGTAAAGTGTTGACAATCCAATATGTGCTCCAGCATCGATGATTACTGGCCGAGGATTTTCAGTTTCAAAGTAGTACGTATGATGAGTAAACACCTCAGACTTGAGCTGGAGCGTCTCTTCACGGTTGTTACACCAGACTTCAAACGGTTCTATAGTTAGTTTTTCCATATATGGTATTCTACCTAAATATGCAAAGAAAAATTGGAGCACATGTATCAACCGCTGGTGGACTAGAAAATGGCGTCATTAAAGCGCAGTCAATTGGTTGTAATTGTTTTCAATTATTTTCTGGTAGTCCACGAATTTGGCAGCGTAAAAAGCTTGCTGAAGTAGAAACTGAAAAATACTTTGCAGAGCGAGAAAAGTGGGGGATAGGTCCAGTTATTACGCATGCTCTGTACCTCGTCAACCTAGCAAGTGATAAAGCGGAAAATGTACAAAAATCCTTTAATTCTTTGAAATATGAACTGGAATTTGATGCGGCAATTCAAGGCGGGGGAGTTGTAGTGCATCTGGGCAGTCACCAGGGTAGGGGATGGGCGAGTGCAAAGGATCAAGTTGCGAAAGTCGTGGGTGATCTCCTTCGTGAAACACCTGAGAATTCTACCTTTTTGATTGAAAATGCCGCCGGTCAGAACGGAAAAGTGGGAGATGATCTGGGAGAGATTAGAGAATTGCTTGAAGTAATTGAAAAAGATGGTCAGTTTGTTTCCAAAGGGAGAATTGGTTGGTGTTTTGACACCTGTCATGCTCATGCTGCTGGATACTATTTGGGAGAATCTGTTCCTGAAAACGTAGTGATGGCTGAAAAAATTACTCGGCAGCCACAATCAGCTCTCAAAACAATCTCTGAACAAGGCTTATGGGAAATGCTCAAATGTATTCACGTCAATGATAGTCGTGATCCATTCGGTAGTGGCAAAGATCGACATGCCAACCTCGGTGATGGTAATATTCCCCAAGAAGATTTACGTCATTTTCTGCACTTTAGTGAACTAAAGCACATCCCATTAATCCTCGAAGTTCCTGGTTTAGATGGTGAAGGTCCAGATGCAGCTAATGTTGAACGTCTGAAAAAGATTCTTGAGTAGCTACTGGTAGTATTGTTTCTTCCAATTCTGACAATTCTTCTGTTTTGTTGTTCAGTTGCAATATGAGAAGGTGTTTCAAAAGCGCGTGGATAGGATTGGCTGATGGAGAAAGTTCATGTTTGAGAGTTCGCAGCGGCGAGGCCAAATTAACATCTGCAACAAAAATATCATTAAATAAAATTCTTTCAAAAGATGCACTTGGAACAAAAATAATCGATAGGAGAGACTGGTACAAATGTCCAATACGAACTTGGTCTGCCTGATTCAAAACTTCGAGGTTCCCAAGATCATCATCTTCTTTCAGTTTGGATAGAAGGTTATAGTAATCAGCGGCTTGCAGTGCAAATGGATCTTCAGAAAGTGGCAAGCCACACGGTCCCATCACCACTCCATAGTCTGCATCAAAGTAACATCCCTTACCTGTTAAATATTCAGGCGGGACATACCAGTTTTCACCATTCACAGTGACTTGAACGTATCCTTGCAAATTGCTGAGCATTTCACTTTTTTCTTCACCAGATAGTAGCGCAAACGCAGCTCCACCACCTCGAATATCCATTACAGCGGTGCGTGGGATAGTTGGCCTAAATTTAAGCAGTGAAGTTGGTGTCCCTGTGATACAGTGTGCCCAACTCGCAGCACTTTTGAGCGGTAAAGTGGAACTTAAATTGACGCTTGCAACAAATTTTTTGAGCGCAGCTTGTTCTTCTTTCTCCAATTTTTCGCCGTTTGATTTTTTAACTTCCAGTTGCCATGCTGTTCTAATCTCTTCAAGATCTATTTGAAAATCCTTTTGCTTATCGGGGTCATAGTTTAGCGCATGATTTTCTACCCACTTGAGTAGCGTTTTTTTAACTGTGTTGATCAACAAATCAAATGCAACAACTTTTTCAGAATGTTCACCTGGTTCATGTGCAAGCTGTGTGAATTCTGATAAACAAAATGACAAAACAGTGGCGAGTTGTAGTTGTGCAGCAACTTCTGGAAGATTGGGGAGGTCTCGATCAATATCACTGCGCCACCTGGCCTTATTCTTATAAATAATTTGTTCGATACGTTCGAGAGCTTGACCAGTTGGGATATGCACCGCAGTGGCAATTGTTTGATGGTCAGGATGCACTTCTGTATCAGTGGTAATTCGCTGTAGTCCGCCGCCTGTTTGAGCTGCTACTTCTTTGAGTACAACAGGTAACTGTTTGTTTGGGTCGTAGCTTCGATACTGCCGGAATAAAAATCCAGTTTCAGTTTTTTCATAAATATTTACAAAGACATAGTTACGCTCATCAAGGCCAGGATAAAGTTCTTGCTGTGAGCCGCGTGGACTGATAAACATCAAGCGTTCACCAACTTGGACACGATCGCTGCCCATCCAAGCTTCAACATACCTTGCAACTGATTCTTCAAGTTTTGCGCGCTCAGTGGGCTTGCCATCTTGCTCAAGGCGTTCCACAAAGTTATGAGCAATTTCACTGACTTTCTCCGTATAGCCATTGCGCATGCCATGTTGGTCGTACTCATACACTACTGAAGCTCGCAAAAATGCATATTCATCAAAAAAGGAGGTGAGATCGGCTGTGAGTTGATTTGTAACAAGCTGCTGAGATTCAGCTTCTCGAGAAATATCATATGCTCCAAAGTACCGCTCAGAACCCCAGGTTATAAACTCAGGCTTTTTAAACAACCGTTCAGGCTGCAGCCCTTGAAGACCTTGGGCAAGAGATTCAAGCCATGAAGGAGTACGAGCTGATAAACGTTCAGCTTTTTCGGGTGGTTTGGAAAATGATTCTGGTGACAAAAAACTCCTCATAGAGAGGAGCACGTGCGTAAGATAAAAATACAGAAAGAATACGCGCGATGCTCGTCGATTCCTGTAAGCATTGAACGCTATACAGAGTATTTTGAAGACCGGACTTATGAAGATGTACTTCACATACCGTTGCGGCACAGTTCCGGAATTTCACCGGATTCCACAAAATACGTATCATTCTTATAGCAAGTTGCGAGAGTGTTGTGAAGAGAGAATTTTACTGAGTTCTTATTTAGTTATTATTTTTCATATTTTTTTGCTCGGCAATTAAGTAAAAAAATTGATTAATCAAAGTAAATATAATTCAAATACCGCTTGTGCTATAATGACTTTTCGATCAACTGAACTATGCTATTACGAGTTTTATTTTCAGCAGTCGTACTGACTTGCATCTACAATGTAACGGTGTCCGGAGCTGCTCCTGGACTAGGTCTCAGTCTTTTCATTATCGCTACCAATCTCTATTTATTTATACTGAGAAATTCCAAAAGTCATTCTGTAAAACTGGGCATTACTGCATCCCTTGTCAGTAGCACTTTTGCATTTTTATTTGTGACTCGTGCTAACTCAATTGTTGCAGTAATCAACTTGGTAAGCTCAATATTTGCGTTGGGTGTTGCGGGGTATTTTTTCAAATCAGAAGAGAAGTTTTCATACTCAGAAAAGATCATTTTTTTCCCACTCATTTTCTTGGGCCGATCACTTGCCGCAATTGGTGATGTGTTTAAAATTGGTCAAGAAAGTTTGACTGGTGACGTAAAAATAAACAAAATAGGTAAATCAGTCTTTCGTGGTTTGCTTGGTGCTATTCCACTCGTTTTAATTTTATTAGTAATTCTGACCGCAGCCGATCCTATTTTTAATTCGTTTGTAAAAGACCTTTTCTCTAATATCGGTACACGCACACTTATATCAATCGTTGTTTTTATTGCGGCAATCTTAGTGGGATTTGCCAAAATAATTCACTCTGAGTGGCAAGAAGTTATGCAGTTGCCAAAGCATAAGGAAAATGCAGTTGAATACAGTGTAATAACAGCAAGTATCGGTTTAATTTTTGCAGTATTCATTATTATCCAAGTTCAATATCTGTTTAATTCAGTGGGCGAGCGTGAACTAGCTGCATTGCATATTTCAAGTGAGACATATTCAGAATATGTTCGCAAAGGTTTTTTTGAGCTGCTTGTAGCGGCAGGTGTTGCAGGAGCTGTTCTTGTTGCTGTTATACGATATTTGCAGGATAGTGTTGAAACAACTCAGACAAAGGTAGTTCAGTGGGTAGGCGCTGTGGTCAGTTTAGAAACGATGATCATACTTGCATCCGCAGCCAAGCGCTTATTACTCTATGCAGATGCGCACGGACTTACTCGTGCTCGAATCTTTGGCGCAATCTTCTTGGTTTGGATGGCTGTAACTCTAGGCCTTTTCATTATAAAGTTGCTTACCAAAATCAGTAAAAAAGAATTCTTCGTTTCACTTGTTGGAGTAATCATTATCAGTATTTATGCGATTTCATTTATTAACATCGACCGACTAATTGCAATTGATTTCCAACCCACGGTCAATAAAGAGGTTGACTATTTTTATATTTCACGACTTTCTCCAGATGCGGTTGACGGCTGGGAAGCAGCGATATCAGATGCTGAGCGCACAATTGTTGATCTTGAAAGCAAAGCCTTAATTACATCGGATGATAATAGAAAACTGTACTACGTTCACTACACACTTGAAGCTATTAATGATCACATGCAGTACCTGGCAAGTGCAAGAACTTGGAAATCAAAAAATTTTGGTGAAGAGTTTGCTCTCAATAGAATTAAAAATAATAAAGATTTTGAAAAAGTGGCTTTTTTGAAAGACCGGGTCAGACTTCTGGAAGAACGAGTGTCTGACGAAGCAAAAAATAGCACACAAATTGACCGCGCCACACAACATCCACTGAGTGAGTAAACTTCCTCCAAGTAAATACGATACAATACAGCTATGGTTATTTTTGATGGAATTACTACTGCAGCCGTGCGTGAAAAACTTGTAAAGACTGAAGTGGAGTCCCTAGCAGCATCAGGGATACACATTGCGATTGGAGCAATAGTTTTTCGTGAAGATGCGGGCAGTCAGCTATACACGCGTCTCAAAAGTGAAGCCGCAGCTCGAGTGGGTATTCAATATATTCCACAGCAATTTTCGATAACTGATTCAATTGACTTGATTGGTCAGCAGATTACCTCATTTAATAGTGATAATAGAATCACCGGTATTATTATTCAAAAACCGACTAAGCGAATTTGGCATAGTGCTCAACACCAGCAAGGTATAGCTGAATCTGAACTTGACCAGCGTGCATATGATGCGTGGTGGAAAAGTTTGACTGCCGCAATTGATCCTCAAAAAGATGTCGATGGACTGCACCCAGATACCTTACTAGCCATTGCAGATGGTACTTGGGAAAGAGGAAGACACGTACTTCCCGCCACCTGTCAGGCAGTTGTTGATATTCTTGAAGAGCACTGCAAAACGCTTCAGCAAACTAAAGTGATCATTATTGGTAAATCAGATTTGCTCGGGACACCTCTAGCATATTACTTAAAAAATAGGGGAGTCACTGCCGAATTACTTCGTCGCGTAGATCTTGAAGAGCGCATGAAAAATGGTAGTAAGCTGCTTGACGCAGACGTCGTTGTTTCCGCAACTGGAGTAGAAAACCTGGTAAATGGAGATATGATCAAAGATGGAGTAATAATTATTGATGTCGGTGAACCGCGACCAGATGTTAATCAAAAAAGTGTCAGTGCTTTAGCCAGTTTCATTACGCCAGTTCCTGGTGGTGTTGGCCCCATGACAGTAGTGAGTTTGTTAGCCAATGCTGTCAAGCTTGCTCAACACAATCTCTAGACTGCTTTTAATTTCTAGACACTTGAGTAAAATGTGCTATACTACGAACTTCAGTAGTAAAAATACGCGGTTAGACAGTATTGTCCTGAGCTAAAATGTCTAGCAGCGCTCTCGAAAACCGAGAAAATAAGGACCATGTATGTTAGATATCACACAACTTCCTAGTAAAGCTCCAGAATACGACTTGCAAGAGTTACTCGAAGCAGGCTCACATTTTGGTCATCAGGTTGCCAAATGGCACCCACGCATGAAGAACTTCATCTATATGGAAAAAGATGGCGTTCATATTTTTGACCTTGCAAAAACTTCAGCTCAACTCCAGCTTGCTTACAACGCAGCATATGAGCTCGGTAAATCAGGTAAAACTCTGATTATGGTGGGAACCAAGCGTCAAGCTAAAGAAGTACTTGAAGAAGTCGGTACAGCACAAAAAGTTCCTTTTATCACATCTCGTTGGCTCGGTGGATTATTAACCAATTGGGATCAGGTCCGCAAATCACTCAAGAGAATGATTGATATTGAAGAAGGTTTGAAAACAGATAAATTCAAAGCATATACAAAATTTGAGCGCAACCAACTTGAAAAAGAGTTGACTCGTCTCAAACGCTTCTTTGAAGGTATCCGTTCATTAAATAACCGTCCAGACGCATTATTTATTATTGATATCAACAGAGAAAAAATTGCTATTAAAGAAGCTGCAAATATGGGAACTTTCACCATTGCACTGACCGACTCAAATGCAAATCCAGATTTGGTCGACATTGCGATTCCAGCCAACGATGATGGACGCAAGAGTATTGAATACGTAGTTAACGCAGTTGTTGCAGGCTATGTTGCAGGTAAGAACGATAAAGAATAAAAGGAATACATGTCATTTTCAGCATCAGACGTAAAAGCACTTCGTGAAAAAACAGGCGCTGCAATCATGGATTGCAAAAAAGCACTTGAAGAAGCACAAGGCGACATGAATAAAGCAGAAGAGCTTGTCAAAGCTCGTGGACTTGCTAAAGCAGAGAAGAAGGCAGATCGAGAAACCAAAGAGGGCTATATTGCTAGTTACGTTCACGCAACTGGAAAAGTAGCAGCTATGGTAGAAATTTTGTGTGAAACCGACTTTGTTGGTCGCAACCCAGAATTTCAAGATATGGCCAAACAAGTCGCAATGCAAGTTGTTGCTATGAATCCTCAAAACGTCGAAGAACTCTTAGCCCAAGAGTACTTACGCGACGCAAGTGTGACCATTGAACAATTAGTGAAACAATTAAGTGGTAAGATCGGTGAGCGCTTTGTCGTCAATCGATTTGTTCGCTACGCTGTTGGCGACTAACTCTAAAAAATTATGTATTCTGTAAGTGTCTTACTTGGCATTTTTGTAAGCTGCGTTGGCCTGCTCTTATTCTTCGCAACAAAAAAGAAGAAGCTCTGCATTCCGATGGTAGCAGGTGGACTACTTCTTGCCGCTACTGTGATGGTAATTGCCTTCTCATAATTTCTCTTATTGAATCAACATTGCATCCCCAAACGAAAAGAATCGATATTGTTGTGCTATAGCCTCTGAGTATGCTTTTCCCACACAACTTTCTGAAAATGTAGTAAATGAATGCTCTGTATTTGGTTGAGAAACAAATGCACTTATAAGCATCAACAGTGTGCTTTCAGGTAAGTGAAAGTTGGTTATGAGTGCGTCAACACACGCAAATTTTCTGGGTGGATAGATAAAGATACTGGTGTCTGCACTTTGTGGTGTAAGAGTGACAGTGCCATCATTACCAATTGTTGCGCACGATTCAAGGACGCGGCAGGTTGTCGTTCCTACTGCAATAATTCTACGTCCCGTTCGTTTGGCATCTGTAATGAGTGCTGCAGTTTCTGGTGAAAGAGTGAAGTGCTCCGCGTGCATACTGTGTTCACTCACTGCTTCAGTTTTGACCGGTAAAAAAGTTCCCAAACCTACATGCAGCGTTACTTCTGCGATTCCAATTCCTGCCGCGTGCAGTTCCTCGTCCAATTGTGGCGTGAAGTGTAGTCCCGCTGTGGGGGCGGCAACCGATCCAGGATCTCGTGCATACGTTGTTTGATACTGCTGCTCAGTCACAGAATCAGTGGCATTTTTTTCAATGTATGGTGGCAGTGGAGTTTCTCCAATCTCATCAATGAGCGCATAGAGTTCGGTCAGTGGCACCCGAAACGCAATGTGGCGTGTGTAGCCATCGTCACTGTGACCAATGCACTGGGCAGTCAGTTTTCCATTCCCGAAAGTAAGTTCTTGTCCGACAGCTATACCTGGCCTTACTATGCACTCCCAAACGCATTGATCAATAAATACTTCTTTTAATTTATTGAGTAAAATTTCAATGCGACCACCTGTTGGGTGCTTATACCCAAAGAGTCTTGCCTTGATGACCTTGGAATTATTGCGCACAAGGATGTCTCCTTTTCGTAAAAAAGACGGTAAAACCCGAAAGTTTGTGTGTGTCATTTCTTCGGTAGTTCGGTTGAGTACTAACAAGCGACTCGCGTCCCGTGGTTCCATTGGAGTCTGAGCAATGAGCTCAGGTGGCAGTTGATAGGTAAAGTCATTTTTGGTTAGCATGCCTGTATAATACAATATCTTGTTATGACAGAAAAATTTTCTTTTGAACTGCAATCACAAAAAGGCACTGCTCGGGCAGGAGTGATGCATACGCCGCATGGAAGTATTCAGACTCCTATTTATATGACGGTCGGAACCTTGGGGACAGTCAAGTCTCTCGATAGTGAAGACATTGCTGAGCTCGGGGCTCAGATACTTCTAGGAAACACCTACCATCTGTATTTACGACCTGGTACGCAAGTCCTGGAAGAACAGGGTGGACTGCACGGTTTTATGAATTGGCACAAACCAATCCTCACTGACTCAGGTGGATTCCAAGTCATGTCACTCGGTAAAAATGCACCAGAACGACTCGATACTCAAAAAGCTGGTCTCACAAATGTAAGTGATGATGGTGTGAATTTTCAATCACATATCGATGGTTTGTATCATTTTTTTACTCCAGAGCGCGCGATTGAAATTCAACGAGCGATTGGCTCAGATATTATGATGACCTTTGATGAAGCACTTGCAGATTCGCTTCCATTGGAAGCTGCCCAAGTTTCAGTGGAACGAACGCACCGATGGGCCCAACAGTGTTATGAATACTGGGAGTTCCATAAGCGTCGCAACATATATGGAAAGTACCAAGCATTGTTTGGCATTATCCAAGGTGGACTATTTCCAGAACTCAGAAAGAAGTCGGCAGAGTTCATTACCAGTTTGCCGTTTGATGGCATTGCTGTAGGCGGAGAAACAGTGGGCTATAACATGAGTGGAACACAGCAGGTGATGGAGTGGATTGAGCCGCTTTTGCCAGCTGAGAAGCCTCGCTATGCCATGGGTTTGGGAAGAGATCCACAAGACATTGTAGATGCTGTGCTCATGGGCTTTGACATGTTTGATTGTGTCGGTCCCACACGGCTAGCACGCAATGGCACTTTATATGTAGGTGAACTTGATTATTCAGGCGAGAAACCACGATTTATTTCTCCATTCCCAAAGGGAAGATTACAGATCGGTAATGCTGACTCACGTCATAGTAGCGAGCCAATTCAAGCTGGCTGTGGCTGCCATACTTGTAAGAGCGGATATACACGTGCATACTTGCATCATCTATTTAGAACTAAAGAATTAAGTTACTACCGCTTGGCTAGTATTCATAATGTGTACACCATGATAAAAATTAGCCAAGATTTACGTAACTGGATTCTCAAGTAATACGTCCTATGTTTACTACTAAGCCTGCCCGGCATAAGAGACCACTGCTTCACAGTGCATCGTCACGCTCAACATCACATAAGTCAAAAAGTACTCAAAGTAGTTTAATACAAAGAATTACGCGTTTTTTTATAGTCGCAGTAATTGTAATTATTATTTCACTTATAGCGGGCTATCTACTTTATACAGCCATTTTAAGTAATGCAATTAAACTGCCTGAACCACAGACAATTGTTCTTGTTCCACATTCTTTGGATAGTTCGGAAAGTAGAGTGCTGGTAGTGCATGTCGCTCCAGAAATGACTGATAGCTATATTGTGAGCATCCCCGGCAACCAAGAAGTCCAGCTACCGGCAGGTTATGGAACGTACAGACTTTCTGCAATCTATCCACTACTCACGATTGATAAAAAGGATGCGCAGTTTCTAACTGCGAGTTTTAGTAGAAGCTTAGGAATTATTGTCGATGATGTCTATGGACTTGAATCACTTAATTTTGGAGAAGTGACTTTTAGCCGCGATATATTTCACTTAGTCACGCAACAGTTGTGGCAGTCACATACACTCCGATTGGAAGCAATTAAGCTGTGGTACTTTGCTCGAAAAGGTATTCCGCTGGAACATGCTGACTCCATCACGCAAGTGCAACAGATTATAGAAAAGCACCGCAAAAATAACTACTCATTCCAAGAATGTCCAATTGGGGTGTTGAATGCCAGTGGCCAAGCTGGTGCTGCGGGTACACTGAGTGATTTGTTTGAGAAAAGTGGACTGCTAGCTATTCGCACCAGTTCTTATCCCAGTGATGAACCAACGACAACCATTTATCATGATGGAAAAGAAACCTGCAATAAAGTTCTGGATATGACTGAGCACGTTTTTGTACAACACCCTGAAATGAAGCTTGATACAAGTATAACAACTCAATACCGAGCACCAATTGTTGTACTTATCGGAAAAGACTTCGAGTAGTTTACTCTTCAAAATCTGGATTCGTTGGGCGACGTTGTTCGCGTTGGCTGTCAAGTTCTTCCACTTCATCCTCTTCGCCATCAACAGCTGCATCATCATCTTCAAAATCCTCGATGAGGATACGATCATCTAGGTCCAACTGATTATTGCTGGTTTTACTTGGTGGGAATGAGTGAACATCAACATTTTCTGGTGAGCGGGTGAGCTCTTTAAGATACACTGTGCACTGATTATTGCTACAAGAGTGGATACTACAGTGATAGGTATTTCCTGTCTGAATCAGTTTGGTGAGTCTAAAAGAAATATCTTCAGGAAGTGCCCCGACATACTTGCCATCTTCAGTTTCTACGGAAATATAGCGATTCTTCAACTTGAGTGAACAAGGCTGACTAACAGAGAGACAGTCCAACACTTGTCTGCCTGAAAGGCGGTGCAGCTCTACAATTTTGGTTTTACCTGGTTCTTCAATAAAATGATTGCGTGTAAATGCAGGAGAAGGTGGGATTTGATTTGTCTTAATCCGTTCCAGTTGCTTCTGTGCAATAGGATTATGCTTATCAATCTCTAAGACCAGCTGAAATGCCTCTTTGGCAGCATCATTGTTACCAAGCTGCATGTGAGCCATGCCGAGGCGGTTTAAGCCACCTACATCCTGGGGGAACTGATGCAGGATTTCTTGATTGAGCTCAAGTGCTTTTTGCCAGTCACTTGCTTTAGCAGCAGCGATAGCGAGGGTTTGGAGTTTGGAGACTGTGTTCATATCTTTGTGTACTTCAAATAACTAGGAAGAATACCGATCTTAGAGTGAGAAGTCAATAATTGATTCTCGCTTCTAGGCTACTTCCCTGAGGGAGGGTATAATAACCGAAGAGAAAGGTTTTGTATATGGCAGGTCACAGTAAATGGAACAATATCAAACAACGTAAAGGTGCTGTTGATGCAAAACGTGCCAAAATCTTTGCACAACTTTCTAAACTTATCAGAATTGCTGTCAAAGAAGGTAAGTCTGAAAACCCACAGTTCAATCCATCCCTCCGTCTTATTTTAGAAAAAGCACGAGCAGCCAACATGCCCAAAGAAAATATTACCCGAGCAATTGATCGTGGTATGGGTCGTGGCCCCGGCGGTCCAATCCAAGAAATTCTCTATGAAGGGTTTGGTCCACATGGCATTGCAGTTTTAGTGCATGCTGCCACCAATAATGCTGCTCGCACCGGTGCAGATATTCGCTTCATTTTTAGTAGAAATGGGGGTTCCTTAGGTGGCCCTGGTTCTGCACAATATATGTTTGAGCGAAAAGGTATGGAGTTCGTCCCAATGATGCCGATGGACTTGGCTGAAGAACAATATTTGGAAGTCGCAGCCCTCATTGACGAGCTTGAAGCCTACGACGATGTTGAAGAAGTGACTACAACTTTATTACTAGCTGAGGATTCTGAATCTACAACTGCCTAACATGAGAAGAAGAGAAAAATTCGTCATTGCCGCCATCGTGTTGAGTGTTTTCCTGTTTTTCGTACAGTACACTAGTTTGGAGTGGCGCTACTGGGTAATGGGCGGTTTCATGGTCATCTCGTACCTTATTTCAATGTGGTGTCTGTCCGACGATTTGCAACGACATGAGCGTGTGACGATTGTGCCACTGCCTGCACTCTATGCAGGCGCTGTAGGACTCTTTTACTTTCTCCTTCCAGAAAGTTTAATTAGTAAAGTCTTTGTGCTGGGTATGTTTGGTATTGGTATGTACGCACTATTTCTGACGAGTAACATCTATTCTGTTGCCAAAGGGCGAACAATCCAGCTCCTGCATGCTGCTCACGCGATAGGATTTTTGTTTACTTTACTGACCTCGTTATTATTTGCTAATACCATCTTTTCACTGCGCTTACCGTTTTATCTCAATGGCTTACTGATTGGTCTAACTCACTTCCCACTCATTTTTATGTCGTTGTGGTCGGTTAAGCTGGAAACGTATATTCGTAAAGAACTCTCCATGCTCACGACACTCGTGACACTGCTCTTAATTGAGTTCGCGATTGTGCTTTCATTTATGCCACATTCTGTCTGGTATCAGGCGTTGTTTATCATGTCATTCATGTATTTAGGAGTGAGTATTCTACGTAGTTTCTTGGCAGAGCGCCTCTTTATGAATGCCGTCACCGAGTACAGTTTGGTTGGCGTTTTCGTTTTTGCCCTGTTTTTGTTAGTTTTCCCCACAAAGTAGAGAATTGGTAAAATTCCCGCCTGGACACTCGAGGAAAAGAGGAGAGGCCAGAGGAGAACAGTCTGGTACCAGATATTATTGGGTGTGCACAAATAATGTCTGGTACTGCACACGTCTAACGTATATTAATTCACAAATTACTCGAGTAAATGGCAATTATTTCTAGTAAAGTGGAAAAAATTATTGCAAAAAAAAGGAGGGGATGCGGGAATAAATAAACGGGGAGACCAGGCGTAGAGAAGAGGGGTGATATAGTTTGATACCATCGAAAATGTGGATAACTTTGATAATTATAGGACTTAAATGCGCATTCACCAGGCTAAAGCATACCAAATTCTTACGTTTAGCAGCTGAGTAGTGTATACCGTGAAAACTAAACATCGAATGCATTTTAGCCTGGTAGGTGTGCTCTAGGGTAGGCGTGAAAAGTAAATAACCCGAAGTGCTTTTGACAGATAAATCAGTCTAAAATAGCTAATTTTAGCAATATGCCGAGAGTGCTTTTCCAGGTGTACTAGTAAGGTTTGAAATGTGCATTTGCAATACGATTCAACTCAAGAAAGAGTACCTACTTTCAAAACAGTATGTCCAAAACAGTAATTTTCCACCCCACTCTTTTAAAAGGGGAGTTTTTGGCAGGGATCTGAGCCGCAAACCCAACATTCATTATGTCGCACAATATTACTTTTACGACATAAACAAAGTTTAAATCGAGGGAGCATTTCCGTACTTTATATATTTGATTTTTGTAGCTTTTGTCAGCTTTGTTTGTACACTGTTTGTTTTTGTGTACCAATTACCCTGTTGTCTACATTCCTCTTTCTTTTTGGATGACTAAACTATCCCTTTAATAAATAAAAAGCCGTTTTTGGGCGTTTTAGAGGGTCGTTTTACGCCTGGTGTACTCGAGTGTAAATAAGCGTCAAAATAGGCGATATAGGTAGTAAAAGCTCTGAGTGGAGGCTGTATATGCCTCAAAGTCTGTTTAGTATGGCTAGCTATCTAGATCAGTCCTCTGGATGTTTTACCTGATTTGTTTGCTTACTGCGAATCACCTCAAGTGTTTGTATGTATTCTGATTAACGTGATCATACATACTACAAACTGATTCAAAACAAATATAAAATAATCAATAGTGATCAAATAATAGCTTGATAAGCCAACTTTATTAAAACTGCATTGAAATTAGCAAAGAAGTGTATGTTCTGCTAAACTGAGGCTGCTACTAATTTTTGGGAGTTGGAAACAAGTAGTTACGTAACGTAATTGTAGGTGTGGGACAAATCTTGTCTTTACACAGTGCGCCAAAATACTGATCAGCTATATAGACTGATTGCAGTAGATATAAACTCAGGACGGCCACCAAGATTGTTAGTTGCCACTGCTTTTTAATGACGCCAAATTGAAGCAGCATAAAACCTACCACCCCTACCCCTACTACACTCCGCAAGTAGAGCGGAGGTGGAAACTCAAAACCGGGGAATTTGACAATGCCAATGTTATTAATCAAGGTAATGAGTATTCCTAAAATGAGAGGCAAGTAGAGTCGCTCTTTAAAAGCAAGGCCGGCGGCAATGCCGAGGAAGCTAAAGAGTGGCAGCTTATACCAACCCAGCATGTCTTGTTCTGCGCTGGTAATCCATACAACCACAAACATGGCTGCGATCCACATTTTTAGGTATCGATGCTCAGTGTCTTTTGAAATAAGAAAAATCGACATGCCTGCAAAGAGCAGGACATAGTAACTAAAATCGAGGATTGGTCGAATGTGAAAGCCAGGGTGCGAAAAAATAAATGCAGGATTCCCCCATCCTACCAATCTAAACGACTGTTGCTTGAGTAACCTCAAAAAAATATGCCAATCAATATGCAGCGCGTATGCAGCATGCAGTATTCCGGTGCCAATCAAACTTGCAGCTGTATAGAGTACTGCTTTTTTATACTGTTTGTTGAGTAAGAAGCCAAAACACAGCAGTGGCAGAATCAGTAACCCAGTGGCTTTGACGGTGGCAGCCAAGATGGTGGCCATAGCAAGATACCAAATTGATTGTTTCTCAATGTAGAGGTAGTACGCCAATAAAAAGAAAAAATTTAAAGCGTTTTCAGAGACAACCATCCGTTGCCCAAAGAATAGTACTGGACTCATACCCACGAGCAGCAGTGATCCAAGTGCGGGATAAAATCCAAAATGCTTCCGAGAGATCAAGAAGATCAGTGCGAGCGATCCACAACCAAGTAGAACCATTGGAAGTCTGTATTCAATAGATGGTGGAATGGTGGGAAAGATATAGCCACTGAGCGAGCCTTGGAATCCAGTCCAGAGTGGTATAAAAAACATGTGATCGAGCCACGGCTTGTTGTATTTGTAGATCTCGTTGCTCTCAAAACCAACAGTGGCTGGTTCAGTGTTGTGCCATTTAATTGCTGGAATATCAAAACTCGACCAAGAAATTGGTATCCCATATTGGTATAACGACTGGCCTGCAAAAATATATGCAAGTTCGTCAGCATCAGCGGCATATGGAATGTACTCTAGTTTCCATAATCTGACAAAGCAACCCACTCCAAATACAAATAACAGGAGCAGTACCTTTATTTTTTCAGCGACGTTTTTCATTTTTTACTTTCTCGTAAGTGGAGAGTTCTTTCTCGAACTCCCTCCCCTCCTCTATTTGTGAATTTTCGCTGTGACATGCAACAATCTTTATTTTTCCTGGAGCTTCTAGGACAACTCCATATCCAGTTTTTGACACAGTACCTACTTGAGGATCTTGTGGCAAGTCGAGAGATGGATCAGGGAGTATGTAGCGGAGGTTGAGACACACATCGCTGGCTATGGAACAGTGACTTGTTTGTAGTGCGCAACCTGTAGTAGCTGTCCCAATTTGGTGCATCTCGCCTGAGATACCACTGCTCAGTACTAGTGGTGAGTTCAAGTACTCAGTTAAAAATGTGAAAAATTGACTCATATCTTGAGCTCGTTTGCGATCTCGAAATTGTGGCTGTGTAGCAAATGGATCAAGGAGCACCACTGTAATTAAAACAACTGTGGCGATAAACATGCAGATAAGGGCACCTTTAAAAAACAGCAGTGGGATATCGGTACGGATATGCATTTTTTATGGAATAGTTATTCGTGCCCCTGTAATCATATGTGTATTCTTCAAGTACAACGCTTCATCATCATAGTTAAGGAGGCCATTATACTTTTTAAATTCAGAAACTGGTCGTGAGAATGTTATTACAAGTGTTTCAGTCTTATGATCGATGTAAGCCAGCTCGCTACTTGTCGCAATTATGATCTCAGTATCTGAATTTTCCTCGATAGGTTTAAGGCCAATTTGCGGAAGTGTCGAGCGTTGCACTACTTCAGTGCTTTGTACGTCTGTACCTGAAAAGCTAAATACTTCAGTAGCACCTGTATATGGTTTAGAGAACTGTAAAATAGAATATGGCATAATGAGTTCGGCATTGTATTTCATGAATCCTGGTGAGTATAAATCTCTCAATTCCCAAAATAAGACAGGATCAATGTGACCAGCTGATTTAATTTGAGAAATAAACTTTTCCATGCGGTCTGCCCGAGCTTGAGGAAAAACTATACCAGCAACGCGTGGTTGCAAAACTACATATGCCCCTACACACAGTGCGGCAATGAAGAGATATACTACTGGTATGCTTGATTCACTAAAAAAACTAGTTACACGTGCTGACATATGGGCTTGTTCAATTCTATTAATTGTATCATTCTTGCTCGTCGCAGAATTGTTCTATATCCCTGCGCAACCACAGACCTTTGATGGCTGGACACATTTACTCACAATTAATGGTTTTTATCGTAGTCTTGCTGATGGAAATTTTCCAGTAGCGTGGATTGATGGCGTGGCCAACTATGGTTCCCCACTTGGCCAAATTGCTCATCAAACAACTGCATATCTTGGTGCTGCCTTTTATTTTATAACGCATTCAACTGTCGTGAGTTACAACCTTGTTATGCTCACGGGAGCTATTCTTTCCGCAGTAGGTATGTTTGTGTTCTTGCGACTACACGTCTCCACACTCTCAGCTTTCCTTGGTGCATTTCTCTTTATTTTCAGTCCCTACAGGATATTCAACATCTACATTAGAGGTGGGCTGCCAGAGTTTTTTGCAAGCGCAATCATTCCTCTCGTCTTACTGAGCTTACACATTCTTATTAAAAAACGCAGAATCTCAGGTTTTTTCATGCTCGTTATTTCTTGTGCAGTCTTAGTACTTACGCACCCGATGATGCCAGTGTTGACGGCATTTCTGGCGGGTGCCTATGTGACGTATCTTTGTTGGGGAAAGTCACGAAAATTCTGGCTAGTCACAGGTGTAGTTGTGGGAGTAGCTGCTATTCAAGGTATGCTGCTGGCAGCGTACTATCTTATCCCGCTTAAGCTGGAGTCAAAATATCTCTACTATGGTGCTAATGAATCTCGCAATGTGCATGAACAGTTTCAGGTACTGGGCTTTTCAAACTATCTGCAAGAATCTTGGGGCTATAGTAGTGTGCCAGGCAATGGAGTTCGTACACCACAACTGCAGTTGGGTATTATCGAAATGGGCATTCTGATTGTTGCTGTTTTTGTCTATGGTTTTACTCGTCGTGAAAAATCTCATGCTGTTATTTTGGCACGCGTACTCATTTTAGCTGCTGGTATCTACATACTATTCTCATCTGTTCTGACACAGCCACTCTATCAGCGCAGTACGCTGCTCAGCTCTCTCCAATTCCCGTGGCGTATGCTGACTGGATTGCTATTTATCCCCCCTACTCTACTCGCGCTCATGCATGCAAAGTTGCAGCATCAGCGTGCAGCTGTAGTCATAGTTGTTTTGGTAGTTGTGACACTTCGCTTCCCACAACTCTACGGTAAAAACTACGTACAATATCCTGAGTCGCGTTACTCGTTTGGAATTGTGAATCCTCACAACGCCAATATGAATACAGTGTGGATGGGGCAAACATGGGACTACCCGATTGAAGCTCAAAAAGGCGCTATCATTGAAGGCACTGGCACAATCACTGAACGTACAGAACGCAATGGACTGCGTAAATATCAAGTGACAGCTCAGTCAGATATTAGAATGGTTGATTATACGTTTTACTTCCCCGGCTGGAAGCTACTCGTGGATGGTAGTGAACATCCAATGGAGTTCCAGGATCCTGAATACCGTGGCGTCATTACCTATCGGCTTCCTGCAGGGAATCATTCAATTGAACTTACCTATGCTGATACTCGATTAAGATTGCTTGCCAAGCTTATCAGTATTGGTGCTATTGTGATATGTATTGCACAAGCAGTATTTTTGTACATGAAGCATGGTATGTTTGCGACAAAAGTAGCAACATGGTACAGAAAAAGTGAATAACTGCGGCGCAGAATCCTATGCCCGTTTCTACCAATCCTCAAATCGCACTCTTAGGTTTCCTCGAATATTTGGAAGTTGAGCGAAATGTCAGTAAGCTGACAATTCGTAACTATAACCACTATCTACGAAAGTTTAACGAGTGGCTGCAAAATGAAAACATTGCTGATTTAAAAGATATCGACCAAGAAATTATTCGTAAATATCGGGTGTATTTGGCGAGACATATTGACGACCAGGAGCGCACGCTTTCCAAAAAAACACAGAGCTACTATGTGATTGCACTGCGCTCGTGGCTCAAGTGGCTTGTCAAACAAGATGCTCCGGTCATTCATCCTGAAAAGATTGATCTCCCTAAAGGTGAGTCGCATCACATGCAGTTTCTGCATGCTGAACAAGTGATTGAACTACTCGCCCAACCAATTATTTCAAGCAAAGCTGGCCTTCGCGATAAAGCGATTCTAGAGCTGCTTTTTTCGACGGGACTTCGTGTTAGTGAGCTTGTTAACCTCAACCGTGATCAGATCGATTTTGCCACCCGTGAGTTTGGTGTAATAGGCAAAGGTCGCAGGCCGCGCGTTGTTTTTTTAAGTGCGCGTGCAGCACACTGGGTTGAAAAATGGATTGCCTCTCGCCCCGATCACTGGCATCCCCTCTTCATAAGATTTGCCAAGAAAAAATCTCCGTTTGCGAGTGATGGTGAAGAAATGAGACTTACTTCCCGCAGTGTCCAGCGTATTGTTGAGTTCTACTGCAAGAAAGCACACCTGCCTGTTATCTTGAGTCCACATGGCTTACGTCATAGCTTTGCCACTGATTTATTGACTAATGGCGCAGGGCTTCGTGATGTACAAGAAATGCTCGGACACAAGAGTATTGCGACTACACAAATTTATACCCACGTTACGCGTCCACAGTTAAAAAAGATTCATGAACGCTTCCATTCTGATACCAATCAGTCTGATGGCGAGAATTAGCAGTACTTACTAATTACTGCCAATTTGCGGTACTTGAGATAAAGATTGATATATCAATAGTATTGCTACTACACATTCTCTGCGTTAATTTTATTTGACTATTTATAAATATGTTTGGTATTGTTAGATGCTGTTATTGCGAAGTTTCTGAAAAACTCACCAGTTGGCAATTGCGAGCATTTCGTGCTGATTAGCAGCTCTTTGCAATTTAGACTCATGGAACAGTCAATTACTGATCGTTACTATATCAAAAAATTGCTGTGACGTGAGGAACCTGTGTCTACTCTTCTCCCTTGGTGCATCTGCAAACCTTTGGTACAATACAAACTGTTATCGGGCCGGTAGCGCAGTTGGCTAGCGCGTCTGCATGGCATGCAGAAGGTCAGGGGTTCGACTCCCCTCCGGTCCACACTATACTCGTTGCCAATTCCTCTAATTTCGAAAGAAAATTTAATAATTCAATATCTCGATAAACTGTATATATAAGCGCAAGTTGGCTAGACTTCTTCTTCTACGTACTCTTCTTGGGTTCTCCATGCAAAGGTATAGAGTAGCTGTCCTCCACCGAGTAGGAACAGCATGCCAAGCATGAACATAGTGAGTGTTTGATCAAAGCCACTAACAGGCAGTGCACTGGCCGTTGAGGTCTTAGTTACACAAGTACAGCTTGTGTCACTTGAACAACGTGAATCACGGCATTTACCAGCCATACAGGTTAAGTTTGTGGCACAGTCACGATTTGCAACACAGTCGCCATTGCAGCTCACTAGTGCTGGTGTCGCGCTTGGAGTTGGTGTTGGTCTAGCACTCGGCGTTGGGGTTGGAGTTGCACTTGGAGTTGGTGTCGGTGTTGTTGTAGCAGCATTGATTGTTACTGCAAGTGTGCCACGAGGAATTGCCGCGACATCTTCTCCAGTTGTTTTATCAAAGATAGTTGTTTGTGCAGAGGCAAAGCTGAATGTCGAGACCTGGGCAGTTGCTGCTGAGTCTGCTTTTAGTTTAAATGAAAATAAATCTGTTGGTACTGAATTGGAATATCCTTGTACAATCACACAACCAAATTCGAGTGTCGCTGTTCCTGAACCAGGAATAAAGGTACTTGTTGGACAGCTCCAGTTCACTAATACAGGGTTTAGTTTAATATCGGTAGGATCAACGGTGAGTGGTGCAGTATTGCCAGTATACGTATAGGTTAGTCGTACCCCAACAGCAGAGATTCTGGAGCCTTTTGTATTGAACGTAACTGTTGAGGTTCCATTTTCACCTGGTCTAATCGAAAGTGCTGGCTGCTTAAATGCAACTTCTGCAGTACCACCAGGAACTGATGCTTTTGTAGTCGTCTCTTGTGGCTGATTCATGTACTGCATGAACACAATCACACCAACGAGCAAGGCAATTACACCTAGAACACTCAGAATGACAGCTGGACTCTTTACTGAAAATGTCATAATGCGTACCACTACTCTGCTGCTTTTGACTCAATCACCAAATCAATAGTCATTGGAGATCCGTCTTTTGTGAAAGCAGTACTAACTGACTGATCAACGGTGAACTGTAGTTTGGAGCCACCTGTTGATGTATCGATGGTAAATGTTCCTAGAACGAGCGACTCTGATACTGGTCCACCCTCAGGTTTTAAGTTTACAAATCCGACTTGCAGTGTAGAACGATTGTTTTCTGTAACAATTGCTGTATTTGTCGCTGCTACCCAGCCTGATGTAGTGAGCTCAGAGTTACTGGTAAAACTATTTTTTTGTTCTGAACCTGTAACAGTGCCACCATCAATAATAAGTCGTAGTCCAACACTTTGGAGTGTTTCTGAAGTTTCAGCAACCTTTAAGGTATATGACTGTTCGTTTCCTGATTTTGTAGCTGTTGGTTGTAATATGAGTGTTAACTTTTTCTCAGGTTGATTATCAGATCCCTGTGAACCATCTGAATCTATTGGTATGCCATTTGAATCTACAGCAAGGTTATTTCTAGAGACGACCCATGACCCAAGAAAGACTATTGCAACAACTGCTATAGCGCTAACTATTAAAACTTTTTGTTGTTGTAAGGCAGGCATTAAGTTCATGGGGTTTCTCCTGGGTATTCAAGTTGATCGAAATTAGTAAGGACGAGGGCAATGTCTTGCAAGTTGAATGAACCGCTGAAGTCGACATCATATAAACGGTTAGCATCAGTGACAGGGTTTTCAAGCTGTTTGAACTCTGTTAATGCTAGTGCTAGATCGTTTAGTTTGATGATATTTTTATCAGCACCATCGTTCTTGAAGTCACCGACTGGAAGCACTACATCACTGGTGATGGTCACAGCAGCATTTGGTGTTAAGGTTGTGGTCCCGATTTTCTTCATCAGTGAAGTTGGTAGTTTGACATAGACTTCAGCATTGGCAATCGCTGCACTTGTTGTTACACCGTCCAATACGAGTGGTGTATCAGATGCCAGTGTTCCTGTGGCATTTGATAGGTACTCTTTTGTAAACGACTTGGTAACTGGAGTCGTCTGACCTGCTGGAAGATACTTCACTGTTACTGCGGCAGTCTGTCTAATACCCTCTTTTCGAAGTCCTTGTAGTTTGAACTTAAGATTCAGTGAAGGTGTTCCTGCCTGTGGAGTTGCTGAAGGTGAAGGCTTAGGTGTAGGTGTTGGAGCTGGATCAGTAGGACAACTACTTGCTGTTAGCACTTCAAATTGATGCCAATCACTTTCAGAACAGTTTACGAATGCATTGCACGAAGTTTTTGGAAATGGACTGTCAGTACTGTATGCACACTTTGGATTTCCAGAACAACTGATACTTCCTGCCCCAGGTACCATTGCATTAATAGTAACGACATATTTGCCAGGGGTTGGTGAAGTCCAGGTAACAACCTTATCAAGCTGTGCTCCAGTAATTGCTGTAGTTGCAATCTTACACCAGTATCCACTAGTTCCAGCTGTTCCAGAAATGATTCCAGCTCCTGCTAGACAACTCTCACCCACTGTTCCCATTGTTTCGAGATCGCTGCCATTAGCAGCAACTTTTGAAATGAAGACCATGGACTCATTTGCGGCAGGAATACCTGGAGTAGCTTGGGTAGTGAAATTAATTGCTTCGCTAGCTTTAAACTTATTGCCTGCTCCGGCAGCAGTACAAGTAGCTGATGGCATAGTGATTCGTGCTGTTGGAGTAGTGGATGAACCACTTATGGTGATCAATACTTCACCGGTAACTTGGGCTGCATTTGTGTCTTGACCAATTACTGCTGCTTGAAGTGTTGCTGCATCATATTTTAGTTTTACTGTACTAGTAGTAGCTTTCAAACCTTTCATTTTGACAGTGGCAATATCACCTTCTCCATTAAATGCAGAACCTGCTGCACCAGAAGCACCTAGTGTAATTTTAGCTGTTCCATTTGTGTTATCGATTGCAGCAGCTTGGAGAATGACTGGTAGTTTATCAGTAGGAGTAATACTCACTACTTGGGTAAATTCTGGATTAAAAAGCAGTGAAATAGCAGCTGCAGAAAGCTGCTTGCCATTTGTTTGGACTTTAACCGTATTAGTAAACTCTTGGTTAGGAGCTGCAGTTGCAGTCAAGCTACCAAATGCGAAATTAACCATGGTATCTGTTGATGCATCTGACCGCACATCTTGATTTTGTTTTTGAGTTATCTGTGCAGTCGTAAGTACTCCAGCAACTGCTACGAGTCCTAATACCAAAAAGAAGATACTCAAAATTGTGGCATTCTTTTTTAAAAATGGCTTGCGAATCTGTGGAGACTCCTTTTGTGGAGTTTCCTGAGGAGTTGCTGTAGGTGTAACTGTGTTCATATTTACCTAAAGTATCATTCTAACTATAATTTCTACCAAAAGCACCAACAAGTTTGTTGTAGTCAAAAATATCTACATCACCATCACCATCAATATCCGCGGGTGTGAAACATTTTGCACCTGCTTTGCCAAAATCACCCACCATTTTATTGTAATCAAAAATATCTACATCTTTGTCATTATCTAGATCACCAACATTTGTGCCGCCACACTGTAAAGCTGTAGAAAGATCGGAGAAAATCAAGTTAAATGCCCCTTCTCTGCCCATAAACCAACCAGTATCTGTGACAACCGGCGGAGCCTTTTCAAGCGTATCAAATGCTTTTATCATTCCATTTTGAGTTGTGTCACTCACTCCAGCGAAACTCACCACCCCACCATTGATATACATTCCAATTTTAGGAACACCGGTACCATTGATATATTTTGTCGTGTCAGCTGGAATAAGTGTTTTTATTACTCTGTTTGTCCCACCCTCAAGTATTTCAATTTTTGTGATGGTTACGCCTCGGTCCAAATTTAAGCCTGGATTCCAGTAGTCATTATGAAATACATATGAAAGTTTGGTATATCGAGTATTAGTGTCATTTGTATATGGCAGGAATGTTAAGTTTGCAGTTGGGACGACGAGATCTTTACTAAAGGTGGCTGCAGATACTTCAAATTCTTCAAGGAGTTTTTCTCTATAAATGTTTGGTCTACCACATGATGGTTCTGGGAAAGTTGGATTTGGATAGTTTGGTTGCAACTGAGTACAGTCTCCATAATCTTGCAGACCATCATAGTTAAACCCATTGTTTAAGTAGACTGCAACTCGTGGCCAAGGACTTGATGCTGTGCCGTATGGAGGGGTGGGTTCTTGTGCTGGGGTAGCTTGAAAGGTAGTGCGAACAATGACGGTGCCATTTGCGGTTTGAGCGTGTACAACAGGTGCACTTACAGCAAAAACACATGCCAAAAAGCACGTCACTTTGAGAATTGTTGTTTGTAAATGCCAACTACTACTTTTTCTCACACTACTTTTCAGGTAATTTTAAGATTCAAAACTGTACTAACAATAGCACATCAAAAAAAGATAAATCAAGCAGGAGTAGCAAATATACCGGTCGTGGGGCCGCTACTCTTCTTCACTCTCGTCTTTGGTTGTTAACGTCACAGCCACAACACTATCCTTGTCATTCAAGCGCATCAAGATGACACCTTGTGTTGGACGTGTGAGAACAGGAATAGACTTTGAACTCAGTGGCAACTTAATAGTTTGACCATTTTGGGAAGAGATAACAACTGCTTTGTGCTCTGGTGTTACTTTTCGTGCATCAGCCACCATACCAGTACGCTTGGTGATGTCTGAAACTTTGACACCCATACCAGATCTCTTTTGCACTGGATACTGGGTCAACAGAGTTCGCTTACCCATACCATTTGTGGTGATAACGAGTAAGTGACGACCTTCAATCTTATCTTCACCAGGTGCAATACTTTCAACACCAATCACTACGTCTTTACTGCCAAGTGTAATTCCTTTGACACCTTTGGTATCACGTTGTGAGGATTTAACTTCTTTTTCAGAGAAACGAATGCTCTTACCTTCTCGACTGATCAACATAATATCATCTTCACCAGATGTAACTTTACCCCAGACCAGACGATCTTCGTCGTTGAGCATGATGGCAATAATGCCGTTTTGGCGAATATTGTCATACAGTTTAACAGGAGTCTTCTTGACCAAACCTTGTTTTGTGGCAAGTGCGATGAATTTTTCTTTGTCTTTTTCATCATCAATGGCAAGAATAGCCTGCACTTGTTCATCTGACTTCAGATTCATTAAGTTAACCATTGCGGTACCTTTTGCTTGGCGTGAAGCATCTGGAATTTCAAAAGCTTTCATTCTAAAAACACGGCCTTGATTGGTGAAGAACAGTAACGTGTCATGGGTATTGGCGGTAACGATAGACTGCAACATGTCTTCAGTCTTCATCTTGAGACCGATGGAACCTTTGCCTCCGCGTGATTGTGAGCGGAACGCTGTTGGATTCAGTCGTTTCACATAACCACTCGCTGTCAAAGTAATAACAGTTGCTTCATTTGGCACCAAGTCTTCTTCACTGAACTCTCCCACTTTTCCTTTGATGAGTTTTGTTTTGCGCTCATCGCCATATTGGGTGATGAGTTCTTCAACTTCATCAGTGAGAACTTTCAGGATGGAACTTGGATGCTGTAAAAGTTTGATTAACGAAATAATTGTCTTTTGAATCGTATTGTACTCATCTTCAATCTTTTGACGCTCGAGTGCGGCCAAGCGTTTGAGCTGCATTTCGAGAATTGCTGTGGCTTGTATTTCGGAAAGTCCGAATTTTTCCATCAGTTTTGTTCGTGCTGTGTCCGTGTCTGGTGAACGGCGAATTGTCTCGATTACTTCATCCAAATTATTGAGTGCAATTAATAATCCTTCCAAAATATGGGCGCGATTACGAGCTTCGACCAGCTCATACTGACTCCGTTTGACTATAATTATTTGGCGGTGAGCTATGTACTCCATCAAAATCTGCCGAATATTGAGCAATTGAGGGGTTCCTTCACTGGTGAGGGCAACCATATTTATTGGGAATGTTGTTTGCAGTTCTGAGTATTTGAAGAGCAAATTAAGTACAACTTTAGGCCGTGCATCGCGCTTTAATTCAATAGTAATCTGCATTCCACTGCGATCTGAGTCATCATTGAGGTCTTTAATACCTTCAATTTTCTTATCTTTCACCAGATCAGCAATTTTCATCAGCAATCGAGACTTGTTTACTTGGTATGGAAGTTCTGTAACGAGGATCTTATTTTCCTCAATACTTGTTTTGGCACGAGTGACTACTCTTCCCTTGCCTGTTCGATATGCTTCTTTTATTTCGTTGAAATCATAAATAATACCGCCAGTTGGGAAATCAGGACCATTGACGATCTGCATGATGTCTTCAATAGTGGCTTCTGTCTGGAATGTACCGGCAATATCTTTGGCTTCTAAGGCAAGGAGCTCATCAATGATGCGGTTCTGCTCTGCAATTTCTGCAGTGCGGTTTTTGTCCTTAGGATCAATACCTTCTTCTGATTTTTCGTAGATACTTTTGATGAGATCAACTTTACGATCTACGGTACCTTTTTGCACCATCATCACCACTGCCTGACAAATTTCGGTAAGGTTGTGTGGTGGGATCTTGGTGGCCATACCAACAGCGATACCTTCAGAACCCATTAACAGTAGATTAGGCAACTTGGCTGGTAAGACAGTAGGTTCTTGGAGTGAACCATCAAAGTTATCAGTAAATGGAACAGTGTTTTTATCAAGGTCACTTAATAATTCAGAAGAAATCTTGGCGAGACGAGCTTCGGTGTACCGCATTGCTGCTGGACTATCACCGTCAACTGAACCAAAGTTTCCTTGACCATCAATCAGTGGATACCGCATCGTGAAGTCTTGTGCCAACCGGACAAGCGCGCCATATACTGGAGCATCTCCATGAGGATGATACTTACCAAGCACGTTACCAACAGTTGTAGCAGATTTTTTGTATGGACCAGTATGATGTGTGCCAGATTTGTACATGGCATACAAAATACGGCGATGCACTGGCTTTAACCCGTCACGAACGTCTGGTAGTGCACGAGCAACGATAACACTCATGGCATAGTCAAGGTAGCTTTTACGCATTTCTTGAACAATGGAGATGTGCTTCATCTTGCCATAGCGAGTTTCTTCGATGGTTCCCACTTTGGATTCAATCACCTGTTCAACGGCTTCTGGAGCAGCTTCAGTGTCTACAGCACCATCCTCAATAATGGTTTCGTCATCTGCTGGTGGTTTAAGTTCGTCATCTGCCATAAAAATACTTTTCTATAGAATCATCTCAACTACTTTTTGTCGTGTCCGCATTCACAATCTCCGCCACAGCATGATTCTTCTTCTGCTTCAGTTTCTTCTGCAAAGCGTTTGACGCCAGCTTCTAAAACCGCTTCAGCTGCCTTGGCATCTTTCCAGTCTTTCAATTTAACCCATTTTCCTTCTTCGAGATCTTTGTAGTGCTCAAAAAAGTGTTTGATAGCGCGTTTTCTTGGCTCAGGAATATCTGACATGGATTCCCATGCTCCACAAATTGGGTCAATTTTTGTCTTAGCTGGGACACAGATGATTTTGTGATCAACACCTTCTTCATCTTCCATCTCAAGCATACCAATAACTTTACACTTGATAACAACACCAGGGACAACTGGGGCAGAAATGAATACCAATGCATCTAAGGCATCGCCGTCTTCGCCAGCAGTTTCACCAATCAAACCGTAGTTGACTGGGTAACTGAAAGCCGTTGGCATCAACCGGTCGACGGTCATTTCACCTGTTTCTTCGTCAAGTTCATACTTAACGTTTGAACCTTCAGGGATTTCGATAAGAACTTTAACTGTATCGGACATATTGTCTCCTTTGTACTATTTTGTAACTTTATACATCCAACACAGCATATTGTGCCTGTGTTTGGATAAATTTCTTACGTGGGGCAACTTCGTCACCCATTAAAATATCGAATGTTTTGTCAGCAGCCTCAGCATCATCAATTGTGACTTTTTTCAGAATTCTAGTCTTTGGATTCATGGTTGTTTCCCAGAGCTGTTCTGCATTCATTTCTCCCAAACCTTTATAGCGTTGCACACCAATCACAGCTTTGGGACTGCGAGCTTTGATGGCATTGACCAGTTCATCACGTTCAGTCTCACCATATGCATACTTCTCTTCTTGTTTACCAGCAGAAACTTTGAAGAGTGGTGGCATCGCGATATACAAATAGCCGTTTTCGACCAGTTTAGGCAGGTGTCTAAAAAAGAAGGTTAAACCAAGCGTTGTAATATGCTCTCCGTCAACGTCAGCGTCATTCATGAGAATAATGCGGTGATAGCGAAGTTTGTTGGGGTTGAATGTTTCACCAATGCCTGCGCCAAGTGCAATAACCAGGTTTTTGAGTTCTTCAAAAGCAACGATTTTATCAAGGCGAGCTCGTTCAGTGTTTAAGATTTTTCCCCGGAGTGGGAAGATAGCCTGGAACTTGCGATCTCTCCCCTGCTTTGCGGTACCACCTGCTGAGTCACCCTCAACGATGTAAATTTCACACTCATCAGCATTTTTACTCTGACAGTCAGCTAGTTTACCAGGCAAGGTACTACCTTCGAAGACACCTTTACGGATGACGGCTTCTTTGGCTGCGCGAGCCGCCAGGCGAGCGCGAGCAGATAACATGACTTTATCAATAATGGTGCGACCAGCTTTTGGATTTTCCTCTAAGAACGTATCAAAGTGATTTTTGAAGACTGCATACACAGCAGATTGTGCCTCGGAGTTATTTAACTTTGTCTTTGTCTGAGATTCAAACTGGAGGTCATTGGATGGCATTTTGACGAAAACAACAGCTGCCATTCCCTCTTTTATATCTTCAGCGGTAAAGTTCTCATTATCACGAAGTAACTTATTCTTATCTGCATAGTCACGCAGTGTTTTACCCAACGCCATGCGGAAGCCATTAACGTGTGCACCACCATCTGGGGTGTGGATTACGTTAACGTAAGATTCAAGACGCTCAAAGTATGAATCATTGTACTGAAGTGAAATTTCCATGCCAATTTTTTTGCCAGTGTTCTCATCAGTCCACGTATCCTGACAGTAAAATACGTCATGGAGTGCTTTCTTGTCCATGTTGATGTGTTCCACCAGTGAGCGAACGCCACCTTCAAAGTAGTAGTGTTCTTCTGTGCCTTCAAAACCATCATGCAGTTGAAAGTAGATACCTGCCATGAGGTAGGCACGGTCTTTGATGACTTGTTGTAATGTTTTATGGCTGAACTTGGTGGTAGAAAAGATTGTTGGATCTGGAATGAACTTTAAAGCTGTTCCATTTTCATACGTTATGAACTGTTTTGATTGTTCTGGAAATAGTTTGAGTACTTCTGCTTCTTTGATAACTTTAACGGGAGCTTGTGGCTTACCTTCACTGTAATATTGGTAGTGATACTTGCCATCACGCTTCACAATTACTTCTAATAGTGTTGAAAGTGCGTTGACTGCTGAAGAACCAACTCCGTGTAGTCCACCGGAAGCTTGATAGGCAGTTTCTTCAAATTTTCCACCTGCGTGCAGCTTGGTCAGCACTACTTCAAGTGCAGAAACACCTGACGCATGCATATCAACTGGAATACCGCGACCATTATCGACAACTGTAATTGATTCTTCACCGAGTTTGATTGAATCATCACCAAGTAAAGCTTTTTCTCGATCACCAACGGGAGCATGAAACAGCTGAATGGTCTTTCCAAAGCCAGCGATTGCTTCGTCAACAGCATTATCGAGAATTTCTTTTGCTAAGTGATGTAGTCCGCGTTGATCGGTTGAACCGATATACATACCAGGTCGTTTACGAACTGGTTCAAGCCCTTCTAAGACCTTGATTTCGGCTGCACCGTAGTGATTTGGCTGATTTGAGTTTGGCATAACAATGACGAATTTTTATACCATAAACGCTTTAACAAAACCAGCAGGAATTGGCAATTACTATGTAGAAAGCTGCCCTTTAATTTCAAAAAAACAGTGCTCAAGCACTAATTTGGTGCTGCAATTCTGTTCAATTTGTTGACCTGCGAGCAGTAAGACTTTAATTTGTTGCGCATATAGTGTGTTTGTCGGTTCTGCTGTCAGTTCACTGTGGAGCAATCGCACAAGTGACTGTACAACTTCCAATGCTTGCGGACGTTCGGAGTATTCTTGGGCAAGTTCGATCAATTCTCTTCGGGAAGAAGTTTGTATTTTAGAATATGTATTTCTATACAAAGATATATCAAAATCGTTGTTTTCTGTATCATTTAAAACTGCTTGTTCGATACTGCAGCGGGACTGAATAGTGTCTAGTATTCGTTCGATATTGGCAGTTGTTAAAAATATAGCTGTTTGTGCAGGAGGCTCCTCTAAAAGTTTAAGTAATGCATTCTGTGCAGGGATTGTAGCCAGATCTGCATGATAGATACAAACATATCTGACTTCTCCACCGTATGTGCCATAGGTAAGCTCAGCTGTGAGGTCTCTAATTGTATCAATTGATATGTTTGTTCTATTTTGATTTATTGCTGTATATTTAGATATATTAAAATTTAAAGATTGATTCACCAATCCTTTTTCAGGTAGCACCCCATTTAGCAGTGTTTCTTCATGATTGCTAAATGGTGACAGAATGACAATAGTAGGTTGGAAGAAGGTAGATAAGTTATTGGTTGTCGTGCTGTTCATTTTCATCTATAGTTTATACCAGCTAGTAATTTATGCCAGATCCTGCCCAAGATTCAGGGAATGTAACGATATCAGTGCCACAAAATGTGCCGATACAGATATCTTCAGTTCCTGATGTTACACCACCAGCTCCGCTTCCAGAACTTGATGTATCTCAAGTTGCTGATTCGCTTGAATCCACAGTCGCAAATCTTACTGAGGTCAGTGCTCCTATGTCTGTGCAAGGTGCTCCAGCTGCAGATGTCTCGGCTCCGCAGATTCAAACTGCACAACCAGTTGTTGCAGCGCAACCACTCAATTCACAAGCTCCAGTACCGCCGTATCCAACTGTTGCTGAACAACCTTCTCATCAAGCTGGTGATTTGAATCCTGGCCCAACTGGAAGTCAAAAGTACAGCAGTATTCTGGATGTCTTAATTGCTCAGGGTTCAATCAGCCAAGATCTTGGAAACAAACTTTCAGTTGATCAAATTACAACGGGTAAAACAATTGAATCATTGATTGCTGAGAACAACTTGGTATCTGAAGAATTACTCACTCGCGCCAAAGCTACTTTTCATAACATCCCTTTTATAAAGCTGACTGATGTCGGTGTTTTCCCTGAAGCTATCACGCAGCTTCCTGAAGGTGCTGCGCGGCACTATGCCATGCTGCCATTTGCTTTTGATAAGAATGAAGGAACGCTTTCAGTTGCAATGAAGGACCCTCTTGATCTCACTGCAATTGATTTCGCACAGCAAAAAACTGGCTATCGAATAATTGCTAACTATGCGATGCCAACTGAAGTTGATCGGATGATTGCGGAGTACTACTCGCAAACACTCTCCAGTGAAGTCACTGCTGCCCTTGAACAGACCAATCAAATGGCTGAGGCTCAAGCTAAGCGCAGTAATTTAAATGATCTTTCCAAAGAAACGATTCGCCAAGCTCCAATCACCAAAATCGTTGAGACGCTCGTGGCTTTTGCTATTAAAGCTCGTGCCTCAGATATTCATATTGAACCACTCGAAGACCGAACTCGTGTACGGTACCGTATTGACGGTATTTTGAATGAAAAGCTCATTCTCCCTAAGAATGTGCATGATGCCGTTGTTTCACGTATCAAAATTTTGTCAGGTCTGAAGATCGACGAAAAGCGTATTCCGCAAGACGGTCGGTTCAACTATGCCACCCAAGAAGAAGAAGTTGACTTGCGTGTATCAACACTGCCAACTATTCACGGAGAAAAGATTGTGATGCGGTTATTGAAGAAAGACGCCCAAGTTCCGCAGCTCCCTGAACTTGGACTTGATGGTCTGGCACTGCATAAAGTAGATGAGTCTATCAAAGTACCGCACGGCATTGTTTTGATCACGGGACCGACAGGTTCTGGTAAAACAACGACGCTCTACTCTATCTTACACAAGATCAACACGCCAAAAGTAAACATCATGACGCTGGAAGATCCAGTTGAGTATCAAATGACAGGCGTCAATCAAGTGCAGATCAACCCACAAGCAGGTCTGACCTTTGCCTCAGGTTTGCGTTCATTCCTGCGGCAAGATCCAAACGTCATCATGGTGGGAGAAATCCGGGATAGTGAAACTGCCGAGTTGGCTATTCAAGCTGCGCTCACTGGTCACTTGGTCTTCTCTACCCTACACACTTCATCAGCTGCTGGTGCACTCCCTCGTCTTATGGACATGGGTGCTGAGCCATTCTTGTTGGCATCTTCAATGACCTGTGTGATGGCGCAGCGTGTGTTGCGTAAGATTCACCCTGAGTGGAAAGAAGAGTACACTCCTGAGAAAGCAGTACTTGATGATATTAAAGAAGTCTTGGGTGATAAGTTTCTTCCTTGGTGCAAAAAGAATAATAAAGATCCAGAAAAAATTACACTCTGGAGATCAAGAAAAGACCGACCTGAAAGTGAACCTGAGTATAAAGGTCGTATCGCTATTTTTGAGGTGATGAAAATATCTGAAGAAATTGCTAAACTGATTCTGGAGCGTAAACCAGCAAGTGAAATGGAAAAAGTAGCACTTAAAGAAGGTATGCTCTTTATGAAGCAAGATGGATATATTAAAGCTCTATCTGGAGTAACGAGTATTGAAGAGGTACTGCGCGTGGCGCAAATTTAAAGGAATTTTCTATGAACATCCATGATATTTTGGACCAACTCGTAACAATGGAAGGTTCTGACATCCATATTGTTGTGGGTACACCGCCAATGGTGCGTGTGGATGGACATCTCAAGCCAGTCGAGGGTGCTCCTATTCTTACTGCCGAACAAGCAGAAGCTCTCATCTTTCCTCTCCTCTCCCAAGAACAGAAAGACTACGTCCATGTTAATAAGGAACTGGACTTTGGCTATCAATTTCAGGATAAGGGTCGGTTCCGTATTAACGTCTATCATGCCAAAGGAACTATTGCTGCGGCACTACGGTTGATTCCCGCACAAATTAAAAGTCTTGAAGAATTACAACTACCGCCAATTGTGAGCGAGTTTGCCAATTATAAGCAGGGATTGATTCTGCTTACTGGCCCTACTGGTGAAGGTAAATCAACTACTCTGGCGGCCATCATTGATCAAATCAATGGCTCACGCGCTGATCATATTGTTACCGTTGAAGATCCAATTGAGTTTGTGTACACCCCAAAGAAATGTATTATTTCCCAGCGTGAAATCAATCACGACACCAACTCATGGGAAATTTCGTTGCGTTCAGTACTCCGTGAAGATCCTGACGTTGTGCTCATCGGTGAAATGCGTGACTATGAAACAATTGCCTCTGCAATTACGATTGCTGAAACTGGCCACTTGGTATTTGCTACTCTACATACCTCCACAGCCGCTGAAACAATCGACCGTATTGTGGACGTCTTCCCTGCTCATCAACAAGGCCAGGTTCGGCAACAACTTGCTGCAACTGTGAAGGTCGTTGCTTCACAACGCTTGCTGCAAACTGTTACTGGCAAGCGAACTGCAGTCCTGGAAGTCATGATTGGAAATCCAGCTATTCGAAATCTTATTCGTGAAGGTAAAACTCATCAAATTGATACTGTCATCCAAACTTCTGGAGAAATGGGTATGATGTTATTTGAAGCACATTTGCAACAATTGGTTCAGCGCGGACTTATTACTGCTGAAACTGCAATTGCACATGCGTTCCGTCCAACAGAAATCCAACGATTACTCGGAAGGTAAGAAAGTTTTAGAAGTATGCCGTATTTTACTTATATAGCCAAAAATCAATACAGCGAAACAGTTAAGGGTAAAGTTGAAGCTCGTAACATTCGCCAAGCAGCAATGGAGCTTTCAATTCGTAAACTTCTTGTGATTGATATTCATCCACTCACAGAGGATTCGCTTGCTGCAATTAAATCTTTATTATTTGGCGTGAAATTTACTGATATTGTGAACTTTACCCGGCAGCTTTCTACAATGATCTCTGCTGGATTACCACTGGCCACTTCTCTTTCGATTCTCGTTCAACAAAGTAAAACTGATATGTCCCGACTTGTAGCAAACTTGCTACAAGAAATTGAAGGTGGAACGACATTCGGTGATGCCTTGATGAAGCATCCAAAGATTTTCTCTTCCATTTATGTGCAGCTCGTAAAGGCTGGTGAGCTCGGTGGTGTGCTTGATGATATCTTGGCACGGTTGGCAACCAATTTGGAGAAGAATAAAGAATTTCGTTCCAAAACACGCGGTGCCATGATCTATCCAATCATCGTTGTTATTGCAATGTTTGCTGTTGCCACAATCATGATGATCTTCGTCATTCCTAAGTTGACATCAATGTATACAGAGTTTGGTGCTGACCTACCACTTCCAACAAAGATTTTAGTTGCTGTCTCTTCGTTTATGGCCACCTTCTGGTGGGCACTCGGTTTGGGACTTTTTGGTGGGAGTGTTATGTTCCAGCGATGGCTCAAAACTAAGGCCGGTCGAAAAACTTGGGATAGATTCTTACTGAAGATACCTATCTTAGGTGAATTAATTAAGAAAATCATTCTTACTGAGTTCTCAAGAACATTGGCCTTACTGCTTGGTGCCGGTATTTCCTTACTGCAAGCCATGGAGATAGTGACCCAAGGTGTTGATAACGTTATTTATCAGGAAGCATTAGTAGATGCTACTAAACAAATTGAGAAAGGTGTGCCGCTTTCAAAAGCAATTGCTCGGTATGAGGAGTTCCCTCCAATCTTACACCAGATGATTTCAGTTGGAGAAGAAACTGGACGTCTTGATGACGTGCTGGGCAAGCTTTCAGCATATTTTGAACAAGAAAGTGAGCAGGCAGTAAAGAACCTCACTGTAGCAATTGAACCTCTGATTATGATTGTATTAGGTATTGGTGTCGGTGCTATGGTGATTGCTGTAATTATGCCAATCTATAACTTAACGAGTCAATTTTAGTAAAAAGGTAAAAATACCTCTTGCACAAAGCAATTACATATGTGTACAGTAGGTACTAGGACAAAAAAAGGAAATTATATGCACTTCATTTCTGACACTCTTTCTCGCATGAAAACTAAAACTGCGCAAGCTGGTTTTACGATGATTGAGTTGCTGATCGTTATCTCAATCTTAGGTATCTTGGCTGTTGCAGTTCTGTCAGCAATCAATCCAGTAGAACAAATTAATAGAGGTCGGGATACTGGTACTCGTTCTGACGCAGAGCAACTGCTTTCGGCAATTGACCGCTTCAATGCTTTCCAAGGATTCTTCCCATGGCAGGAAAATGCTGGTAGTAGTAATACAGGAGTCGCGATGGGTATAATTTCAACAACATTTCCAACAACTAACGTTGGTACTACCCCATGTCCAACTTTAACACGGTTGGCAGAGGGTGTGGCTAATACACCATGTATCGGAGCTCAAGAACTCAAGTCTTCGTTCATTGCTCGGCTCGCTACCAGTCCAGGTGCTCGGCCAATGTACGTTTATAATGCTGGCACACAAGGAGCTAGTACCTATATTTGTTTCGTACCTCAGTCTAATGCGTTCTTGCAGGAAGCAACAACCCGTTGTGCTACCACGGGGGGAATTCCATCAGACTTGAGCGTTATGACAACCGTTGTCTGTGACGGACCTTCTCCAACAACAACAGGACGTACAACTGCTGCACTTATGAGTCAGTTTGCCGGTAAGGGAGCTGCTATCTGTCTACCTTAGAATAAGTATAAAAGAAAAAGAAACCCCGCCCATCAGCGGGGTTTTTAGTTCACTGTGATACACTGGAATGGTCATGCTCTTGCTTACTGCACTCTTCATATTTTTTCTATTTTTTCTGGGTGCCTGCATTGGAAGTTTTTTGAATGTGGTTATCTATCGCACTGCCATCAATGAGTCATGGGTATCTGGCCGTTCACACTGCGAAAATTGCAAAAAAGCAATTGCCTGGTATGACAACATTCCGCTTTTGTCATATACAGTACTGCGGGGTAAATGTCGGAATTGTAAAAGTGCTCTTTCAATCTCACATCCCGTTGTAGAGGGATTAATGGGATTTCTTTTTGTGTGGTGGTACTTAGTGGGCTCACTCTTTTTCCAACTCACCCAGCAGCCCTTCACGTTTTTGCAGCCACTTTTTTGGTTACTGGTGGGCATCATACTGCTCTTTATTTTGATTATTGATTACCGGTACCTCATTATTTCTGATACAGCAGTTTTTTCGCTGACGTTGCTGGTTGTTGCATATCGCCTCTTACTGGTTTTAGCAGGCATCATGAGAATCCAAGATCTAATAATAGCGTGTATCGGTATGGCAGTCAGTGTGCTCTTTTTCTGGTCATTATGGTTCTTTACCAAAGGCCGTGGACTTGGATTTGGCGACGTGAAACTGGCAGTTCCTCTGAGTTTGCTGGTAGGTTGGCCAGATGTGCTAGTCTGGTTATTTAGTAGCTTTTGTTTGGGTGCAGTCGTAGGCATTGTGCTACTTATTTTTGGTAAAGCAAAATTAGGCAAACCTATACCGTTTGGGCCATTCCTCATCATCGGCTCGATCATTAGTCTTATTTGGGGTAACCAGCTTATTGGCTGGTATGTTACACTTATTTAATAAGCATATGCGGGTTTTACAAACCTTTTTTAGTTTCCTCCTGTTCTTAACCCTAGTTGCCGTTGGTGGATTTTTTCTGTCTAGAGAACTGCTCATGTGGTGGGGGGTAAATTCTTTCAAAAGCTCACTCTATACATTGCAGCGGGAAGTAAACAATTCCAGCTATTCAGCACAATGTTTACAACGCAGTACAATTAGTGATACTAGTCAGCCACAAATTCAGCTGCGCTTCACTTCAGACACAGAATATGTCGTTGAAGCAATCTGTTCACAATTCTCTAACGATCCAATTTTGATCAGCAAAAATCATTTGCCGCCATTTATTTCAAAAGTACCTGGCACAGGAGGAGTATTGTGGGGTGAGTATCGAAGTGCTGTTGAACTACGAGTGTTTGAGACAATCGTAGAAGAAATTCAAAAAATCATAAATATGAATGTGCAATTTTTGGAAAAGTCGCGAGTGGTTGGTGTTGAGACAGATACTGTTGTCATCTTGCCAAGTACAGAGAAGGATTTGGGAACTGGTCCTGTGGCCAGCTGTGAAGGATATGGTTTTCAATGCTGTCATGTGGGAACACATGTTGGTGTCGGTGAATTAATTACTGGACTCAATGAGTGCTCAGATTCATGTTATAGCTCCTGTTCAAGTCGACCATTGGTACTCTCTTTCAACACTACTCCGCTCTTTGATCCGCGCACTCGCCAAGTAACTGTATCAAGTGGAGCTGCTGTGGACTTTTCGTATGTTGGAGATGCTCCTGGAGCAACAAGTCTGAAGGCAATTCTCGACTTTGGTGATGCAAGTACGCCAGTTCACCTTGAAGGAACTACGGGGAAAACCACGCATGTGTACAGCTGTCCGACAGGTAGTTGTACCTATGCTGCAAAGCTTTCATTGGTAGACAATTGGAAAGTGGATTCTTTTGACTCTTCAATCTCAAAAATTGAGATTGTGGTGCAAGCGCGGTAATTTTGCTATTGAAAAATAAAACCAGAGATGACTATGATAAGATGGATATAAGTAAGGGAATTGGTATGACACATTTTTTGAAAAAAGGATTTACACTCATTGAGTTGTTGGTGGTTATATCCATCATAGCAATACTTGTTGCCATGGGAGCTGTCTCATACAGTGATGCTCAAAAAAAAGCGCGTGATGCTACTAGAATTGGCAACATGAAAGATATTGAAAAAGCCATGGAACAAAATTATAGCCCTGCTGGTGTTTACGCGATTATTGAAAATGCTTCATCACCTGGACAATGTGTGGCATTTACTGGTCTTAATCCGTTCCCTACTGATCCAAAAGCATCTTGGACAGCTTACTCATGTGCTCAAAATGCTACTATTACGAGCTACTGCGCCTGTGCATTTATGGAAGGTGCATCCGGCGGAAATAGTAACTCAGCTGCAGATGACACCTGTTCAGGTATCGGTGGCGGTACGACGTACTACTGTGTAAAGAATAAACAATGAAAAAAGCAAAACTTGGTTTTACCCTTATCGAATTGATGGTAACCATCGTTATCATGATGGTGATTGCTGCTGCTGGTATGGCCACCTATGGTCAAGCTCAGATTAGAGCTCGCAACACCAAGCGACTGGGAGATATTAAGGCAGTACAAGCCACTTTTGAACAGTACTTTGCAGTCAATAACAACTACGACACCTGTAACAACATGGCGACAGCTATGGAGTTTAACCTTCCCACTGAGGTGAATGCAATGTCATATCCATATACCAATAACTGTTCAACTACAACATATTGTTATTGCGCCCAACTAGAAGGTACAAATGCCCCAGGTAATAGTGGTTCAGCAGCAAATGCAAGTTGTAGTGGTATGGGAGGCGGAACCACACACTTTTGTGTGAAGAGTCAGCAATAATTTATGAAAAAACGTACACAAAACCTAGGTTTTACATTAATTGAACTGCTCGTGGTCATGACGATCATCGGTATCATTGCCGCAGTGGGAATCGCCAACTTCACTAAAGCGTCACAATCCGCTCGAGATGCACGAAGAAAAACTGATCTTGAAACAGTCCGACAAGCACTTGTGTTGTACCGAACTCAAAATGCGTCATACCCGGCTGGTAGTGCTAATGAGAGTTCGTATAATTCTGCTGTAAGTACATTAAGTAGTGGTAGTTACCTGAGTAGTCCTACACCAGTTGATCCAAGAAATAAAACCAATGCAACAGGCCAGACATACTCATACAGATATGAAGGTGCCGCTTCAACATTTTGTGTCTGTGCTGTAATGGAAATCCCTGGGAATGGTAATACAGCGGATCGCAACTGTTCAGCACTCACAAATAGTGGTGGTGCCTACTACTGTGTCAGGCATCCGTAATACAAATCATGTTAAATCGCATGCCCAACGCCTCTATCAATAAACAGTCAGGCTTTGCTCTCATTGAGTTACTCGTTGTCGTTGGCATAATGATTATTATTGTAGGTGGAAGCATTGCTGGCTTTGTCACCTTTCGAGATCGCCAGCAAGTAGTTTCTTCCGCCAAAAGCCTGCAACAGTTGCTGAGAACAGCCCAGACAAAAGCACGAGTGCGCGAGACCCCCACAGATCCTAGTTGTAACGCTATAAATAATAGGCTGCAAGGCTACCGAGTAAGTGTGGGAAGTTCTACCCTCTTCACACTACAACCACTCTGTGGCCCTGATTCAGCAATTGCTACTCCAGGTTCATTTGTACCATTAAGCTCCGTCGAGACGTTAACACTTACAGATGCAACCTTGACAACATCGCTGTCATATATTGATTTTTATACGCTCCACAGAGGTGTGAAAATTAAAACTAATCTTGGATTTGCGACCACTCAAAATCTGCGACTCTTGGGTAGCACGTACGCCTATTGTTTTGATATCGATGATAGTGGGACAATTAGTGATGTCATAGGTTGTTTGTAGTATGAAAAAAGTAACTGCCCAACGTGGAAATTCATTGATAG